>NZ_JACJSF010000139.1 GCF_014698035.1 Desmonostoc muscorum FACHB-395
CTATAGAGTCAACCCCTAAGAATATCGGAAGCTGTATGCGTAGAAATACGCACGTACAGATTTAAAAGAGAGGTGCGGAGGATAATACCTCCCATCGACTCTACCTGCTGGACGGCTGACCCCTACGGTTCTCGGTGGATACCCCTTTCTACTGGGATGGGTTACAGTACTTTTATCTCTGCAAAGAAAATTCTCTCTGACAATGGGCTATTCATTTTCAAGCCAGATAAGTCAATTCAGGATGGTCGAGAAACAGCTAGTTGGATGGTGAAGAATTTACATGGCAGTCGGATGAAGGAGTTTTGGGAGAAAGCTAATTCTCTTAATCAGCAACCAAATTCTCTAAAACAAGAACCAAATTCTGAAAAACGAGAATCAAATGCTGGGGACTTAGAGATAGATGCTGGCTCTGAAGAAATGCGTGCTTCGTACAAAGCATCTATTTTAGGTAAAGACCAGTCAGAGCAAGGGTTCCTGGAACCCTCACGAACTGGTCAGAAACTCCTCACAAACTCTTCAAAAGAGATTGTGAGGAGTGTCTCTAACACGCTTACAGAAAATTCGCGTGAGGAGGAGACGGCTCACGCGCCCTTGGGGGGCGCGTCGCCTCAGACTGTTGAAAGCGTGTCAGAACTTGAAGACTCGCCTACGGCGAATGACTGTACATCGCTGGCGCTTGTGGATGCTGCACAAAGTAATCCCGTTTCGTTGCTAGCTGAAAACCAGGACTGTGGTGCTGAAGCGAAAGGCTGTCATGAAGGTACTTGTTCCGCCGCGCCTGTTGCACAAAATGAAAAATCTTTAAATTCTGCGAACGCTAATCAAACACAGGGGCAAGTAGAACAAGGTGAATCTGCTTCGTTGTCAGGAGAAAATCAAGTTTCGGGTGTAGAAATCAAAGCAGTTGATGAGAGTGAAAGTTCCGCCGTGCCTGCCACCAGTGCCGAAAAGTGGTCGCATGAGGCAATTGTTGCAAGGGCAAATGCACGACCGGGGCGTATGCAGAAACTAAAGGTTGCGACGAATTCGGGGCAGAATCCAGGTTTTGACTTCTTGCAAGAGTGCTGGAATGATGATCCTGCTTTGCAGATTGTGATCAAGAAGTTGCTAGCGAAGTTTCCGCAGTGGGGGATTGTGATTGTTGATGGGGCATTGATAAAGTGGAATGAATAGCAAATGCGAATTTCAACTATTGGTACAAACAATTCCCAGGGCTTATACTCATAAAACACTACCATTAAGCCACTAAAAATTTCCGACAGAGTATGAAATCATGCCACGCATATTTGACAACATCGACTTGCAACTGCTACCAATTTTGCGGGATACCCTTAAAGTATCTTACCGGGCTGACTTTTGCGTAGGTTATTTTAACCTCAGAGGTTGGCGCAAGCTTGATGATTTAATCGAACAGTATGTAGGTGGAGAAACTTCTTGTTGTCGGTTGTTGGTAGGGATGCAGGGCTTACCCAGCGATGAAGTGCATACAGCATTTACGTTGGGTACTGGGGAGGGCAGGCTTGATAATAGCACTATTATTCGTCTCAAAAAAAAGATAGCGGCGGAGTTTCGCCAACAGCTTACCATTGGTGCGCCAACAGATGATCATGAAAGGGGGTTACGTCGCTTAAGCCGTCAATTAAAAACAAAGAAATTAATTATTAAATTATTTTTAGCGCATCCTCTCCACGCTAAGTTATACCTGGTTCATCGGAACGACCCCAATAGTCCGATAGTTGGATTTTTAGGTAGTAGTAATTTGACTTTGGCGGGTTTGAGAAAACAAGGGGAATTAAATGTTGATATTTTAGACCATGATGCAACGAATAAACTGCAAAAGTGGTTTGAAGACCGTTGGAAAGATTACGGCTGTATCGATATTTCTAAAGAGCTTGCAGAAATAATTGATAATAGTTGGGCAAGGGAAGAATTGATTCCCCCATATCATATTTATTTGAAGATTGCTTATCATTTATCACATGAAGCGATCGCCGGAATTTCCGAATTCCGAATTCCCCGCGAATTTAATAATTTGTTTGATTTTCAAAAAGCCGCCGTACAGCTAGCAGCACGTCATGTAACTCGCCGTGGTGGGGTAATTGTCGGCGATGTAGTGGGGCTTGGTAAAACATTAGTCGGAACAGCTTTAGCAAAGATATTACAAGAAGATTGCTTTTTGGAAACTTTAATTATTTGTCCAAAAAACTTAACTGTGATGTGGCAAGAATATGTGGATACTTATCGGCTCTATGCTAAGGTGATGCCCATTAGTAAAGTCCAAAATTTATTACCAGAATTACGTCGCTATCGGGTTGTGTTAATAGATGAAAGTCATAATTTACGCAATCGAGAGGGTAAAAGATATCGGGCGATCGCCGAATATATTGCAGCCAATGAAAGCAAATGTATTTTACTTTCAGCAACACCATATAATAAAACTTATCTTGATCTTTCTTCTCAATTAAGATTATTTGTTCCTGAAGACCAAAATTTGGGTTTTAGACCGGAAGCTTTAATCAATGAATTGGGTGGCGGTTCGTTAGGCGAATTGCAATTTATTAGAAAGTATCAATGTTCTGTTAAGTCTCTTGCTGCTTTTGAAAAAAGCGAACATTCCGACGATTGGCGAGAATTGATGAAACGCTATATGGTGCGGCGGACTCGTTCGTTTATTAAAGATAATTATGCCAAAACAGACCAAAGTTCTCCTTCCCTGAGTCAGGATAAACAAAAAGGAATACGTAAATATTTAGAGTTTTCCGATGGTAGACGTTCTTATTTTCCTGACCGTTTACCACGTACTATTAAATTTACTTTAGATACACCTAATGACTCCTATTCTGGTCTTTATTCAGAAGCAGTAATTGAAGTAATTAATCAATTAAATTTACCCCGTTATGGATTGGGTAATTATGTAGTTACAAAACCTAAACAACCACCAACAGATGCAGAACAGCACCAAATTAGTGGCTTATTTCGTGGGGGACGGAGGTTGATGGGTTTTTCCCGCACTAATTTATTTAAACGCTTAGAAAGTAGTGGTTCTGCTTTTATTCAATCAATTGAACGTCATATTTTACGGAATTTTATTTATTTATATGCTTTAGAAAACGAGCTTGATATCCCTATTGGTACTCAAGATGCAGAATTATTAGATACGAGGAATAATGATGAGGATGCTGATTCGGTTATAGCAAGTTTATTTGATGTAGAAATAGAAGAAGATGACCTTAACTCCTTAGCTTATTCTCCGCAAGCAGAGAAGGGAGAAAAAGGCGGAGAAGAAATTCTCACCTCGCCAGCAGGGATGGGGTCAACAGAAAAACTTTTTAGACAACAAGCAGAGTCAATTTATCAGGAATATACTACCCGATATCAACGTCGTTTTAAGTGGTTACGTTCGTCATTATTTGATATTAAAAAACTAAAAAAAGATTTATTAGGCGATGCGAAAGCACTAATTAATATATTACAAAATATTGGTAAATGGAATTCTCAAGTAGATGAAAAATTGATAGCCCTAATAAATCTATTAACAAAAATTCATGCTGATGAGAAAGTATTAATTTTTACACAATTTGCAGATTCAGTACGCTACATAACAGATAACTTACAGGCAAAAAACATTACCAAGATAGCAGGAGTAACAGGGCGATCGCAATATCCTACGGAACTGACGGGAAGATTTAGTCCTGTGAGCAATAATCAGCGACATAGGGTATCGTCAACAGATGAATTACGTATATTAATTGCCACAGATATTTTAAGTGAAGGTCATAATTTACAAGATTGTGCAATTATTGTCAATTGGGATTTACCTTGGGCAATTATTCGATTAATTCAAAGGGCTGGACGGGTTGATCGAATTGGACAAAATGCTCAAGAAATTCTCTGTTATTCTTTTCTTCCTGCTGAAGGTGTGGAACGAATTATTAATTTGCGAGGAAGACTCAAGCAAAGATTACAAGAAAATGCCGAAGTTGTGGGAACTGATGAGGCATTTTTTGAGGATGATGATGTACAAGTAATTTTGGATTTATATAATGAAAAATCGGGTATTTTAGATGGAGATGAGGATACAGAAGTTGACTTAACATCGGAAGCATTTCAAATTTGGAAAAAAGCAACTGATAATAATCCTGGGCTTAAAAAAAATATTGAAGAGATGCCCAATGTTGTTTATTCTACTCGTGAACATATACCTCAAGTAGTGCAACCAGAGGGAGTATTAATGTATATGAAAACTACTGAAGGAAATGATTCTTTAATTTATGTTGATCGCAATGGCAATAGTGTTACCCAATCCCAAATAGCTGTGTTAAAAATGGCATATTGTGATGAATATACACTAGCAATAGCTAAAGATAAGCAGCATCACAATTTAGTTAAAAAAGGCGCGGAATTACTGGCTGAGGAAGAAAAAAATATGGGTGGTCAATTGGGTAGACCATCGGGTGCGAGATTCCGTAGTTATGAACGATTGAAAAGTTATACACAGGAGATGAAGGGTACTTTATTTGTAACTGACGAACTATTAAAAGCGATTGATGATATTTATCGTTACCCATTAAGGCAGTCTGCGCTCGATACTTTAAATCGGCAATTAAGAAGTGGTATTAGTAGTCAGCAATTAGCAGAATTAGTAGTTGCTTTGCGGATGGATGATCGCTTGTGTATTGTCAGCGAAGAAATTGAGAAACGGGAACCTCAAATCATTTGTTCTTTAGGATTGTTTGAGAAATAATATTGGATATTTAAAAGCTCACACCAATGGAACAAAAAAAATTATGCTTGAAAATGGGCAAACTTAGGAATTGTACAAGCCCATTCCCCATTCCAGCGTCAGAAGAATTTCTAGCGTGATCGCATTCCCTATATAACCCTAAGCAAGCACATATTCTACGTTTTCGCGTTTCTGCTAGTTGATAAAACTATACATTTTGTGCGTATTAATTTTATATTTTATTTCAGTGATACGTAAGCCATTTTTAGCTTTTCTTAAGTAATTACTTATAGTTCTCTAAAGTCTTACTAGATAAGCTTTTAAGCTATTATTGGGTTTCTAGGCTGAGATTTAGTCAAAAAGTATTTTGTTTAACTAGATTTTATACTTAACCTATACTATTACTGACAGTATATAGCCACTTATAAAATTGCCATTCACCAGTATCAACACTGAGCCTTTCTGTAACTAAAAAGGTTATCACAATAGCAGTATTATAACGGTTTTATAAATAAATCCTTATTTATTAAGGGTTATAGCCCCAAGATTTTGGTCTATGGGCATATTTTTTATGCTCGTTTTTTACTACACAAAATTCTATTTTTATCTGCAAGGGTAGTATATAATGACGCTAAATTTCCAACGAACACGCGAATTATTACATAAATTTCAATTTCAGGATTTGTTCATCCAAGAATTGGGTTGGTCAGATTCTTCGCAGAAAAAAGCTGTAACCTTGCAAATTGAGGAGGGGACTGAGTTTTACCAATACCAACGAATAGCTGAGAGTTCTGGTGTAGCTATTTTTGAAGTTACAGCAGCAGATGGTACTATTCCTGATGCAAAAAGTCGGGCTGCAATTCACAAAGAAGTTACTAATTTAATCGCTGAAAATTTGTTGATATTTATTGATGGTCAGCGTACTCGAAGTCTCTGGTATTGGGTGAAGCGAGAAGAAAATAAAAGTTATATTCGTGAGCCTTTGTACGTCAAGGGTCAACCAGGAGACTTATTTTTAAGTAAGCTCGGTTCTTTAGTTATTGATATTACCGAACTCGAAGATGATAATCTTTCGGTTGTAGAAATTGCACATCGTCTTCAAGAGGCATTTGATGTCGAACCTGTAACCAAGAAATTTTATAAAGAATTTCAAGAGGAGCATAAGCAGTTTTTACACTATATTAAAGGCATTAGTAACGAGGCTGATAAACGTTGGTATGCCTCTGTGATTCTTAATCGAATGATGTTTGTTTATTTTCTCCAGCGTAAGGGTTTTCTAGATAATGGAGATTTGAATTATTTACAGAATCGGCTCGAAAAAAGTCAAAATAGAGGCGATAATCTCTTTCATAATAGTTTTCTAAAAATCTTATTTTTTGACAGTTTCGCTACACCAGAAAAAGACCGTGATTCCTCAGTTGAAAAGGTGGTTGGTATTATTAAATACCTCAATGGGGGGCTATTCCTTGAACATCGTATTGAACAAGAAAATAATATTATAATTCCTGATCTAGCATTTGAAAAAATTTTAGAGTTATTTGCAAAATATTCTTGGAACTTGGACGATACGCCAGAAGGCAAAGATGATGAAATATCTCCTGATGTTTTAGGATATATTTTTGAAAAGTACATTAACCAAAAGGCATTTGGAGCTTATTATACTCGTCCGCAAATCACCGAATATCTTTGCGATAGAACAATCCATAAACTTATTTTAGACCGCGTTAATGATTCTTTATCCGACAAGTATAAGTCTTTTGAAGATTACAACGAACTGATATTAAGGTTAGATACAAATATCTGCCGTTTATTAATTAATGATATTCTACCAAACTTATCAATTCTTGACCCTGCTTGTGGTTCAGGTGCATTTCTTGTTGCTGCAATGAAAACACTCATCCTAGTTTATGGTGCAGTAATTGGGATGATTGATGTAATAGGAGACGCAAGTTTAAAGAAACAAGTTCAAGATATTAGAGACAAACATAAATCTATATCTTACTACTTAAAAAAACGGATTGTTACTGATAATCTCTATGGTGTTGATATCATGGAGGAAGCAACAGAAATTGCTAAACTTCGCTTATTCTTAGCTTTGGTATCTTCCGCTCATGATGTGAATCAATTAGAACCTTTGCCTAATATTGATTTTAATATTATGGCTGGTAATTCACTGATTGGATTAATGAAAGTCGATCCTACTGTCTTCAATAAAGTTCAATTAACAGCAAAAGCTAAAGCGCGGGGATATAAACAAGAAAAACCCGACTTGCAATTGAGTTTATTTCAATCTAGTTCTTATTATACCTATCAGTCAATTTTAGAGGAAAAGAACAAATTGATTGAACTATATCAAAAATATGCTTTCATTCTTGAAAAAGAGAGAAATACTAATTTAGATGATGGTATACCTCAAGATAATAACCTTTTAACTATACGTGCATCTATTGATGATCTTAATAATAAATCACAAGAAAAATTAAATGTTTTACTCTTGGATGAATTTAGCAAGCGATTAGCTATTAAATATGAAGAATTTCAGTTAAATGGTCAGCCAGTTAAGCGCCTTTTAAATATTGATGATATTGCTGAGTTGAAGCCTTTTCACTGGGGTTATCATTTTAATAAAGTTTTAGGAAAGGGTGGTTTTGATGCGATTATAACTAATCCACCTTGGGAAGTTTTTCAAAGCAATGAAAAAGAATTTTTTAATGAATTTAGTGATGTCAGAACAAAAAAAATGATGGATGTCTTTGAATTCATAGAAAAACGTAATGAACTTTTATGCGAACCAGAAACACGATCAGCTTGGTTAAAATATTGTAGTTGTTTTTCTCATCAAAATGCTTACTTTAAGAAAGCAGAACAGTATAAGAATCAAACATCTGTAATTAATGGTAAAACTGTTCCTAGTAAAAATAATTTGTCTAAGGTATTTTTGGAACAATGCTTTAATTTGCTAAAAGATAGTGGACAATGTGGAATTCTACTACCTACCAGTGTATATAGTGATGCAGGCAATAAAAAACTGAGAGAGATGCTATTTTCTAATACTAAAATTCATACTTTATTTGGGTTATCTAATGAAAGATTTATTTTTGAAGGTGTAGATCATAGCTTTAAGTTTTGTTTACTTTGTTTTGAAAAAGGTCAAAGAACTACTTCCTTCTATGCTGCTTTTAGAATCCTTCCAACGGAAGCTGTGCATTCAAATGAGATAGGCATATTTCTTACTCGAAAAGATGAACACGTAGAAATTCCAGTATCACTGTTAAAAAATTTTTCTCCAGATTCATTGTCAGTGCTAGAATTTAAAAATCAATTAGAAATTGATATTTTAGGAAACATATCATCATTTCCGCTAATAGGTGAACAGCTTAAAAATAAATGGAATTTAAAGTTTACAACTGAGTTTGATAAATCGGCAACTAAAGATTTATTTGAATTCTCATCTTCATCTAAAAGTTTACCTCTTTATGAAGGAGGGATGATTCATCATTTCAAACACAATTTTGCCTCTCCAAAATATTATATAAACACACTGAAAGGTAGAACTAAGCTTACTGGCAAGAAAAATATAAGTTCAACTAGTACAGGGAGATTTGATGGTGATGATTACAGACTTGTACATAGACGCATCGCAAGACAAGGACACACCAGAAGTTTAATTTGCTCTATAATTCCTAAAAATTCATTTTGTGATAACTCAGTTAATTATGCTGTCCCTGGTAGTTATTCAAAAAAAGAGTTAGTTTTTATCTGTGCTGTTTTTTGTTCATTTATTTTTGATTTTCAAGTACGCACTCGTGTTAATAATAATGTAACCATCGGCTTAATAAATCAATTGTCAATACCAAGAATAACGGAAGGAGAAAAATACTTCAACGAAATTGTTCAACGTGCGTCCCAACTCATCTGCACCAACCCAGAATTTGACGAACTAGCCCAAGAAGTTGGACTCGGCTCCCACGCCAACGGAGTCACCGACGAAAGCGAAAGAGCCAAACTCCGCGCAGAACTCGACGGAATTATAGCTCACCTCTACGGTTTAACCGAAGCAGAATTTACATACATCCTGACCACATTCCCCATCGTTCCTGAACAAATCAAGCAAGATGCATTAATAGCATATCGGGACTTTGCACCCCTAATAGGTGACGCAGAAATTGTGGAACTTATCACTACTAAAGACGAGAGTTCCACATTAGAATTCAAATCTACCGCTCGTTGGGATGTGGATAAAAACCAAAAAAATCCCGAAATGGAGCAAGTAATTCTCAAAACAGTCGCATCTTTCCTCAATACCGAAAAAGGTGGAACATTACTAATAGGAGTCACCGACGATAAACAAATCATCGGACTTGACTTAGACTATCAAACCTTCAGCAAACCAAATAAACGCGACGCATATCAACTATTTCTCATCAACGATTTATTGCTGCGGGAGCTAGGAAAAGATTTAGCAACATTAATCGATATCACCTTCCACGAAGTCGAGCGCAAAGATGTATGTCGTATCATTGTAAAACCTTCACCTCGTCCAGTATTCATTGAAGTCAAAACCAAGGGTGAGAAAAAGCAACGCTGTTTATTCGTGCGGAGTGGAAATTCAACTAGTAAACTGACAACTGACGAAGAGATCGAAAACTATTGTAAATCTCGCTGGGAAAAATTATTTTGAAGTTTCTGGAGCAAAAAGTGAATGTCAGTTTTGAGATTTGTAGTGGCTTATGAGATTGTATACTTGCTCTATTGAAACTTTGAATTTTTATTTTTTAATAAAAACTAAAACTGACAGTCAAAAAATATAAAGTTAAGCTCTGACAGGCTTTGCTTTCAAAGTTAGCTTTTCCCAGCTTGATAAAACAGGGTTAACCCTCTCCTAAGAAACAATGCAGGAGGCAGGAGGCAGAAGGCAGAAGGGAAGAGGATTTGACTTGTTTCTTCCATCCATAACGGAAGTGAGCGCGTCCGTAAACAGCTTCTGTCACTCTCCGAAAACATTTGCCTTTTCTAAAATCTAGAGCTTTTGTATAGCAAGCGATCGCGCAATTCTTTTCTAATAACAAATACAAGACTTATTTTTTTCTAATAGTATAGCTTGTATTGATTGCCTCATCAGGCTTCTAGCGATCGCGCTCCCGGAGAGTGACAGAAGAGGATTAAGATGCATTTATCCTAAGTAACCACCTCTTCAGTTTCTGCCAAAAGCTCGTTTTTGGTTCGTCTGTTCCTGCTCTCACTTCTTTACTACTTGCAATTGCACCATCAACATCTAGAGGCTTAGTGCTGCTAAGGTATTTTCTCTTAGCTAAGGAATCATGAAATCTTCCGGCATTAATCTCTTCTTGCGACCATTGTGATGCCCATTTGACCCTATTACCTCTTATCCAGTAATGAGACTGGCAAGCAAAATTCCAGTTTCCGATCGATGGATCGAGCGAAACCGACTGTCCATCAAAGATTAGTTTCCAATCTGTAGGAGAAAGTGGAGTAACAACCTCGTTCCCACACCCACAGCAGCATTTATGGGTCACTGTTGCAAAAGCCATCGACACATAAATCGTTCCATCCTTTAGATCATTAGGAATGTATTCAACGAATTCGTGTGTGAGGACTATTTTTTGTTTCATAGCTGATCCTCGTTAGTTAACATATTGCCATCTATAGTGTAGGTACTGTGATGCTCCTTCTCCAAATCTACGTAAAAGCCACATAGCTTTTTCCACTTGATGACAGCCAGAGCAGCATTGAGAGCGTTAAGATCAGCAATCTGGATGTTCCGAGAATACTCATTATTATCGTCACCATCTGAAAAAGGGATTCTGTTCTTAACACTGACATGATCGCGCTGCTCAATAGTGCTGGTTGTTACCCTCATAACGCCAAGCAATGCATTATCAACTAGATTTAAGCCTATGCCCATGTCAATGAAGGGGATACCAAACTCCTCTAATTTTTCGACAATCAGCTTTTTAGCTTCACCTTTATCAAGACAAAGGAACACAAAGTTCATTCTGTCCAACTGAGCAATATTTGAAGCATCAACATAGACAGGGTTTGGGAAGATACCTTTACGCATTTTGGAATACAGGTTCGCATAGTAGAACACCTTATGTAACCCTGCCCTCAATTCATCAATAGACGGAGCGCCAGGCGATCTAAATGCGTTATGCTGTAAAAATTTATCTCCGTCGAAAAGATGAATCTCTTTTACTGGAGTCTTGACAACCAGATCCAACACATAAGATCCTGTACCACCCAAGCCTACAAGTGCAATCTTTTCCATCTCCAGCTTATTGCTGAGTAAATTGATCCCAGCCCGACTTGAGGCAGTATCAATATAATTGAACACCGATTCCTCGTCCCTAGATTCAATAAGCGGAAACGTCTTTGCTGTAACGCTAGAATCAAGCGATTGAGCAGGACTGGAAATAATAGCAATGTAAGTTGTCATTTTCTCGTAGTAGTCTTTGTAGTTACCACTAAGCGGCTTGCTCGAAAATGAATGATGGACTACGAGATCCTGAGCAAATTGCTGGGGGGTGCTGCTGTGTTTGATCTGGTTTATCTCTGAACCATCCTTATTGCAAGGGTGATCTCCCGAAAAATGAGCAACATGAGTACCGGGTGTGACTGTTACATCACCAGCCAAACTCAATTCTGAAACGAGAGTTCCAAGTTTGATCTCCTTATTGGAGTTCACGTAAGGAACATTTTTGACTATCAGATAGTTAGACCTAATTTCGATGTCATAACCCTCATTTCGCATTCTCAGGAGATCGGGGCTACGATTTATCAGTTGCTGTGACATTGAATATCATCCCATCCTTAATTTTGACTGTTTCCCCTTCAACTAATGTTCCTTCAGGCTTATTACCTTCTCCCTTCCTGTATGTAAGGGTGAAAACGATGTTTCCTCCTGTTGGAGGATTATCAAAGGCCAATGCCACAATTTCGGTAAATGACAGCTCTTTTGCTGTCACCACCTTCTGGCGAGCATTCACAACAATTGTGAAGTCTTTGTTGTGTCCTTTATCCTCATGTTTGTTTTCTTGTGGACTGTTCATTTACTTCCTCTTACATTAGTTAATTCAATGGAGCAAAAGTTTCTATTAATAACGATCTGTGAATATAAAACTTCCTTGAGGTAAATTAAGTTGGATCACAGTACGCCCTCTTGTTTACAAGAGTACCCAAAAAACTTATTGGATAATTTAGAAAACGTGTTTACAAACTAATTTATAAAGCCTTGATTTGTAAACTAGTATAATTACGGATAAATTATGATTGGCAAAAGATTAAAACTAGCAAGACAAGGAAGTGGCTTGTCATTACGAGAGCTAGAATCAAAAATTGGAAATTTAGTTTCTGCCCAGGCAATTGGAAAGTACGAACGGGACGAGATGATGCCGAACTCGACAACACTAATAGCTCTTGCTAAGGCACTAGGAGTTTCTGAGATATATTTACTGGGGCAAAGTGATCTAGAACTCGAAGGTTTAGAATTTAGGAAGAAAAAAATTACCAGTAAGAGAGAGGAGACTCACGTTGTAGGGGCTGTTCTAAGCCGCGTTGAACGGTATTTAGAAATTGAAGAGATTATTTATACCCCAAATACAGAATGGGCCCCACCTCGTGAAGCTCCGTTCCCTGTAAATTCACTTAGGGATGCCGAGTTTGTGGCTGAACGTCTGCGTATTCATTGGCAATTAGGGACTGACCCGATTCTTAATTTGGCTGAGTTTCTTGAATCTCAAGGTATTAAAATTTTGTCTCTATCCCTAAACAACAATGTTTCAGGATTAACCTGTTGGGTAAAACGCCGTAACCGTAACCAAGTGCCAGTAATTGTGATTAATGCAGACGATAATGGTGAACGACAACGCTTTACATTGATGCATGAACTTGGGCACATGCTACTCATTACTTCCCCTGACCTTGATGTAGAGAAAGTTGCTCATCGAGTTGCAGGTGCATTTCTCATGCCAGCTTCAATTTTATGGCTTGAAATTGGAAAGCGTCGTAGTCGCTTAACAATTGCAGAGCTTGCTCAGTTAAAGCAATTGCTAGGAGTTAGTATGCAAGCATTAACTTACCGATGTAAAGATTTAGAAATTATTGATAATTCAACTTTTCAAAGTTTATTTGCTGAATTTGGGCGAAGAGGGTGGCGGACTCCTCCCTATGAACCATTTCCAGTTCCTAAAGAAGAAGCACACCGCTTTGAACGGCTTTGTTTTAGGGCTTTAGCAGAAAATGCTATTTCTGAAGCAAAAGCAGCAGAACTGTTAGGTTTATCAGTGTGTGATTTGATAGCCAGAATGGATTCTGCTCAAAAAGAATCTGTTCCAAATTCTGATCAGCCTAAGTAACTTTACGTCTATGTTACTAAAATAGTTGTTATAAAAATATCTCCTTTCGTAAAATTAAGAGTTTAATATGTGAAATTTTATTTCTTGAAAACACTTATTTTTTAACTAGAATGTGATGCGATTGTTGATATCAAATCCTTCAATATTGATAACGCTACAGCGAGTAGGGTTTCTTGAACCACTGTTCAACTTACCTATTGAAGTCAATGTCACTGATTTTCTTTATGAGCGTGAATTAAAAGATTACGACGGACAAAAATTACTGAAGCTAGGTTTACAAATTCAATCACTTGAACCAGAAATGGCAACTTTTGCAATTCAGTACTGTCGAAGTCACACAACTCTATGCCAGGATGAAGGTTATGCATTTGCCTTAGCTCAAAAGTGTGAATTCATTCTTTTAATAATTAATCCTGAGTTAGCAAGATTAGCTAAAATAAAGCGTATAAAACATTACTCATTAAGCTTGTTATTTAAGTTGATGCTTGACCGTCAAGTGATTAGCCAAGACCTTCTCCAACAGGGATTGTCCAATATTACTGCAATGACTCGTTGTCATTTGTTAAGGAAGGAAGCAGAAGATTGCTTATCTAAAATCATTTGACTCAAATACGTAAATACATAATCTTAAACAGCTCTCTCATGCGTCATGCCGGGCTGGAGGACGCGGAAGGGTCAAAACTGGAATCTTGGGAAGTATAAATGTGAGTGAGGCTGGAGCGATCGCTTGTATGACGATCAGTCAGGGTGCAGGGGACAAGGACGCACTGGACAATGTGTTGGTGCAATCTCGAACAGCTCCTTATATTGATATAGTGAAACACCATATTGTCTGGCAAACGCCTGCAACACCTGATCTGTATAGGCGCGGATCTTGCCAGCCGTTAGCCCAAAGCAGTGAATTGGTTCTAAGCGGCAAACAGGTTTTTGCCC
>NZ_JACJSF010000014.1 GCF_014698035.1 Desmonostoc muscorum FACHB-395
GCTGTACCAGACACCGCCGAATCTAGCGCAGCGTTCCTCTGTTGCGTCAATGCTCCAACCCACGTTTTTTTGTTAACGATCGCTTGACTTTTAAGACAGTCGCTACATCAATATATCTTTATATCTTTTAAAAAACTCTAGGTTTCAACATAGATGAGGTTTAGTTTGATTTTATTGTACCAACTTACTTAATAGCTAACTTTCACTAATTAACTGTAGCAAGGCTTCCGTTGATATCTTGCCACTCATCTCAGTACCTTCCAGCAGGCTATCTGCCAAATCTCGCTTGTGGTGATGCAATTCCACAATTTTCTCTTCGATAGTATCCTTTGCTACCAGGCGATAAATTGTCACCGGGCGTTGTTGCCCAATGCGATGGGCGCGGTCTGAGGCTTGGTCTTCCACTGCGGGATTCCACCAAGGATCTGTATGAATCACATAATCAGCCGCAGTTAGATTAAGTCCTGTTCCCCCTGCTTTGAGACTAATCAGAAAGACATCCCCTGAACCAGCTTGGAACGCATCGACCCGTTTTTTGCGCTCTGCCACTGAAGTACTGCCATCTAGATATTGATAATTAATACCTTGCTGTTCGAGATAATCGCGGATGATGTGCAAATGGTCAACAAACTGACTAAACACTAACGCTTTATGACGATTTTCCAGCAGTTCACCCAGCACCTCACCAAAAAGTTGCAACTTAGAACTGGGTAATTCAGTACCAGGCATCACTAAACTAGGATTACAGCAAGCACGACGCAGTTTCATAATCTCAGCTAAAACCTGCAAATGTTTCTTGCCTGCTTCTGCATCACTTTCGGTAAGTTTAGATATTGCTTGACGGCGCAATGCTTCATAGAATGCCTTTTCTTCTCGACTTAACTCTACATGAAGGAGAATTTCGGTACGAGATGGTAACTCTTCTAATACTTGATTTTTTGTCCGCCGCAATAGAAATGGTTGAATCAGTTTTTTGAGTTTATTACGTGCAAGTTTATCTTGATATTTTTCAATGGGGGTAGCAAAGCGTTGATTGAAGCTTTCAAAAGAACCCAATAACCCAGGATTAATAAAGCGGAACAAATTCCATAACTCACCCAGGTGATTCTCAATGGGAGTCCCAGTAGTCAGCAACTTAAAATTAGATTTTAGGTTCATCGCTGCCTGAGAACGCTTAGTAGTCATATTTTTAATCGCTTGGGCTTCATCTAAGACAATAGTTTGCCACTGTATCTGAGCAAGCATTTGCGCTACTTCTTCCTGCTGTAATAAACCATAACTGCATACCAACATATCTAATGGTTGTAAACCATCTAATAATTTTTGGCGGTTAGCACCAGAAAATTGAATAATATTCAGAGTTGGGGCAAATTTCTGCGCTTCACTCACCCAATTCATACATACGGAAGTGGGGGCAATAATTAGGGTTGGCCCTTCATGGGCATTTCTGAGAATGACCGCCAATGCTTGCAAGGTCTTACCGAGTCCCATTTGGTCTGCTAAACAAGCACCCACACCCCAATGTGCTAGCCGCGCCAGCCAACAAAAACCTTCCATCTGGTAGTCACGTAGTTCTGCTTGAAGGGTAGATGGCAGTTCCGGCTGGAGGTTTTGCACCTCCTTAAGACGCTGGATATGTGTTTTCCAGTGTTTATCTGCTTTTACCTTACCTACCTCATCGACAAAATCTTCTAACCCTAATGTTGCTAATGGATGAAAACGAATACCTTTACTATGTTTTTCCGAAAACATCCGTAATTCGTCGAGGCGTTTCCGAAAAGCTTGAGTTAAAGCCAAAAATTGACCATCACCAAGGGGAATAAAACGGCTGGGGGTTTTCTCTAATAGTTCTAGTAGTTGTTGCATATCCAGCACTAGGTCGTTATTTAATTTCAACTCCCCTGTGGCTGCAAACCAGTCTTGCTGACGTTGAATTGATAAATTAAAGTCTTTCAAGTCGGCATTATGGCTAACACGCAGTTTTTCTCCTTGTGGCCATTCTATGACTACGTTATTTCCCAGCGCTTGCAGTTCTAGCAGCAGTTCTAAACAGTCTTCGGGATCGTCTATAATCCATTCACCATCTTGTTCTTCAGTTCGAGTCAAGGTGGCGCAGGCGGCTATAGCATCTTTGGCAAGTTGCTTTTCTTCAGACAGATTTCGTCTGGTTTGGAGACGTTTACCCTCAATCTCGGCAATTACAGTTTCACCACCTGTACCAGGACGGTAGTAGGGGCCACCTTGGGCAAAGGGGCGGGACAAAAGGCTGATTTTCAAGCCGGCATTGGCAGGTAAAAGGTGAATATGGGGTAGAGTCTGGGCGGGTACTTCTTCTGCACCTTCTGAACCGCCACCAATGTCAGAATGTACAGTGACGATGCCAGAGACGGCATTAATGGCTGCTAAAACTTGTTTCTCTGCGATCGCAGGCACATTTAATTTATTATCTATACCAATAATCTCTGCAATGCGTCTGTGTTCGGCAGTAATTTCAATGACTTTGATGCGGGTTGGAGTTTCTTTGATATGCAGAATATTCTGTGATTCTGGTAATTTGGGAGAAAATTCCAAAGTGAGACGGCCAAGTTTTTCTTTTTTAACCAGTAGTTCTGGTTCTCCCTTGACAATTTCTACACGGATAGTAGGTGTATCTTCCCAAAAAACCAACGGGTGTCCAATTAAAGCAGAGATGGCTTTTTCACCGAAGGTATAATCAACTTTGCCGTAATAGCCATCACTATATGCCTCAATACAACTACATACCCGCATATCTTGGGGTGTGATGTAATCAAACTCAGATAATGCACTATTCAGACGCTTGAGGGCTATGGGGCGACCTTTACTCCATTCTCCTTTGGCATTAACTTTTTGTTCTCGTGGTTGTAAGACACATCTGCTGGGATAGAAGGTAATGAACCATGCTAAACGCAGTTCAGATTCTGGTTTTCCTGGTGTTTGTGGTTCTTTTTGGATATTTGCCAGGGCATTGAGGCACATTTCCCAAGCTTCTTGGGGTCGAATTAAGTCTACGATGGTTTGAATATTGCTATCTTCTCGCAGTGCCTCTGCAAGTTGTTTATAGTTACTACTTGGTTTGAGCCGAGATAGGAGTTCTGCGGTTTCCATCGCCAACCAGTGATAACCGGAGGCGAGCGATCGCCGATACAATGGTTCTAGTAAATTAGGTAAGCGTTTTTTAGCACTCTCAGCATCCATCCAGTAAAGGCATAGCGAACAAAACAAGGTTTGTAAGCTATTTTCTTCTTCTACGGAAGAAATATGACCACTGACTACAAATTGTTTTTGAGTAATATCACCTTGGTGGACTTGCAGTACCATTTTCAGTCTGCCATAAGTGAACCTGAGCCAATGATCTGATTGACGGGACATCAAACTGCTATACTCTTCTGCTTCTTTGAGGCTTTGCGCTGAACCATCTTTTAAAAGTGCGAGGATAAAAAATAAGCCCCCAATTGTATTGAAATATATTTGGCGTTTGCCTGTAGCCTTTTTGATGGCTTTCAGGGCATCTTTATAATATTTGATGGCTTGTTCATTATCACCCCGCAGAAAACTTAACCAACCCCGAAAGATCGCAGCGTTATTTTGATATTCATTTGATATTCGCTCTAGACTTTCTTGTGCTTCTTGGGTACAACCCTGTAACAACAGTTGTTCTGTCAAAATCAGATGTAGATAATCTGAGCAATGTTTTCCAGGTGTAGAACATTCTTCTTCTAGCAGCATCAACGCATCTTCAGAAGCGGATAATTTTAAGGCTGAATTGAAGAGGATACTAGATATACCACTTTCATATAATCCTTGTGGTAGGGTGTTAAACCAATCTGCATCAAATGGATTATTGTATATCTGCTCAAAGATATTTTCTATTACTATTTTTTCTTCGCTATCACTGTACTTCTGATAAGCTTCAATTTGCTGATTAATAAAACTAAGGTCTTGGCGATAAATACCAATGCGGATTTCTCTGACACACTGGCGTAAGTTGTAGAAGATCCGAGAATCTCTGTTCCAGTGAGTACGTATTGGTAGCTTCTCCTCTACTGCTGTGACGAGGATTTCAAACTGTCCGGTTTGTACGGCATGGCGAGTAGCAATTTCTGTAAGTAACGGATGACATTCAGCACCTTGCCTGCTTTCTTGTATTAACAAGCCTGCTTTTAATAATTTATCAATTTGGGGACTAAGGGTTTTAGTACCCCAAGGCTTATTGTTTTCATCTAAAGCGCCAGTCTTACTAATACAACTTACAAATGAATTTTTGTCTATCGGTGCATAAATTACCGAAAATAATTGGATAATCTTTTGTATGGAAGGATGTAACTCGAAATATTTCCTTGCGAGTAGTGCTTGTTGTATTGTGGAATTAGGCTCAAAAATAGTCATATTATTTATTCAGTTCTTTAAATAATTCCATTAATTTGCGTTTACGTCCATGAGCGGCTTCTAATTTGGAGCGATAAGCAGACCATTCAGCTTTTTGTCCTAGTTGGAGATACGCAGCTTTTGCTTTTTTGAGCCAATTAACCGCAGCGTCATAACGGTCAGCTTTTCCTTGTTCCATAATTGGTTCTGCCCGTCTGCGAGCGTTATCAATTACCCAATCTGGACGATGGGAAAGTGCTGCATCCATGACTCGATGAACCAATTCTGAAGCATAATAAATATCTCTTTCTACTGTTTTAATTGCATCATCAATTAATCCTTCATGGAGGAAAATATCGACTTGAGCTTCTCGTATTCCCCAATCTGGCTGATCTCGTAGTGTTTGCAGTAAATCTTGTTTGATCGTCAACCAAGTTTGTCCTGCATAGTCTTGAATCTTACCATAGTCTCGAAACGATGGTCTGATTTTAAAAGCAATTATGCTGGCAGTTAAGGCAGTGGCATTATCTTCTAATCCTTGGGCTAAATCACTTGTCCAAGTAGCAAATTCATATAAACAATTACCTGTTAAATTTATACCTGCTTGGCATATTTCTAACGCTTCAACTAAATACCCATCTTCTCGCAATATTTTTGCCAGGGCAAAACCCTCTTCTGCTTTTTCCATCAGGATTTTAGCCGCAGACATGGCTTCTTCTACTCTTCCCAAAGCTGCTAATTGCGTTAGGTATTGCAGAGTCATTTCTTCTACTAAAGCTAGATTTAAATACTCTGTATAACGATTTTGACGTTCAAGAATTTGCAAGCGAATCAATGCTAAATCATCAGCAAAGCTTGGTCGTTCATTTTCCCAAAGTTCTGCGGTATCATCTCCCTGCATAATTTGTTGCAGTGGTTCATAATCCCAACCTTGACGCAATGCTGCTAAACTCATACTAAAGTCTGCACTGATTTCGTCTTGCCATGATTCCAACATCAACTGCAAATCTACTATTTCTCCTGTAGACATTTCTGCACATAAAATTGCTTCTGTCCACGCGCTATCAAGAGGTTCTGCGATGGAATAACTGTCTCCACCATAATCTAGCAACTCGTCCCATTCTTGGGCATAAGTTTCGGTAATAGTTTCGAGAATTGCGATCGCATTATTGCCATCTCCATTTTCTGCCAACTCCCGCGCTTTCTCAATTACAGCCAGCAAATCATCTGTAAATGGATCTTCTTCTGAACCATACTCTAATTCTTTCAATCCATCCCGCAAAATCCGCTTGACATGAGAGCGAAAAGGTGACGTGTCAATTTTGCTTTGGCGGGTAGAAGGCTGTTTTGTTTGCGGTTTTGGCAAGTCTATCAAACTGACAAATTCATCAATATCATCAATTATTTCTGGTCTATTTTCCACCAGTTCTTGTAATAATCGCTGAGTTTGAAGGATATCGAGGCGATTTAATAATTGTTCTAGCGTTGGACGTTCTTCAATGATCTCTGATTGACGCGAACAGCTTAATAAGGTGGCAACGATATGTTTGCACCAACCATCATAATCATAAGGACAGGTACAACAAGCTGAGGTAATTCCACCTGCATCAAAACGAATACTGACTTGATATGGTGTAATTTCGCCGCCTTCTACCTCTGCTTGAATTAGATTACCGCGTTTTTTTAGTTCAGCGATCGCACCCCTGTGGTAATATTCTTCACCACGACTGTAGGATGAAGCGTTGGAGTTATGGCGGATTATTGCTTCAGAAATTCCTGGAATCGACATAGCACCCAAGTATTTTATTTTTAGCTTACGTTTAAACTGCCTTTATTTTCTCTTGTGTCTGCATCTCACTTAAATCCCAAGTTGTCTTAGTAAAGACTATTTTGATTTTCGTGCTGCAAAGTATTTCTCACTCCAATAGCATAGCCACACCCGCAACCTTACGGAATCTGCTATTTTTTACACATTGAAAGGGCTAATTCTAAAAAAGTCAAAGGCAAAATTCGTTTTTAGTCTGTGTCAAAATAACAGGAATCAGCATCACCTAATCACAGTGTATATCAAAGATATGAGTCAAACACAGCAAATTATTTCCACTGTGCGCCCTTGCAAAATCGACAGCGCTACAGCAAGAGACTCAGTGGATTTAGTAGTTGCAATTGATACTAGCCCTTCAGTAAAAGATGAAGCTTCCAACCTTAGCAATGCTGCATTTCTCTTACATAGTTTGGTTTTATTGTGCCAACTTACTTAGCATTGGTGAATTTATGTTGAAACCTAGAGTTTTTTAAAAGATATATTTACGTAGGTTGGGTGGAGTGAAACGCAACCCAACATTACCACCTTATTGATGTTGGGTTACGCGATCGCTTGACTTTTAAGACAGTCGCTACACATTTTTATTTTTTGGGCTTAACCGAAATTTGTGTAGAGACGTTGCAATGCAACGTCTCTACAAAGATTCATATATCTAAGAGACTTCCAAGAAATAAATTATCCAAATAAACGAACCACAGAGACACAGAGAACACAGAGAGAGGAGAAATAGAGAGAGTTTTTTCATCAGTTTTAAGACATTTTTTTATTTGGAAGTCCCTAATCATCAACATAATCATTCTGTTCATCAACAAACCCATGCGTTTCATCAACAAAATCGTTCTGTTCATCAACAAACTCATGCGTTTCATCAACAAAATCGTTCTGTTCATCAACAAACTCATGCGTTTCATCAACAAAATTGTTCTGTTCATCAACAAACCCATGCGTTTCATCAACAAAACCATAATTTTTGTGAGAATTACTGATATTTATATCAATATTAGACACCAACCTGTGAGGATTTTACTGAACTAAAACACAGCTTTGGTAAGGCAAACTAGCTCTAAAGCAGTAAAAAGGATACATTTATGCCTGCTCAAAAGCGTACATACCGCGTTTTAGAAAAAGCTGAATTAAGAGTGGCTGGACTTAAAGCAATTGATCCTAGTATGGATTTTGGGGATGCTCGCAACTTGCAAAATATGACACAACTAATTGAGCAGTACCGTAGCAAAATAGATGCTTATAATACCGCTCTAGCCGTGATTGACTCTTCTAGAACTGAGATGGAAGAATTGGACAAAGCTTTAAGTGACATAACTGAGAAAATGCTGATTGGAGTTGCTTTTAAATACGGCAAAGATAGCCGTGAATATGAAATGGCGGGTGCTGTTCGTAAAAGCGATCGCATCCGTAAAAGCAGAGCAACACGCTTAAGGGCGACTCCAAAAGAATTAGCCAGTGAAAATGCTAAAACTCCATATCTTAATGGACTGAATGGAGCGATCGCAGAATAAATCTATTTTCGTACAAAGTATGGAAACGAGTAAATGGTTAATTTTAACTCTCCACCCCCTACACTTCAACCTTTTTCCACGGTAGTTTAATTGTAAATCGACTACCTTTGCCTAACTGACTTTCAGCGTGGACAGTACCACCATGCAACTCGACGATTTTTTGCACCATCACCAATCCTAAACCCGTACCTGCGGAACGACGGGTAGAGGCATTTTCAACTTGGATAAAAGGTTGAAATAATCGGAAAAGGTCATCGGAAAGCATACCAATACCCGTATCTACCACGCTAAAAAAGATATACTCGTTTGTGGAATTTGGCTGAACTTCAATCCAAACTTTGCCTCCGTCGTGAGTAAACTTGATAGCGTTGCTCAACAGGTTGATAAATACCTGGCGGATGCGGCGCTCATCAACTTGGATAGGTTCGAGTTCTTCAGGGATTTGTACACTCAGTTGGATATTTTTCTGTAACGCTAAATTTTTGACGAAACTGAGACTAGAGTCACATAATTCTGGAATGGAAGTAGCCGCTAGTTGCAGTTCTATCTTGCTGGATTCAATATCTGTAAGCTCAAGGATTTGGTTAATCAATTCTAATAAATTCTTACCGCTCGATTCGAGAGTATTTAGAAACTGACGCTGTTCTTCGGTTACAGTACCGTAAACTTCATTTTGGAGTGCTTCTGCAATTTCAAGAATGGAGCTTAAGGGAGTCTTCAATTCATGGCTCATATTTACCAAAAAGGTTTTTTTGGCACGATTTGCAACCTCAGCAGCTTCTTTAGCCTCACGCAGAGCGGATTCTGCACTTTTGCGATCGCAGACTTCTAAAGTTAGGGCAACAAATTCAGCTATTGAGCTAACAAAGTTTTGCTCACTCAGTTCCCATGTCCGAGGAATATCAATCTGTTCATATAAGACTGTTCCCACCACTTCGCCCCCAACCCAAATGGAGGTATTAATTAGGGATACAATATTCTTTGTTTCTAGCGATTCATCCCATAATTCTTGTATCCGTAGATCGGTGCGAGTATCGGTGACAGCGATGATACGGGCAGATGTCAGAGATTTAAAGTAGATGGGATAATCTGCGCGATCGCGTTCTAAACCTGCCGAATGTTTTTGATTGCTACGTTCGTAAAGACTTATACATTGTAGTTTAGTGCGTTGACGCAGCCTGCCGTCGTCATCACTATTGAATAACCACACACTTACTCGTTCTACCTCTAAAGCATTTGCGGCTTTCTCGGTAATAACTTTGAATGCTGTTTCTAGATTTCCTTCAGAAATTGCCCTGTGATTTGCCAGTTCTGCTAACGCCAGATTATGCTTTTCTAGCTTTTGCTGACTATTAATACTTTTTTGAATCTCTTGCTGTAATTCTTGAGTTCGCTGTTTAACTTGCAATTCTAACTCTTCATTTTTTGTAATCTGTGCAGCAAAGGTTTTACGTAAATGCTGCATCATCTCGTTGAAAGATTCACCCAGCATTTCTACTTCTTTAATGCCTTGTACAATCACCACCAAGTCTTCCCCTTTGGTGAAATCGGCTAAATCTTTTGTTGCCGTGCTGAAGTACAAAATTGGTTGAGTTATCCAACGGGCGGTGATAATTCCCAGTAAAGTAGCTAATCCCAATACTCCCAGACAGAGAAAAATAGTAGTTTGAGTGTTGCGATCAATTTGCCCCATAAAATCTGCTTCTGGGACAGCTACTACAATTAACCAGTTTGCATTTGGTTCGCCTTGCAACGGTCTAATTTCTAAAAATTGTCGTTTGCCATCAAAGGAGAAATCTAGTTGCTGTAAACTCTTAATTTGGTCAAAGTTCGTAAATTTAGTTTCTAAATACTTAGCGCTTGCTTGAGTAAAAGCATTCCCGCTTTGGGAAGCTGCCAACCTAATCGGTTTACCATTTTGGAGGCGGAATGGTTCTTCCGTTGTGGAACTTGCCACTAATAGCCCTGATCGCTCGATAATGAAAACTTGCCCAGACTTGCCAACTTTAATATTTTGCAGCAAATCCCCAATTTGTGATACATGAGTTAGAGTGCTGTTGACACCGAGTAACTCACCTTGGGAGTTATATATAGGTTGAGAAGCACTAATCAGCAGCGTTGGTTCGGTGATGGATGTAAAAATCTGACTAAAGCTGAATTTTTTAGCGGTAACTGCTACTTGATAGTTAGGACGCGATCGCGCATCATAGTTTTTGATTACCTCTGGTAGCTGAGTACGTTGACCAAAAGAGTCAATTTTGTAGGTGTAGAGGTCGTAACCAGTTGACTTATCAGCTTTTCTGAGTAAATATTGGCGATCATTGAGCTTTTCCACCGCTAAGTGTTCTTGCTGTTCATTGCTTGCCGTTAAAGCAACAGCATCAGGAAAAATCTCTAACTGCTTGATTAAGTATGACTCCCAAGTAGCCAGATTTTCCATCTTCAGCAACCCGATGTCAATGACATTTTGATTACCGCGCAGTACTTGACGCGGGGTTGAGAGATAAGCCTGTAAATTTTGCTCTACTCGATTAGCGACTTCATAACGCAATTCGCTAGCTACCTCATTGACTGCCTTTTGCCCATTGCGGATTGATAAGTATGCAGTCAATCCCACAGCTAGCAAGATTTGCAGCACAAACAACGCTACGAGAATGCGACGTAGAGGTACACCTTTAAATAAGGAAAAAACACCATTTTGACCAATATTTTTGTTCATAAGCCCACTCTCCCTTCCTGTCCTATAGTAGTGAGTACAACACCTCGACTTCTCTGGTCTGCGGGCTTATACATAGTTTGTACTCGGTCGGATCAAGTGCCAATATACCACTTTTGGCAAAAGAACAAAACTTTAGGGACTTCCAATTAAAAAAATACTCTTAACCCAGGTTGGTGGGTTTTGTATTTCGACTCTGCTCAACACAAGTATGTACAGCTGCTATTTCTAGTCGCCAGAGCTAGTAATATAAATTTATTAAGCCTTAACCCAAAGGTATTGCATTACCACAACAAGAAAATCTGAGTCTCTTTTCTACCCAAGAACTGCTGCTTTAATCTTCTTACAGATATCCACCCAAGCTTTATTCTCTTGCGCTGAGTTCAGGCTGTCTAAAGGTTGATTTGGAGGGTGCGCTGACTGATACTTTTCAATTTCTGTTTCGTCATAGCCGCTAGAACTCAAAGGTATCCAAATAATCGTGAGTCCTTCGGCTTCAGCCGCATCCAACAATGGGGGTAACTCATTATCAGCAATAAAGTCTGATGCTAAAAAATCTGGGCTAACCAACAATACTGCCACTTTTGCTGCTGCTAAAGCATTTTCAATTTCTTTGCGCCACTTAGCACCAGGTTGAATCTTAGTATCGTCCCAGA
Organism: Desmonostoc muscorum FACHB-395; assembly: GCF_014698035.1. Lineage (GTDB taxonomy): Bacteria > Cyanobacteriota > Cyanobacteriia > Cyanobacteriales > Nostocaceae > Nostoc > Nostoc muscorum_A. The sequence continues at coordinate 11,101 of NZ_JACJSF010000014.1, forward strand.
CGAGCAGCTTTTGGTTACGAATTATTGGTTTGAGGTGTTTCTGGAGTTTGGTAAGCCACTCCTGATCTTGATGACTATAGCTAATAAAAACTTGATTTCTGCTTACGAGTTCAGGCATGGGTATTTTCATTCCTTTTTCCTGTTGATTGCTATTTTGTAACCGATGTGTGAATGATTCATTTCTCTCTTGCTCTAGTTCGCTTTGCAACTGGGCAACTTTAGGGTTAATTTCCCCATCTGCTTTAGCGGGTTGGAACATAACATCATCGATTAACCTGCGGACATCTACCATTTCATAGCTGTTTTCGCACTCTATCTGGTAGCGGCGATCGTTTAAGCGCTTAGTCAGCTTGTCCAGAAAATAGGAATAAGGTGTGGACAGATTTTTGCAAATCTCGCAATTACAAGGAACTAAAGTTTGATATTGCAAACGTTCGTAAGAGTTGTGGATTTTTTCGAGTTCATGGGTGATGACTGCCATCAATTCTTTTGTACGGTTTCCGGCTATACGGATTTTAATTTCTCGTTGATTGTAGTTTTCAATGACTTCAGCACGTGTTTGGTCTTTGTTGAGAACCACACCGCTTTTCCAAACAAGTTTTTGCTGTTCAATCCAAGGGTGCGTCTCGACAATAAAGCGGGTGAGGATGCCTTTGGGCATGAATGTATAAGTGTAGCGAAGGATGAGGTTTTGGCGATCGTCCCAGGTATAATCAGCTTTTTCAATGGAAAGTAATTGCGGTGCAATATAAGTGTCACGGCGACCGGGAATTTCGTAGCAAAGTTTGAACCGCATCATTAATTGCAGCAGTTCATCGCGCATTTCGGTATATTCGTCGTCTTGCCAAATATCTTTGAGGTCGTCTTTAGTAAAACAACCTAACTTTTTTTTAACATTGTTGTTGTCCAAAACTTTGTAAACAGCAGTGGTTCCCCATTCTGGTTTGAGGATGACGTAGTGTTTGAGTGTAGAATCGTCTTGAAAGTGGAGGCAAACGCCGAGGTCATGGAGATAGTTGCTTAAGCGCAACATATCTTTGTGGTCTGTTAATTTATTACGTCGGCAAAAAGTACAGTATTCTAGAAAGCTAATATAATTTCGGGAATAGTTCTCTAGCGTTGCTCTGACTCTTACCCAGAGTTTTGGTAGAGGTGTACCAACGTGTTCAAGATTGCTGATGTAAAGTTGAATAGCCTTTTTAATCTCTGCTAAACCGCGATTATCAGCTAAATTGGTTGGCAGAATTTCCTTTAGGTTGTCAAATTCTCCTCGTAACTGCCCTCCATCGACTTCGCACTGACGGTCTTGTTTTTCATTTTTGATGATGATAACTGGACTCTTGTCGCTCAAAAGTTCGACAACCTTAAGCCACCAGTAAAAGTCAGTGTTTTCTTGGCGAGTATCGGCAACTAAAACATAGAGAGAACGCTTGCTGAGGAAAAACTGATGGGTTTGATGGTAGATTTCCTGACCGCCAAAATCCCAGATGTTAACACGAAAATCTTTGCCATTTGGCTGTGTAAAGTGCCACTGGATCACCTCAATGCCTGCGGTTGATTCCTCGTCTGGTTGGAGTTTATAGGTTTCATCTGCGATTTTCTTGGCTAAAGAGGTTTTACCGGCTCCTCCTTCGCCAATAATTAAGAATTTTGCTTCGTAGAAAGGTTCTGTTTCGGCTGGATCTTGCACCCAAAAATAGAAATCGAGAATTTCATTAACATCACCCGGATCTTCGGATAAATCCTTTGCTCCCAAAGTCTCTGGTGGAATGGGGAGTGGATTTCTACGAAGATCCAGCTTTTTCAGGTTTGATAATTGCCTGATTTCTGGTGGTAGACTGCTCAGTTGATTATTGCTGAGGTAGAGCGTTTGCAGGTTGGTGAGTTGGACTATTTCCGGTGGCAGACTGCTCAGTTGATTACTGCTGAGGTAGAGCGTTTGCAGGTTGGTGAGTTGGACTATTTCCGGTGGCAGACTGCTCAGTTGATTACTGCTGAGGTAGAGCGTTTGCAGGTTGGTGAGTTGGACTATTTCCGGTGGCAGACTGCTCAGTTGATTACTGCTGAGGTAGAGCGTTTGCAGGTTGGTGAGTTGGACTATTTCCGGTGGCAGACTGCTCAGTTGATTACTGCTGAGGTCGAGCGAGCGCAGGTTACTGAGTTGGACTATTTTCGGTGGCAGACTGCTCAGTTGATTATTGCTGAGGTAGAGCGTTTTCAGGTTTGATAATTGCCTGATTTCTGGTGGTAGACTGCTCAGTTGATTATTGCTGAGGTAGAGCGTTTGCAGGTTGGTGAGTTGGACTATTTCCCGTGGCAGACTGCTCAGTTGATTATTGCTGAGGTCGAGCGTTTGCAGGTTGGTGAGTTGGACTATTTCCCGTGGCAGACTGCTCAGTTGATTGTTGTCGAGGTCGAGCGTTTGCAGGTTGGTAAGTTGGACTATTTCCGGTGGCAGACTGCTCAGTTGATTGTTGAAGAGGTAGAGCGTTTGCAGTTTGGTGAGTTGGACTATTTCCGGTGGCAGACTGCTCAGTTGATTGTTGAAGAGGTAGAGCGTTTGCAGGTTGGTGAGTTGGACTATTTCCGGTGGTAGACTGCTCAGTTGATTACTGCTGAGGTCGAGCGAGCGCAGGTTGGTGAGTTGGAATATTTCCGGTGGTAGACTGCTCAGTTGATTACTGCCTAGGCTGAGCGTTTGCAGGTTGGTGAGTTGGACTATTTCCGGTGGTAGACTGCTCAGTTGATTATTGCCTAGATTGAGCGTTTGCAGGTTAGTGAGTTGGACTATTTCCGGTGGTAGACTGCTCAGTTGATTACTGCTGAGGTTGAGCGTTTGCAGTTTGGTAAGTTGGACTATTTCCGGTGGTAGACTGCTCAGTTGATTAGTGCCTAGGTTGAGCGAGCGCAGGTTGGTGAGTTGGACTATTTCCGGTGGTAGACTGCTCAGTTGATTACTGCCTAGGCTGAGCGTTTGCAGGTTGGTGAGTTGTACTATTTCCGGTGGTAGACTGCTCAGTTGATTACTGCCTAGGTAGAGCGAGCGCAGTTTGGTGAGTTGGACTATTTCCGGTGGTAGACTGCTCAGTTGATTGTTGAAGAGGTAGAGTGAGCGCAGGTTGGTGAGTTGGACTATTTCCGGTGGTAGACTTCTCAGTTGATTACTGCTGAGGTCGAGCGAGCGCAGGTTAGTGAGTTGGACTATTTCCGGTGGCAGACTGCTCAGTTGATTACTGCTGAGGTCGAGCGAGCGCAGGTTGGTGAGTTGGACTATTTCCGGTGGTATACTGCTCAGTTGATTATTGCCTAGATTGAGCGAGCGCAGGTTGGTGAGTTGGACTATTTCCGGTGGTAGACTACTCAGTTGATTACTGCTGAGGTCGAGCGAGCGCAGGTTGGTGAGTTGGACTATTTCCGGTGGCAGACTGCTCAGTTGATTATTGCCTAGATTGAGCGAGCGCAGGTTGGTGAGTTGGACTATTTCCGGTGGCAGCGTTATTAAGCCTTTGTCTGAAAGGTCTAATTTTGTCACCTTGTCTCTGACAGCTTGTTCAATAATTTGCAGCAGTTCTTCGTTAGTCATTTTGGGTTTTACAGAGGCGATGCCTGACGACGATTTGCTGCTTGGACGCGCAGCAGAGAATTAAGCTAATTAATAATGTAGCCTGTATCAAGGATTGCATCAGGGCAATGTGCGTTAGCGTAGCTCGTCATAGACATCGCAAGTTAAAAGGGCAGTTAGAAACCGCGTCTACACTAGGCAAAACCCACTTTTTCTTCCCTACAGGACGCTGCGCGAACGGAACGCTACGCGAACGTGGGTTAAGGAACCCTTGATTTTGATTAGTCCACGGAGGTGGACTTTGTTTGTATAGCCGCGATTTCTAATCGCCTGGTATATTTGCTTTTTGTATTTGATTTTAATATTGTTATGTCATTCTATATAACTTGATGGCTATAGCTTTCCACATTGCCCAGCTTCTATCCAATATATAAATATGCCAGAAACTCAATCAAGTCCTCATACACATACAAACACATCAACCAAAGCTGATACCTTAGCTGCATCTGTTATCTCCTCTTCTACCTCTCAAGAAATCTACGATGTTGTAGTGGTTGGCGCTGGGCCTATTGGGTTAGCAACTGCCATTGGCTTACGTAAACGTGGTATTGAAAATGTCCTTGTCATCGATCAAACTCGTGCCTTTCGTCAAGTTGGACAAACATTGGATCTTCTCCCCAATGGATTAAAAGCTCTCAAACATTTAGATCCTAATGCTTACGAAGAAGTCAAAAATACTGGACTTGGTTTATTGAATCCCAAGCAGTCTAATGAGCAAGAAACTGTCGAATCTACTCAAAAGCAACAGCCTCCAAAGGCTTCACCCCAATGGGTTTACAAAAATTTGCACGGTGAGATAATTAATTCAATTTCGCTTAGTTTTGATGACTGGTTTAAAGATTATGGCGAGGGTCGAGTATCAATTTCTTGGTACAATTTGCAGACAACCCTCAGACAGCTACTTCCACCAGACCTAGTTAAAGCTAATCACCGTTGCATTAATGTTGTGAATGAGCCGGAAAAAGGTTGTATCCGCATAGATTGTGTAGGTGATACACGAATAGAAGCCAACCCTTATGCCTATTGGACAGATGGGCAAAAAGATAACGATCCGCAGTCCCAAAACTCAGATATTCTCCCCCAAGAATTAGCAACAAAATCCATTAGAGCTAAACTAATTGTTGCAGCAGATGGGATTAATTCTACAGTTCGTAGGCTGCTTTACACAGATACTCAATATGATGATTTTGCCCGACCTGAATACTCTGGATTTGCAGCTATATTTTGTAGAGAAATAACTGAAGTACCAAAGGAACTATGGACAAAACTAGAAGAAGATTTTTTTCAAGGCTCAACACTTATAACAATCACTAACGATGAAAAATCTGGAAATTCTGTTTGTATAAATAACATTCGGATAATTTTATATTACAGACCAACTGGTGAACTAGGGTACATAATACATCTTGCTTTGCCTTTAGACTCATTGCAAGGAAAGTCAGAAAGTTCTTTAATTGATTTAGCTTTGCAGGAGTTGGAAAAAGCAGGGTTTCCTGATGCGCTCAAGCAATTAGTGCGTCTGTCTCCTCCTGCCAATATGCAGCAGCGTCCATACTACATTCACCGCGCTAGCATTTTGGATTCTGTACAAGTTTCTAACCCAACTGACCTCAATCCTGAAGCTAATCCTGCCAAAATTCCACCAGCCTGGAGTGTAGGGCAAATCGTCTTAGTTGGCGATGCCGCACATGGAATGCCTCCCTTCATGGCTCAAGGAGCTAATCAAGGATTGGAAGATGCACTAGTCGTTACAACACTTATCGCTAAAATTGCTGAGGAGAATAACTGGAACGATCTGCAAGCTATAGCCAAAGCCTTCGAGAAATACGAGTGTCTTCGTCGCCCATTGATGGCATACGTCCAAGAAGCAACATTAAAGCGATCGCCCCACTCGTCAGATAAAGAGTGGGAGGACTACAGCCAACAGATATATCGCCGCAATTTCGACCAAGTAATAGAGGCACTCTAGTTAACCGTCTATGAAAAATTTTGATTAGAATGCAGATGTCTACTAGGCGGCAATACTGCGTAGGTTTTGAGTCGATCCCCCCAACCTTTTTAAGGGCTACGGTATACACACAAGTCCTTCTCACCCCCTCTAACTCCCCCTTGTAAAGGGGGAGAACCGGATATTTCCCCCCTTTACAAGGGGGGATTAAGGGGGGTACAAACCCGGATCTCAAAGTAACTCCGATTTGTGTGTACACGGTAGCCTTAAAAAGGGGGAGGCTAAGAATGTCTTATTTTCCCCCTTTTAAAGGGGAATTAAGGGGGATCTCCAATGACTATGCACCTTAACGCACTAGGCGACGTACTGTATATCCACGTAAATCCAGAAGATAATCGATGAGTAATCAACTACAAGACTACAATCCTAGCGGCGTAGGTGAAATAAATGGCAACCTCTTAGGTTTGCCTGGCGATTATGAGTCTGCAAACCTGATTGTCTTTGGTGTGCCGTGGGAAGTCACTGTTTCTTATGGCGCAGGCACAGCTAATGGCCCCCAACGAATTCTTGATGCTTCAACTCAACTAGATTTGTTCGATTTTGATAACCCTAATGGTTGGAAGCAGGGAATTTTCATGGTAGAAATTCCCCAAGATATTTTAGAGAAGAATACATACTACCGCACCTTGGCAGCAAAAATTATTGAGCGATTAGCCCAAGGTAAAGAACTCTCAGATACACCAGATTTAACACCTGTCCTCACAGAAATTAATCAGGCTGGGGAACAGGTAAATCAATGGCTGTTTGAAAATTGCCAAGAAGCAATTAACAAGGGTAAGGGAGTCGCAGTTATTGGTGGAGATCACAGTTCGCCGTTAGGTTATTTCCAAGCATTAGCAGCTAACTACGCCAACTATGGCATTTTGCACATTGATGCCCACGCAGATTTACGCGATGCTTATGAGGGATTTGAATTTTCCCATGCGTCGATTATGTTTAATGCGATGAAAATACCCCAAATTTCTAAACTAGTGCAAGTGGGTTTGCGTGATATTAGTCATGATGAAGTGCAGATGATTGACCAATCTGATCGTCGCATTATTGCATATTACGACCCAGCCATTAAACAAAAGCTTTACTCTGGAACAACTTGGCTTGATTTATGCCGAGAAATTATCAGTCATTTACCTGAGTATGTTTACATTAGCTTTGATGTCGATGGTCTAGATCCAAAACTTTGCCCAAGTACAGGTACTCCTGTTCCAGGTGGATTGGAATTAGAGCAAACATTTTTTCTGTTCCGGGAATTAGTCAAGAGTGGTAGAAAAATTATTGGCTTTGATATTTGTGAAGTCGGTGATGCCGAGTGGGATGGTAATGTTGGAGCGCGGGTAGTTTACAAGCTGGCAAATTTGATGGATTTGTCAAAACAGAATTCGTAATTGTTGAGTTCCTCAAATCGTTCGACTGAGACGTTCTGCGATCGCTCAGTCGATCCACCTTTACAGTGTTCGCGTAACTTTCCACAGGAAAGTCCAAAATCTAATTAATAATTTTAAGATAAAGAATAGCCCGTTGCCTTGTGAACGTATTGCACAACTTTTTGATATGATTCGGGATTACTCACAGGATTAATGATGATGGGAATAGTGCCATCTGGCAACCAGAAAGTTATCCTGCCATTCGGTTCATGACAAAAGGAACTGATGCAGTTGAGATTAATTACATATTCATTTTTTTCGTAAAGGATTTTCACCCAATGGGCATGATCTAATTCTAAACTTGTCACGCATTCTAAATAATCGAGAATCTTTTGATAATCTTCTAGGTTACTTTGTGGATTAATGACTATTGGAATGGCACTATCGGGTAGCCAAAAAGTAACCCTGCCATTCACTTCATAACAAAAAGCATGGACACGTTCAAAATTCACTACATATTCTTTCCTCTCGTAAAGGATTTTCACCCAGTACGCCACAACATCTCCTCAAGTCCAAAATTTACGAATGATGCACCCTGTATGTCTAAGTCTACTGAAGCCTTAAGTTTATGTTGCCGTGTACCAATTCAAAATCAAATTAAATTGTTTGAATTATGAATTGTTAAGAAACCTCCAATGGTGTTGGTGTAGTTGAAGTTGACAGAGAAAGAGCGATCGCTGCTTGAATAAAGCCTTTAAATAAAGGATGAGGGCTACTAGGACGCGATTGAAATTCTGGATGAAATTGGCAAGCCAGAAAGAATGGGTGCTTGGGTAATTCCACAATTTCAACTAACTGTCCATCAGGAGAAGTCCCACTGATCACATAGCCGGACTTTAATAAGAGATCGCGGTAGGCATTGTTGAACTCATAGCGATGTCTATGTCTTTCATAAATTACATCTTCTTGATAAAGCTTGAAAGCCAATGTATCAGGAAGAACACGACAAGGATATAGCCCCAAGCGCATTGTACCCCCTAAATCGACAACTTCCTGCTGTCCTGGCAATAAATTAATTACCGGATTCGTTGTATGAGAGTCAAATTCAGCACTATTAGCATCTGTTAATCCCCCTATGTGCCTAGCCCATTCAATTACAGAGCATTGCATTCCCAGGCATAAACCCAAAAAGGGAATTTGGCGATCGCGGGCGTATTTTATGGCGGCAATTTTGCCATCCACTCCCCGAACCCCAAAACCTCCTGGCACAACTATCCCATCAACACCCCCAAGATGAGCTTCGGCTGATTCATTTTCCAAATCTTCTGAGTTCACCCAGCGTAGGCGCAGTTTGCCATAAGTGGAAATTGCAGCATGGTTTAGTGCTTCCACTACAGATAAATAGGCATCACTTAACTGCACATATTTGCCGACAATGGCAATTTCTAGCTCGTGCTTGGGAGTATGTAACCGTTGTACCAATGTTTGCCACTGCGTCAAATCTGGTTGGCGTTGCTCCATTTGTAGCAAGCTCAGTACTTGTTCTGCCATTCCTTCCCTTTCCAGATTTAGGGGTACTTCATAGATACTTTTGGCATCTTGAGAAGTAATGACGCATTCTTCGGGCACATCGCAAAATCCCGATAATTTTTGCTTTAATCCCTTGGGTAAGGGGCGATCGCTCCGACAAACTAAAATATCTGGTTGAATACCAATGGATCTGAGTTCTTTAACTGAATGCTGTGTTGGCTTAGTTTTCATCTCACCCGCAGAAGCAATCCACGGTACCAACGTTACGTGCATATACAGTACATGTTGCCGCCCCACCTCTTTGCGGAACTGGCGAATCGCTTCCAAAAACGGCAGTGATTCAATATCTCCCACCGTCCCGCCAATTTCTGTAATTACTACGGACGGATTTGTACTTTTAGCAACTCGCAGAATCCGCTCTTTGATTTCATTGGTAATATGAGGAATAACCTGTACAGTGCCGCCATTGTAGTCTCCGCGTCGCTCTTTATTAATGACTGCCTGGTAAATCGAGCCAGTAGTCACACAGTTCAAGCGCGACATTGAGGTATCGGTGAAGCGTTCGTAATGCCCCAAATCTAAATCTGTCTCCGCACCATCCTGGGTAACGAATACTTCCCCATGCTGAAAAGGGCTCATTGTGCCAGGATCGATATTGATATAAGGGTCGAGTTTGAGAATCGACACCGAATATCCGCGCGACTTGAGCAAACGCCCTAGACTTGCTGCTACAATGCCCTTACCAATACTGGAAACTACGCCTCCAGTTACGAAGATAAACTTAGTCATAGTAGTTTGAATTTCTAACAACTTCTAAAAATACATCCCGTCATTGTGCCACAGTTGTTGTGGTGTAATCTTCTATGATTTGCTGTGAAAAACCTTTTAGGATTAGTAATATTAGGCTGTATTCTCACATCCTCCGTAGCATTGGCAGAACCATCTCTTATAGTCGTTTTTCCTGAGACAAACTACCAGACGAGTTCCCAAAAAATCTTTTTTCTGGGGACTGCACCACCAGATGGTGAGGTTTTGATCAATAGTAAGCCAATTAACCGCAGCAAAGCTGGTCATTTTTCCCCTAGTTTCCCCTTGCAGTTGGGAGAGAATCTTTTTACTGTGCGTCGCCAGAATCAAGAACTTAAGATTAAGGTGATAAGGGTTAACACTAGCCCTGAACTACCACAGGGGGTAGCCTTTGCTAAAGATTCCTTGACTCCCGCAGCTGATATTGCCAGACTACCAGGAGAACTAATTTGTTTTAGCGCGTTAGCGAAGCTTCCCGAAGGGATCGCACCCCCTAACGCCAACGTCTCTGTAACCCTGGCTAATCAAACGATTACCCTTTTACCTCAACCTCAACAGGCACAACTACCAAGTAATTTGGCAGCTCTGACAGGGCAAAATCAGCCTTATGCCCAGTCTAGCGTAGGCAATTATAAAGGTTGCACCACAGTGGCTACAGCCGCCGATCTGGGAAAACCTCAGTTTCAACTAACACTCAATGGCAAGACGATAACTCAACCAGGGACTGGTAAAATTCAAATCCTCTCAAGAGCAGAGTTGCCGGTTTCTGAGGTTACAGTAGAGTCAGGCGTTGCTCGCACTGGCCCAAGCACCGATTATTCTCGACTCACACCACTGCCTAAAGGTACACGCGCAACAGTAACAGGTAAGGAAGGTGAATGGTTGCGCCTAGACTATGGCGCTTGGATTAATAGTCAGGAAACTCGCATTCTACCTGGTGCAATTCCGCCACAAACAATAATTCGCAGTGTCGGATACCGTCAACTCCCTGGTGCGACAGAGATATTTTTCCCCTTACAAGTTCCCGTACCTGTGAGCGTGCAACAAAGTGAGAAAGCTCTCGCTCTCACTCTCTACAATACTACTGCCCAAACGGACATTATTCGCCTGGATGATGACCCTCTAATTTCTCGGCTAGATTGGCAACAGGAGGCTCCAGAACAAGTAAAATACACCTTTAACCTCAAAAAAGCTCAACAGTGGGGATATAAGCTGAGATACGACGGTACAACCCTGGTTTTGGCTTTGCGTCATCCGCCTAATATTGGGAACACAAGACGCAAGCCTTTAGCTAATCTCAAGATTGTACTCGATCCAGGGCATGGCGGTAAAGAATCTGGTGCCAGTGGCCCAACTGGATATTTAGAAAAAGATGTGAATTTGGTGGTATCTAAGTTGCTGCGGGACGATTTGGTGAAGCGAGGAGCAACGGTAGTGATGACGCGGGAGGACGATAAGGAAGTTTCTCTAGCAGCACGTCAGGCAATTATTAGTAAAGAAGAACCTGCGATCGCTATTTCCATACATCACAACTCCTTACCCGATGATGGCGATGCTGAAAAAACCAAGGGATTCGCCGCTTTTTGGTATCAACCCCAAGCCCACAGCCTGGCAATATTTTTACAGACCTATGTTGTTAAAAAACTCGGCAAACCTTCTTATGGTGTGTTTTGGGACAACCTAGCGCTGACACGCCCAGCAGCTGCGCTATCGGTGTTACTGGAATTGGGTTTTATGAGCAATCCCGATGAATTTGAGCAGGTAGTGAACCCAAAAGAACAGAAGAAAATGGCTGATGCGATCGCTCAGGGGATTACTGAGTGGTTTAAAAGCGTTCGATAGATCGGGTGTTAAACTTACGAGCTATAGCAATCCTATTTCTTACTCCAAACTAAAAACTATAGGGACAATTCATGAATTGCTCCTATAGGGTTTTGGCTATTATTTGCATAAGTCCTGGATTTGTGAAAATTCGCGGTATTCAGATCGCCAACTTCGTGAAAGTTGTCAGCGATTTAACTTTTCAGTGCTTCTACCATGCCAAAACAACTTTGATTGCGGCTAAAAATATATCAAATCTTATATTTTGAAACCGTATGTATTTTAAAATCGGCGGTATGGTGGGAGCGATCGCTATTTTCTTGAGCAATGGTAGTGCGTTCACCGGAGGTGTTGGCGCAGCGTTCACCGGAGGTGTTGGCGCAGCGTTCGCCGAAGGCGTTAGCACAGCCATCGCCCAAGATGCACAAAGATATATTACTGTGGGGCATGATAAATTAGGAAACAGCGTAGCTTTAGATACAAAAACTATTAAGGGTACAACGTACAAACTTTACGGTATGTACGGAGATGGCATCTTCGAGACTACATTCGACGCATCATGTTCCGAATCGCGGCTTTTTCGGAATCACATTGCCATTTACAGTTCAGAGGGACAGCTACTTCAAGAGGATAAGGAGAAAGGAGAAATACCTTTTGTCGCCAATTCTTCACCAGGCAAAGGAATGAAAATTGTTTGTCAAAAGATTGGGGCCCTTGGTTGGTAAGTTAAGTAGGGAATGTCCCATGCCCCATTCCCCATTCCCCGTTCCCCATTCCCAATTCCCAATTCCCAATGCCCAATTCCAGTAGAAAATACTAAGGACAAAACAACGTGTCACGCGTATCTCTTCCTGTGGTTGGATTAGTCCCTTTGGCAAGTTTGCACAATTTTTTTTGCTCATCCGAACGCAGCAGCGTATCGGTAAAATCTGCCCCATCAATGATTGCGCCATCAAATCTGGCGTTAGCAGCAAAAGCACCCTCTAACAGTGCATTTGTCAAATTTGCCCTAACTAAACGAGCCGAGTCTAAAGTGGAATTTCTCAAGTCAGCTGCCTCTAAATTTGCAGACTCCAAATTTGCTGCAAAGAAACTGACACCGTTTAAATTAGCATGGCTGAAGTTACTCTGGCGAAGATTAGCTTTGGTAAAGCTGGAATCTGTTAAATCACGTCCTGAAAAATCAGCCTCGACCAAAATTTCTTTATTATATTCAAGTGCCAAAGCTGTTGGAGCAAAACCGAGCGTTGCGGTGATGCTAATCATTCCCCACAAGAATAAGCTGAGTATATTTGTCCAAAAGTGATAGTCAGTCTGACGCTTCAACCCGAATTGTGTTCGGGATGAGTCGAGTTTAGAACCTGCTGTGCAATCGCTTAACCTAGAATTCATAGAATTTATCATATTTTTCGTCAATGGCTAACCTTCCTCCATCTCATTATCCAGATATTGGTCATTTAGGAGAAGACCTAGTTGCCCAATGGTTGCAATCTACAGGTTGGATAATTTTGCATCGTCGCTTTTCTAGCCGTTATGGAGAAATTGATATTATTGCTCAATATGATGGACAAACTGGGGAAAAACTCCTTACTCAGCACTCATTATTGGCATTTGTTGAAGTTAAAACCCGCAGTTCCGGGAGTTGGGATGCAGGAGGAAGAAGCGCCATCACCCCACAAAAGCAAGCAAAAATCTCACGGACAGCTGGAATATTCTTAGCCCAGTACCCTGAAAAGGCGGATTATTCTTGCCGATTTGATGTTGCTATTGTCTACTGTCAAAGGATATCAAAAAATCAGACTGCGGTTATAGCAACTCAGGAAGCTCTTGCTACTTCATCAACAGATGAATATAAGTTTAAGCTGCAAGAATACATTCTGGCAGCTTTCGACTCTTCAATTGATAATGGTTAATTGGTAATGGATAAAATATCTTAATTACCAATAATTATGTACTGGCGTTACAACCAAACGGTATTACGCCAAAGTTTCTGGACAGTAGCCTAAGCCCCGAACAAACTGTTGCCGGAAAGCTTCGATTTCGTCTCTCTCTGGACTACCATGAGAAACGATCGCTACCTGATAGCGACGCATCACGTCCACAGGGCATTGTCCCGCTTCTAAACTCCAAAGTGCCATTTGCACCCTCATTGGTGGTTCATAGCTAATTCCTAATTCATTTAGAAAAGCGCGAAAGTCGCCATCTTCTTGGGGCGAGACTTGACCTCTGAGTTTGATCCTAACCACCCAGCCATCAATTTGATGAATTACGGTGACGAACGAAACTGGTGTCTGGGGTCTAGCGTGCAGGTGTTGAACGACCCTCAGGGTTAGACTGGCATTTGCCAGATAATACAAGTATTCCATGTTTGTTGGTGCTTGGGATCAAAGCCAATCCTACATATCTATATTCGTCAATCAGTGCCTGTTCCCGGTAGGGTAAAAGCCCCCGTTTTTAGATGGGGAGGTTTACCCAATTTTTATGTTAATTTTTCCGTGTTACTTAATAGTAACAATCTTATAGCCTCGCGACAAAATTGGGCAAAGATGCCTTAAAGTTCCTTTAGAAGGGAAAGCTAAAAACAGCTTTTTGTCAGAGAGTATAAATACTAAATAAAGCAAAAACTAGTACAAGCCAAGTTGAAAGATACATCTAGCCCCAAAGAAAAAAATTTTGAATTAGATTGCTCAGTAGCAGGCTATGACTACACACTACCTCCAGAACTCATTGCCCAAAACCCAGCAGTTCCTAGAGATAGTTCCCGGTTACTGGTAGTTAATTCTCCCACTACAGGCGCTGAAACAGAAGCATCTCACCATATTTTCCATGATTTGCCTGCACTGCTACGCTCTGGTGATTTGTTGGTCATGAACAATACAAGGGTTATTCCAGCTCGGCTTTATGGTCATAAAACCACTGGTGCTAAAATCCAGGTGTTGCTGTTGGAAGAACGGCAGTATAACTGTTGGTTAGCTTTAGTTAAGCCAGGAAAAAGCTTCAAACAGGGAACGAAGATTATTTTTGAAGCAAAGCAGGGGACTGGGGATTGGGAAGATTCTTCCCTAGTCCCTAATCCCCAGTCCCCAGTAAGCAGTCAACAACTGACGGCTACGGTTTTAGAAACAGATGCAGCAACTGGGGGGCGTTTGTTGCAATTTGATGTGCCAGAGGGAAAGCCTTTGGTGCAACTGTTAGAGGTATTTGGTGAAGTACCGCTACCACCGTACATTACTGCCTCCTCAGCTGCTGATGAGCAGTATCAGACAGTTTATGCCGAACAGCCAGGAGCGATCGCAGCACCGACGGCAGGATTACACTTTACTCCAGAATTATTACAAAAGCTGCGCGATCGCAACATCAATCAAGCTTTTGTCACGCTACACGTTGGTGTCGGCACTTTTCGCCCTGTGGAAGTGGAAGACGTAACTACCCACCAGATGCATGAAGAATGGATTGAAGTTCCCGCCGCCACAGTAGAGCAAATTCGCGTCACTAAAGCAGCTGGCGGTCGAATTATTGCTGTGGGAACAACGGCAGTAAGGGCTTTGGAAGGGGCGGCTAAATCTGGGAATTTACAACCATTTTGCGGTAAAACAGACTTGTTTATTTATCCCGGCTACCAATGGCGGGTGGTGGATGGTTTGATTACCAATTTTCACCTACCACGTTCCAGTTTGCTGATGTTGGTAAGTGCGCTAATTGGCAGACAACGGCTATTGAATATATACAACGAAGCGATCGCTTTTGGGTATCGTTTCTATTCCTTTGGTGATGCTATGCTAATTTTGCCGGAAGCCATAAGAGTTCTGAGTCAAGCATGAGGGCAATGTTCCCTGTTCCCTGTTACCTATTCCCTACCTGACTTTGCACGTTATGTGGAAAAGTCCACGAAAAACCTAACCCCCTAACCCCCTTCCCGCATCGGGAAGGGGGAAATTCAAAGTCTCTCTCCTAATAGGAGAGAGATTTAGAGAGAGGTTTTCCAGATGCCGTGAAAAGTCAGATTCCCTACCTACCTACGCAAATACGTTAAGTAATCAAACCGGATTCCTATAGGAGTAATTTTATGCGTGACTTCATAATAAAATTGGTCAAAACTATCATCCAGATAATGAATGCTCCGATGCTCATATTGTTTATCGTCACTACAAAGAAAGAAGTGATTCTTGTGGATGTAAGACGATGGTCAAAGATAGTTGAGCTAGTTGATACTTCTGACTGGGTTAACTTGCTATATTTGCTTTATAAATATCCCGAATTCAGAAGTCTTTACTATTACAGAATTAAAAAAGGTAACTTTCTAGGATTGGTACTGATGCATATTATAAAATTCTTTTATAAAGAATGTCCAAGTCTATTTTTATATTGCGATAATATTGGTTCTGGACTATTTATTCAACATGGCTTTAGTACTATAGTAAATGCAAGAAGCATTGGTGATAATTGCTGGATTAATCAACAGGTGACAATAGGATACAGCAGTAAAAATAATTTTCCGACAATTGGCAACAATGTAATCATAAGTTCAGGTGCAAAAGTGATTGGCAACGTCACTATAAATGATAATGTGATAGTAGGAGCAAATGCAGTTGTAGTCAAAGATGTTCCCAGTAATTGTGTTGTTGTCGGTGTTCCAGCTTATATAATCAAGAGAGATGGCGTGAAAGTAAAAGAGCAGTTGATTTAAATTTGTTTATTAACAGATTATAAAACCTATAGAATATCGCACTAATTACGGTATGCAGAGCAACTGAACAAGGAGAAGGGTGTTTTTACAAAAGTCGGATGCTCCCAAAGTGAGAAATTCTTAATTTTTTGATTTGCAATTTTTCATGCTGTGGTGGGTACTCTGACTTATAAAGATATGAGCATAAGTACATCTATGTCACTCCTGTCTAGAAAAAGTCAAACTCAGCCCTGGTTACACTTCTTATTTCACCAAAACTCTGTTCAGAAAAAGCCCCTGTTCAGACTTCTGTTTGCTTTCTCTGCGTTTTTGGTCTTAGCTGCACCAACAATTACTAATTTTCCAGGAAGCAAGCTGCTAGCAGAAACCGCAATTTCTCAGGATCTTGAAGCAGCTAGCTTTTTCCAACAGGGAGTCACGCGCTATAACCGCAAAGACTTACAGGGTGCAGAATATGCCTTTCGTCAGGCGTTGCAGCGAGATCCTAACCTTGGGGCTGCGCTAAATTATCTGGGTAATATATTCATGGAGCAAAATCGCCTAGATGTAGCTTTACAAGAATATACAGAGGCGATTAGGATTAATCCTAATTTTAGTGAAGCTTATTACAACTTAGGGCTAGTGCTGCATCGTCAGGGACAAAAAGATGCTGCGATTACGGCTTATCGTCAAAGCCTTGTGATAGATCCTACAAAGGTAGCAGCGCTGTATAATCTGGGATTGGTGCTGTATGAACAAGGACAGCTACCGGAAGCGATCGCAACATACCAGCAAGCGATTAATTTAGATAGCAGCAATACCAACGCTTATTTTAACTTAGCGATCGCCTTGCAACAACAAGGTCAAACAGAGCAAGCGATCGCAACTTATCGTCAAGCCTTGCAGCTAGATCCTCAAAATGCCACAGCTTATAACAACATGGCAAGTTTGCTAGCAATCCAAGGCCAAGCTTCTGAAGCTATTTCTGTTTATCGGCAAGCTATTCGCCTAAATCCTAAAAACGCCTCAGCTTACTATAATTTGGGAGTCACTTTATATAATCAAGGCGACATCAAGAAAGCTAATGGAGTCTTGAAACGTGCCCATACTGAGTATCGTGAGCAAGGTAACATTGAGCAGGCTCAGAAAATAGAACAACTAATGCAACAAATTGCCCAGAAAATTCAGCCACAACAGCCTCAAGCCAGTCAAACAGCTACTCCTTCTCAAACTCCAGACAACACAAGTAATGTAATACAAACACCTGAGCCACAAACGCCAAATCAACTAGAAAACCCTGTCTCAGTTGAACAACAATCTACTTCAACGAGTTCCGGACAATAAAAAAATCAGAGTTAGAAAATAAGTTAATAACTTCTAACTCTGCCAATTTTCGATTTTAAGTAGCAATTTTGATGTGCTTACAGTGCAACTTGGATTGAAGGAAAAATCTCAAATCTAAAATTTAATGACTTCTAAATTTTTCAAATCGGCAAACGATTGATATCTTTATTGCAGCCAATAACTACCATTGCGGAACCACGTTCTAAACGTTTGGTAGGGTCAGGATTAATTTGAAATTTACCATCCTGGCTCACCGCTAGCAAATTTAAACCGTAGCGGTTACGAAGTTGAAGCTCGGTGATTGTTCTGCCGTGAAATTCATCAGGCACAATCAACTCTACAATACTGTTATCTGGGTCTAGATCAAATCGATCTAAGATTGCTGGTTTAGTAAGTGTACGCGCTAGAGCGCAACCTGCTTCATACTCAGGAAAAACAACATGATCTGCTCCTACTCGCCGCAGCAGTTTACGATGAACTTCACTAGAAGCTTTGGCAACTACATGAGGTACGCCAGCCTCTTTCACATTTAGGGTGGTTATAATGCTTTCTTGAACGTAGTTGCCAATCGCTACAATTACAGTATCAAATTCAAAAATTCCAGCTTCTTTTAGTGCGGCTGGTTCTGTAGAATCTAATTGCAAAGCATGACCAACTATTCCCTCAGTTAATGCTTCGGAAACTCGTTTTTCATCAATATCTGTTGCCAGTACTTGATAACCGAAGTTGTGCAGTGTAGAACAGACCGATCTACCAAAACGACCTAATCCAACTACAGCAAATTGTTGGTTATCTTTACGTAAACTGCGAAAAAAACTTAATGATGAAAGATTCACCCTTTTTATCCTTATAATGGCTCCCTGTATTTAGGGCAAAAAACGGTTATGATACTTGAATTAAAAATCTTATTTTTTGCCTTCCAATGTATATTTTATCAGTTTAGTCATTAGTCATTAGTGAGTTGTCAAGAATTATTATCCCCGCACTCGCTAACTATCCCACAAGGAGATTTTCTTCAGGATAGTGAATTCTAGTAGGGAGTGGGTCTCCTAGTACTGCGGACATCAGTAGTAAAACACCTACTCGTCCAATGTACATGGTGATAATTAGGATGAGCTTTGCTGTTATAGAAATACTTCCTGTAATACCTGTTGAAAGCCCCACGGTGGCGAAGGCTGATACCACTTCAAACAAAATTTGAATAAAATCCAACGTTGGATCTGTAAGGCTTATTAAGACAGTAGCTAAAATCACGGTTGCTACTGAAGCTACCAACACACCCACGGCTTTCAAAATTAAAGATATTGCTATCTTGCGATCGTATAATAAAACTTCTTCTTTACCCTGAAGAATCGTTTTGGTGCAACTGGTCAAGACTCTGAGAGTTGTTGTTTTCATACCTCCTCCCGTACCACCTGGACTTGCACCAATAAACATGAGTGCAATCGTAATAAATAGACCGGCATTGGTCATTTTGCCAATATCTATAGTGTTAAAGCCAGCAGTTCTAGGAGTAACTGATTGAAACCAAGCTAGTAATATCTGGTCACGAAAATTTAGAGAACCAAATGTTTCTGGATTTCTGATCTCTATACAAAAGAATGCAATTACTCCTATTACTAACAATATAATAGTTGTACTAGTTGCAACTTTAAAATCTAGAGAAAATATTTGTTTATGATTTTTTTTGAAAAGGCAATCGCGCAACCAAAGGTACATTTCCAAAATTACCTGATAGCCAATTCCTCCAAAGATAATTAACATTGTGATAGTAAAGACTACTAAGAAAGATGATTGATACCCAATTAAGTTATCTTTAAATAAACTAAATCCAGCATTATTCCAAGCGTTAATACTATGAAAAATTGCTAACCAAAGTCCTTTACTCCATCCATACTCAGGAACAAAAGCTGGTAGAAGTAAGAAGATACCTGTAATCTCAAAAATTAAAGTTGTAGCAATAATTGAACGGATAACTTGGGCGCTACCACTCATCCCTGGTCGATCTAAAGCTTGTTGAATTGCTATTTTTTGCCGCATATCAAACCTACGGCCAATGAGCAAAATCAAAAATGTGGTAGTTGTCATGTAGCCCAACCCACCAATCTGAGCTAATAGTGCAATAAACAATTGACCCCAAAAGGAAAAATAAGTACCAGGATCAACTACTGATAAACCTGTGACACAAACTGCGGATGTCGAGGTGAATAGTGCCACAATCAGGTTATTCCATGTACCATTGCTAGTTGAAAAAGGCATCATCAACAGGATAGTACCGACAGCAATGACAGCCAAAAATCCCAAACAAATTGTCCGAGCAACAGTCATAATTAATTCGTAATTCGTAATGGGCTTCTTTGCGAGACGCGAAAAGCGAATGCCCCGCTACGCTAACGTAATTCGTAGTTAAGAACGTTAGATTTAACCTGGGTTTACGCTTTTTGGATATGTATCTTTTTTGGATAGCTGGTATAATTTTGAGCAAGAACAGTTTGTTCAGGTAAAACTGAGAAATTTTTCTAAAGAGGATTAATTCCGGTTTAGCTTTCTTAGAACAAAAATACCCTTATTTAATTAAAAACTATACATGGTAGTCTACCAGTATGTTTTTTTGAATTCTACTTCGTCTCAATACTACTTTTTCATGAGTGCAACACTTTACGAGCAAATTCAGCAATTTTACGATGCTTCATCTGGTCTGTGGGAACAGATATGGGGCGAACACATGCACCACGGCTATTACGGCGCTGATGGTACCCAGAAAAAAGACCGTCGTCAGGCTCAAATTGATTTAATCGAAGAATTGCTTAATTGGGCAAAGGTAGAAGCAGCAGAAAATATCTTAGATGTAGGTTGCGGCATCGGTGGTAGTTCTTTATACCTTTCGCAGAAGTTTAATGCTAAGGCTACAGGGATTACATTGAGTCCTGTACAAGCCGCAAGAGCAACGGAACGCGCCTCAGAAGCTAATCTGAGTCTGAGAACACAATTCCAAGTCGCAAATGCTCAAGCAATGCCCTTTGCTGACAATTCTTTTGACTTGGTTTGGTCGCTGGAAAGTGGCGAACACATGCCAGATAAAACCAAGTTTCTCAAGGAGTGTTATCGAGTATTGAAGCCTGGCGGCAAGTTAATTATGGTGACTTGGTGTCATCGACCAACTGATGAGTCTCCATTAACGGCAGATGAGGAAAAGCACTTGCAGGATATTTATCGGGTGTATTGTTTGCCTTATGTGATTTCTTTACCAGAGTATGAAGCGATCGCACACCAGTTACCATTACATAATATTCGCACTGCTGATTGGTCAACTGCTGTCGCCCCTTTCTGGAATGTGGTAATTGATTCTGCATTCACTCCCCAAGCGCTTTGGGGTTTACTAAATGCTGGTTGGACTACCATCCAAGGGGCATTATCACTGGGATTAATGCGTCGCGGTTATGAGCGTGGGTTAATTCGGTTTGGCTTATTGTGCGGCAATAAGTAGAATTCCACTTCAGCAAAAAGATGTAATCTAGGAGCATTGACGTAGATGTTCCTAGTGATACATTTTTATACTTAAATACAAGATTTGGAGCGATCGCAAAGCTTGTAAATCCTAATGCAGATATCGAGGAAACCTTATAAAATTAAGTTTCTTACTGTTAAATTGCTGAAATGCCACTCGAACTGCAAAACCTCACAGGCGGTTACACCACAGTACCAATTGTTCAAGACATTAACCTTACTCTGCAAACAGGAGAATGGTTGAGTTTAGTTGGTGCTAATGGTTCAGGTAAATCTACTTTATTAAAATTGCTGAGTCGTATTCTCTCCCCACAGCAAGGAACAGTTCTACTTGATGGCAAAGCAATTCATTCCCAACCCCCAAATCTAGTTGCACAGAAACTCGCATTATTACCGCAACAACAAACTATTCCCGTAGGCTTAACAGTGCGACAATTAGTAAGTTTAGGACGCACACCACATCAATCTTGGTGGCAATGGGAATTAAACGCCCAAGATTGGGTTAAAGTAGAAGCTGCAATTAAAAAGACGCAACTAGAAAAATTGAGCGATCGCTTAGTTGAAGAACTTTCGGGTGGTGAAAGACAACGCGCTTTTTTAGCTTTAGCACTGGCGCAAGAACCAAAAGTTTTATTATTAGACGAACCGACAACTTTCTTAGATATAAACTATCAATTACAACTATTAGAACTACTAAAAAATCTGAATCAACAGCAAGAATTAACTATTGTTACCGTTCTACACGAACTGAATCTAGCGGCACGATATAGTTCTCGCATTGCTTTATTAAAACAAGGTCATCTTTGGGAAGTTGGCAAACCTGAAGAAGTTCTGACACCAAGTGCGATCGCTCAAGTATTTGGTGTGGAATCTGTGATTATTCACACACCTGTGGGTTTACAAGTTTGTGCAATTTCTGCTGTATCGTTATGAGCCAATTACTTTTCTGATGCAAGCCAGTCAAATGTACCCTTGGGAAATGCCTTCTTTATCTGAAATATTTATCGACGGATTAACTTATCAATAACTTTGTTATTGTCACCAATTGGTTGATCAAAATTGAAAGCTTTATTAACAATAACTTGCTTGGGTAATTGAGCGCCATTTTGGACATATATTCCTGGCAATACACTCACTTTAAACTCTTTAACCTCTTTAACCTCTTTAGATTCATTTACCAGACTTACTTTAAGCTCATGAAGAACTCGCTGCTGTTCTTTGACAATTTGGGTTAGTTCGTTTAGTTGCTGAGTATGTAATTCATCCAATTTTTCATGGAGAAGTTCAATATTTTGTCCAGCCCTTAAATTCACCTGATGGTCAATTTCGGAGTTTTTCCGATCGGTATCAGACTGGCGATTTTGACTCATCAAGACGATGGGTGCTGTGTAGGCTGAGGCAAATGAAAACACTAAATTAAGCATCATGAAAGGTGATTCATCCCAGTGGGGAACCCCAGGCATTAAGTTGATACCAACCCATCCGACCAAAACAGTGCTTTGCCCAATGAGAAATCCCCAAGAACCCACTTGCGCTGCAAATTTATCAGCAAGGCGTTGTCCGCGAGTCAGTTCTTGAGTGGAAGTGTTTTGGACTGCTGGTTGTATCTCTACAACTTGAGGTTTTTGAACTACTTTGGCATCAACATTCTTAGACGATACTTTTTTGAATGGATTCATGTTGCACCTCTTGGCGTTATTTCTGTCTGTGTTTATCCTGATGACTTTTAATCTACGCTGGTTAAACGATAGGAGCAAATATTGTTTTTTCTCAAAATGATAGAAAAAAGTGATGGTAAGCAAAAAACTATCTTCAGATAGATCCCTAAAGCTGCGTCAGCAAAAATATTCATCTAAACACTTAGATAGCCCATTCTGTAAAGGAATGAGCTATCTAGTAGGGAAATAACGAGCAAACTGAACACTCATCCTAAGATTTGGTTTCTTGGGTCTGTGCGTCGATAATTACACTCCAGTCATCATTTGTCACAGCAGCTTCAAGCTGACGCTGACGTTCGGCTATACTCGCATCTATTGTTTCTGACTCTTTAGAGAGGGTTGTGTCAGCCATTGCTTTCCGCAGCTTTAGCTTTTTCTCTTCGTAGGCTTGACGTTCCGCCTGCGACATTACTGCCTTTGTAGCTTCGCCTACTGTACTAGCCCACATTTCGCTTTCGGACGCATTACCAGGTGGTGTGGTTTCGAGTTCTGCTATCCACGCATCTCGCAAATCTTCCATATCTTGACGCTTGGGGAACTTGAATGCTTGCACGCGCACAAAAGCACACTTTTCCTGACCATTTTGGGTGACATGACTATTTAGGGAAAGCAACACATTCCGAGAATAGCCAATGTACTGCACGCGGCGTTCTGCATCTAATACTGAGTAAACACCAGCAATTTTAGCGTTCTGAGCAGATGCACTCCAAGTCTCAAGGTCAATGATTTCAGTACCATTGTTTGCTAGTTCAGGGGTTATACTCACCTCAATGGCAGTGTGTTCGTCATCGGAACTATACAAAAATTCATGTAACCCACGGTGGTTTATGGGGACATTTTGATGTTCAATTGGCGGGTTGTGCTGGGTTTCCATCGTAGTTGATCTCTGAATTATGAATTAGCGACGCAAGCAAATATATGCCTTTAGAATATTGAAGCTTAAATCTACTCACATCCCCAAATTCTTGCTGACAAAGCAAAAACAACTATTAGACCTTATATGAATCAATTGACACCTAAAAATTGGATATTCATCAAACAGCTACTTACCCCCTATTTATTTTTACTACCCGCCTTGGTTCTTTTGGGGTTAACAGTCTTTTTGCCTGCGCTGCAAGCGTTTTACCTCAGCTTTACTAGCTATGAAGATATCGCCCAGCCGCCACAATGGATAGGTTTAGCCAACTTTCTTAAACTTTGGAAGGATGCAGTTTTTTGGAAAACCTTAGAAAATACCTTTTTATATCTTGTGGGTGTAGTCCCAATTTTGGTAATTGCTCCCTTATTGCTGGCAATTTTGGTAAATCAGAAACTGCGGGGGATGAATTGGTTTAGAGCAGCCTATTACACCCCAGTAGTAATTTCAATGGTGGTTGCAGGAATAGCTTGGAAATGGCTGTATGCAGAAAACGGATTACTAAATCAATTCCTAAAAGCTTTGGGGCTTTTTCCAGAAGGTATTCCTTGGCTAACTAGCCCGGCGAAAATTTTTGGCATTATACCAATTTCTCTTGCCAGCGTTATGGCTGTCACCGTGTGGAAGGGACTAGGCTACTATATGGTGATTTATTTAGCGGGGTTGCAATCAATTCCTGCTGATGTATACGAAGCTGCTGCGATCGATGGTTCCGATGGTATCAGCAAACATTGGGATATTACTATACCTTTGATGAAGCCATATTTAGCATTAGTAGCGGTGATTTCAGCTATTTCTGCAACCAAAGTTTTTGAAGAAGTATACATTATGACCCAAGGGGGCCCACTCAGTAGCTCAAAAACGATTGTTTATTACCTATATGAGCAAGCTTTTAGTAACTTAGAAATCAGCTATGCTTGCACAATTGGTTTAGTGCTATTTTTGATAATTTTAGGGTTATCAATTTTGCGATTAGTTATCAATCAAGAAGGTGGAGATAATATCACAATCTGAATATTTACTTAATTTCAGAAATATTGAAACATGATACAAAAATTTACATTCTTTATTATCAGTGCTTGAGGACAAAGAATTGACTACAAGCATTGTGCAGCGCTCAATTACGAAACGTTGGCAGACTTGAATTACCTTTGTAGGTATGTGCGGAATCTTAGTAATTCCAGCATAAATATTATAGTGGCGGAAAATAAAGTGACATAATATACTTGTTGAATTGCCATCTGAACAGTCTATTAAACGCACATAACGACGCGCATCAAGACTAATTGAGATTTTCTACCAAATTTAGGATAAAAGGTGCGAAATCCATACTGGATTTGACTTGAGTAAAATACTTGTTTAGAGCGCGATGGGCTACACCCCACCATAGGCGATCGCAATTTACTACGAAAAAGTAAGGGTTATACAAATATTTCAATTAGTCAGCGAACCGACAGAAGGAAACTTGACAACTCTTTAAAAAAAATTAATTTATACCATAAGACCAAATATAAGAACGAAGGTTATAAATTTTAAGAAATTACTAATTTTAGGCTATATTCAATTTTTGTCTGATTAAAAATACTTTTAATATCAAAAGTTTGCCTAAGTAAGTTACCACTTTCTAGGTACATAGGAGCTAAGAGAATGTACGGTCTAGTTAACAAAGCAATTCAAGATATGATTTGCAAATACCACGGTGAGGATACTTGGGAAACCATTAAACAAAAGGCTGCACTTGAGGATATTGACTTTTTTATTGGTATGGATGGTTATCCTGACGATGTTACCTATTGCTTAGTTGAAGCCGCTTGTGAGGTATTGAGTATACCTGCACACGAAATTCTGAAAGCCTTTGGAGAATACTGGCTTACTTATACTGCCGAAGAAGGCTATGGAGAGCTTTTAGCCAGCGCTGGAAACTCCTTACCCCAGTTTATAGAGAATCTTGACAACCTTCATGCTCGCGTGGGTTTGAGTTTTTCGGAACTTCGTCCCCCATCTTTTGAGTGTGAACACAACAGTGATAAATCTATGGATCTCCACTACCAATCGACTCGGCAAGGATTATCTCCAATGGTGATTGGTCTACTCCACGGCTTGGCAAAACGCTTTGACACCAAGGTGGATGTTACCCAAATTAGTTTTCGTGAACAGGGAGATCCTCACGATATATTCTCTATTAAATATAAAGATTCTCAGTCTGATGACAAATAATAATGCTATCGGGTCAAAGCAATTCAGTCTTAGTGCTGACCAATTTGCAGCATTGTTTCCCTTCCATCTGGTTATAGATCGAGAGATGAAGATTGTCCAGGCGGGTGAAGTGCTTCAGCGCATTTTAGAACCTATTACCATCCTCAATAGTTCCTTAGAAGAACATTTCCGCATCAATCGCCCCAACTGTCCAGTTAGTTTTGAAGCCATTTGCCAGCAGACGCGATCGCTCTTTCTCCTGCAATCCCACCACAAAGATATGCAGCTAAAGGGACAGATAGTGTATGTAGAGGACGACAATCATTTGGTATTTCTTGGCTCTCCCTGGATTACTGATATTACCGCTCTAAAAAAGCTAGAACTAAGCATTGATGATTTTCCTTTATATGATTCAGTTTCAGATTATCTGTTTCTCTTACAAGCTAAGAATTCAGCTTTAGCAGATGCCAAAAAACTAACTGCGAAACTCACAGAACAACGGGTAGAATTAAGAACCACAGCCTCTCGATTGACAAAGCTGATTGAAAGTTTACAGGTTGGTATTTTGCTAGAAGACGAGAACCGACACCTTGTTCTGGCAAATCAAGAGTTCTGCAATCTATTTGGTATTCACCTTGCTCCAGAAGCTTTACATGGACTGGATTGTCAGGAAGCATCCCAAATGAGTAAACAACTTTTTGTTGAGCCAGAACGATTTATCCAGCGCTTAGATAAGATATTGAGCCAAGGACAAATAGTTCTCAATCAGGAATGGCAACTTCAAGATGGACGAATCTTTGAACAAGACTATGTACCGATTGTGGTTGATCAGAAATTTTATGGTCATTTGTGGAAATATCGTGATATTACCCTCAGGAAACAATCAGAAAATGCCCTGAGATCGAGTGAAGAGCAGTTAAAATTGGCGCTGGATGCAGTAGACGAAGGGCTTTGGGACTGGAATTTAGCAACTGGAGAAGTTTATCGTAGCCCACGCTGGTACACAATGCTGGGTTATGACCCAGAGGAACTGGAAGACAATATTAAAATTATTAATAAGTTGATCCATCCAGAAGACCGACGGTTGGTGCAACAACGGCTGATAGCTCACCTCAGGGGTAAGACACCTTTCTATGAGGTGCAAGCACGCTTTCTCACAAAATCAGGAAAATGGAAGTGGATTTTGGATCGCGGTAAGTTGGTAAACCGTGACTCCCAAGGAAAATTCTTGAGAATAGTCGGAACTCATTTAGATATTACCGAACGCAAAAAGGCAGAAGAAGCTTTACAGGAGCAGTATCAACGCGCTCTTCTTCTCAAGCAAATTACTGAAGAAATTCGTCAGTCTTTGCAATTGGAAAAAATTCTCCAGACAACAGTAACGGAAGTTCAGCGTATTTTGCAGGCCGATCGCGTTCTAATTTTCCAAATTAAATCTGATGGTTCTGGTGAAGTTGTTCAGGAAGCAGTAGTTCCAGAATGGTCAGTGATTTTAAACAAGGATATCTGTGATGTTTGTCTTCAGGATCGATACTTAGATTTGTATCGTGACGGACAGATTACAGCCATTTCAGATTTAGGGCTAACAGGATTTAAACCCTGCCAAATTGAGCAGTGTCAGGTGAAAGCTAATCTGATCGTACCAATTTTGGTGCGGAAAGATTTGTGGGGATTATTAATTCTCCATCAGCACAATCGCCCCAGGCAATGGACTGAATTAGAAATGGATCTCCTCAAACATCTAGCAGATCAAATGGGTATTGCCCTCACCCAAGCACAATTGTTGGCTAAGGAAACCCGTCAAGCCGATTTGCTAGCACAGCAAAATGAAGAGCTTAACTTTGCCAAGCAAGCAGCCGAGGCTGCCAATATGGCCAAGAGTAATTTCCTCGCCACGATGAGCCATGAAATTCGTACTCCGATGAATGCGGTCATCGGCATGACTGGATTACTTTTGGATACTTGTCTTAAACCTGAGCAACTGGATTATGTAGAGACTATCCGTAACAGTGGCGATGCCTTGTTGACTATTATCAATGATATTCTCGACTTTTCTAAGATTGAGTCTGGCAATTTAGAGTTAGAAGAACAACCCTTTGACTTGCAAGTTTGTGTGGAAGAAGCCCTAGATTTGCTCGCTCCGCAAGCAGCTTTGAAAGGCATCGAACTGATGTATGAATTGCAACTGCACATACCAACTCTGATCATTGGTGATATTACCCGTTTGCGTCAGATTCTCTGGAATTTAGTGAGCAATGCTGTCAAGTTCACGAATGCTGGAGAAGTCGTTGTCACAATCACTGTACAGCAGCAAGTTCTCAAGCAGGAAGCCACAACTGCCGATCACGTATATTACGAATTTCTATTTGCGGTCAGCGATACAGGTATTGGTATACCTAGCGATCGCCTAGATAGACTGTTTAAGCCCTTTAGTCAGGTCGATGCCTCCATGACTCGACGTTATGGCGGTACTGGCTTAGGATTAGCGATCAGCAAGCGCCTGAGCGAAATTATGGGGGGCAGAATGTGGGTCGAAAGTGGAACTGTTAAAGGTTCTACCTTCTATTTCACACTAATGCTGCAAGTTGACCCTTCTGCCATTGATAATTCTTTGAGTACTTATCCAGAGCTTGTCGGCAAGAGATTACTCTTGGCAGTAGATAACATAAATTTGAGGAAATGCTTAACCTGGAAACTTCAGAGATGGGGAGTAAATGTCCAACCTGTAGAATTAAGTGCTGTCGTCCCGTGCTTAATACAACAACATCCCTTTGACGTAATTATATTGGATATCGATAGCCCCCATCTGAATATCCTCGATCTGACGGCTCAAATCCGGGCTATACCAAGACATCAAGGTTTACCTTTGGTGATGTTGAGTTTTAAAGGCAAGCAAACTTTAGAGGTAAGGCAGGTAGCCTCTGAATTTACTGCCTTTTTGCATAAACCTGTGCGACAGTACCAGTTAAAGAATACACTCTTACAAATTGTGCGTGGTAGTTGGTCTACCCAACGAGTTGATTCTAAAATTAGCATTGCTTCTTACTCTCGCTTGCCTACACCAAATCTCCCAACAATTGATGTCCAGATTGCCCAAACTTTGCCACTTAAGATTCTCTTAGTTGAGGATGTGTTGGTAAACCAGAAAATTGCTCTCAAGATGCTGCAACGGTTAGGTTTTCGGGCAGATGTAGCTAATAATGGGTGTGAAGCTCTAGAAGCCTTGCAACGGCAACGCTACGATATTGTGTTTATGGACATCCAAATGCCGGAAATGGATGGCTGGGAAACAACTATTCGGATTCGTCAAGAATTCTCTCCTAATGCTCAACCCTGGATAACTGCCATGACTGCCCATGCTCGCCTAGAAGATCGTCAGGAGTGCTTAAGGGTAGGGATGGATGATTATATTAGTAAGCCGATTCGCATTGAGGCGCTCGAAGCGGTTCTGAAAAAGTTTGATATTCAGCAATGTCAAGATTCAGAGTCTCCCGATCTGATTGATTTATCTGAATCTGCATTACTCTCTAAATCCTCAAATTCCGATCTACAAGAGGCAATTGACCGACGTTTTCTGCAAGAACTACAAAACATGGGAGGCAGTGATGGTGAGCAGCTAGTCGCTGAACTGATCCAAATTTACTTAGAAGATACTCCTATTAGAATACAGACAATTAAAGAGGCTATTGCTGCTGAAGACCGATCAAAGTTGCAAAAAGCAGCTCATGCTTTGCGATCGCCCAGTGTTAGTATTGGTGCTGTTAAGCTGGGCAATATCTGTGAAACCTTAGAAAATGCTGCGATAACTCAATCATTAGATCAAATCTCTGGGCTGATTAATCATCTAGAGAGTGAATATAAAAATGTCATTACGGCTCTTCAAAGCCTTTATTCTTCTTAAAGTAGGACTTACGCAGCAAGTACGAAATATAGGGACAATACCCTGCGGGTAATCCGTTGGAGAATTTGTAGAGTAGAAGACGTTTTCCATCTACATGAATTGCCCCTACGGGAAATCAAGTTAGGTTAGCAGACCATTAATCTCTATAAAATATGGCTAAAATATCTAATTCCCAAGCAGGAATTTTAGTAATTGATGATGATTGTATTATCCAATTAGGGCTTGCTGAAAAAGTTATAAAAAAGCCAGATAAGGATTAATTAGTTTTCGAAATGAATTGTAATGACAAGTAAGTCTGCACGATAAAATACATAATTTAAAACCGCGTTTGATACTCCACTACTGCACGACTATCATCAGTTAAATTAGTGGAAGCACGCACACGAAATTCATCGTTTATCCGGTAATTAACACCCCATTGGAAGGGATCATTTGTTGTCAAAATCTTAATACTGGAAACAGATATTTTAGTAGAAATATCGACCCCAGCCTCGGCCGCTAATTCCAAAGTTGAACTACTTCTTCCAGCTTCGGGATTCTCAGAAATAACGGTAGGGAATATCCGCAGTTCACTTAAACCAAAGGTACTCCCAATCTGGTTAAAAGCAGACTGAAAATTATTGAACACAGCCGAACCTGCAATGTTAATCAGTCCCAAAGTACTGTCACCACGTCCTTGGGTGTCTACAAATCCACCTCCTAAAAGAGCAACAATTTCGGTTTGACTACGTGACGGACTGCTTGTTAATTCTAAATTCTCATTGAGTTTGCTGGCTAAACCGTTGATAGTGGCTTCGACTCGAACACTCTCTAAGGCTGATAAACCTGTGGAATTTACTTTACCGAAGTCATTACTTTGAGTTACGTCTAGAACTTTGGCAAATAGGCGAATATCTAAGTTGGGGTCGCGGGGTTCAGAGGGACTAAAAGTTGCGGTGTGTTTATAGCCACGAGCAAGATTAAATTGGGTAGTAAATAAATTCACTCCTCCTTGTTCTAACTGGATAGTACCATTGGGTACGGGCTGATTGATCGAGCCGTTAACGATGAGATTACCAGTGGCGCGGAAGTTAAGAATAGGGGGTCGGGTAATTTGGACATTTTTACCGAGTTCTAAATCTAGATTATTAAATCTAGCGATACCTGACGGCAAGCCTTGAGCCACCGCATTTCCCCTGCCATTTTCAATTTCAGCTTTACTCTGCTTATTATCTTTTGTAGGTGATACACTGAGACTACTATTTGCAGATGAAGTCGCATCGGTAGATTCTGCCAGCAATACCTGACCGTCAAATAAACTTACTTTACCGCCAATCGCTGGGTTAAGGGCAGAACCAGTAATCTGCAAATTGCCGCTAGCGCCTCCTTGGTAAAGTCCCTTGAGATTTAAGGCTAACTGATCGAGATTAACAGTTAGGGGATTGGTGATACTCACGTTCTGATTGTTGAAAATGGGAATTTCTCCAGCAACCTCCACCTTCCCACGGCTAAATCTACCCTGAAGATTTTCTACTAAGATGCTGTCAAAATTAAACAGTACTTTACCTGTGACACGTCTCAGCTTACCTGGTAATGCCTGAGCTGAAAAAGTAGCATTATTAACAGTAGCAATTCCCTCAACTTGGGGTTTTTGCAATGTTCCGCGTACCTTAAGGTCTACTTCTCCTTCACCTTTTTCAAAAACCACTTGATTCGTCAATGCATTTAACAGTCCCAATCCCTCGTTTTCTAATTTCACATCCAAACTGATTTGCTCACTGTCTGGTGCAACGGTTGCAAAAGGCAATTTATAAGGGATACTGCCAGTAATATCAACAGGTTTTGGCCCTGCAACTGCTACAGTACTACCAAAGTTTAAGCGTCCGTTGGCATAGCTGAAACTTGCCCTTGCTGATTCTATTGCTTTTTGATTCAATAATCCGTCTGTAATTTGCAATTCCCCTCTAGCTTGGGGATTAGCAATGCTACCTGCTAAAGCTGCTGTACCATTAAGATTCCCTGTAATTCCAACTGGCAGTTTTACAAAATTATTCAGTAGTTGCACCGGAAAATTATTCACCCGCAACTGGCCAGATTGTTCATCACCGCCAACGTTACCCGTAAAAGCAATCAACCTGTTTTGAGATTCGATTCGTAAAGGTCGCAAACTCAAAACACCGTTTTCAAAGTTGCCTTCGGCAATCACTTTGTCAGCAGTATAATAACGATTTCGTTCTTCCTTTTTACCCCAAGCAAAGTTTTGTCCATTCAAATTAAAATCCACTGATAATCCATTGGCTGTAGCTGTATTTACAGCCACTTCCCCGTTGAAAGTTCCCTTTAAGTCTGCCAAATCTGGTATTGGAGTGGAGTTAAGTCGCTGTTCTTGCTGTTCTGCTACCAAAGTTTCAATTTCAGAAAACCGTTGGATTTGGGTTAATAAAGGTTGATTTGGTACTCCTTGGGGGGTAGTGGCTAGATCCTCTGCTGTGCCGTAGATTTCTGCTGAACCACCTGGCAAATTTTGTAAATCAAATATCTGTGTTAAAGCCAAAACATCTTGGATCTCTCCTTGGCTGACGTTCAGTTTACCTTGTAGTTGAGGCCCTTTAGAGCTTTGGGCAAACGTACCGACAAGGGCGTAGCTACTTTTACCTTTGACAAATTCGCTGTTGGTAAGTGTGCCTTTCCCATCACTGTAGCGGAATTGAGCAGCTATTCGATCGCCGCGAAGCCAGCCAATTTGCGGATTAGCGATCGCTAAATTCCCCGTTGTTGCCAATGTCTGCTGATTAAACAGCAAATCCCCAGTTAACAACCCAGCTATCTTACCAGCGCCCAATCGAGTAATTGGTGGCGGAGTTAAATTCAATATTTGTAAGGGGAAATTTGCAACTTTGAGTGCCCAGTCATTCCCTTGAACATTACCTGTAGCTGATGCTTCCTGCCATTTTACTAAGAAAGATTTCGGGCGATTATTGGCATCTAAATTAAAGGCCAAGCGATCGCTTTTTCCTGCCAAGTTCAAATTTAAACCGCGTCCCTGGGCTGAATCAATGTTTCCAGTTAACAACGGCTCAAAAGCAATATCTTGAACAACTAAGTCTCGTAAATTAATTTGTCCTACCACATTTGGCAAGGGCAGCTTACCAGTGACTTGTCCATTAAAATCGACTCTACCCGCCACAGCAACCTGATTAGGAAAATTGATCGGTAACTGTTTTAAGTTGTAATTCTGCGCTTGGACGTTGAGATTTAAAGCAGTAATTTCCGGTATGCCTGCTTTTTTAGCATTGGCTAATATGTTACCACTCACACTTAAGCCGGGAGCAGTTGCTCGCTCAATGGTCAGCCTTTCACCACTCCAAGCGATCGCAGCCGTGAGGGGTTGCTCAAGACCAGGAAGCCCTTGGGATAATTGCACCTGTCCAGCAGCACGCACATCAGCTAATTTGGACGAGCCTACATTGCCAGCTAATTGCAACTGACCGCCAAATTGGCCCCGCAATTGCTGATTGAACCGATTTAACTCCACACCAGTAGCATCAACTACAGCTTGATAGCGACCATTAGCCAATTGGATATTAGAAGCTGCGATCGTTCCACCTGCAACATCCAGCCGTCCTTGACCACTAGCTTGGATAGTTTGCGGCTGGAAGGACTCAACAGAACCCGCCACGTTTGCTTGACCAGTTAACGTCCCTCGCAACTGTGGTGGTACTGCTGCCAACTGCTGCAACGGTACATTATTTGCCTGAACTTGCGCCTGGTATACACCATTAGCCACTTGGATATTAGAGGCTGTAATCGTCCCACCTGCAACATTTATCTGCGCCTGACCATTGGCTTGGATAGCTTTAGGTTGGAAGGATTCAACAGAACCCGCTACGTTTACTTGACCAGTTAACGTCCCTTTAAATTGCGGTGGTACTTTTGCCAATTGTTGCACAGGAACATTCTTAGCCTGAACTTGCGCCTGATAGACACCGTTAGCTAGTTGGATATTAGAGGCCGTAATAGTTCCACCCGCAACATTTACCCGCGCCTGACCACTGGCTTGAATAGTTTGCGGTTTAAAAGAATCAACAGAACCCGCTACGTCAAACTGACCAGTTAACGCCCCTTGAAACTGCTTTGGTACTTTTGCCAATTGCTGCACAGGAACATTCTTAGCTTGAACTTGCGCCTGATAGACACCATTAGCCACTTGGATATTTTTAGCTGTAACCTTACCACCGCCAATAGCAAGGGTACCCTCACCATTGCCACGGAGCGTTTTCAGGCTGAAATTATCTCTGTTACCTGCGATTTGGAACGTCCCCACCAAAGGATTATTTAAAGCTGGGGGAGACTGTTTCAATATTTGCCCTAACCGCACACCATTAGCTACAAGTTGAGCAGAGAAGCTTTGGTCTTGCAGTTGGACATTAGAAACTGCTACTGTACCGCCACCAATTTGAACTCCTGCGCCATCAGTGCGAATCGTGGCAATTTTAAATGGTGCTGTGTTTCCTGAGAGGATGAGACGACCATTGAACTGCGCCCCATCCAAAGAGACATTTTGTAGTTGACTTTTGTCTACAAATGGTTCTAATTTTACACCAGAGGCAACAGCCACAGCTTGCCAACGCTCATTAAGATAACTACCCGTTGCCCGAACTGTTCCACCGCTTACATTAAGAGCCACATTACGGAAAGAGACGTTACGATTTGGAGCGATCGCAACTTCACCAGTTCCAGGATAAGTTCCGTTAGGGGCTTGAAACTGTACCAAAGTTTGGACATTGGTAGGAGCGCCAGTTAATTGGGCTGTAGCTGAGACATTGCCGATTTGGAACGCAGGTGTTGTTTCATAAACTTTTGCGATCGCATCCCCTGGAACATTCTTGGCAGCGAAATTTAAATCCAGCCGCGGTGTTTTACCAAGTTGAATTGTGCCAGCGCCTGTGATATCACCACCAATTTTGGCTTTACCTTGAATATCTTTTAGGGTAATTAAAGAGGAACTAGAACTAGTAACAAGCTCAAATTTACTACTGATGCTATTGAAATCAACTTTATCAATGCGGGCAGTTTGAATCGTCGCAACTGAGCCTGAGAGAATTGGCTCTTTAGTCGATCCGGTAATCTGCAAATCTACTTGTACTTGTCCAGCGATCGGTACAGGTAGTTTTACCTTCAGAGTCTCCTGGGCATTAGCCAAACTCACCGCATTTACACGCCCTGCCAACTTAAAGCCTGCTTGAGTGTCGATGATTCCCGTAGCCACTACAGGAATTTTGCCGTAGTTGGTAGTAACATTGTTTAACTGCAACTCCGTTCCCTGAAAACGGAGATTTCCTTGGCTATTACTCAACAGCTGCGGGACTTTGGGTATTTGAAGTGTTACCCCTTGCACAGCCGCATTGCCATACAATAAAGTCTGTTGCCCTGGTGTCAACCGAATTAACAAGTCGCCATTGGCTCGACCCGCCTGTAAGTTCACTGGTAACTTAATCAACCGAGTAATATCCGCAGCCAGCAAATCTTGTGCTTTCACTTGAAAGTTGCCCGCTAGCACCTTAGAACGTGTCTCTCCCTCAATGGAAATATTGCCACCACTGTCTGCTTGCCCTCCTACTTCAAACCGGATTAACTGGTTGTTTGCTAAAAGTTGGGCAGAACCGTTAAGTTGAGAAAATGTTACGGGAGAGGTGGGAGACGCAGAAGATATTCCCTCCCTTGCTTCCCCTGCCTCTCCTGCCTCCCCTGCTCCCCCTACCTCCCTTCCTCTCTCCTGCGGCATCAATGCCAGCTTGGCATTACGAAACCGCAAGTAGTCCAAATCAGTTTTAATTGCACCGCCTCCACCTGACGACGCTATGCTAGTGGAAACCCAGCGCCCTTGCTCATCCTGTTGAATGTAAATATCTGGGTTGACTAAGGTTACATCTAGCTTTAGATGGCGGTTAAAGATTAGTTGTAACGGGTTAAAACCCACCTCCACAGATTCGACTGTCGCCCGATCTGGATCTGTAGGTGTGGCTGGGATAGCTGAAGCGCCAAACTGCACTCCCGTTAACGAAAATTGTGTGACTTTTCCCAGTTTTACCGGACGGTTGAGTGTAGTAGTCAGACTTTGTTGTGCCAACGGCGTTAACTCTGTTTGGACAAAAGTCCACAACCGCCAAATACCGATGATAACTCCTAACAGTAAAAGTCCACTCAAGGCAATGCTACCCCGACTCAACACCAGCAACCACAGACGCTTGCGGATAGGGGAGGGGGAGTGAATATCTTGATGGGGAGATTTAGTCATTTGCTTTCACTGTATTAATTGCCGGATGTCGCTGGCACACACAAGCATTAACTGACACATTGATTCAGTATGCCATTTCCAGGATACGCCAAGTAAAGCAAAGACCTCATTAGTTAAGTTACGGTATTTGCTTGATCCAATACTTATGCTTAATAATTTTGGCGTTTTCAGGAAAATCTGAATAGAGTGAAAATTGTTCTTGTGACTTTCCTTGAGGTACAACCTAGAACTTTAATATGAATAGACCTTAAAAAAGACAGATGATTACACCAATGCGTGTTTTTGTGTTGATTTTTAATGCTCGAACGGAGAATGAGGGGATTCACACGATTCGGGAGGGCGATCGCAATAAAATTCTGATGTTCGAGTCAGAAGACGATGCCACACGTTTTGCCCTAATGCTGGAAGCTCAGGATTTCCCCGCACCGACACCAGAGCCAATCGATGCTGAGGAAATCAAGGAATTTTGCGAAAGTGCTGGGTATGAATGGGAAATCATCCCAGAAAACAGCAATTTAGTTGTCACTCCCCCAGAACTGAACGTAGAACAAACTGACTGGCAAGCAAACGCCCAGAAGGAGGATACTGTTGAAGACACCTTCCCTCTCAATCAACAGCCACTAGAAGAACCAGAATTATCTGATTCTGAACTAGAGAAGATGCGTCGCAAATTGGAAGGATTGCTTTAATTAGTCATTAGTCATTAGTCATTGGTGAGCCAGTGCGGTCTTCTCCCAAAGGGAGAGGCTAGCGCCAAGGGGGTTTCCCCCATGAGCAACTGGTGAACCCGAAGGGTCATTGGTCATTGGTCATTGGTCGCTAACTGACTAATGACAACGGACAACGGACAAAGGACATAAGGATAAATGACAAACTTGCAAGAACGTGGGCATCTTTTAACCGAGCTGGTAAATCCTAACAGTCTTAACTTAGACCAGCTCAGTTCTCTGGAATTGGTAGAACTGTTTAATAGTGAAGATCAAAAAGCAATTGCAGCGGTTGCAGCGGCGAAAGTTCAGTTGGCTGAAGCGATTGATAGCACCGCAGAGCGTTTGCGTCACGGAGGACGCTTATTTTACATTGGCGCGGGTACAAGTGGCAGGTTAGGTGTGCTAGATGCTGCTGAGTGTCCACCTACTTTTTGTACGCCCCCAGAGTTGGTACAGGGGATTATTGCTGGTGGTGCGGGTGCGCTGGTACGCAGTTCGGAAGATTTAGAAGATAGCATCGAAGATGGTGAAGCTGCGATCGCTGGGCGACACATTACTCAGCTAGATGTAGTTGTCGGTATTACTGCTGGTGGGACAACACCTTATGTCCACGGTGCCATTCATGCGGCTCGTCAACGGGGAGCCAGTACTATTTTTATCGCCTGTGTTCCGGCTGAACAAGTTAGCATTGATGCTGATATTGACATTCGCCTATTGACAGGGCCAGAAATCATCGCCGGTTCAACTCGCCTGAAAGCTGGTACAGTCACGAAGTTAGCTTTAAATATCCTTTCCACAGGAGTAATGGTTAAACTAGGTAAGGTTTATGGCAATCGTATGGTGGATGTAGCAGTAACAAATCAAAAGTTACGCGATCGCGCTTTACGAATATTGCAAGACCTCACAGGCTTAAGTCGGGAAGCTGCTGGTTTTTTATTAGAACGTAGTGGCAAGTGGGTTAAACTAGCATTATTAATGCACTGGACTGGTTTGGAAAAAGAGGATGGCGATCGGCTTCTTTCAGAACACCAAAGTAATCTTAGGGCAGCTGTTATGAGCTATCAAAACCACAACCAATCTTAAAGACATTTTCCTAAATAAATACTCTACAGGTGGCTGCTACTTATCTGAGCAGCACACCTTTTTTTAAAGATAATATTCCCTAAAAAAGCTCGCTTCAATTAACTTGTATTAATAAATGTAAAATTAAATAAATATTTTTAACATTCACAGCCAATTATAATAAATAAATTTAAAAATTCCTCAATATTACTAATCATTTTAAACAAAAATTCAGAACTTATACGGATAGAATTCCGTATGAAAATTATTAAAATAATCAGTTAATACTGAATGCATCCTAATGATCTGGACTATAGCAAGCTACTTGATTCGTAAAGTCTACCGATAACAAACTGTATGAAATCGGATTTATAGATTAACAGGATTTTTGCTATTTTCTCATCATTGTCTTGATTTTAATAAACTTGATTTTGACTGCTATATATCAATTTTGATGTGTCTTCTGACCACTATACAACTAGTGTGGGTTTTTCAATAACTGGCTTTTTAATACAAGGAATAAAATATGACCCACTCGGAACTTATTCTTTCAAATAATTTAGTTAATGAATTTAAAACTTGTACTCAACTGCAATATAATGGCAAATTAAATATTAAAAGTTCAAAGGGTGGCCAATGGACTTTTTATTATCGCCTGGGACGTATCGTTTGGGCAACAGGGGGTACTCATCCCTTCCGGCGCTGGCGTAGACACATGGCTCAAAACTGTCCTCAGATTGATGTTGATAAATTGCTGTTGCGTTCACAAGACATATCAATAGATTACTGGGATTACCGCCTTTTAGAAATCTTTTATAAAAAACAGAGAATTCAGAGGGAACAGATTCAGTCTATTGCCGAAAGCACCATAGCAGAATTACTATTTGACTTAGCATTGCAAGGAAATTTCGCTTCTATAACTTGCAATCGTAGCCAAGAAGTTATCCTCGAAACACCGATGAGCTTTACGAGTGCAGAAATGTCTGTAAAGCACATGCAAGATTCATGGAAAACTTGGTCAGCCGCAGGTTTAGCAAATTTTTCTCCTAATTTGGCACCGGTTTTGCGGCGACCAGAACAACTCCAGCAGATGGTAAGTCTATCTGTCTACAAAAACTTTTTGAATTTAATCAATGGCAAATTCACTCTCTTAGATTTAGCTGTGAAAATGAAGCAGAGTGTACTACCACTCACCCGTTCGTTGCTTCCTTATATCCTTAAAGGAATCATCGAATTGGTAGAAGTACCTGATATGCCGTTAGTAGTGACTGAGACCAACAATAAGCCTCACACTACACAACCAAAGAAACCGAATGCTCCATTAGTGGCCTGCGTAGATGATAGCCCTCAAGTCTGTAAAATGCTAGAGGATATTATTACTTCCAATGGACTAAGGTTTATTAAAATTCAAGATGCTGTACAAGCACTCCCAACCCTAATTCAAGATAAACCAGACCTAATTTTCTTGGATTTGATTATGCCAGTTGCCAGTGGTTATGAAATCTGCACTCAGTTGCGGCGAATATCAGCTTTTGCCAATACACCAGTGATTATATTAACAGGCAGTGATGGTCTTTTAGATAGAGTTCGTGCCAAAGTAGTCGGTTCTACAGATTTTATTACTAAACCCGTAGCGCCTGACAAGGTAATGAGTATAATACGTAAGTATTTACCTACATTGAGTGTTCCCATTGAGAAGAGTAAAGCCAATGTATAGGAATCCGCTTTGATTTCTGTTCGCGCAGCCTGGCGTAGCCATAGTTACTTGCTTTAACTAGTAATAGGCAATAAGCAATGCGAAAAGAGCCTTTTTGGGTTGCACTAAGTTTTTCAAAAATAGAATATAAGTTCTAGATAGGTTTGTAATTAGGGAAAATGAATAATTTTTATTGATAATTAATCATCAGTTAGTCTGATTGGCTTAAAAATTTCATTTCTCAGTATTGGACTATAACTCAGTAATACCCAGAACCAAATTTTTACAACCTATAGACTTTCTCGCGTCCATAAACATAAAAAGAAGCCAGAATTCAGAAGGAATAATTAGGTAGCAATATGAAAGCTACTTAATTATTTTTTTGTAAATATTTAAATATTTATTTGATTATATTCCTATAAAATTACGCCTTAATTATGACGAATAATGCTTTTATTCTTTCTTGATAAAATTCTTTAATATTCACAAATATATATATTAAATTCTGTCCGCTACGTACTTTTTCTGAGGTTAATAGATAAAGATTGAATCAAAATTAGACAAATACAACTTTTTGTATTTATAGCAGTCCTATTTGAGTTGTGAAATATTGATTATGACATAGAAAGTACTAGAGACTAGCCCTTTCTATGTCAGGAATTACACATTTAAAACCTAAAACCTCGTTGGCGCACTCCCACTAGCTCCCTTTTTTAAGGGAATTGGGGAATCTTTTGTGCGTAATTCCTGCATGTCTTTGTTCATGAATCACTTAGGATTTGTATATCTAATTTGTCTACATTCTTAAAATTTTTTAAAGGGTAATTATCATGAATACTGTTTTAGTTGTTGAAGATGGCTTAACAGATATGGAAATAATCAGCCGTTACTTGCAACAAGCAGGTTATTCTGTAATTAGCGCCACCAGCAGCGAAGAAGCTCAAGACAAAATAGATAAAAACAAGCCAGACCTCATATTTCTCGATGTAATTTTACCAGGAAAAAGTGGCTTTGAAATTTGCCGAGAACTGAAAAATAACCCCGACACTAGCAAAATACCTGTGGTTTTTTGCTCTACCAAAAATAGTGATGTAGATAAAATTTGGGGTAATATGTTGGGCGCTGATGGTTATCTATCAAAACCGATTGATAGAGAAGAACTAGTGGTAATTTTAAAGCGATTAATTCATTAATTAGTAAAAAGGCAATAAATCAACGAACATTAAAGGTCACTATTTCTAATATATAAGCTCTACAAGATCGAATAACAAAGGCAAATAGTGGCTAGATATAAACAATCAAGAACAAAGGATAAATAACTTTGGAAACCAAGGAAAAGTTTTTAAGTTTTAATTTGGGAGTGAAAGATACAGCTGTCATTTCTTTACAACACATCACAGAAGTTTTGCAAGTATCATTACCTGAAATATGTGGTGTTCCACAGATGTCCAGTAGCATTTTGGGTATTTATAACTGGCGTGGTGAGATGCTTTGGTTAGTAGATTTAGAGGCAATGTTAGGTTATCCTCCAATTTCACAAGGAGCAAATTTAATTTCAATAATGATGGCGATTGTTCTGGAAAACAATGGTAAGTATTTAGGACTATTGGTGAAACAGCTTATAGATATTGAATGGCTGGATATTCAACAAATGAAACCCCCAAGTCCCGAACTATTCTATCCTAAAATATCACCTTTTTTACAGGGATACTTTATTAATGATTCCGAAGAT
Organism: Desmonostoc muscorum FACHB-395; assembly: GCF_014698035.1. Taxonomy (GTDB): domain Bacteria; phylum Cyanobacteriota; class Cyanobacteriia; order Cyanobacteriales; family Nostocaceae; genus Nostoc; species Nostoc muscorum_A. The sequence continues at coordinate 51,975 of NZ_JACJSF010000014.1, forward strand.
ATGATTTTTAATTTGGATGCGATCACGATCATCCAATCTCCCATCTGGAAGATTCACAATTAAAAATTTCAAATAGATGATCGGGGATAAGTTTTGGACAATTTCTAATTTTTAATAAGCAAATAATAGTCCATTCTTACCTGCCAACTATCCACTTATTATCCATAACAAACTTTGAGGTTAATCAAATGACATTTTTGTATAGCAACAGCCATGAAAATGAGCATCTAATATCTGAAGTAGAAAATTTGAATGGGAACGCTAATATAGCAAATATTGCTAGTAATGAAATATCTTTATTAAATGCCATCGCTCAGGAATTTAAAACTTGGCGGCGACAGTTGCAAGACATCGCAACTCATCTGCGCCAAGCTCCAGACATTGATACACTACTCAAAATTACTGTAGCCCAAATTAGAGAAAAAATTGGCTGCGATCGGGCCTTAATCTATCAGTTCACTTCCCTTGATTCAGGTAATGTTTTAGCAGAATCTCGAACATTAGGTTGGACACCGACTCTAGGCGAAAATATTCCTGGAATTATTTTTGGTTTATATACTAACCAAGACTATATCGAACCTGTAGTTATTGATGATATCAATCAGATTCAACTTACCCCTTATCAAAAGCAACTACTAGATAAATTTCAAATCAAAGCTAGTTTGAGTTTACCGATAGTAGTAGAAGGTAAAGTATGGGGATTGCTGGCAGTAAATAATTGCTATTCAACGCGGCAGTGGCAAGAAATAGAAATTAGTCTGCTATCTCAAGTTACAACAGAACTGCTCTACAAATTACAGAGTTTTGAATTCAAAAGAGAAGAACAACAGCGAATACTAGCAAAAAAATCTGTAGCTAAAGTCATCGACAAAATTCTGCGGGCATCAAATGTCGATAAGATTTTTCAAACAACCACTCAAGAAGTACGTCAATTACTAAAATGCGATCGCGTCGGTGTCTATCGCTTTAAACCTGACTGGAGTGGCGAGTTTGTCGCTGAGTCAGTTGGTAATGGCTGGATAAAGATGGTCAGCCCTGATTTTTATATGGTCTGGGAAGATAGCCACTTGCAAGACACCCAGGGAGGACGTTATGCCAAGGGTGAAAGCTTTGTCGTCAAAGACATCTATAAAATGGGTCATGCTCAATGCCACATTGAGATTTTAGAGCAGTATGAAATGAAGGCTTACATCATTGCACCCATATTTTCTGGAGAGAAATTATGGGGCTTGCTGGCAGCTTATCAAAATTCTGGGCCTCGTGATTGGCAACCTTGGGAAGAAAGCTTTGTAACCCAAATTGGACTGCAATTTGGTGTGGCTATCTCGCAAGGCGAATATCTCGAACAAATGCATAAGAAATCTGAACAACTAGCTCAAATAGTTGAACAAGAAAAAGCTTTTACTAAGATAGTAGGACGCATCCGGCAATCTTTAGATGTAGATAGCATCTTCAAAACAACTACTCAAGAAGTGCGTCAATCATTACGATGCGATCGCGTCGCCGTCTATCGCTTTAACCCTGAGTGGGGCGGTGAATTTGTGGCTGAGTCTGTGGGTACTGGTTGGACAAAACTAGTAGGCCCTGATATTAAAACCGTTTTAGACGATACTTACTTGCAAGATACTAAGGGAGGTAGGTATGTCAAAGGTGAAAACTTTATCGTTAACGATATCTATGAAGTAGGGCTTGCTCCCTGCCATATTGAGATTTTAGAGCAGTTTGAAGCCAGGGCTTACATAATTGTTCCTATATTCTTTGGGGATAAATTGTGGGGTTTGCTGGCAGCTTATCAAAATTCTAGCCCCCGTGAATGGCAAACCTGGGAAGTGAATTTTTTGGTTCAGACTAGCTTGCAATTTAGCCTAGCTAAATCACAGATAGATTATTTAGAATTAGTTCGGTTGAAATCTGAAAAGTTAGCTCAGATAGCGGAACAAGAGAAAGCTGTTACCAAGATCAGTAACCGTATCCGGCAATCTTCAGATGTAGAAGAAATCTTTAAAACAACCACTCAAGAAGTAAGGCAATTACTGCGATGCGATCGCGTCGCAGTCTATCGTTTCAACCCTAATTGGACTGGCGAATTTGTAGCAGAATCAGTAGGCCATAATTGGGTAAAACTGGTAGGCCCCGATATCAAAACTGTCTGGGAAGATACCCACTTGCAAGAAACTCAGGGAGGTCGATATAGCCAAGATGAAAACTTTGTTGTAAATGACATCTATCAGGTAGGTCATTCTCCTTGCCACATTGAAATTTTAGAGCAATTTGAAGTCAAAGCTTATGTAATTGTTCCTGTATTTGCTGGGGAGCAATTGTGGGGTTTGCTGGCAGCTTATCAAAATTCTGGAACTCGTGATTGGGAAGAATCAGAAGTCACGTTGTTAGCACGCATTGGGAACCAATTAGGACTGGCATTACAACATACTGAATATTTGCAGCAGGTACAAGCACAGTCAGCAAAATTAGCAGAAGCAGCCGCACGAGAAAAGGCAGCCAAGGAGTTACTACAACAACGATCTATTCAACTCTTAACAGCCCTTAGACCCGCCCTTAACGGTGACTTAACAGTACGCGCACCCATTACAGAAGACGAACTAGGCACGATCGCTGATGCTTACAATAATACCCTGCAAGCGCTGCGGCAAATAGTTCTTCAAGTACAAGGGGCTGCTCAACAAGTTGCTCAAACTTCTACCAAAAGCGAAGCTTCACTGGCGGGACTGACTAATCTGGCACAACAACAATCTGAGGAAATTACCACAGCATTAGGCGAAATTCAACAGATGGTGGACTCTACTCAAGCTGTGGTGGCGAATGCCGAATTAGTGCAAGTTGCGGTGCAACAAGCCAATGAAACTGTAGAGTCTGGCGATACAGCGATGAATCTGACTGTACAAGCAATCCAAGGAATTCGTGAAACCGTTGCTCAAACCAGCAAAAAGATTAAACGCCTCAGTGAATCTTCGCAAAAAATCTCCAAAGTGGTGAATTTGATTGGTAATTTTGCTACACAGACAAACGTACTGGCTCTGAATGCGGCTATTGAAGCTACCCGTGCCGGTGAATATGGCAAAGGCTTCGCAGTTGTAGCCGATGAAGTCCGTTCTTTATCTCGCCAGTCAGCAGCAGCAACCATCGAAATAGAAAAATTAGTCCAGGATATTCAAGCAGAAACCGGGGAAGTTGCAGTAGCAATGGAAATTGGTATTCAGCAGGTAGTAGAAGGCACAAATCTTGTCAGTGACACTCGCCAAAACTTGAATGCGATCGTTTCTGCAACTGCCGAAATTAGTCAGCTAATCGAGCGAATTACCGCAGCGACTCAAAAACAAATGACCCAATCTGTAACAGTCACAAAATCAATGCAAGATGTAGCAGAAATTGCTAATAAAACTTTTGCTGAATCTCAAGAAATTGCGACTGTGTTTCAAGATTTATCAGGGATGGCGCAAGAGCTATTAACAACTGCTAGCAAGTTTAAAGTCAAATAGATTTTAGATTTTAGACTTTGGATTATGAATGAGGAAAATTTTAAGCGGGGAATAAAGCAGCTAGCATTGCGAGTAATCCGCTTAGTAGAAGCCCTTCTACAGAGCTGAACGGCAGAGTAGATAATCCGTTCAGAAACATCTATGGGAGCTAACGAGCGGTCAGCTTGTCGTGGGAAGTTAACAGCGGATGTCATTGCTAAACTCAGCTTGGTAGAGGAAGAAACCGATGAAAGTCTTTATTGGATGGAACTTATTGTTGAGGTTGGTTTATTACCGCTAGAAAAAGTGAGCAATTTGATGTCAGTAAACACTGAAATTCTGACATCAAATTGCATCAATCAAAATTTTACATAACAAATCTAAAATTTAAAATCAAAAATATGATTACAGATAACGAAATTCGCGAACAAGGATACATCTACTTTCTAGCTGAAGCTCCAGAATTAGTACAGATTATTGAACAAGAACTATTTAGCTTATCGGAAGGTTATAGCACTGCTAAAGTCCATAATTTAATGCGGGCTACTCATACACTTAAAGGTGGCGCTGCTAATGTTGGGCTAGAAGTTATTAAGATGATAGCCCATTTTTTGGAAGATGTGTTTAAGGCTTTATATAACCCAAATGTAGTAATTGATACTGAACTACAAACACTTTTATTACAAGCCTATGAGTGTCTTAGTATAGCATTAAATACTGAGCTAATAGGCAGCACTGTGAATGATGAAGAACTAATAAATCGAGCAACTTCAGTGTTTTCACAGTTACAAGAAAAGCTAGGTGATGCGTTTGGTGATGAGGCTCATATTCCCACTTCTGAGGAATTGGGATTTGATATTGTCCAGTCAGTTTTTGAGGTGGGAGTAGAGCAACGTCTAAACAGTATTGCTGAAGCTGTTAACAATCCACCAAATAATAACGAATTTATTGAATTATTACAGTCCCAAGCTGAGGTATTTTTCGGTTTAGCAGAATCTCTAAATTTGCCTGGATTGGGAGAAATTTCTCAAACAATTTTATCAGCACTGCAAGCAAATCCCACTCAGGTACAGCAAATCGCTGAAATTGCCCTTGCAGATTTACAACAAGCACAAAAGTTGGTATTAGAAGGTGATCGTACATCTGGTGGAGAAACTTCTCTAGCTTTGCGAAAACTCACGCTAGTCGCAAATAATGAGTTATCTGAAAAATTACGAAATAATTCATCTGCTGAAATCTTTGTTATCAATGAAGAGCAATTTTACCAGTTTCTTACTACATCTGACAATAATAAAAATGAATCTGTAAATCCAACAACTGCCAAGTTTTATCTAAAAGTAATTCGCTACATTTTGGGTTGGTTTAATCACAAGATAGAAGTACCAAAAGCAGAGCTTAATTTAGATTTACTTGTTCCCAGGTTAGGAAGAGAAAATCTACTTGATTATATTGAAAATTGGCTGAGAAAGTTTCTTGATTTTGTTCAAGATGAACAAGATAGCCAAAGTCTTTGTATTTATAGACATGGGATAATTTTAATCATCCTATTTGCCGTCACAAAGTTTCAGACTTTTGTTAATAAATCTGACGGCTATATCTCAGTCATTAAAATATTACAAAATCGAATTCATAGATTAGCAGAAGAATATAAAAACTATCCTCCTGTTACTACCGAAGAAAAAAATTGGCTTGATATTTCCAAACTGCAAACACTGTTAGTTTTTAAAGAAATATCTAAATCTGCATCTTCTCAAACTACTGATAATTTTCTAGAGACAATATGGGGAGGAGAAGTTAGCCAAAACCTGACAGAGCCAGTGGTGACAACTCCAAATGATGATTATTCAGAAAAAGTTGATTCATTAAGTCTAAATGAGCAGGTAGCTATAGGAGTTACTGAAACAGCCATTGAAGTTATGCCTGATTTAGCTACACAGCTCAACAAAGAAATAGAAGATAAATCACAGTATGTTCAAACTAAAAACTTTCGTCAACCTTCATTTATTCGAGTAGATACAGAAAGACTGCAACACCTCAATTATTTAGCTGGAGAATTACTGATTCATCAAAAAAGACGTACTTTGCAAGATGAACAAGTTAAAGAAATAATTGATCAATTAATACGGCAAATTACTAGACACCAAAAAACTTTAAATGAATTACGCGATCTCCCATTACAAATACCAAATAGTACCTCACAACAAACGCAAAATTTTGCGGTGAAATTTGACTCTTTAGAAATGGATGTATATACAGAATTTCATACAACATTGCATGAAGCAATAGAAGAAATACTGCAACTACAAGAAACCACAGAATCTCTTGAATTGCTCGTGACGCAAGCTGCTCAAATTAGTGACAAACAAGAGAATTTAACTCTTAATATTATAGAGAGCTTAGTAGAAGCACGAATGTTGCCTTTGGGCAATATCCTAAATCGTTTCCCCCAGATGGTAAATAAGTTGGGGAATGTTTATGCCAAACTTGTAGAATTGAAACTTACTGGTACTGAGGTACTAGTAGATAAAGCGATCGCAGAAAAACTCTACGATCCGTTATTACATTTAGTACGTAATGCTTTTGACCACGGGATTGAAGCTTCACAACTTCGCCGAGAGCTTGGGAAACCAGAAAAAGGATTAATCGAAATCCGCGCTTATCACCAGGGTAGCCACACTATTATCGAAGTTCGGGATGATGGTCAGGGATTGAATTTAGACAGAATTCGCACAAAAGCTGCTGAATTATATCCCATACAAACTGAAGAAAAAATTAGAAGCTATGCTTCTAATCTGGCAGAACCTGAACTTTTAGACATGATATTTTCACCTGGATTTTCTACTGCCGGTAAAGTGACTGAAATCTCTGGGCGCGGTATGGGGTTAGATATTGTGCGGACTCAGATGAACGCACTTAATGGCTCAATTTCAGTTCAATCCTTACCCAACCAAGGAACAATATTCATACTCAAAATTCCTTTTTCTATGACTACAGAAAAATTAATGCTAGTTCAAGCCAAAGGTGTTATTTATGCCCTTCTTTCGGACAGTATCCAAAAAATATTGATTCCCTCCGAGCAGCAAATTAAAGAAATTGAAGGTCAAAAAGTCTTGCATTGGAACACAGACAATGATGAGACTATGGTCAGCCTCCGTCACCTTTCAAAATTGATTAATTATAATGATTCATTCTTGAATACTGCTGTTACATACAACACATCAAATACTGACGACTCAAGCATAGCGAAAAATCCAGTGCTTTTGCTCCGACGAAATCAGGGAATGTTTGCTTTGGAAGTTGACCAAATAATTGGTGAACAAGAACTGGTCATCAGACCTTTAGGAAATGCGATCGCACCGCCAAAATACGTTTATGGTTGTAGTAGTTTACCCAATGGTAATCTCATCTTAGTGATTGATGCTTCATTGCTGGTCAAATCTAGCGAGATCCAACAAACAACACTTGATATCATGGCGTTACCAGTAGCTTCTCCCTCAAATAAAAAAGCCTTGGCGATATCGGGAGACACTTTTGCATCTACACCATTACTTACTGCATCTACTTCCATAAAAACGATAGAAACTCAACCCAGTTATTCTCAAAAGCCAGATCATAAATCACTAAAAGTTGTTTTAGTAGTAGATGACGCAATTAGTTTGCGCCAAACTATCTCTCTCACTCTACAAAAATCGGGCTATCAAGTAATACAAGCTCAAAATGGTGTAGAAGCTCTAGAAAAGTTGCAGTTACATCCAGAAATTCAAGTTGTCGTCTCCGATTTAGAGATGCCACGAATGAATGGTTTTGAGTTGTTAGGCAATTTCCGTCAATACCCCAAATTAGCAAAAATCCCTGTGGTGATTCTCACTTCTCGCAGCTCTGAAAAGCATCGCCAACTTGCTCAAGAATTAGGTGCAAAAGCTTACTTAACTAAGCCTTATTTAGAAAATGAATTTCTTTCTACAATTAAGGGGTTAATTAACAGTAATGCAGATGATCTAAATGATTTGCTCATGGTGGTAAATCATTAAAAATTCGTAATTCGTAATTACGGATTACCAGGTAAATTATTTGGATCTACACCTAAAGAACGTAAATACTGCGCTAATTGTTCAGCTCTTTGCCGCTCTTCTTCAGCCCGCGATCGCTCCTGTTGTGCCTGTTCTGCATCTGTCAAATAGCGGTTTCCTTGCTCATCATACCAACATAAAAACTGCTGTTGTATGCCGGCAATTACAGCCTGGTTTCGCCCAATACCTAACCCCACTTCTGGCATAAAAAAAGGCTCACCTATTTGTAGCTGGTAGCTTCCATCTATCAATTTATACACTTCAAAAGGTTGATGTTGGTCACGTCGCCAAAACTCAGGGTTATAAATTATGTAGTACAATACACCAAGTTTTTTATATATATCTAGCTTCTCGTCATATTCACCTCCTGGGGTATGGGATACCATTTCTAATGTGAATATCGGAACTACCCCATTTTCTTCCCAAACCGCGTAACTTTTGCGTGATTTACCACCCTTTTTCCGTTCTACTCCCACACTTAAAAAAGCATCAGGCACTACAGGTACTCTAGGATTTACGCCTGTGGTGTGATACAGTCCCATGTCTACTCCGAAGTACCAATCCAGGCGATTTGCCCAAATGGAGTTGAGTAAGAAGAGTAAAATATTTGGCAAAAAATTTTGATCCTCGTTATCCACTGGCGTATCGTCTGAACAGGGAAGTTCATCAGTCGTTGGTAACGCATTTTTGAGATCAGGTGAGAGCATAACCGTTGTCTCGCTGGCGTTTGATGCCCTTATTATAAATGAGCGACCAAAAGTTTAGCGTTTGGGTGCAGGTTCGCCAAACTTAATTAAAAGTGCGATCGCAATACTAACAAGCAAAATTAACGTCATACTTAAAGCGGAACCAAATCCCCAATTTTGGGTTGCTCCCAAAAACTGGTTATAAACTAACCGCGCTGCCGTCATACTAGAAGCACCACCAAGTAATTCTGGATCGACAAAATCCCCCAAGCCTGTGATGAATACAAGCATAGAAGCAGCCGTAATTCCAGGCAGAATTTGCGGTACCGTTACCTGGAAAAAAGTTTCCATCGGATTTGCACCTAAATCAGCCGCCGCTTCTAACAACCGCTTGTCTAGCTTTTCGAGAGAAGCATATAAAATCAAAACCATATAGGGTAACAAGCTGTAACTCATACCAATAAATACAGCTTGACTCTGGTTAAGTAATTGCAAAGTAGGCAAGCCCAAAGTGCTGAGTAAACTGTTCAACAATCCAGTAGGACGAAGAATTGTAATCCAAGCATAAGAGCGAAGTAACGAGGAAGTCCACAAAGGCAAAACAAAGCCTAATAGCAGCAAATTACGCCAACGTAGCGGCGCTATTTGAGCAATCCAATAGGCAACGGGGAAGCCTAAAATTAAACAAATTATTGTAGTGCCCAACGCAAAAAATAGCGATCGCACAATTACTTGTAAGTAAAGGGGGTCAAATATTCGGATGTAGTTTTGGAATCCGTTGGGATTAACCAAATCTCCCGGTCGAATGTCTGCAACTAAACTTAACTCGAAAATTATCAAAGCTGGCAGCACCAACAAAAGTAATAACCAAATCCCCGATGGTGCAAGTAATATCAAAGGTTGCAGCCAATTTCCTCGCAGGCGAGGCAATTTTTCTATTTGGGAAATTCCATTTTTTTCAATATTCATTACTTATAAATCTAACTCCTAACTATTTTAACTGCTAGTTAATTGAGTCCAATAGCGATCGTAAACCTCTTCAAAGTCTCCTACAGGAGTAACACGTTCACAGTTTGCTAAAAGTGATTCTGCGGGAAATAAATTAGCATTGTCTTGGATTGTTTTTGGCAATTGCTCAAATCCAGCCCTATTAGGCGTAGAAATACTCAAGCGTTGACTGATTTGGGCTGCTAATTCTGGTTGCAAAATCATGTTGATCCAAGCATAAGCTCCAGCTAAATTAGGGGCTGTTTTCGGAATAACAATAGTGTCTGTCCATAATGAAGAACCACTGCGAGGAATCACATATTTGAGTTTAGGGTTTTCTTGAGCAATTTTTACTGCGTCTGCTGAATAGCACATTGCTAATAGCAAATCTCCTGCCAGAATTTGATTTTGCCAAGCGTCAGTGTCAAAACGTGCGATCGCAGGTTTTAGCATCTTCAACTTTTCATAAGCTTGTTTGATTTCTTGTTCGTTTTTGGAGTTGTAAGAATAACCTAGCATCCGTAAGGTCGCACCCATAACTTCTCGAACATCATTAAGCAAGGTCATCCGTTGATTAAGTTCTTCTTGGTTCTGCCAAAGGTAATCCCAGTCTTGTGGTGCATCTTTGATTTTTTCGGAATTGTAAAGCAAACCTGTTGTCCCCCAGTTAAAAGGGATGCTATATCGGTTATTGGGGTCATAGCTAGGATTCTGAAATCGGGGGAATAAATTCTCTAAACCGATTAAGCGATCGTGATTTATCTCTGTTAACAAACCTTTGTTTACCATCTTCTGCACCATGTAATCAGATGGATTGATGATGCTGTAAATGCCACCACCTCCAGCTTGCAACTTGGCCAGCATGACATCATTGGAATCATACACATCCGCTAGCACTTTCATACCAGTTTGGGTGCTAAAAGTTCTCAGTAATTGGTTGTCAGTATATTGTGTCCAGGTAAAGACATAAAGTTGGTCACGTTGACCATTCGTATTAGAATTAGCACGGACTTCAGCCAGTCTCCAGCCACAACCAGCTAAAGATAAGCTAGAAAGTGCTGCTACCCCTTTTAAAAATCGCCGTCTGTTAGCCATTAAGTTAGAAGTTATTCATCGACAACTTCTAGATTACGGTATACTTTGTATTCCCTGGCCTAATTTTCTGGCATCAATGTATCATTCTTCACTTTAGAGCTTAGTTAATTTATAATAGTTTTCTTCACTCAATGAGATCCCTGCATGGAAGGAATTTTTTATCATACGGGTATCAGTAGGACAAGAAACCAGAATTTTTTGCAGATGGAATTATGTAGATTTTGAATATATAGCTTAAACTAGTAGGTTTATCATCATATTTCTTATAGCTTCAATCAATCGGCTGTTATGCTCTTCCCAAGAAAGCCAAACAAGTTTGTAGAGAATTGCGGCACAAAGTATTTAAATATGTTGTTAAACATTTGTAAACTGTTAGCAGCCGAGTAGCCGCGTGTCACATCTTGTTAAGGAATTATCATGAGACAACTTGTTATCGTTGAGCGCGTATGCCTGATTGGTCATATCGTGTCAAAAGCCTTCGGACTGGTAGGGATGCTACTGGTCATACCTAATGCCGACATAATTTTCAACTTATCGCAGGTTGGAGAAACTGCCGTACAGTTAAGTATGGCAGGCGGCGGTGTAGTTGATATCATTTTGGGGACAATAGCTGTCTCTATTTATGCCTACCGGACGCTGGGATTGGGAACTTGGTTAGCATTTATGCTGCCGGCTATGCTTATCTCTTTGGGAAGTGAACTACTGGGAACCAGCACAGGTTTTCCATTTGGAGATTATAGCTACTTGAGTGGCTTGGGTTATAAGATTGCAGGGCTAGTTCCTTTCACAATCCCTTTGTCTTGGTTCTATGTTGGACTGTCGTCTTATTTAATTGCGAGAACTGGTTTGAAAGTGGCTCAAAAGCCCAGTTGGGGTCGCCATATTGCGGCTATAGCTGTTGGTGCTTTACTCTTCACTTGCTGGGATTTTGCCCTTGAGCCAGCTATGAGTCAAACTTCTCTGCCTTTTTGGTATTGGGAACAACCAGGAGCCTTCTTTGGCACACCTTACCAGAACTATGCAGGTTGGTTTGGCACTAGCGCCCTGTTTATGAGTGTGGCAGGCTTGTTGTGGAGAAACACATCGATTAAATTAGAGCGATCGCAACTTAATCTACCCTTAGTCGTTTATTTGACTAACTTTGCCTTCGCCGCCGGACTAAGTTTGGCTGCTGGGTTCTCCATCCCTGTATTGCTCGGTTTATTGCTTGGTGTGGTTCCCGCCGTGGCTCTGTGGTTAAGGAGTTCAACCACACCCGCTCAAGTTGCTGTTGAACCAGTAAGCAAAGAAGTATCAGTAGCAAAGGTTGAAGTTGCTTTAAAATAGCCTAGAAATTGCGGAGTGGGGAATGGAGAATAGGGAATAGAGTAACAGGGATTAGCAATTCCCAATTCCCAATTCCCAATTCCCAATGCCCATTTATTTTGTATAGTCGCACTTTTAATTGATAAGTATTTTGACAACAGTAGACAACGCTTTAATAGTAGAAAGTGCCATATCCTTTTTATTGCTACTTATTCAAGTACCAGCGACGGCGATTCTGTTTTCGCGCTTGTTAAAGGGACCAAGAAGGCTGCCACCAATCAAACCGCAACAGCCAACGCCAGAGCTTTTAGGTAAGGTTAGTGTCGTAGTTCCCACACTGAACGAAGCGCTTCGCATTAGCCCTCTGTTAGCTGGTTTAAGTCAGCAAAGCTACGAAGTTCGGGAAATTCTTGTTGTAGATAGCAACTCCAGTGATGGTACACCCAACTTAGTAAAAGCCACACAGCAAAAAGATCCGCGCTTTCGCGTGATGACAGATGATCCTTTACCCTCTGGTTGGGTGGGGCGGCCTTGGGCGTTGCATAACGGTTTTCTATATAGCTCTGAGGGTAGTCAGTGGTTTTTGGGGCTGGATGCTGATATTCAACCACATCCTGGTTTAGTTGCGGGTTTAGTGAAGACGGCCGAAGCACAAGGCTATGACTTAGTTTCCCTTTCGCCCCAGTTTATCCTCAAATATCCAGGGGAATGCTGGCTACAACCAGCTTTGTTGATGACTCTACTTTACCGATTTGACCCTGCTGGCATTAATACAGAGCAGCCTGAACGGGTGATGGCAAATGGGCAGTGTTTTTTGTGTCGTCGCTCCGTTTTAGCTGCTGTGGGTGGTTACAGCAGCGCCAGTAGTTCTTTTTGTGATGATGTCACCTTGGCACGAAATATTGCAACTCTTGGGTATAAAGTGGGCTTTTTAGATGGCGCAAAGGTGCTGAAAGTACGAATGTATGAAGGGGCGATGGAGACGTGGAAGGAATGGGGGCGGAGTCTAGACCTTAAAGATGCAACTTCTCGTTCTCAGTTGTGGGGAGATTTATGGCTACTCACATCTGTTCAAGGTCTACCCCTTTTAATTGTCCTCAGTTTTTTATTGATTTCTCCCTCACTTTCGTACTCGCTAGAGACACAATTAATCGCGTCTCTACCCACTCCCCTACTTCTTCTACTGGGACTGAATTTATTCTTGGTAGTGATTCGCTTTGCGATGCTAATTGCGATCGCACCTTCCTACGATCGCAAAAGTGCTAAAGGTGGCTGGTTATTCTGGCTTTCCCCTTTAGCTGATCCCCTAGCTGTGCTGCGAATCTTCTTATCTGCGTTCCACAAGCCACGCGAGTGGCGAGGACGCAAATATATATAGTGGGGAATTGGGAATTGGGAAGAGGACTTGGGGACAAGGGGAAAGACTTGTTTCAAGTTCTCACCTCTTTTCCCCTTGTCCCCTTGTCCCCTTGTCCCCCCTGCCTCCCCTGCTCCCTTGCCCCCTGCCCATTCCTACTCCTCTTCACCTCCTACTTGATCCCCGCGTTCCAGTTCCCAAAGAATTTGATTTCCTTCACGGCGTACCCGTGACACTATCCAGTTTCGCCAGCGCCATTGATCTCCCCGACTGGTAACAGCGCTGGCGTGGACATCCATCAAGTCTGCTAACTCAGAACTGGTGATTAAGTAGCCTTTTTCTGAAATTTCGTCAGCGATACGCAGAGTTTCGACCAAGCTGCGGAGTTGCGAAACCCTCATTTCTGCCGGTTTTTCATCGATAGTGGCCGCAGTAGGCCCAGTTGATGGTTCCATAACGGTTATTTCTAGTGCAGAAGTACTGATTTCTTGGTGACTTTGGTTAATTATTCGAGACTTTTTTTCATAATCAGCTACTTTTGCTACATTTAGTTCATTTGTGGAAGGTAAAGATTTATAAAAATTTGTAGAAGTAAATTGTTGTAGCGAAGGGATTTTGCCACTAGCATAAGTGCGAGCGATCGCATCACAACGTTCGTTACCTATGTTACCAGAATGTCCCCTGACGTGTTGCCATTTTACCTGTTGGGTATTGAGTTCATCAAGAGTTTCTAAAAGCTCTTGGTTTTGGACGGGTTTACCATCTGATTTTTTCCAGCCTTTCTTTTTCCAGCCTTTCACCCACTTGGTAACGCAGTTAATCAGGTATTCGCTATCGGTATGGAGGGTGATTGGTTGGGCTTGTTGAGATGTTTGCAGGAATTGGAGGGCTGCGATCGCAGCTTGCATTTCCATTTTATTATTGGTGGTATGAGGCGATGCATCGCCCATTTCGTGGATTGAGCCATCGCTAAAGTAGACGACAACTCCCCAACCACCAGGGCCAGGGTTCCCGGTGCAAGCACCATCGGTGTATATACTTTGGATTGTGGGTTGAGTGGACATGGTTTAGGATATCGAACCGCAAAGGACGCAAAGGCAAGAGTAATTAGCTGCGAATTTTTGTAAAGAATATCCAGGCTATTATAGTTGCTAGCACTCCAACAACAACGCTCCACAAAAAGGCTGTTGTGACGAAAAACGATTTATGCTATTTGGCTGGTTGCTAGTCCTATACATGCGCTAGCGATATAAAGTTTTCTAAGTTGCGATCGCTTTTTACGTTGTAGATGGTCAATAGTACCTTGGATTCTACTATGGTTTTACTCTGTGTAAATTACTAAAATTTGTCTTCCCATCATGCCTAATGCCACTCCAATCATCACAATAAGTGTCAACTTTCCACCAGGAACGAGTGGTTGATTTGTGTTATCTGAGTTTTCTTGTTCTTGACGTTGCTTCCAACTCATTAACACCGGAATAATTCCACCCAGAACTGAGATACTGAACGTTCCAGTGTAATCTAGAGCAGTAAAAAAGATGCTGGGATTGAGCGTTCCGAGAGTCATCGGCGGGAAAAGAACCAGTGAATACAGGGGGAAACGGCTAGAAAGCTTTCCCTGTCCAAGAAAAATATCTTCGAACAAATCCAGCAATCCGTACACAAATCCAATGAATGATGTGACGATCGCAAACTCTGAAAAAATAGATACTAAAACTCCTAACCATTCTCCCGCACCGCCTGCTCGGAGAATTTGCAGTGGGTCAAAAACAGTTCTACCATCAGATGTGTCATATCGCATATCAGGACTGACGCTTCCTAAAATTACGGCATTCCACGCCAAGAACATAATTAGAGGAATCACAGAACCAATTAAGATAGACTGACGAATTTTGCCGGCATCCCCTTCGAGTTGCGTCACAACTAACGGCACAACGTTTTGGAAAAATAGCGCCACAGACATCACTGAAATAGCACTACCAAGGGCACTCCAGTTCTGAAATAAGAGTTGGGCACTCTGAATGTGCCTTCCTGCGAAAAACAATAATCCCAAAAAAGACACGATGACAATTCCGACAAAGGCACTGTTTAATTTCTCAATAAACTTTTCTCGCCCAAGATACATAATGCCACCAAATAACAGCGTGAAAGTCGTTGTGCCCATCCACGTTGGTAATATCTGCACACTCCAGATTTTTGCTGCCGCATATCCTAAAATCTCTCCACCTTGGGTAATGTATGCCACCAAGAGAGCATAATGCATAAATAAATATGCACCGCCAGCCATTTTCGCTCCCAGCTTACCAAGGATTTTCTCAACAACTCCCAAAAAACCTATGCTTACACGCCCTTCTGTTCGCATCGTGTTTAAGGTAACTTCTGCAACCAATAACCCTGAAACTAAAGCGTAGAGCCAAACAGCAATCAGTCCAGATGTGGATGGTATAATACCAGACGGCAGAGTAACGGCTGGTAAGGCGAGAATTCCAGCCCCAACAGTGGTTCCCGCAATCAATGCAGTACTCCCCAATACACTACCCGGTTGATGATTAAGCTTTTTTCCATCAAATTCAAGATGAGAAAACAACCGAGTGACTTGCTCTGAATCTTTGAGAACAGTCTCTATGGGAAGCATACTGAATACCCGTACATAAACCCAATTAACAATACTAGCATCTGGAAATATTCTTCGCAAAAACACTGATGTTTCTATTTTTGCAGAGAAATTTTAGCGAAAAATAAGCGATCGCCATTTCATCGTTAACAAATTTTTTTGAGCAGGAGTGTAATTTGTAGTACTTGAAAAAAGCAAGGATAAAGGCTATTTCATAATCAATTTGATTTTCAAAATAAAACTACCTCTAGCTTTCGCTTGAGCTATCGGAATTTAAGGGCAAAATTACTGTAAATGTAGTACCCACTCCAATTTGACTTGTAACACTAATTTGACCCCTGTGAGCATCAACGCACCTTTTAACGATTACTAAACCTAACCCAGTACCCTTAATTGATTGGACATTTGAGCCTCGGTAAAATGATTCAAAAAGTCTAGCTTGATCTGCTTCTGGAATGCCCATACCTTGATCTTGAATATAAAAAATTGCTACCTTCTCAATTGGATCGCATATTAAATTAAGCTGAATCTTGCCACCTCTTGGAGAATATTTAATCGCGTTTGAGAGGAGATTCCCGAACATATAATTTAACAGTCCTTCATCCATTACAGCATCAGTGCGATCGCTATGACAGGTAAAAACAACTTCACACTCGCTACTTTCAACAATAGAAAAATCTTTGATTAACTCTAGACAGAATTGCTCTAAGTTAAGTGGAGCAGGGTTATATACAAGTTTTTTTGCCTCCGCTCGACCCACAAACAGCACTTCTTCCATGAGTTTTTCCATAGACTGCACAGCACCTTGAATTCGCTTTAAATAAATTCCTCTTTTTACATCTGTCAAATTTGCTCCTTTCATCTCTATAAGCTCTACTGCCGTTTGAATAACAGTCAGAGGATTACGGAACTCATGAGATACGGTAGAGATAAATAAGGACTTGAGACGGTTAAGTTCTTGCTCCTTTTCTAATGCTTTCTCTAGCACTTTTGTTTGGCGGCGATCGCTAAGATCCCAGAAAACAACTACTACACCATTTATTTTATCTGCCCCTCCCTTTAGTGGTGAAGCACTATCACCAATTGGAACTCTTTTTCCGTCTCTTCTAATCAGAGATGTGAATTCCTCTAAATAAACAACTTGCTGCTCCCGCAGCACTTTTGTCACTGGGTTTTCTAATATAGTATCTGTGGTTTCATCGACAATATGAAAAATATTTGCTGCCTCATTTCCTAAAGCATCTTTTTGCTGCCAGCCAGTCAGTGCCTCAGCTGCGGGATTCATAAATGTCACATTTCCCTGCTCATTTGTAGCGATTACAGCATCGCTTATTGAGTTTAAAAGGGTTGCCAACTGATCTCGATTTTGCCGTAGTTCACGCTCTAACTGGTGTTTTAAAAGACCGATTTCAATTGCTATCTTTAAATCTTTTGTAGTAAATGGTTTAACAATGTATCCAAAAGGTTGGGTAATTTTCGCTCTTTCTAAAGTATTATTATCACCATAAGCAGTTAAAAATATTACAGGTACGTCTAACTGCTCGCGAATATGGCTGGCAGTAGCAATACCGTCCATTTCACCTTTAAGAATAATATCCATTAAGACTAACTCTGGTTGAGTTTCCAATGCCTTAGCAATGGCAACTTTTCCAGATGAAGCTGTTCCCGTAACAACGTAACCTAGTTGACTGAGTTGGCTAGCAATAGCCCTAGCCACAATCACTTCATCTTCAACAACTAAAATCCTAGCTTGACCCATTTGATATTTACTGATGCAAAGTTAACTGCTTAAATTTGATTTTGAATCCTGTTCCATGATTACGTTCTAGGGTGATGTTGCCTTCTAGCTGTTCTGTAACCAAGTCATATACTAATGACAGACCCAAAGAATCAGTATTTGTCCAATCTAAATTAGCTGGTAAACCAATTCCATTATCTTGGATAGTCATCTCGATACTATTATTGATATTGCGTAGAGCAATACTGATTGTACCTACTTGTTGATTCGGAAAAGCGTGCTTGAGAGCATTGGAGATTAATTCGTTAATAACCAATCCACAGGCAATAGCTTGATCGACATTCAAATTCACTGAATCTATATCAGTTTCTAGAGTAATTTTATCAGGCCATATTTGATAGGAAATTAGCAGGCTTGCTGCTAAATTACTTATATAATCGGCAACATCAATCTGCCCAATATTAGCAGAAGTATACAAATTTTTATGAATTAAAGATATTGACTCAATTCGGTTTTGACTTTCTCGAAGAACTTTGATGGCTTCAGGATCTTTGAGTGTTTGAGACTGAAGTTGTAATAAACTAGAGACAATTTGCAAATTATTTTTAACTCGATGATGAACTTCCTTTAACAGAACTTCTTTTTCAGCTAAGGCATTTTTTAATTTGACTTGAGCTTTTTGTCTTTGAACAAGTTCAGTTTGAGCTTGCTCAAGGATGCTGGATTGTTGAATGGCGATCGCTAATTGGACTGTCACTTGATCGAGCAAATCTAATTGATTTTTTTCCCACTCACGAAAACCAGAGCATTGGTGAGCAATTAATAAACCCCAAAGGTGAGAGCCAGGGTTTTGAGAACTTACTTCTAGTAAAATGGGTACAACTAAATTTGCTTTGACTTCAAATTGTTCTAATAAGCGAATATGACAATCAGTTAGTCCAGCTTCATAAATATTAGCGATCGCTCGTTTGTTTACTTGGTAATACTCCGCTCCTTTGCCTGTTTGAAAACACGTATCATAAATCTCTACCCCCAAAGAAACTCTCCATCCAGGTTCTACTGACTCCGCCATGATTGTGCCGATCATTTCTGAGTCAAACTGATAAACTACTACTCGATCAACCCCAAGTAAATCTCGCACTTCTTGAACTGTTGCATTCAAAATATCTTGGAGATTCAAAGATTGACGAATTCGTTGAGCAACAGTTCGCATCAATTGCTCTCGTTCGGCCTGACCTTTTAGAGCCAGTTCAGTTCGCTTGCGCTCCGTTATATCTTGACCAATAGTGATAATTTGACCATTTGAAAGTTTAACGTTTGTCCAAGATGTATCTAGTAAATCACCATCCCGAACCTGAGTTCTGAAGTCAGCCCAATTGTGTTGTGCAGACTGCATAAAATTAATCACATCCTGTCGATATTCAGCATTAGGATACAATGCTTCCAAAACATCACCAGCTTGGAAGTCTTTAAATTTCCAGCCTAAAACACTTTCCCATTCTTGGTTTACCCACTGAAGTTTACCATTGGTATCAATAAGTGCAATCATCAATGGTATGCTCTCAAAAATTCTCCGCAAAAACTCATTTTGCTCTTGAAGTTTTCTTTCTATTCGTTTGTGTTCTGTAATGTCTCGGATATTAACTAACCGAGCATTATAATTGGCATAGTTTATTGTATGCGTGACAACTTCAACATCAATAGTCTGTCCGTCTTTTCGCTGATGTAGCCATTGTCCAGAAAAGTTCAAGTTAGTGTGCTTTTTTCCCAAATATTCTCTGAATACAGGGACATTTTCTGGAGGATAAATGTCAGTTATTCGCATTTGCAAAAATTCTTCTCGTGAGTAGCCGTAGTGGATAACAGCAGCTTCATTTACATCCAAAAATTGCAGATTATTCTGGTTATATATCCACATTGGGTTAGGATTTTGAGAGAACAGAAGTACTTCTAACTGTTGGCTTTCATTTTCAGGAAATAGCATTAGTGGTTGTGTGAAAAAATTTTGTAAAATACCAAATTTAATTAGCTTCAATCTCAAAATAAAATTAACAGAACTTACGTATTAAAAATATAAAATCCAGATATCTCTTGAGCCACGGCAATTGCTCTACTTGAGGAGCCCCCAGACGCTCGCAGGCTCTCTAATGCTTTTAGTATCTCCCTATGGGAGAAGACCGCAGTAGTTTCCTTTTTTTGATAGAAACAAGATGAGTTGTAACACATCCTCTAAATATTAATTAAATGTTTCTAAAACTTGCAAATTAAAATCGTGTTTTCCTAATGTTAGTAATGGGATATTAAATTAGCTAAATCCATGTTCACATTAAAAAATAATTTGATTAAAAAGTTCTAAAAAAACTAACTATTTATTCTGGATTGTGTAACATGAGCGCCATCGATTACAGGCGTTCATATTACACACTCCACAAAATTGGATAATGTACTTACTTATTGAAAATCCCTTAACCAAAGTTTTTACTCCACAACATTGTTAAAATATTTATGTTTTCTTGGAATAATTTATTCCATCTGAATAGGCACTTGAGGTTGCTTAAAGGTGATATAAAAATGCGCCTATAAAAGTGATGCAATCCAAAACTACAGGCTATAGGGGCAATTTATGAATTACCCCTATGTAAATAAAGCGTAGCCTCACCTAGAATTAGTATGAGTTTCAAAAAAGTTCATATTCCCCATCAGTATTTTTATCAAATTATGGGCACTTTTTGCAACATAATTGATAGATGAGTTTATCCCAATTTTTTGTGAAACTGCACAAAATCAGTCAATTTTGCTAAGACTTGGGCTTAAGACCCTTGTTATATCTAATTTAGATGTGTTTTAGGTAATTTGCGGTAGCCGGCGGTAAGCTTATGCACATCTACGTTTTATCTTGGGTGTCCCAATGTAGTGATATATAGAGCAGCTTCATCAGAGGGAATACCCAAAACTTCATTTACTTGGTCATCAAAGAATCCACCGATACCGCTAACGCCTACATTTAGGTGCATTGCGGCTAAATTCAGGCGCTGTCCCAAATGACCCGCATCCAGATGTAAATA
The DNA here is from genome assembly GCF_014698035.1 of Desmonostoc muscorum FACHB-395. Classification (GTDB taxonomy): domain Bacteria; phylum Cyanobacteriota; class Cyanobacteriia; order Cyanobacteriales; family Nostocaceae; genus Nostoc; species Nostoc muscorum_A. Next base: position 72,368 of record NZ_JACJSF010000014.1, read on the forward strand.
ACGGTAAACGCGATCGCCATATTGAGCGATCGCAGCTTTCAGATCGGCTGTATGGAAAAGCACTGCTGCTGCATCCCGCCCTAATTCTTGCCCCAAGCAGAGAAAATGTAACTCTCGCCGGAAATTTTTAAACCGAATTTGGCGTAATTCTTGGGCTTTGGGCGCGTAATAGTAGCAACCTGCTTCCAGTCCTTTAACTCCGCAAACAGCAATAAATGTTTCTATTAAATTCAAATCAAAGTAGTCTGGAGAAATATCTAAACTTTGGTCGATGTAATTTTGCGGTTGGTAAGTGAAATCGAGTAGACTTTTCAATTGATCGAAAGTTAAATCATCACCATTATAAGCGCGGGTAGAGCGTCGCTTATACATTGTATTTTCCAGTTCTGACAGCTTTTGTCCCCAGTCTATAGGTGTAGTGGTGGTGGGGATTTTCAAACAGAAAGGAAAGTTATATTTATCCTCTAAAGATTTTTCTTGTTTGATAACTGGTAGATTGAGATTGCCAGTTATACCTGATTGAATTTGGGTGTGTCGATGGAAATATGTCAGCAATTCACCATCGGGGATTTGGGGATAATTGGTTTCGGTGGCGGAAGGTAAAGCAGTACATCCCAATGGCAAATTTTGATTGACATCTAACAAGTCTGCCAGAGGTAAGACAGCGATCGCACCTTCTTGTTGCGGATCGATATAAAGCAGATCGTTTACCGATTCATCCACAAAGCCGCCGATTAAATGAGGGCGAAAGTCAGTAATCGCGCCAGCCAATTCGATATTACCCAATAGATGTCCCGTATCTAGAAAAATCCGGCGATAAGCCCGATCTTCATAGCGCCAGGCAGAACGATAAAATACCGCAGTGACAATAATTGCTAATTGGGTGTTTTCTAAAGAAGGATGCCAGAAACAAGCTGCTTGAAGAGTTTGCCAAACATCACTTTCCCAATAATGCATCAGTGAATGAGTCCGACACTGGTAGTTATACAAACCAGGTGGCAATAACGACGTGCCACGGGAAACCACATACACCTCGGCAGGGTACAATCCGCCGGCACTGGGAGCAGCGCGTAAATATACCGCACTACCCATAGAAGGCATTCTCGCTGTCAATCCATAGCTGCGAAACAGCAACCGTGAAAGTCTTTGCCACCATTGAGCATCTGGGTTGTTGGCAAATCCCTCTGATTTTTCTTGGATATAGGGTTTGAGATCAATATTAGAGCCAATTTTGTACTCTTTGAAAGGCACTGGCTGTTTAGTCCAGTCTAACTGCTGACTTTTGGAGGCAAGAGTCTCAGGGTTGTATTTAGTCCGTTCGTGATAATGCTGGGCAATTGATTGGTGTAATTCTGGCATAGTACTTTTAATATCCTTGGGGCATTCTTTTTTTGATCTTGGCATTCATTAGCCTCATTGTTTCGTGTCAATTCGTACAATCCTCATAGTTACAAAGTGGTAATTGGTAACAACTGCATTAGAAATGGGGAATTGGGAATTGGGAATCTGGGCAAAAATAATGTAGAGACGTAGCACTGCTACGTCTCTACAAGGGTTCTGGATAACGCATATTTAATTTCTGGATATGTCTAATATTTTTCATAACCGCCGAATCGCAATTTCTAACCCTTCACAGACACCACTAAGAAAATCTAAATCTAAAGTAGCGATCGCATCACTAGGTTTGTGATAATGGGGATTTCGCAAAAATGCCGTATCTGTCACCATCATTGCTGGATAACCCAAATCCCAGAAAGGTGCATGATCGCTAAGTCTGGTTTGGGGAACTATTAAACCTCGATTCGGCACAGGTAGCCATTGACTAGCTACGCCAGCTTTGCGAATATTACGGCTCATACCAATTAAGTCAGGCAATGTCCGCAAATTGCCAATTAAAGCAATAAAATCACCTGTATCTGGATAGAAGCGTTCCAGAGGAGGGGGATAACTTTGAGAAGCAGGCGTAGAATCCTTATAGCCCAGCATTTCTAGGGAGATCATTAAGCGTAGCTGTTGCTTTTGTTGGTGCAACAAGGCTGCATAATCAGCGCTACCTAGTAAGCCGTATTCTTCCATATCGAAAGCAACCAGCCTTAATGGATATCTTATAGGTTGGGTAGCAAACTTTCTCGCCAATTCCAGCAAAACTGCCACACCTGTGGCATTATCATCAGCCGCAGGTGTTCCCGGAACGCCATCATAATGAGCGCCAATTAAAATCGGTGGCAAATCTTTTTTTTGCCCTCTAGCTTGGGAGGGTAAATTTAATATCAAGTTCTTACAAGCTTTACCCCTGACTTCAAAGGTGTGGATTTCCACACTCCCCCATTGGGAAAATTCCTGGCGGATGTATTCTTGGACGAAAAAATGTCCAGCTGTTGCCATGTAAGGATCGCGTTCTCGCGCGATCGCACTCAGGGAAGTTTGTAATCGCTTTGTTAAATTCAAATGTTTAAAATAGCGGTAATATTAAGGTTTTCAGGCACTCAAAGAAGCAGAAATTTATTATTTCAAGTGCATTTAGCAACTTACAGATTCAGTGCATAGAAGTAACCGGATAACAAGAATTGAGGCTGCTTAGACACAGCAATCATCGTCAATGCTATCCTAGTCTTGCAACTATCTCCTCTAGCTGCACTTCTTAGCTCACTGCCTTAATGATGACTATTATACCATTGAGGTGTTTTCATCCCATAGCACAAAGCTAGAGGTAGTTCCGCCCAATCATAATAAATACATAAGACACTTTAGGAGAAGAGTAACGCATGGGCAAGGTAGTCGGCATCGACTTGGGTACAACCAACTCAGTAGTCGCCGTTATGGAGGGTGGCAAGCCGGTGGTGATTGCCAATGCAGAAGGAATGCGAACAACCCCCTCCGTAGTTGGCTTTAGCAAAGAAGGCGAAAGGGTAGTTGGGCAAATGGCACGCCGCCAAACCGTCCTCAATCCCCAAAATACCTTTTTTGCAGTGAAACGCTTCATTGGGCGCAAATATGCCGAACTTAGTCCAGATTCTAAGCGTGTACCCTACACCATCCGCAAAGATGAAGTAGGTAATATTAAAATTGCTTGTCCCCGTCTCAATAAAGATTTCGCCCCAGAAGAAATTTCGGCAATGGTGCTGAAGAAATTGGCAGACGATGCTAGTCGCTATTTGGGTGAACCAGTCACAGGGGCAGTGATTACAGTCCCCGCTTATTTTAACGATTCTCAACGGCAAGCAACCCGCGATGCTGGCAGAATTGCCGGTTTAGAGGTGTTGCGGATTCTCAATGAACCAACTGCTGCATCTTTAGCTTATGGATTAGATCGGGGTGACACGGAAACTATCTTAGTCTTCGACTTGGGTGGCGGTACTTTTGACGTGTCGATTTTAGAAGTGGGCGATGGGATATTTGAGGTCAAAGCTACCAGTGGAGATACGCAACTTGGTGGTAATGACTTTGACAAAGTAATCGTAGATTGGTTAGCAGAGCAATTTCTGGAAACTGAAGAAATAGACTTAAGACGCGATCGCCAAGCTTTGCAACGTCTGATGGAAGCTGCGGAAAAAGCCAAAATTGAGCTTTCTGCTGTCAGCGTTACTGATATTAACTTACCCTTCATCACCGCCACAGAAGATGGCCCCAAACATCTGGAAACTCGTTTAACTCGTTCCCAGTTTGAAGGTTTGTGTGGTGATTTGGTAGGGCGATTGCGGACACCGGTGAAACGCGCCCTCAAAGATGCTGGACTTTCACCTAGAGATATTGAAGAAGTTGTCTTAGTTGGCGGTTCTACACGGATGCCAATGGTGAAACAGCTAGTGCGGGACTTGATTGGTACAGAACCTAACGAAAACGTTAATCCTGATGAAGTAGTGGGAGTGGGTGCAGCAATTCAAGCCGGAATTCTTGCAGGCGAACTCAAAGATGTGCTGCTTTTGGATGTCACACCCCTTTCTTTGGGATTGGAAACCATCGGCGGCGTGATGAAAAAACTCATTCCCCGCAACACCACCATTCCAGTCCGCCGTTCTGACATTTTTTCTACGTCTGAAAATAACCAAAATACTGTGGAAATTCACGTAGTTCAGGGCGAACGAGAAATGGCAGGAAACAATAAGTCTTTAGGACGTTTCAAGCTGTATGGTATCCCGCCAGCGCCACGAGGAATTCCCCAAGTTCAGGTGTCATTTGATATCGATGCTAATGGTATTTTACAGGTAACAGCCTTAGATAGAACCACTGGGCGAGAGCAAAGTATCACCGTTCAAGGCGCTTCCACTTTGAACGAGTCAGAAGTGAATCGGATGATTCAAGATGCACAGAAATACGCCGATGTCGATCGCGAACGGAAAGAAAGGGTAGAAAAGCGGACTCGTTCTGAGGCGTTAATTTTCCAAGCAGAACGGCAACTTAGAGAAGTAGCACTTGAATTTGGTATGCAGTTTGCCCGCAGCCGCCGCCAAAGAATTGATAATATTTGCCGAGACTTAAAAGAGAGTCTGAAGGAAAATAGCGATCGCGGTATTGATCAAGCCTACGCCGATTTGCAAGATGCTCTCTATGAGCTAAATCGGGAAGTCCGTCAGACTTATGCTGAAGATGAAGATGACGATTTGTTAGGTACTATCCGTGATATTTTTACTGGCGGTGATAAGGATAAAGAACGCGAATTTCCTAGAGATACATATCGGGAACGCGATTCATTTGGTAAGGACTATGGCAGAGATTACGGTAAAGACTATGGCCGAGACAATAGCCGAGACTATGGCCGAGATAATAATAGCCGAGACAGCCGTTCTTCCTCTTATGAAAGCCGTCCTCCACGCAAATCTCGTCCCAGCTACCAAGATAACTGGGATGATGAAGATGACAATGATTGGTTGTAGTACTTTTAATAAAAGTTAGGAGTTAGGAGTGAGAAGTTTAAAATTAAATCTTTCAACTCCTAACTCATAATTCATAATTCATAACTACTAAGTAATTTAAAATTTAAATAACTGAACTATGCAAAATTTGCCGAATTTCCGCGATTACTATGAGATTTTAGGAGTATCTAAAGACGCTTCTGGTGAGGAAATTAAAAAGGTTTATCGGCGGTTAGCAAGACAATACCACCCCGATCTTAATCCGGGTAACAAAGAATCTGAGGAGAAATTTAAGGATATCGGCGAGGCTTATGAAGTCCTTTCAGACTCAGCCAAGCGATCGCAATACGACCAGTTTAGTCGCTACTGGAAGCAAAAAGGCTTCGCAGGCAACAAACAAACGCCAAAGGCTAAAACTTGGCAGAGTGGTGCTAGCGATCGCAACGGTAATCAGGAAGTAGATCCAAGCCAATTCTCCGACTTTGAAAGCTTTATTAATCAAGTTATCGGTGTCAAAAATAAGAGTGGGGCCAGTAAGTCGTCTACTAATGGCAATACTAGCGATCCGTTTCGTTCCCCCAGAACAAAAGTTGCCTATACAGTTAACACTCCACCTCGCACTACCCGCCGAGATATAGAAGCCAGATTAACGTTACCACTAGAAAAAGCTTATCAAGGCGGTAATGAACGCATCCGTTTAGAAGATGGGCGATCGCTAGAAGTTAATATGCCACTAGGGATGGTGACAGGTCAAACCATTCGTTTGCGAAACCAAGGTGTTGGTGGTGGCGATCTATACTTAAAAATTACCGTTGAGCCTCATCCATTATTTAAGCTAGAAGGTTTAAATATCCTTTGCCAAGTACCAGTTACTCCCAGCGAAGCAGTTTTAGGAGGACAGGTAGAAGCACCAACTTTGGATGGCCCAGTGAAAATGACCATTCCTCCAGGAGTTAGGTCTGGTCAAAAATTCCGACTAGGGAACAAAGGCTACCCCGGCGATGACGGTAAACGTGGCGATCAATTAGTAGAAATTCAAATAGTTACACCGAAAAATATCAATCAAGAAGAACAGGAATTGTACGAAAAGTTACGGCAAATTGAAACTTTTAAACCCCGTGCTGATTTACTTTAAGTTATTTAGGGCAAGATATTTCCATATATCCTCAATATCTTGCGCTGCTTGAGTAGAAATACGAAATCGACTCATACAGAATCGCTGTTAGCCAAATTTTGCTGTCCTAGTGCTTTAATATTTGCAAAAAAAGCTGGAAGTGACTCGTCGTTATATTCAGTATACTGTCCACTATCGAGTTGCTTAATTAACCTTTTCCCCAAACCCAATGCCGAGTTAAGAATGGTTAACCGAGCAGTATTGAGACCTGCTGTGTCTTCTGCAATTCACAAAGGATTTAAAATATAAAAAATATCTTTGAGCAAAGTGACTCAAACAGCCGTGAATCATAACGGGGCAATGCCACAAAGCAGTAAATCAACTTATTACTCCCTGCTAGGACTGCATCCCTCGGCATCAGTAATTGATATTCGTCGCGCTTATCGAGAACTGAGCAAACGCTATCATCCTGATACTACAGACTTGCCTACTGCGATCGCCACTTCCAAATTTCAGCAAATCAATGAAGCCTACGCCACCCTTAGCCATCCAGAACGGCGATTAAGCTACGATTTAAAAATTGGCTATTCCCGCTTTGGAGTGATTCAACCACCCCCTGACTTGAATCATCCCGTCTCGCGTTCTCATGACTGGTCAAAATCAGCTTACCTCGATCCTAGCGATCGCCCCTTATCATCTGGCGAAATTTTTGCTTTATTTATGCTGGTGTTAACATTTGTAGGTTGTTTGTTATTAGCAGTTGCCATTGGTTTAACTCGTGGTGATGCTGCTTTTCAAACCCGTTTGCTACAGTCAACTCCATCTGTACAACAGCAAATTAACCATATATCGCAACTAATTACCCTTATGGTAATTAAAAATTAAAAAATTTCCTAATCCAAAATCCCAAATTCCTATGCCTCTTCTTCCCTCAGATACGCCCCTATATAATCATCCCTTGCCACAAATTGAACAGTGGCTAAAAGACCAAGGCTGTAAACAAGACGAAACCCAGAGGCATTGCTGGCATGTGCAACGGCCTAGTTGGCAAGCTGAACTATGGCTCGACGTTGAGCAAATCGTAGTGCGATATGTCCAATCTGGGGAAAATGGACAAGATATCCAACGCTCGTTCAAATATTCTCTCAGTCGGGATGATGTAGAACAAGCTGTGTTTTCTGGGCCATAAGTGAAGTGCTGAGTTCAGTTCACGGTAAAAAGGTAGGGAAATTAAGCCGCAATCACGTTCAAAAAAGAATGAACACCCAGCAATCGGATGCCATAAGTTGCCATTACTGCCCTTAACTCATCATCAGCACGTAAATCATCATCCCCAGACACAATAATCTCTGCTTGACCATCAATAGCCGTAGCAAGTACAGCTAAATCTTTGGGATCTCGACAATTAGGTGGAACCGTTTCCAACTCAATCCATATTGCTCAGTACTGCAACTGCTGTTCAAGTTGAATAGCAATACTTGGATTAATCCGTTCTCTTAACCGGGGGCGATTCCAAACTAGATGCAGTTCTTCCATTAGGGGTTGACTCATCACCAACTGGAATTTGTCCTGCTTCCAATATGGGCAATGTAACTCGGCCTTTGAGCAAAATACGAATCCAAATGTTAGTGTCGATGACCACTCGAAACTTCATGTTTGGTGAGATTGCTGGCGCACAGCCTTAATTTCAGCCATGATATTTTCATCTGTAATATCATCAACCGGGGGTTGAGCATAAAGTTCTTGAATTAAAGCCCTCAAATCTGAACGTAAATCCACTAAAACCAACGCTCTGGCAACCTCTGCCCGTTCCTCTGGTTGCAACTGTTGCACAGCCGTAATGAGTTGTTCCAGGGTGATAGGAATCGATACCATATCAATAGCCATCATTGAGTTTATTAAATTGTAGTGCGATCGCCAATCTTGTAGCATCGCTAACGCATCCTACTGCCGCAGCAAACATACTATTTTATACTTTTCCAAATCGCCGCTCCCGTTGCTGGTAGGCACACAAGGCGCGGTGAAACTCGGCCCGGTCAAAATCGGGCCAGAGAGCATCAGTAATGTAAATTTCTCCATAAGCCATTTGCCAGAGAAGGAAATTTGAGAGGCGCATTTCTCCACTGGTGCGAATTAACAAATCTGGGTCAGTAATTCCGGCTGTATACAAGTGGCTCTCAAACACCTGTTCATTAATTTCATCGGGTTGTAGCAGACCTTGCTGGACTTGTTTTGCGATCGCCTGACAAGCTTGTAAAATTTCCTGCCGTCCGCCATAATTAGTTGCCACTGAAAACCGGATACCGCGATTATCCTTGGTTTCTTCCATTGAACGGGATATTTCTTGCTGGAGCGATCGTGGCAGAGCCTGCAAATTTCCGACAAACTTAATTTGAACATTCTCTTCGACCATTTCCCGCAGTTCTTGGCGCAAAACTCTTTGAAACAGAGTCATCAAAAAATCCACTTCTTCCTGCGGTCTTTTCCAATTCTCCGTTGAAAAAGCATAAGCTGTCAGCGCCTGAATCCCCCAATCCTGACAACAACGGAGTAAATCCTTAAGAGCATCTACTCCTCGCTTATGACCCATAATTCGAGGTAGACCCTGACGTTTAGCCCATCGACCATTGCCATCCATAATCACCGCAACGTGCTGCGGCAATAGTTCTCGTTTTAAGTCAGTAGGCAAATCTTGCAGTTTAGTTTGTTGTGCTGTCATTTTTTATCTCGAGAAGCGGTCGATGGTAATCCGAGTAAACGTGAAACCAGTGCTAGTGTCTTCCCACCTATCCGACGAACAAAACTCAACAGACCAGGAGCAACAGCTTCCCTATCCACGGTTGGTGACAAAAGAGCCTCTAATGACTCTTTTAGTTTTTTAATCGTCAGTGGTCTATTTAGGGTTCCCCGTTCCGCTAAAGAAATGGAACCCGTTTCTTCAGATACAACGACACAAATGCAATTTTCGACCCGCTCAGTAATTCCCATTGCCGCCCGGTGGCGTGTTCCCAACTGGCGCGAGGCTGTGCGTCCCGAAAGTGGTAAAATTATACCCGATGATACGATCCGTGAGCCACGGATTAATGTCGCTCCATCGTGTAACAAAGTTTTCGGCTGAAAAATTGTCTGGATTAGTTCTTTAGAAACCTCCGCATTTAGCTTTACTCCTGGCACAGAAAAATCTCGCTCATCAATTGGCCCTGTGGTTTCCACAATTAGTAAAGCTCCAATCCGGTTTTTTGACAATTCTTTAACAGCCTCAACAATTTCATCAATTACACTATCAGATTTGGGGATTGCCAGCCGATCGGGTTGAAACAACTGGCGGAATTCGCCACGCCCCAATTGCTCCAAAAATCGCCTAAACTCTGACTGTAAAGCAACTGCCATCGCTACAGCACAACCAATCACCAACTTTTCTAGTACAAAACTTAGCAGAGGTAGTCCTAATCTGCCACTTAGTGCTGAGGCTAGCATTAAGATAATGAATCCCCGCACCATCCATAGTGTTCGGCGCTCACTAATAATAACTAGTATCATGTAAGTCAGCGCCAGCACTAACACAATATCCAGAGTCCCAAGCAGCAAGGACTGTGACCACCCCAGGTTTATCAGCCATTGCTTCCACCAATCTCTCATGACATCTGGATTACACTTTTGCCTCTAATTACAGTTAGTCATTTGTCATTTGTCATTTGTCATTAAACCGCGTCTACTGTGAAAACCGTAGTTTTTTGTAATGAGGCTAAAGTTCAAAACTCAAGCCACGACAGAATAATATACTCTCTTCAAAAACTCTAGGTTTCAAAATAGACGGGGTTTAGCTCCTAGCTAATGACCCTTACGGGTGACGCTCGTGCCTCTCTACGAGACGCTGCGCGAACGCTAGCGCTGCGCTAACGCCAGTCACTGATGGGGGAAACCCCCTTGGCGCTAGCCTCTCCCTTTGGGAGAAGACCGTGCTGGTTCACCAATGACCAAGGACAAATGACTAAATTTTCAGCCTTTCTGGTAGGCTATCTTGTCGAATTAAGTCTTGATAAGTTTCACGTTGCAAAATTAAATTCGCTTCGCCATTCGCCACCACAACTGCTGCCGGTCGGGGCAAGCGGTTGTAGTTAGATGCCATACTGTAATTGTACGCACCAGTTCCCATAACTACGAGAATATCTCCTGGTTCAGTCTTTGGGAGTAGTGCATTTTTAATCAGAATATCTCCTGATTCACAATGTTTACCAGCAATTGTGACTGTTTGAGTTAAAAGAGAAGACATTTTATTGGCAACTACTGCCCGATAAACTGATTGGTAAGTAATCGGGCGAGGATTATCGGACATTCCCCCATCGATCGCTACGTAGGTACGAATTTCTGGAATAACTTTGGATGAACCAATAGTATAAGCAGTGACGCAAGCTGTGGCAATTAGCGATCGCCCTGGTTCACTCAGTAATTTCGGCAAAGGCAGATTTTCGACCGCACAGGCTTCTTGGACAACTTCACAAATCGCCTTCACCCACTCTTCAATGCTGGGAGGATCATCTGATTCTGTATACTTAATCCCTAAACCACCACCAACATTTAACTCTGTAATATTTAAACCATACTTTCCGGCATCTCGTAGCCATTGCACCATCACAGCAGCTAAATCTTGATGCGGTTGGCGCTCAAAAATTTGGGAACCAATATGAGCGTGTAACCCTACGCAGTCAAGGGTGGGTTGTTGACTGACAAAGGTAAATACTTCATCTAAATCGTTGGGATCAAAGCCAAATTTGCTATCTAAGTGTCCCGTGCGGATATATTCGTGAGTGTGGCATTCAATACCGGGAGTTAGCCGTAGCATGATACGTATAGGGAGAGGGGATGAGGTAACATTTTCTCCCCCTGCTCCCCTGCTCCCCTGCTCCCCTGCTATTTCCACAAGAGTACGCAACTCATACCAGTTATCCGCCACAATGGTGACACCAGACTCGATCGCTAAAATTAATTCTTCACGAGATTTATTATTTCCATGAAGGTAGATTTTCTCAGGACTAACACCTGCTTGCAAGGCGGTGTAAAGTTCGCCACCAGAAACTACATCGATTCCTAAACCCTCTGATGCGGCGATCGCACAAACTGCTAAACAATTCCAAGCTTTTGAGGCGTACAATACTTGAGATTCGCCCTTGTAATACTGCTTGAAAGCATCTCGGTATTGCTGACAAGCTGAACGCAGGGTTTCTTCATCTAAAATATATAAAGGTGAACCAAATTGCTCAACTAGGGTTGTGACATCACATCCACCAATTTCTAGGGAGTCATGATTATGAACTCTAGCAGTTAAGGGTAAAAGTTCCTGATTAGGCGAGAGATTTGGGTTAGTGTCGCGCCTTTGAGGTAAATATTGACTTCCAGAATGTTGAACCCCAGTGGGGTGAGTCGATACCATAAATATAAAAGTTGTCCTTGTTCAAATTACGGGCTTTGAGTTCGTCTCTCGATTCCCAGTTTACAAAGGGTTTGTAATCTTATTCAATAAATGTGATCTCATTAGACTTAGAAATTAAATTACTGACACCAGATAATCTCAGTGCAATTCTGGAACTAGATCAAGCCTGTTTTGGCGGACTTTGGACAATGGAAGGCTACAAGCGAGAATTGGATAGCCCCAACAGCGATTTACTCGGTTTATTTTCCCCATTCTCCAACGTTAGTTTGTTAGGAATGGGTTGCTTTTGGTCAATTTTAGAGGAAGCCCACATTACAATTTTGGCGGTTCATCCCCAATATCACCGTCAAGGTTTGGGTGCGGCTTTACTATATTCACTCCTTAAGACAGCTTGCGATCGCGGAATGGAGCGAGCTACCCTCGAAGTCCGAGCTTCCAACTTGGCAGCAATATCTTTATATCAAAAATTTGGCTTCAAAACAGCCGGACGGCGGCGGGGTTACTACCAAGATAACGGTGAGGATGCGCTAATCCTTTGGCTCCCCGATTTACAACACTCCAAATTTCAAACAACTTTAGACCAGTGGTATGCCACAATCAGCGATCGCCTTAGCAAATCCTCTTGGCATTTACTTTTTAACTAGTTGGGGATTAAGGGCTTGCGATCGCCTTCAGCAAAAAAAGCAACTTTGCTGCGCTTAATTAGATTTAAATATTCTATATATAATAAATAAATTATAAGAATAATTTATGTTAACTTATTCTGCTTGATATTTATAAGTGTATATGGTATATGTAGATGTTTGGGATTAAGTGAAAAACTCTTAATATAAGCAGTCAGTTATTTGTAATAAATCTCAAAAAGTCCCAAAAACGCTGGTGAACTAAAGCTCCTCAGTACACTAGCCGAATAAAAGCAGTCAATAGTTAACAATTAGCCCATCAACTAAAGTCATAGCTTCAGGATGTCTATAATCTGTTATACAGGCATCCAAAAGCTTTGCCTGTGCTAAAATCAGCATACCGGCACGACCGCAGGTGATGGGAAAAATGCCATGTTTGAACGCTTCACAGAAAAAGCCATTAAGGTAATCATGCTGGCCCAAGAAGAGGCCCGCCGTTTAGGTCACAACTTTGTCGGAACCGAGCAGATCCTCCTGGGTCTGATTGGCGAAGGCACTGGAGTGGCTGCCAAGGTGCTGAAATCAATGGGCGTCAATCTTAAAGATGCCCGAATTGAAGTTGAAAAAATTATAGGACGGGGATCAGGCTTTGTTGCCGTGGAAATTCCGTTTACGCCACGGGCAAAGCGAGTTCTAGAACTCTCCTTGGAAGAAGCACGCCAACTGGGGCATAACTACATTGGCACCGAGCATCTGCTGTTGGGCCTAATCCGCGAAGGGGAAGGTGTCGCAGCCAGGGTGCTAGAAAACCTCGGTGTGGATCTATCTAAGGTAAGAACCCAAGTCATCCGTATGTTGGGAGAAACTGCCGAAGTTTCACCAGGCGGCTCATCCGGGCGCACAAAAACCCCAACTCTGGATGAATTTGGCTCAAACCTGACCCAGATGGCGATAGACAATAAACTCGATCCAGTGGTGGGACGCGCCAAGGAAATTGAGCGGGTGATCCAGATATTGGGTCGCCGAACCAAAAATAACCCAGTGCTGATTGGGGAACCAGGGGTTGGTAAAACTGCGATCGCTGAAGGTTTAGCTTCACGCATTGCCACCAAAGATGTCCCTGACATCCTGGAAGATAAACGCGTCGTCACGTTGGATATTGGTTTGCTCGTAGCAGGAACCAAGTACCGGGGTGAATTTGAAGAACGCTTGAAAAAAATCATGGATGAAATCCGCTCTGCGGGTAATGTCATTCTCGTGATTGATGAGGTACACACCTTAATTGGTGCAGGTGCAGCAGAAGGTGCTATAGACGCAGCAAATATCCTCAAGCCAGCTTTGGCCAGAGGTGAGTTGCAGTGCATCGGTGCTACAACCTTAGATGAATACCGGAAGCACATCGAGCGAGATGCAGCTCTAGAGCGGCGTTTCCAACCAGTGATGGTTGGCGAACCTACAGTTGATGAAACAATTGAAATTTTATATGGTCTGCGCGAACGCTACGAGCAACACCATAAACTGAAAATCTCCGACGAAGCATTAGTGGCGGCGGCGAAGTTATCAGACCGTTACATTAGCGATCGCTTCCTCCCAGATAAAGCCATCGACTTAGTTGATGAAGCTGGTTCTAGAGTGCGCTTGATTAACTCCCAACTGCCACCCGCAGCCAAAGAGTTAGACAAAGAACTGCGTCAGATATTAAAAGAAAAAGATGATGCAGTGCGCTCTCAAGACTTTGACAAAGCTGGAGAACTGCGCGATCGCGAAATGGAAATCAAAGCCGAAATCCGGGCGATCGCTCAAAGCAAGACCAATGCAACTGGCACAGAAGGTGAAGAACCTGTAGTTACAGAAGAAGACATTGCTCACATTGTCGCTTCCTGGACTGGGGTACCGGTGAACAAACTCACCGAATCTGAATCTGAAAAGCTGCTGCACATGGAAGACACCTTGCATCAGCGTTTAATCGGTCAGGATGAAGCTGTGAAAGCAGTTTCACGGGCAATTCGTCGCGCTCGTGTCGGTTTGAAAAATCCCAATCGACCCATAGCTAGCTTTGTCTTCTCTGGGCCTACTGGTGTGGGTAAAACAGAGTTGGCGAAATCCTTAGCTGCTTACTTCTTCGGTTCCGAAGAAGCGATGATCCGCTTAGATATGTCCGAATACATGGAGCGTCACACCGTCAGCAAGCTGATTGGTTCCCCTCCAGGTTATGTTGGCTATAACGAAGGTGGTCAGCTGACTGAAGCCGTGCGGCGGCGACCTTACACCGTGGTGTTGTTCGACGAAATCGAGAAAGCGCACCCCGATGTCTTCAACATGCTGCTGCAAATTTTGGAAGACGGTCGGTTAACTGATGCCAAAGGTCGCACAGTAGACTTCAAGAACACCTTGCTGATTTTAACTTCCAATATTGGTTCTAAGGTAATTGAAAAAGGCGGTAGCGGTATCGGCTTTGAATTCTCCGAAGATGCCAGCGAGTCAACTTACAACCGGATTCGCTCTTTGGTCAACGAAGAACTCAAGCAGTACTTCCGTCCAGAGTTCCTCAACCGACTCGATGAAATTATCGTCTTCCGTCAGTTGAACAAGCCGGAAGTGACCCAAATCGCCGAAATTATGCTCAAGGAAGTATTTGGTCGTCTGACGGAAAAGGGTATCACCTTAGAAGTCACAGACCGCTTCAAGGATCGTTTGATCCAAGAAGGTTACAGTCCCAGCTACGGCGCAAGGCCATTACGTCGGGCAATTATGCGCCTGTTAGAAGATAGCCTAGCAGAAGAAATTCTGTCTGGTCGTATCAAAGATGGCGATACAGCCCTTGTTGATGTGGATGAAAATGGCATTGTCCAAGTTAGTTCTCAACAGCGTCGGGAATTGTTACCCCAAGGTGTTGAGTAAAATTTAGGGTTTGGGATTAAATCTCAAATAAAAAATTAGAAAACGGTAGAGTATTTATTGCTCTACCGTTTTTTATGTAAATTACTATTTTTTAATTTATCAAAATAACTAATTTAAAGTCTATTAACTGAAGTTATTAGTTATTTTGGGTTGATAGTTTGTCTAGCCTATTATAAACTTCTTTAACAAACCAAAATATTAACTCTTGGATATGGGAGAAATTATCTTCTGAAGAAAACAGTTGTTTTGTACGATTATGAAGTTTATCAATTTGTTCCTTTAAAGAATCTTTACTACCATGACATTCGAGTTTTCTTAATTGATTTATATCTATGATCGTAAGATATTTTTTTCGTAAGTGTAAAGCAGAATTATCATAAAAATTTGGTTTTATCATTTCAAAAAATATCCTAACTGATGCAGGAAGATTCATTTTATGAATTTCTTCTATTTTTTTCCAAGAAATATAATTATTACCAACTTTTTTGTAGCCTTCAGCATTTATTTGTCCTGTATTAGATATGTATATGTTTGGAAATTCATAATTTTTATTTTCTTTATTATCCTGAAAAATTTTTACTCTCCCATAAGCTTCTAAAAAAGTTCTATTATTTTCATGCAGAAACTTAAATTCTTCAGCAAAAAGCACTGCAATTGAAGAGTCTAGAGTCTTACGAGCCGATTCACAGAAAGTGGTAATTTGTTTTTTGTGTCTGCATTCTGCCATATCTTTGCTATCCTTTTGTAAATTTTCTAACAATGCCGGATATCGAACACTGTCGATAAATGAGTAGTCAATAAAATATTCATTTGGGATATTTATCTGTCTTTTAGGTTTTTGTAAAATCTCTTGACTAGTACTAATTAAATAATTTTCAACAACTTTATTACTTAATACTTGTATTTCTGATAAATTAGCAATTTGGTCAGATATTTGTTTAATGTTAATAGAAAAATTTTCATTGATTGTTCTAAACTGTTGACTGATTTCAGTGGATAATACATTTATACTGCTTTTTAATTCTTGAATTTCTTGTTTAAAGTCTTGTTCCATATCATATTTAAAATTTTAATTGTTAGTTAGTTATAGTATTTAGTAATTTGTTATAAAGCTTTAAATATTTTTCATATACTGGATCATCTTTGCCTTTAACCATAGCAAGAAACTCTATCTTGCCTCGAAGTACTTGCTGAAAAATTGCTTGGTCTTTTGTAGGTAATCTACTTTGAGTTTGATATTTTGTTAAATACTCTTGTTCAGCAGCTTCTAGTCCGAATTTAGACCAAGCATGTAGCATAGCGCGAATATGACGCACATAGTTGCGGTCAACGTTAGGAAACTGATTTGTCGTTAATCCAGTTACTGCTTGATGATTACCTCTGCTTTGCAGTCTGATTTTCTTCTCATTTACCTCAAATCCATTATCATTAATAATTGATAGTAATCTATTACCAATAAAAATTTTATCTGCATCTTCTTCAGCTACTATATATGCTAATTCTTCAGGGAACTTAGGTAAAGTTGTTGAGAAAGTAATATCATCTGCATACCTTGTATAAGTCGCTTTATACTCTTTAGCTAAACGTTGCAATTGACTATCCATCTTGGCACAAATCATATTAGTCACGATGGGTGAACTTGGCGCACCTTGAGGTAACTGATTGTTATGACAACAAATCTGTGCTAAAACTGTCGCTACATCTGGATGTAAACCATAGGGTGTAGCCATAAACATACCCCGAACTCGACCAAAATTAATCGACGGAAAAAAATCAGTTAAATCAAGATTTAGAACATAGCGTTTTTTAGTATGAGCTTGAGCATTAGTTACAATATTTTTTCCCATCACAAAACCATGCACTGAGGGTTTTATCTCATACACTGTTTGTAATACTTGATTAAGTTTTGCCTGAATAATTTTAAGTGCAGTTATGGGAGTTGATATCTGACGAACACCAGACTTTTTAGGAATTTCAAAAGTTTTATAACGTTTGTCAGGTTTAACAAGATATATATGATAAACAAGGCGAGGATAGGAAACCTCTAAAAGGTCAGCTATATCCATTGGTTGTTTGAGAGAGTAAAATTTCTCTCGTAAAGATTCGGGGCTATTTGTGAGAAGTAACTGAGAGTTTTTTTTCACTTTGTCCCCTAAGTTATCCTTAATCAGCTATCCTTTGAGCGATGTTACATCCATATTTAGATTTAGCATTGACACAGATATCATGCTAATTTCTACGATTACAAATAAAAAAATATCACTTGCGGGTGTATTCTCGCCTATTCGGATAAGGATCAAGAGGCAATTTAAAAGATTAAAAACCTCGTAAAGCTGACCGTCAAATACACCGTCGCAGGATCAACAACGGAAATCAATACCTATTCCCGCAAGTGATTGAAGTGGTTTGTCTAAGGAATCATTGCTAATGATTCAGACTTACCTTTTGGTTATATTACAGGCAAATGAACTCAAAGTATTGCGTGAAAATGACTAAATTAGTGGTAGGTTGGGCTGAGTAATAAAGAAACCTAACAAATCCAATTGGTAGCGTTGGGTTTAGTGTTTCAGACCAACTTATATAAATTTTTGTTTTTATCGTAATTGTGGAATCTAGCTGTTTTCAGTGTAAATCCTGGAAATACAAAAAACTTAACCTTTAATCATGAGTGGAATTAATCGTAAAATTAGCCTTGACGCTAGACAAGTTGCCAAGCATATAGCAGGTACGCCTCAAAGTCAAAGACTTCTCAAACGAGGACTTGCCGCTCATGTATTTAACGATGAACCTACAATGAATAGAGTTACTCAAGCCATAATAGAAAATGGGCAGTTCACTGGAATGATTCGAGGATATGACCGTTATGGGATGTTTTTTGATGAACCAATAGGTTATAGAATCAGTCCAGATGGTAGCCGTATTCTACTTTACTATGGGGAGATAAAAATCAATGCAGACGACCAATACCACGTCATCCCCCGCACAAGACCAAGTGAAGAATAACTGGGAATTTACAGAAGTATGGATAGATCCAATGTTATCCCCTCCATATATTCTTTTATTGCTTTGCGATAGTGAAGATAACTGTCAAGTTTATGATCCGGCGCAGGGTTATAAGGTTGTATTTTCTAGTAATGACTATAATGCAGCCAAGTTATGGTTACTAGAAGATGAATATGAACCAATTGAAGGTAGGCTTTTAGCTGCGGAATTAGCCTAAGTAATAATCAAAAACCAGTCCACACCAGCACTAAGAACGTAGGCGTAGCCCTTCTCTACGAGAGCTGCGCTCAGGAACCATCCGTCGTAGACATCGCACCACATAAAGGCTCTTTTAAAAAAGTAACCAAACTCACATTGCAGAATCTGGGGTACAATACCGCCTTACAGCCGTTGAGATGATTATCCCGATTTTAGATATGCGTCTATTCCGAGAAAAAGAATGGTTATTTAGCTTACTAATAATATCTCTAGTTCTCTGGCTGATATTTTTGGGCAACTCCCCTTTACGAGATTGGGATGAAGGTACTTACGCTCTAGTTGCCAGAGAAATTTATCGGACTGGTAACTGGCTTTATCCCACCCTTCAGGGAGAACCATTTTTATTAAAACCGCCTTTGATGCAATGGTTAATTGCTTTGTGCTACCAACTAGGAGGAGTGCAAGAGTTAACCACACGCTTACCTGGTGCGATTTTAACTGCCTTGGGTGTGCCTTTGCTTTATTTAGTGGGGCGTTTGGCTTTTAAACAAAATTTACCTGCTCTATTTGCTGCTTTAGTTTACTTGACAATGTTGCCTGTGGTGCGTCATGGACGACTGGCAATGTTAGATGGGATGACTATTTCTTTTTTCTTATTGTTGTTATTTTGTCTTTTAAAGGCACGTCAGAACCGAAAATATGCTCTAGGCGTGGGATTTTGTCTAGGGTTAATTATTCTGACTAAGGGAACGATAGTTTTATTATTGGGGGCGATCGCCTGTTTATTCTTGCTTGCAGATCGCCAATTAGCTTTGTTGAAAAGTCCCTATCTCTGGGTGGGAATTTTATTAGGAAATGCTCCTGCGATCGCTTGGTATATTGCTCAATGGCAACATTATGGTAATACATTCTTAGAAGTGCATTTTCAAGCACAAGCTTTTGACCGCCTTACACAAACTGTTGAAGGTAATAGCGGGCCTGTTTGGTACTATTTATTAGAATTACTCAAATATGGTTTTCCCTGGCTGTTATTTTTACCTGGAGGGCTTTATCTAGCTTGGAAAAAACGTTATGAAACTTGGGGTTCTCTAGTTCTTTTGTCCATAATTATTTACTTAGGAACTATTTCTTTTATGAGAACTAAGCTTCCGTGGTATGTCATGCCTGTATATCCATTTTTAGCCTTGGCAATTGGTGCTAATTTGAGCGAAGTTTGGCAGAATCGTCATTTTCAAGTGCGAAGCTGGACAATATTTCTGGCTATTATTTCTATTGCTGGTTTAGGAGGTTGTGTTTACTTTTTTATTAAGAAACAGCCTATTTTGATAGTCATGAGCATTGTTTTAGTAATAAGTATGGGCATTGCAGCATGGCTAGTTAAACAGCACGATCGCAACTTTATTCCTGTATTATTTACAGGGATGTATTTAGTGTTAACCCTGTTGGTGAGTTCGCAATCATGGATTTGGGAATTGAATGAAGCTTTTCCAGTTAAACCAGTAGCGGAATTAATTCGGGCAAATGTTTCACCAGGAACACAAATTTACACCTCTTTTGCTTATGTTCGTCCTAGTTTAGATTTTTATAGCGATTGCAAGGTAACTGCTACAACGTTGCCACTTCTACAAAAAATGTTATCAAATAAATCTTATTTGCTGTTAGATAATGGGGCTTTACAGCAAATAAATTTAACTGGTAGTAAAATTCTAGGAGCAACTAACGAATTCACACTAATTATTAAAAATTAATTATACCAAAAGCTACAGATACCCGACTTTTCAAAGAAGTCAGGTATCTTATTTATCGATAAAACACTAATAGATAATATTAATCAACCTAAGCTACCCAAAGATCGCGGGCAAATCGAATAGAAAATGTCAACATTAGTATTCCAAAAAAGTACATGATTGGGTATCCCCAACGAGGATAACGGGCAAGTAATAACCCGAATGCCATTGACAGCGATACAATACCGTAAGCGTAGCGTTCAGCCGAGGCTGTAATTCCAGTGTTTAAAATTAAAGCCAAGGAAGAGAACCCATAGACAACAGTAACAAGGGGAATTTTAGCACGTGATAACCATAGTAAATATATCCCACCAAAAACTAGTGGGATTTTTAGTAATTCATCTCCTGCCAATAACCACAACAATAGCCATAAAAAACATACTCCATTGCGGAATTTAACCATTCCCAGATGTAAACGAAAGCGCCATAAGAAACAGGCGCTACCAATAATTATTAATAATAATAACGGATGTAAAGGGTCTTTAATATAGCCAGCTTTAAAATTAGTGAAACCTATCGTAATTTGCATCAGCATCTGCCACCAACCCTGCCAAGCAAATCCTGCTGCATCACCACGCCACGCTTTTTGTGCATGGATGAAAGCCAAAGCATCGCCAAATTTAATTTGACAATAAAGACTGTACAGGGATATACCCAAACCAACACTTAAACTGGCAATATAGGCTTTTATACCTCTACGTTCTTTCCAAGAAACAAATAGAAAAGCCGGGATGAGAGCAACTCCAGGTAATCGTGTGGCTGTAGATAATGCTCCCCAAAATCCTGCCCAAATATATTGCTTTTTATCAAATGCTCGTAATGCAGATGTGGTACATAACAAAAATAGACCTTCAGTGTAAATTACGGTTCCATAAAGAGAATAGGGACACCATACTAAAGTAGCTGTTACCCATCGTGCTGTGCTTGTGCCGTAATGCTCATGTACCCAACGATAAAGTATTATTAAGGTAGCTAAAAAAGCCGAATTATTAACTAATATAGCTGCTACTTTAGGAGAAAAGCCAATAAACATAACTATACGACTTAATAAAGGAAATAAAGGAAAAAATGCAACCGTGTGTATTTCCTTTACGTCACTAGAGAAATCATAACCATAAGTCATAATTTTCTCATACCAAACACTATCCCAAGCATAGAAAACATCCCAACCAAACGTAGCAGCAACGCTATTAGATGGGGCTGGAAATAATGGAGCAATTAGTAACATTGCGATAGCTATTAGAAGCCTACTAGATAGCCACATTACTATGATAAAAAATAAGCCATCCGGCAAAATTTTTTTCTCTATATTCATTTCTTTTAAATAGATACATTAACTTTTGATTGATGCGTTAGAAAAATTCAGCTTTGAATTTTGGATAAATCATGTCACAGTTTCGTACAACAAACCAGAGTGTAAAACCTAAAGGTATAGAAAACAACTGGATATATATAGGAGTTCCCAAATAGCCAAAAAATGAGGACATTTGCACTACGATAGCTACCCAACGATATTGAGGAAAGTAAAAGGCAAAGATCAGAGAAAATATATCGGTAGGATAGAAATATCTGTCGTGCATCTTGGGTAAGATATATGGCATAAAGAAAACTGATATTGTCGCTAAGTGTATCAGCCTGTCTTGAGTAATTTCTAGTCTACTTTTATAAACAATGTATGCAAATAAAAATATTGCAGATATAGTTAAGGCTAAACCTATAGGAACAACAATATTATAAAAATTACTGGGAATCCATTGATAAATATTAGGTGCATTTTTAGTGAGTTCTTTATATTTATTAGCTTGGTTAAAGTATATTAGCAGCAATTCTGACATTGGTCTGCCTACAAACCAAGCTGGCAATATTAAAACTACATATACTAATGGAATCAATGGTAAATAATACCAATAAATTCTTTTTTTAAGTAACATTATTAATAATAAAGGTGCTAAAAACATAGCTTGGAACTTAAAAGAAAGTGCTATGCCAAAGCTAATTAATGCTAAAACTTGTTTTTGAAGAGATAAAAAATAAATACAGGCAATCAATCCTGTTGTATAGATAACATCACATTGTCCCCAGATGGCACTATTACAAATAACACTTGGACTCAATATAACTGCCAAAAAAGCAAAGATTGGTATTTTCCCTTCTGGGTATTTTAGTTTGACAATTTTGTAAGTAAAAAAGGCACAAAGAAAATCAACAGTTATAGCAAAAAGCTTGATTGCGAAGATTTTAGGCAATCCAGACAGCAGGGTGGCAGAGATTAAAATCCAGTAGAGGTAAGGGGGTGTGTAATCGGCAAAACTATATTTTAGAGCGCTGAAGCCGCCATGAGATGCAATGAAATCATACCAAGGCTCTAAAAAATATTTATAATCAAGCGATTTACTCGGAACAAAAACTAATCGAATTACCACTGCTAAGATAATGCCAATAGTAAAGTATCTATTAACCTGGGATGGGAAAGAGTTTAACAGCCTATTGAACTGATGTTTCACCAATTTTAATAATGTATTGCCGGAAGTTTTCGTTATAAATTGTATCAGTCAAGTTGGCGGTGTCGAAATATTAAATCAAGAGGAAGCGATTAGAAATCGTGGCTACACAAAATTTTCCCATCTCGTGGGGTTAAAACTATTGATTTTTCATACTTTTTGTGTATTAGGGAATTATGTTCAGCCCCATACTAAGATCCTTCGTTTGTTATTTGAACAGTAGATTGGCTAGATTGCGCTAGATAGATACCCACTAAAACTACGGCGAAAGTCGCCCAGTCAAACAAACCTACCTGTTCTGAAAAAATGAACCAAGCAAAAATGGAAGCCAAGACTGGTTCGAGGAGAAGTGTGACGGCGACAACGCTGGAAGAGATTCGGCTGAGACTATAAGCTAAAAGTCCCTGACCCAATACTTGACAGAAAAGGGCTTGGAAAATGATGAAAAACCAACCCGTCCAGGAATAGGGTAACAGTCGATCTTCGAGAAATGGGAGTACGGGTAGTAGAAACATCGTGGTCACTCCACAGCGCCACAGCATAATAGTTGCGGTGCTAAAACGGGTTCGGAGTCGTTCTATCAGCAGCATACACGTAGCCATGAAAATCGCGGTTAGCAATGCTAAGGTATCACCCAGTATTTGGTCAGTTGCAAATTGCACTTTATTGAGTTCAAATGCGATCGCTCCTGCCAAGGCTATGACCAGTCCAATCACGAATCTGTTATCGAAGCGCCGACCGAATAACACATACCCAGCCAAAGCAACAAATAAGGAGTTCAAATTAGAGAGTAAAGCAACATTAGCAACACTAGTTTGACTCAGCGACCAAGCCCATAAAAGAAGATAGGTTCCAGCAGAGGTTCCCATTGCCAACAATAGCCACACTTCTTGGCTCGTAAAAGGCTCATTTTCTATAGGTTCATTATCAGATTGTTGGCTGCGGAAAGCTTCAAGTAAATTCCACAGGGCAAAGACAATTGTGGCGATCCAACTGCGATGAAATACTACAGCATTTGCACCAATTTCTTGTTGACATAATTTAGTCAGAGATGGTGCTAAAGATATGGGAATTAGGGCAAATAATAATGATGCAGTTCCTAATAAAGCTGGCGTTTCGGAGAATTGTTGCTTTAGTAATGACAGTTTGCTCGTCATACTTTTAACGAAAGTGTTAACTACATTTGTGACTGATTTCTGGATCGGGAAATTAACAACACCTTGGCTAGATACGGCTAAGTATAAACCCATTAAAACTACAGCGAAACCTACCCAATTTGAGAAAGTCAATTTTTCCGAAAATATTATCAGAGCGAAAATACCGCTAAATACTGGCTCTAACAGATGCACCAATGAGACAACCACAGAGGAAAACTTGGCCAGGCAATAGGTCAAAAGCCCATGACCTAAAACTTGGCAGATCAGCGCTAAGGAAATGACCCACAGCCACCCACTAGCTGTAGAAGGGAAAAGCTGATCTTGAGTAAACAAAAGTATGGGTAAGATAATTAGGGCACTAATCGCACTGATCCACAACTGGATTGTGGCCGGAGAAAATTTAGTTCGTAATTTTTCTACGATTAGCAGATATACACTCAAGAAAATTGCAGAAACGATCGCAGCAAAGCCCCCTTGAACTTCGTCTGTGGCGATTTGCAACTCCTCAAATTCTATAGCGATCGCTCCCCCAAGGGCGATGACCATCCCAATCAGGAATTGGCTCTCAAAACTCTTACGATATAACAGCCACACCCCTAAGCTAGTAAATATGGGGGCGAGATTATGTAAAACACTAGAAATCGCAACGCTAGTTTCAGTTAGTGACCAAGCCAAAGAGACTAAAGTGCCAGCCCAAAATATCCCAGCACTTCCCAATAGCAAGAGATCCTGGCTAGTGTAAAATTGCTGTTCTTCAGGTTTGTCTAAGGAAAGTCGCTGACGTATAGCCTTGTATCCGTTCCAGAGCAAGAAGAACACACTAGCAAGCCACAAGCGATTAAATACAGTGGCATTGGGGCTGAGTTGAGTTTCGCTCAATTTCACGAAAATAGAGCCAAAAGATATGGCACCTACACCGACAAATAATGCAGGTAGGGCTATCTTCCTTTGATTGGATACATTCATTAGGGAATTTAAATTCAACTTCTCACCAATAAAGAATCAAACCTCTAACCAACCCAACGTTCTTGGGCAAATCCTACAGCTATTTTGGCTAGTAGTGTCATAAAAGCGCCCAAGATTAAATATCCCTGACGAGGATGGCGAGATAGCAGCACACCAATGACTATATTCAAAGGCACAATACCATAAGCGAGACGGCTCAAGGAGATAGTACCTCCCGAAGCTAGCAGCAAACCAATACCGCAAAAGCCATAAATAACGGTAACTGCGGTCAGTTGCGTGCGTAAGCGCCATAACACATAGCCACCACCCAAAACCATGAACAAGTTGAGCAAGTTATTGATCCACTCTTCGCTTGCTAGGAGCAACAGAGATAAGACTAAAGCATAAAAGCTATAGAATAATTTCACAAAATTTAAATGTTGACGGAAGCGCCATAAAAGATAGCCACTGGCAACAATCACGCCTAATAACAATAGATACCAGGGGTCTGCAATCCCACCAGATGGTTTTTGAATCCAACCATATTGCCAGTTTTTTGTGCCAACTATAATTTGCATCAGCATATTTAACCAACCCTGCCAATCAAACCCTAGAGTTGGTCGCCATCCTCGTTGTGCTTCGATAAAAGCTAAAGGGTTGCCAAAATAAATCGCACAATAAAAACTGAATAGAAGTATGCCAGTGGCAGTAACAAAACCAGCAATATAGGCTATGGGTGGTCGGCGTTCTTTCCACGCTGCGATCGCTAATGCTGGAATTAGTGCCATACCTGTAGGACGTGTTGCTGTCGCCATCGCCCCCCAAAGCCCAGTCCAGCCATACTGCTTTTGATCAAACGCCCGCAAAGCCGATGTACTCAAAAACAAATACAGCCCCTCTGTGTAAACCACTCCCGTAAACATGGATGATGGATATAAAGAAACTACAGCAGTAGTCCAGTGCGCCGCATTGATGCCATAATGCTCCTTAACCCAAAAATACAAACAGTAAAGCGCTGCGAAAAATGCCAGGTTGTTGACTAACGTACCTGCTAATTCAAACGGCAAGCCCAGCTTCATCAAAACCCAGATGCTTAAGGGAAACAGGGGAAAGAAGGCAAGATTATGTTGCTTACCGTCATTCACAAATTCATATCCAGAAGTTGCGATCGCTCGATAATGCATACTATCCCAGGCATCAAAAACGCCCCAGCCAAAATGAGGCAAAAATTCTTCTGGTGGTAACGGTAGTTTTGGCGCAACCAGCAACATAGCAGTCCAGATGAATATTCGACTGGCAAGCCATATTGCTGCTGGAAATAGGAAATCATTTTTCCATAAAACTTTTTTTATAACTATTTGAACTTTGACCATAGGGTTGAGTGCTTCAACAAACTTCTTTCTGCATCCTTTTACCTATGGCTGTAACACAGCAATTTATGAGTAACATTTTGCATATTAAATCCTCCACCAACATAATTAACAAACTGGACAAATTAGCAATTAATTGAAATTATTTCCTATTTAGTTACTTTTGCCAATTCTCTAGAAGTTTATCTTTAAAAATATAGTATTTATAAGTACATTTTTTGTCTAGTTATATGAAAGTTGAGCTTTATGGCTAGCAGTCGATCGAGTTAAAATCAACAGATTGGGGTTGGCGCAGCGAAAAAAGTATGGATAAATTTCCCTTTGTATCCCCGATCTTGCCCTCCCCGCGTCTCTCCTCGTCTGCGTCAGTGTATCGATTATAGTCATTGCTGTTATTAAAGAGTCCCCAGCAATTTATAGTGGGAGTTGTCTGTAAATCCTTAAGCAATTGTGAAAGCGATTACTCTTGTTGGTTCCACTGGTTCTATCGGTACTCAGACTTTAGATATTGTCACTCAGTACCCAGATCAGTTTCGGATTGTGGGATTGGCAGCTGGGAATAATGTAGAGATGTTGGCTGCTCAAATTCGGCAGTTTCGACCGAAAATAGCAGCAATTTGCTCAGAAGATAAATTACCAGCGCTCAAAGAAGCTATCATTGACCTCGATCCCCAACCGATTCTACTAGCAGGCGAGGCTGGAGTGATAGAAGTAGCTCGCTATGGCGATGCTCAAACTGTTGTCACTGGGATCGTTGGTTGTGCTGGTTTGCTACCCACGATCGCAGCTATTGAAGCTGGTAAAGATATTGCCTTAGCGAACAAAGAAACCCTGATTGCTGGGGCCCCTGTGGTTCTACCCCTAGTCGAAAAACACGGTGTAAAATTACTCCCAGCCGATTCCGAACATTCGGCAATTTTTCAATGTCTCCAAGGTGTGCCAAAGTCAGGCTTGCGGAAAATTTTGCTCACTGCATCTGGTGGGGCTTTCCGAGACTGGGATGTAGAAAGGTTAGCAGATGTAACCGTTGCTGACGCTCTCAAGCATCCTAATTGGTCGATGGGGCGGAAAATCACAGTAGACTCTGCTACTTTGATGAATAAAGGACTGGAAGTAATTGAGGCTCACTTCCTGTTTGGGTTGGATTATGACAATATCGAAATTGTCATTCATCCCCAGAGCATTATTCACTCGCTGATTGAACTGCAAGATACTTCCGTTTTAGCCCAACTCGGTTGGCCGGATATGCGCTTACCCTTACTGTATGCTCTATCTTGGCCCGATCGCATCTATACCAACTGGGAACGACTAGATTTAGTCAAAGCTGGAAATTTAACCTTCCGGGAACCAGATCACCAAAAGTATCCTTGTATGCAGTTGGCTTATGCTGTGGGTAAAGCTGGTGGTTCGATGCCAGCTGTGTTAAACGCTGCAAATGAGCAAGCTGTAGCTTTATTTTTAGATGAAAAAATTCGCTTTTTAGATATTCCCCGGTGTATCGAATGGGTGTGCGATCGCCATCAAAATGATAACCGTGCAAATCCCTCTTTAGATGACATTTTGGCAGCAGATAAATGGGCAAGACAAGAAGTTTTAACAGCGACTGAAAAATTAGAAACTCACCCACGGATAATTTCTTTGCGATAAAAACCTTCACTCAGATACCCAAAAGGCAGATTTGCTGGCTCTTGACCAATTATTGTTTAGCCTTCAGTATTAAGCTGAAGGCTAACGACCAAATATCATACTTTCCTAATATCAAAAATGCGTAGCCGTAAGGCATCGCACTCCATCCCAAAGCCCAAGTCGGTGTAGGATACCAAAGGCAAATATTTTTGGTATATACTATAAATGCGCTGTGAGTGGGACGAGAATAAAGCCGAGTCAAATTTTTTGAAACATGGCATTGAATTCGAGGAAGCTGTAACAGTTTTTGCCGACCCCTATCTTCTGTTTACGGAGGATTCTAGTCATTCTCAGGGAGAAGAAAGGGAATGGGCAATTGGTGAAGCGGAAGATGGCTCAATTGTTGTGGTTGTTTTTACCATGCGAGGTGAGCGACTTAGGATAATTAGTGCAAGAAAAGCTACCTCAAAGGAGTGTCAACAATATGAGTCAGGAATCTGAGTTTCCTTTTGATAGAGCAAGACGAGTTACACCAGAAGAAAACCAAAAATTCAGAGATGCGATCGCAGATCAGTTTGGGGTTACACTCAGAAAGCGTGGACGACCTGCTAAGGGTGAAGAAGAAAAGTATGAGCCGATTTCTATCAGATTTCATCCTAAAATCATAGCCTGGGCGAAAGAAGAAGCAGAAAAACGAGGGGTAGGCTATCAAACGGTTATCAATGAAGCACTATTAGAGAAAATAGGCTGATAGTAAGATTTAAGCTATCTTACAACTCCAATAAGACTAAAATTTAGCGATCGCACTCCCTCCCAAAATACTAAAATGCGTAGCCGTAAGGCTTGTCGTCAGACATCGCACTTTCCTCAACATCACAAATACGTAGCGTGGCTATTTATTATTAGGGCAAATTTCTTTTCGCAAATCGGGACGGGAAGCGAGGTATTCTTTTAAATGGTCGCAACCTCGTATTAGTGAGCTATCTAACCCGAATTTCTCACGATCAATAAAACAGCCTTTTCAGTCTCAGGATGTTTTCAAAAATCAAATCGGAGTCCTAATCTAACTCTTGTATCTTGTGATTATTGATACATAAGATTTAAAAAATTCTTTCCAGTAATTCTGCCAAATTGCCAAATAAGTTGCCTCTCATCTGAATTATAGTCTCATTTTCAGATAATATGACATTGGTACAGTTAGACAAAAAATTTTGGCTTTAGTAGCTATTCCAAATTAGGTCTAATAGCTTTAGCACTAGTAATTTTTAGTTCAGATAAAATTACCCTTTCTGAATAAATATCCTCTCAGTTAAGGGCTATTGTTAAGGAATTTATATATTATGATTGCTACGTTGATTGTAGCTTGGATTGTCTTCGTAATATTGTGGAAGTTGTTGAAAGCCACTCTGAAGAATGCATTAACCATTGCCGCAATTCTGATTTTATTAAACATTAGTTTTGGCATTACCCCACAAGATATTTGGCATCACATCATGCAGTTTACTCAAAGTTTATCAAATATCCAAAGCGGCAAGTAAAAAGTAAGATTAATTATATTACTAGACAAGTAGGGGCAATTCATGAATTGCCCCTACTTTAGCAACTTATTAAGGATAGTTAAACTCTGACACAGCGTACTGCTCAATCATTATTTAATGCTGAAATCTTGGCTAATGCATCCTTAAAACTTGGCGGCAACTGACGCATAATCTTGCCTCTTTCGCGATCTAAAGCTACTAAAGTCACCTTGGCAGTAACGTATAATTCTTGTCCATCAGTTGAGACAATGGCATAATCCCAATTAATTCGGACACCTGTTACCTCAGCCATGCGTGTTTTTACTACCACTGCCATACCCAATTGAATTGAACGATGATAACGCAACGACAGTTCTACAACTGGTAAATCACAACCTATCGCAACTAAATCAGCAAATTCAATCCCTATAGATCGCAAGCATTCAATCCGCGCTTCTTCCATCCAAGCTACATAAGAACCGTGCCAGACAACACCAGAATAGTCAGTGTGGTGGGGTTGCACTCTTAGAGGATATTCAAACCAATTCCCAAATTCATGACTTGATGGATTGTCAAGGGCGGTGGTGGGCGGTAATTTTGGTTGGCTGGGTTTTTCTTGTGACATTTTCACTTTTCTAAGCACCTATAAATTTTCCAAATATGGAATAGCATAAAAATTCATTGCGTTCCATAACTTAATTGATTTAATATTTACACTTCCGAGTATAGGGAGTGTTTTGTTATGCAGCCTAATCTCCGGTATGTTAGTCTTATTACTTTAACTATACTTAGTTTACTCGGTTTTGGGATGGCATACCCAGACAATAACCAGGTAAGTACAAATACAAGGTTGAAATACAACTCTGGAGAAAAAGCTCAAGCTTTACCCCAGAATAATCAGCTTTTAGAAATTGAAAGGCTCAATGAAGAAGCTATCAAAGAATCTCGGCAAGGTCAATCGGAAGAAGCGTTGCAGAGATTACAACAAGCACTAGCCATTACTAGAGAACGTGGAGAGCGCTCTTGGGAAGCGGTAACATTCAATAACATCGGCAGAATCTACCAAAGTCAAAGAAAGTATCCTGAAGCACTTCAATCTTACCAGCAAGCCCTATTAATAAATAGAGAACTTGGGGATCTTGTTCGACTTGGCAAAACCTACAGTAACATAGGTTACTTATTTGATATCCAAAATCAACCAGAGTTAGCAATTTTTTTCTACAAGCATTGCTTAATTAATCGTGAAAAAGCTCGCTTGAATCCATCAGCACTGAGTGCGCCACAACCAGACGCTTACAGCATAACTGTAAGCCAAACATATCGGATTTTGGGTGAACGATTGCTCAAACAAGAACGTGTTGCTGAAGCACAAAGGACAATGGATTTACTCAAAGTTGAAGAACTAGAAGAATATCTCCAAACTGTGCCAGGTAATCAACGTACTGTCAAAGGTATTAATATAGCGTCTACAGAAAAACCAATTAAGCAAAAGTTGGATCAAACCTTGGATAGTGCTGTTACGTTGGGTAAAGAACTGACAACACTACGGAAAATTTTTCCCAAGGAGCGATCGCTTGAACAGAAACAACGCATTGAGCAATTAGTTTTAAATCAACAGCAACTTTTGGATAAATTTAACGAATTTATTAATAGTCCTTCAGTGAAAGCACAGATAGAGCAAATTAGCCGTACAGCTAGGCGGCAAAATTTGGATTTGGAGAATCTCAACGAACTTCGGGATAATTTGGCGAGATTGCCTCAAAAATCTGCAATCCTCTATCCACTGATTTTAAAAGATAGCTTGGAATTGGTATTAGTCACTCCTGAATCCCCACCGATTCATCGCACTGTTGCTGTAAAACGCGAAAATCTCCATCAAACAATTGCTGCTTTCCGCCAAGCTTTAATCAATCCCAGCCGAAATATCAAAGCACCTGCACGCCAATTGTATGATTGGCTAATTAAACCTATAGAAAAAGACCTGAAGCAATCAGGTACACAAACTCTGATTTATGCTCCAGATGAGCAGTTACGCTATATTCCTTTAACTGCTTTATATGATGGCAAACAATGGTTAGTGCAGCGTTTGGGTGTCAATCACATTACATCTGCCAGTCTGACTAACTTAAATACCCCACAAGAATCTACTTTGCGGGTTTTAGCTGGTGCTTTTACTAAAGGTAATTATCAAATTAAAGTTGGGAATCGACAGGTTGCTTTTGCTGGTTTGCCCTTTGCAACGCAAGAAGTGGAAAACTTAGCTGCTACGGTTCCTGAAACTACGAAGCTTTTAGACGATGCTTTTAGCCCCAAAGTCGCTGTACCCCAAATGGATGATTATACAATTGTCCATTTAGCGACTCATGCAGCCTTTGTAGTCGGTAAACCAGAAGATTCGTTTATTTTATTCGGAAATGGCGATCGCGTTAACTTGAGAAATGTCGCCACTTGGTCACTCCCCCATGTAGATTTGGTAGTGTTAAGCGCCTGTGAAACCGGCCTGGGAGGTAAGTTAGGTAACGGTGAGGAAATTTTGGGCTTTGGCTATCAGATGCAACAAACCGGCGCAAGAGCCGCGATCGCCTCGCTGTGGTCTGTAGATGATGGTGGGACACAAGCGCTTATGAGTGCTTTTTATGGTATACTTGTCACCCATAAGTTGACTAAAGCTGAAACCTTACGACAAGCTCAAGTCTCATTAATTACTGGAGACTGGAAAATAAGAAGCCACAATGTACCCGTGGCAGCAGTTAGTAATTTTAGTCACCCGTACTACTGGGCATCCTTTATTTTAATTGGCAATGGACTTTAGGTGTTGACCGTTTCCCATCTCTGTCAAAGGATGCCTTATTCAACTTTGTGGCTGATTCCCACCAAAAAAAAAATCATTAAAAATTCATAATTCATGACTTATAATTCATAATTTCTTTATGTAAACAGGTTTTAACTCAAGCATAATTATGTTGGTTGCTTGATAGTTGTGATTTTTCTTAACCTATTTTTTAGTTAGGAATTATGAATTAGTAATTACTAATTATTATGCTAAGTCTGATTAACAGTGCATTTTAACTTTCAGCTAAAAGCTCAAAATCAGGCTCGTGAGGTTTTAGCAGATAGAAAAAAATAGGCGATGGGCTACAAGCCAATCACTTGATGGTAATGGAGAACAGACTAAGAGCGATCGCTAACTAAGCCATCATTACCAATTACCGATAATCGATTTCTAATTTGCGATCGACCTTTGGAACCTTAATATTTCTTGGCAAGAATTTTAGAGTCTGTATCGGTTTGCATAGATTGCTTGACAAGATCAGCCAGTTCGTCCAGTTGGCTAATTGCCTCTGCGCCTTCTAGCTTCATTAATTCGCGGTCATCCCGCATTTCCGTCCAAGTAATCCCGTAATCGGACACCAAAAACCGAATCAGGTGGTTATCACCCAAGCTAACCATAAACGATGCACTATTCATTTGGTCGCCACAGGTATAACAAGAAGCAGGATACCCGCGCCGCTCTAATACGACTGCCAAGGCTTGCAGGTTCATTACCAAGTCTTGGACGAATTGTCGATGTTGATGTGCTAGTCTCAGAAACACTTTTGTCCTCCAGACACCACAGTCATTTGAGTTTCTTTTATATTTTCTTTAGATTTTCTCATCCACTGGTATTGTAAACTATTCAATACAATTACCAGACAGATAATATTGAGTCGTTAATTGACTACCTTGTTTAGGGTAGTAGATCAGGGTTTTGAGCGCCGTATCAAACTATTCAGTTTGCAAATTAAAAATCTCGGACAGAATTGCTAAATTTAACTATATCTTTATACACTTCTGTCAGGGTAGATTCTTACATGAAGCATTCCGCTTTAAGAGTAACTTAAATCTAGCACTAGTCAAGTACAGAAAAGCTTCATATTTAATTTTTACTGATGACGTGCAGCCAATTTCAGTGTTATTTAAGGCTATAACGTAGTTTTGCATCGTTATAGTGTCTCTTGCTTAGATGTTTAATCTGTTCTCTTTCTAACGTAGATTTTGGTATAGACCAATAATTAGGTATACCAAATTTCTTCCTCCCGTATATATAAAGTTGAGCAGATGACAGTGTAAATTTTAGATTCAGTACTAAAAGAAGATTAAGTATAGTACTTTATACAACCTTCACGTAGCCGATAGATTAAGTCTGAGTGTAGAATCCAGAATGGATCACCTTAACACTGACAGTATCTAAACTCAGCAGAGCAATGTTGCCATTTAGGCAATATTTTCAGCTATTTTGGGATTATCCTCAAAAAGTGGTACGAACCAAAACAGATAAATTTGGAAAGATAATTATTTTAGTTTGGTTTTGCCACAAAAAATTTATGTATAGTGTATTTTGATTATTTACTCAAACTGAGTAATTATTTTTTATTAGAAGTCGGCGGGGGAATTGGTAAATCTTCCCCATGCCCCAAAACTCAATCCCCTTGCGGATGGAGTTTTTCATTACTAACTAAACATTGCTCGTAGTGCTAACAAGTTTTTCCCCTTTTAACATCCGCGCCGCAGCTTCGAGGAGAGCTTCTTCGAGATAGGGCTTGGTAAAGTAGCCACTAGCACCGAGTTGAGCTGCAATTTGTCTGTGCTTGTCTGCACCCCGCGAGGTGAGCATAGCGATCGGTAGGTGGTTGAGGTTAGAGTCTTTCTGAATGCGAGAGAGTAATTCCAGACCATCGCAACGGGGCATTTCGATGTCGCAAAATACGATATCGCAAGGCAGACCGGAGCGGAGTTTATCCCAAGCTTCCTGTCCGTCACGCGCCTGTTCTACGCGATAACCGGCTTTGTTAAATGTCAGGGATAGCAATTCTCGGACTGTAATCGAATCATCGACGATCAGCACTGTCGGGTCAATCTTCGCAGGAGAGGTGTCTATGGGAGCCCCTTTCTGTTGCCAAGAATTGCCACCCATTTGTGTAGAAATCCGTCCCTGGAAGATGTCAATTATTTCCAGCACATCAGCAATAGGCATAATCCGACCATCACCCAAGACTGTAGCACCGGCTACACCAATGGGTTTAGGCGCTGGGCCTTCAAATTGCTTAATTACAATTTCTTGTTCGCTTAACACCAGGTCAATCTGTAGAGCAATCAAGGTATTTGCCGATCGCACCACAACCACAGAAACCATATCATCATCTCGCGTACCGCCATAGACATTACCGCGACTGATTTGGCGATTGAAGGTTAAAAGCTCCTTCAGGGGTCGGAATGGTAGTACTGTATCGCGCCAGGAAATAAATGATTGTCCATTGGCATCGTGCTGAATATTTTTCACTGGTATATCTAGCGTATCTTCTACACCATCCATCGGGAAGGCGATCCTGGAGCGATCGGAGACGCAGCAGAGAGCTTTACAAATACTCAAAGTCAGTGGTAGACGAATCGTGAAGGTGGTTCCCTTACCGATCGCAGAATCGGTGTTCACTGTCCCCCGAATTTCGCTAATCTCAGAACGCACTACGTCCATACCGACACCACGACCGGAAATTTCATCTGCTTGGTCTTTGATTGTAAAACCAGACTGGAATAGCAGATCGTAGACTTCCAGGCGAGACATGGCTTTTGCTTGCGCTTCTGTAATCATGCCAATCTTCACCGCCTTAGCCTTAACCTTGGCGGAATCGATACCTGCGCCATCATCGCCTACAGAAATGATCGTTTGGTTGCCTTGGTAGAAGGCACGGATAGTAATAATTCCCACAGGTGGTTTACCAGCAGCTTGTCGTTCTTCTGGCGTTTCAATACCGTGAGCGATCGCATTATTCAGCATGTGAGTTAATGGATCGGTCAGATGATCCAAAATCATCTTGTCAATTAAGGTATCACCACCTTCGATTACCAACTCCACTTGTTTGCCACATTTGATGGCGTTGTCGCGCACTCCTCGCCGCCAGCGATCGATAGTTTGGGCAAAAGGAACCATTCGCGCTCTTGTTAATCCCTCTTGTAGCTGGGTGGTTACTTGGCGGAACTGCCTTGCGACTCGCTCGGTTTCTTCGGTGACAAAATCAATATCACTTGCCGACTCACGGACTCGCACAATGCGTTCGATCATCTGCTGTGAGAGTGTATGGAAGGGAGTAAAACGATCCATTTCTAACTCGCTAAAACCCCTATCAGCATTGAAATCAGGTGCTTGCAAGCCAGAGTCTTTCTTTTTGCGTCCAGCTAATAAAGAGGCTTCTAAGAGCGATCGCTCGTACAACTCTTGCATCCTTGCGCCCACATCCGAGAGTTGTTGTACCTGAATCAGCAAGTTATCTAATGACTGCCGCAGCCGTTCATGATCTTGCTCTAAGGTATTGCGATTTACCACCAACTCCCCGACTAAATTACTCATATCGTCCAGTTGCTTAACTGGAACCTTCATCGTTTCTTCGAATCTTGCAGCCCGACGAGTAGAGGGACGGGGAGGTTTGTTGGTGTTCGATTTTGCTGCTGGTGAATGGGATATTGTTTGATCCGCTTCTGCCAACAACTTCTCCAAGTCACCAAATTCATCTATAGCTGGTGGTGGAACGTCATTTTTCGCCAAGACTGGTTGAGTATTGAAGGGTTGGCGTTGGCGTAGCCCGTCGTGGACATTGCTGTCGTTATCTGTACCGAGCAATTCTTCCAGGGCTGCAAAATCTACTTCTGGTATTGAGGTAGCTTTGGGGTTAAGTGCTACTTCCTCTCCTAGTAATGCTTCCAAGTCTGCAAAATCATCTTCTGGAGCAACTACTTCAACGGTTTCTGTAGTTACCAATTCTTCATCTGAGGCAAGAATAGCATTTTCGTCCTCTGACACTGTTACAGATTCAGATATCTCTCCTAAATCATATAAATCGGTTTCTACATCTTCCTGAATAATCGTTTGTGTGAAATCATTGACATCTTGCGAATCAATTGTTGCCGCGTTTTCTTCTAATTGTTGCTGGTTTGTTGCTTCTAATAGAGCAGTTTCTGTAAATAATAAAGCATTTGTAAAACCCAGATATGTGTCGTCCAAATCCGGGTTTATTGGTAATTCAAAAGCAGTTTCTAAGTTATTGTTCTCTTCCGTTTCAAAATTTCCTAAGTTTGTTTGGGCTGAATTTGAAGTGTCACCAAAACTAATATCTAAAGAAGTTTCTGTAAGAGATACATCCACAGTATTCTCTGTGGTTTCCATCTGAATATATGTTGAGTCAGTAGCGACATCTTCAAACAGCAGTTGTGAATTTTCATCGAAAGAGCCAAACAAATCATCTGGTTGTGTTTGGACTGAATCTAAAGTTTCTGTAAGAGATAATTCATCCACAGTATTCTCTGTGGGTTCCATCTGAATATAGGTTGATGTAGCTACATCTTCAAATAGCAGTTGCGGATTTTCATCGAAAGAGCCGAACAAATCATCTGGTTGTGCTTGGACTGAATCTAAAGTTCCTGTAAGAGATAGTTCATCCACAGTATTCTCTGTGGTTTCCATCTGAATATAGGTTGAGTCTGTAACTGCATCTTCAAACAGCAGTTGTGAATTTTCATCGAAAGAGCCGAACAAATCATCTGGTTGTGCTTGGACTGAATCTAAAGTTCCTGTAAGAGATAGTTCATCCACAGTATTCTCTGTGGTTTCCATCTGAATATAGGTTGAGTCTGTAACTGCATCTTCAAACAGCAGTTGCGGATTTTCATCGAAAGAGTCGAATGAATCAAGTTCCAGATCAACAGCAGATATTTCTGAGGGCTGATGAGTAAATTCTGGAGCAAAATCTAAAGCTTCTGGTTGTTGCGCTCTAAGAGTTTCTTCCCCTAGATGCTGCGTGAAAAAAGGCATTTCCGGCGTGGAGGTATTGCTGATTACCGAGGAAATAGCTGAGTCACTATGTGCTAATTCATCAAATAAATCATCTCCAGAATCTGATGAGAATATCAAATCTAGCTGCTCTTCGTGCTGGAAATTGATATCCAATTCTTCCAAGCCGAAACTAGCTCTATCAGAAGGTATAGGTTGCTGACTGTCAGCAAAAATATCATCAGTTGTAGCAAACAAACTCTCCTCTAACGCCCTTTCTACATTCTGCTCAATTAAGGAATTGAAATCGTCCTGTTCCTCTGTAATTTCCTGATTCCAGAAGCTACTCAGATCATTTTCTGATTGAGAGAATTCAGATGTTGTTACTGTAGATATATCAAATAAATCAACGATTTCTGATTCACTTGTAGGCAGTAGTGTCTCTTCTTCCATTTCAGCGAACAGATTGTCTGAAGAGAACCCTGTTTCCTGGGGTAATTCTATATAGTCACTAGGGGTAATTGCTTCTACCCAATTTGCATTTCTAGTTTCTGAGAATAAGTTATCAAAACTATTTGGTTGATTGGTCGATAGTTCCACATTGGCGAATGCCTCAGTTTCTGGTTGAGTTACTTCATCTGTAGGCAACAGTTCTGTATCATCATCTAGCCCCAGAGTCAATAAATCTTCAACTACATCGTTTTTGTTAACACTAGCAAGCTGGTTTGTCTCACTTGGAATATCAATAAATTCTTGTAAATCTTCGGAAGAAGAGTCTAAATTTATATCAAGTACGTTAATAGAACTTAACTCTGGAATCGTAGCAGATGTTTGTTGATGTTGCGGTTCTGAATTCTCTTTTTCTAAGAAATTGTCGCCAAATAACAGGGATAAATCTTCCGTCGTGGCTGTAGTTGCTACTTGATCCAAGGAGAGTAAGTCAGATAAATCGCTATGAGCATCCTCAGCGTCAGTGTTGCTGAAATCAATTCCAAAATCATCGCTGGCAACAATATCTAAAGTTTCTTCTTGATGCCAACTTTCATCTAATTCGGGAGTCTCACCTGCAAATAAATCGGCAAGGGTATTTAACTCAGCTATTCCTACCTCTGGCCCATTGGGGTCAAGATTGTTACTGATTGGATGTGCTTCGTCATGTGTGGTGAAAGAAAAACTAGTGTGAGTTGCAGCGTTGAGCGGTGTCCCTTGTTGAACATAGGGGCGATCGCCTTTGACGTTGGCGTAACCAGACGCTCGCGGACTCACTAATGCTGCGCTATCGCTAGTATCCTTATCTAGATTAAATTCTTCGGTTGTTTGGGCTAGGTCTAACTGCTCGGTGTTACCCTCAAAAATTGCCTCTGACGTAGTTGATGATTCTGTCAAAACCGCAGACTGTTCATCAAACAAATCAGGAGTAACTTCTAACAGATCAATTTCTGCCAAGCTCAAAAGTGCTTCTAGTTGCTGACTAATTGCAATTTCGGCATCTCTACCTTGCAGGACTAATTCTTGAGCTTGCTTGATTTCGGTAATGACAATTTTAGCTAAAGTCAGATAACTATTTTCAGGATTGCCGATCGCACTAGCTGCTGCTTGACACAAACCACACCACTTGGACAAATTCCAAGTCTCACCAAGTTTGACTAACTGGTAACAGCATTGTTGAAGGTTTTGCCGAGTTGAAGGTGTTGTGGTTTGCTTAAACAGTTGCAACATTTCTCGCAGTGTTTGCAGCACTTGGGCTTGAAACTCGCCCCAATTATTATGTTCTTTAGCGGTGACTGGCGATAGCGCAGCGTTAGCGTCTCGCACCTGCTGAGGTGCTACTGAGACAGATATTTCTGGAGATTCCTGATGGGTGTCTTCTGCCAAGCTAGGAATATCTCGCCGCAGGAAAAGTTCTGTAAGTGTGGAGACATTCTCTACAGAGGTTGTGTGTAATTCTGTTGCGTCAGGATTGCTAGATACTCCACTTTTTCCTTGTTGTACAAGTAGTTCTAGATGTTCATACAACCATTGAAAGACTGGCTCTGTTTCTGACATCAAAGTATTCGCTGCATCTTCAGAAAGACCGTAAGGCCCGCTCAAATGCTCTAACAGCGATTTTAGGGTATCAGATACACCAAGAAATAAAGACTCTAACTTTTGGTCAATCTGAACCGGATTATCTTTAAGAACTTTAAAACAATCTTCCAGACGGTGGGAGGTATGCTGGATGCTAGTCAATCCAAGCATCGCCGCTCCTCCTTTGATGGAGTGAGCCGCCCGGAAGACTTCACTAATCATTTCCGGGTCGTTCAGGGTACCTTCTAGATTCAGTAACCCCTGCTCAATGGTATTCAGGTGATCCCTGGCTTCTTCGATAAAGTAACCCAAAATCCGCTGTTGTTGTTCCGGCAGCATAGCAAAAGTTATGAGTTATGAGTTGTTAGTTGTGAGTTATGAGTTATGAGTTGTGAGTTATGAATTATGAGTTATGAGTTGTAATTTTTATTGCTAACTTTTTACTCCTAACTCCTAACTTTATTTCAAGTAGTGAGTTGTGATTTTTAGTTCTAACTCCTCACTCCTAACTCCTAACTTTTTTATCTGGTTTCCATCGTTTCCACTCGGAAACGTTCAACGGAGGCGATCAAGTCACGGGATACACCTACTAAGTGTTGTAGGGCACCTGAAACTCGCTGTGCTTCCTGG
Organism: Desmonostoc muscorum FACHB-395; assembly: GCF_014698035.1. Classification (GTDB taxonomy): domain Bacteria; phylum Cyanobacteriota; class Cyanobacteriia; order Cyanobacteriales; family Nostocaceae; genus Nostoc; species Nostoc muscorum_A. The sequence goes on from NZ_JACJSF010000014.1 coordinate 111,892, forward strand.
GAAGTTTCTTGTGCAGTTAGTTCTACTGATTGCATTACGTGAGCGACAGCGCGGGAGGTTTCAGTCTGTTCCACAGTGTCGCTGGTAATAGAGCGCACAAGAATATCAATACGATTCGCCACTTGAATAATATTTTCGAGTGATCGCTTGGCTTCTTCTGCCAATTTTGTCCCTTTAATTACTTGTTGTGTGCCTTCTTCCATCGCGGTCATTACAGAACCTGTTTCGCTTTGGATTTGCATCACAATTTGTTCAATTTCCTTGAGGGATTTGGCAGATTTATCTGCTAACTGGCGCACTTCGTCTGCTACGATCGCAAACCCGCGTCCAGCTTCTCCCGCTCTTGCCGCCTCAATACTAGCATTGAGTGCTAACAAGTTGGTTCTGGAAGCAATCTGCGAAATCAACGCCACAATTTTAGAAATTTCTTGAGAAGATTCCGCCAACCGCTTCACTTTGCGAGTGGTTTCGGCAACGGTTTCTCGAATTTCCAAAATACCTGCGACGGTATTTTCTACCGCTTCACCACCTTGGAGAGCGATCGTACTAGCATCACGAGCAACGGTTTCAGCTTCCCGCGCCGCCTCTGCGACTCGCTGAATCGAGTCGGTCATTACCTGTACAGAATTCAGCGTTACTGCTAACTCTTCTGCTTGACGCAAAGCATCACTAGATAAGGCTCTAGCAAAGGTTTCAGAGTTGGTTGCACCTTTTGTTACATCCTTCGCTGCCACTTTTACCTGTTGCACAATATCTCGCAGGTTTTGAATTGTCAGGTTAAAAGCATCGGCTACGGCTCCTAGTACGTCGGCTGTCACTTCAGCTTGGACTGTTAAATCGCCTCTAGCAGCTCCTTCCACATCATCCAAAAGGCGAATCACCTGACGTTGCAGGTTTTCCTTGGCTTCCTCTTGTTCATCAGCTTTCCGTTGGGCTTCACTTGTCGTTGTGAAAATTACCCGCGCCATTTCATTAAAGCCAGTGGATAAATGCCCCAATTCATCTTCAGAAAACACTGTGGCTTGAGCATTCAAATTTCCTTGGCGTACAGCTTCAAACTGAGCTTGCAGATCATTGGTTGTGCGCCGAATTTGTTTGAGTGCAAGATTTCCCATAAAGCCTGCGGTGGTAAAACCGGCAATTCCTGCTGCTAGGGACATTGCCCAACCTGTGTTTCGTACTGATTCACGTTGTTGGGCTGGCGAAAATGTGGTGGCGACAAAGCTAACTGTGGCTACAACTAGCGCTGAGACAATGCCCACACTTCCAGCAATCAACCATTGTTTCCGTTCTATAGAAGCATTTTCTAATGGTGCTAACCAGCCTTGCTCGACGCTAACGTTGGGTTCTAGTTTCGAGACATCTGTTTGGCTAAAGACTGGAACTCCTTCATGGGAACCAGTCATCGAAAATAGTTCCTCTTCGCGATCGGCTGCATTGCTTCCAGAAGTATCCGTGCTTTGACGTACACTGCCACTAGTTTCTGCTGGAGCAGAATACATTGCTGCATCACCGAAGTTAGAATCTTCTTCGATCAGGTCAAACCCTGGAATGTTTCCTAAATCGTCAAATTCCTCAAAGTCATCTAAAAAGTCAATATTGCTCTTAGAATTTTCTCCATTCAGTATATTGTTTGAGTCTTCATAAGAACTTAAACCATCTGAGCCAAAGGCAGACTCAAATGCTTCCATATCAAAATTTTCATCATCAAAGCTATTTTTGCTGATGATTTCACTTGATTTCATCTGCTTTTCTTTCAGAGGGATATCGCTCTTAAAAGATGAATAATTATCAGATGATTCTGGTTGAAACTCTTGCTCTGCTTCCAAATCTTGTGACTTCAACCAATCATGTGCTTCGGTTTCAGGCAAATCATATCTACTATTGTTATTTGTAGTTGTCGAACTATTTATAGGTTGTTCTTCAACAACAATAAGTAAAGTCTCGTCTCCAAAATTAGATTTATTATATTCTAAGTTCCCAATCCTAGACTCTGAAGACTTTGGCTCACTCAACAAATCAGAGAAATTATTTTCGCTACTACTAGTTTGTGAATTAAAAGATGAAGAATTATTATTGTCAATAGCTAAATTTCCATGATCGTGATTTATCTCGTTCTCTGAAAATTGACTATTTACTAATGATTCTTCATGGCTCTCTTCGGAAATATCTTCCTGCCAAAAAGCAGGCAAATCTAATTCTGTTTTTTCCTCATAACTACTGCTATTTAAATTTTGTTCCTCTGATTCTTCATCCAAAGCAAAAGGGTCGTCACCAAAAGCTATAGAAGAATCTGAGATTTTTCCCATTCCAATACTATCTTCTGTGGGGATGTCAAATGGACTATTTGAAGATAGTTCTGTAACCCCATCCACAGTTTCTTGATGCTCTCCAAAAAAGTTCAAATCAAGGTTATTACTGTCAAACTCCTCACTAGCGTCCAAATCTTCTAATTCTGGTTCGCTATATGCCAGTGGATCGGACATCTCTGAGGAATTTATCTGCTCTTGACTTCCTGATGTATCAATCTGTCCACCGAATGACTGTAAATATTGATTGATATTCTCAATTCCATTATTGGCAAAACCAATAATTTCTTGTTCGTTAGTCAAGCTTAATACCTGTTGATATTCTTCTTTTGCGACATCGTACTGTTGCAAAACATAGTAGATGTGACCCCTTAACAAATGAGTGTTGGGGTCATTTGGTAGATTTTGCACCACTTGATCAACTAAAGTGGCGGCAACCTCATAATTCCTTTGAACATAGGCGGTCATCGCCTGTTGATATGTTGGTTCGTAATTATCAATACTTGCTGCCATTTCCTCCTCCAATTTCATCCTGCCCACCTAGCACTCCGTACAATTGCCATTTGATCGAGCAGTCGTAGACACTGATTGTTTTTGGTACTTAGTAACCACTCTCCACGTAGAAAGGGAACCATAGTATCTGGAACACCAGTTGGTGGCATAAGATTCTGGACATCCAACCAGTCCATACCACCGATTTCCTCTACTGCTAAACCCACTATTGTGTCTTGCTCCTCGATGGCAATCACCGAAATTTCTGCTCTATCCGTGTTTAATGCACTTGCTTCCCCCAGAAATTGACCCAAATCAGCCACCCAAATAACTCGACCTCGTAAATTTAGAGTACCCAAAAGTAAAGGAGAAGCATTAGGAATCGGGGTGATTCTATCAGGACTTAGTTCAATTACCTCCCGGATGCCAGTTGCTTGTAGTGCAAACTCCTGATGCGAGGGAATGTAAAATCTCAAATGTAACTCACCTTCAGGACTTTCCACTTGTAATTCTGGTCGGAAGTGGTCTTGACCGCTACCACTTAAAAAGTCCGGTTTGCTGACCATATTGCTTTTATCCTTATCCTCGCAGCAGTTGTTTGACTGTTCCTACCAACTCGGTTGGTTGAAACGGTTTGGCTATGTAGGCATCTGCACCCTGCTTCATGCCCCAGTAGCGATCAAATTCTTCGCCTTTGGAAGAACACATCACCACCGGGACATTTTGGGTTTTGGGATCGGATTTTAACCGCCGACAAACTTCGTAGCCGTTCATCCGGGGCATGACAATATCTAACACCACTAAATCGGGAGGTGCTATTTGGATTGCCTCCAATGCTTCTAATCCATCGCTGGCATGGGTAACTGTTAGGCCAGTTGCTTTTAGGAGGTCTGTAATCATCTCCCTTTGCGCGATACTGTCTTCCACAATCAGAACTGTACTCATAAATGTCTATTTACCTCCTGATGTAGACGTTCCTATTTGGAACATTCCCTGATTCCTCCGCAATTATTAACTGTATAAATTAATTGTATGTTCTCACTATTTTCCTGGATATTGAGGTTTCACTGAGTTGGCTGACTCTGTGATAACATCTTTTAACTGATCTTTTAGTAGATCAACAAGTTATGTTTTCCCCCAGCCCTTACTCCCTATTCCCTACTCCCCATTTTCATAGAATTCTATTTTGAGATATTTCTCTACAATCATGAGTAATTCAGTGTCGGTAAATGGTTTTGTTAAATAATCTGTTGCCCCGACCATACTAGCTTTGACTCGATCAATAAATCCATCTTTACCAGTAAGCATGATAATCGGTGTGAGCCGAAATGCTGTGGAATGTCGCAACATGGCGCAAACCTCGTACCCCTCCAATTCCAACATAGCGATGTCGCACAAAATTAAATCCGGTTTGAGTTGAAAAACCAGACTCAGTGCTTCTAAGGGATTGGTGAGAGCGATCGCTTCATAGCCTTGTGGTTGTAAGATCGAATTTATAGTCTCACCGATGGCGATCGCATCGTCAATACATACTATCCGCCCCCTGTGTTTTCCCTTCAATTCCCAGTTCTCATTGTGGGTATCTGGTTTAGTTGTGGCTGAATATACTAGTTGGAGCCAACTCTGTTGCACATAAGGATATATTGCCTTAGCAACTGTCAAAATATCTCGGTTGAGATAGCGAGCCAGTTGACGCAAGGATGTTTTACCATCAGCCCAATGTTGTAATTTCTCTACAGTTGCTTCTGGTAGCGATGATTGTAGCTGAACTTTGTCAGATAGCACTGGCAATTGTTCGGGAGACTGAATGTGCGGATAGAGTTCTTTCCACTCTTGCACCTGCTTCGTAATTTTTGTAACAAATGGAGCAATCTCGAAAGTGTTTAATTGTGGGGCAAGTGCCGCACCCTGATGGAAAATGAAGTTCCCTTGGTGTAAACTCAGCAGATCAAAGAGAGTTTCATGCACCAAGCCGTGAATGATACTACCAGCTATCTTGGGGTTGATAATATTTCGCTCCAAAAGTGCCCACAGATAGGCATACTCTGGTGAGTCGGTTGATGGTAGAGAGGCTATCTGTTTGTCGGTGAGTCGCATCTCGACTCGATAATGACGTAAATAATCGTTAATTCTGGATAAATTACTCTCACCTTCTCGGCAATAGATAATTTGACCATTGAGGAAAAAGACGAACCAAGACTGTTGTTTGGGGCGATAAATGTTTGCTCCCTCTCCACTCAGCTTGTTGTTATGGTGAGAGCTATGAGCTTCTACCCATAGTTGTCCAGTTCGCTGTCCCAACGCAATCAATTGCAGGATACTGCAAATATCAATTTCACTTAAATTTCCCTGCATTTACCTAAAAAGTACTCCTTGTAATGCCGTTAAATATTATTTTTGAATTGTGTCCTGCAATTTTTCCATTTTTAGAGCAGGTAGTTTAAGTATTGATTATGGAGTATTGGCAAGATTTTTACCCTTCTCCTTGTTGGCATTAGGGAATAGATTCAACTATAAACCTTAATCTTTCGTAATACACTTTGACAAAGCTAGTGTTAACACGGAAGTCATCATCACTGTCATCAGTACAAAATATAAAGGCGTGACCAAATCGCTTTTATTAATATCAAGGCGTAATATATTGCGTCTATAGTTTTGTCTGTCTTGTTTTCCTAAACCTGGGTTCAGGGAGACAAGTTAACAGAATTATTTAAGGTATATCTCAAAACACGAACTTTAAGTGCATCAATAAAGGACTAACGGTGTGCTGTATTTAGCAGAAGTACAAAAACAGAAAGGTGGTTTACTCAGTGGCAGCGGCAAAACTGAATTGAAACTGCTAGCTTGTCAGCGAACTGACCAGAATTGGAGTACTGTGTCGGAAGAAGTGATTGCTGCTGAGGACGCAAGCAAATTAAATGATGGCGCTTTGGTACTGGTTGAACTGAATCCAAATCGTCAAGTGCAGCGAATTCAAGAAGCAGGGCGGCCACTAGTCAATATTTTGCAGAATTTTTCCCGCCAATTGGAGAAATTTAAGCTCAAGGAAGATGAAATCGATCAGTGGAAACAGTCGTTAACGTTTCAGGCGCAAGAGTTGAATCGCCGTGAAATGGATATGGAAGTACGCTCAGAACAGTTGCAAAACATGGAAGAGGAGTTGCAACAACTAGAGCAGCAAAAACAAGAAGTTGACACATCCCACCAGGAAATTGAACGGTTAAAAACAGAAGTTGAACGCAACCGCCTAGAATTGGAAGGCGCTTGGGAACATTTGCGGGGTGAGCAGCGCCGTCTAGAGGAACGTCAAGCAGATTTTAAACAGGGGACGGTTTTGGATGAAGAGCAAAGTCGGGTAATGAGTGAGTTACTCGATCGCTTATCTAGTCGCGTAGCTCCCACAGAAACAGTCAGGGAACACCTGCATCTGGCTTTTGAATTCGTGGAAAAGCAGCAAGCGACTCTAAACCCGCACTGGCAAAAACTAGAAGAACAAAAAACAGCGATCGCACAACAGCAAGAAGAAGTGGAGCGGTTGTCACAAACATTTAGCGATCGTCAAAATGCATTGCAAGAAGCACAAAATACTCTAGTTCAGCAAACAGCCCAGTTGCAAATAAATACAGCTGACCTGACTAGCAAGCAAGAGTATGCCCGGATAATCAAAGAGCAGTTACGAAATGCTGAAGAGTTATATCAACAAATTCACTCTATAGCTGCAACGTCTAGTGATGTAGTTCTCGGTCAGCAAGCTAATGTGGAAGCTTTGGATAAAATGCCTTTAGAAGAACTACAAAAGATAGTCCAAGACTTGCAGCATAAACTGGAAATAGATGCTACCTTTGTTCACGATCAAGAACAAGAACTGGAATATAAACAAGAAGCTATAGAAGAGCTGCAAAATAAATTAAGCCAAGCATCTGACCAAGATCACATCAATTTGGAACTGGAATTAACAGATGAAAAAGACCTCTATCAGATGCTAAACTCCAGTTTGGTGGGACAACGCCGCAATATGTTACAGCATCAGAAGTTTCTCAAGCAACACCAAGCTGTATTGCTACGGCGACAAGGACATACTGTTGTTGAGGAAGAAGAGGGTAATAAAGTCAATTTAGAACCGGTTCTGTTACAAATTGAAACCCAGCGACAACAGTATTCCCAAGAAATCCAAAAGCTAGAACGTGAAATCGATCAAATCCGTTCTGGTGTTGAGCTAAATCAGGGAATGATTGACAATCAAACCCACGATTTGGATGAAAAGCGCCAAGAACTAAAAGCGATCGAAGAAAATTTGCTTTCCCTGCGAAGAACAACTGCTGAATGTTGTGGTCGAGTAAATCTTTATCAAGAAGCACTACAACCAATTCAGGATTCTCTTGATGGCTTACGGCAAAAGCTGCAAGGAATTGCAGAATCTTTGGATAAATTCCAGGAAACTGGCGATCATCAAGTCCAAGCAATCGCCCAGTTGCGCCACACTCTCCAAGGTTTAATGCCTCAGCCAGAATTATTAGCGTCTTAATAAGTTAGGAGTGATGAATTAAAGATTAGACATCTCCGAAAAAGTAGAGACGTAGCAATGCTACGTCTCTACAAGGTTTCTGAGTAACGTATATTTAATTTCTGGAGATGTCTATTTTTAACTCCGAACTATTTTAAATAAATCCAGTCACCTTCTACTTGAGCGATCGCACCACCAGGAAATGGATCGGTTTGCGAACGGTTTGGCGCTGTAATTAAAGCCGTTAATTTCTCAATGTGTTCAAAACTCGCTGCATCAGTAAGTATTTGCTGCAACACCTGACGCATCACGCGACGTTGCAGTGCCAATGGTGCTTTCTGCAATACCCGACGATTTAAGCGTAAGGGAATAAGGGAATCTTCATCATCCCCTATGCCCAAAGCCTTTTCCCGCAACTGCTGGGCAGCTTTTTCGAGATATTCTACTTCTGCTTGGAGAAGTTCTGCTGTTTGAGCTAAGGCTGATTCTACTTGGGGATTGAAATTTCCCTGTAAATATGGTAATAACTCTTGGCGAATGCGGTTGCGGGCATATTGCAAATCTTGATTAGTGGAATCTTCCCAAATTGGCAATTTAAAATCTTGACAAAATTGCTCTGTTTGTATTCGAGTGACTTCTAAAAGTGGGCGCACTAGCATAATGCCTGTAGTCAGAGGGCGTTGCCAAGTCAGGGCTTGTAAACCATCAGCACCAGTACCCCGAATTAAGTTGTAGAGGAGAGTTTCGGCGCGATCGCTGGCGGTGTGTCCTGTAACTATATACTGATAATTGTTCGACTGAGCGATCGCATTTAAAGCTTGATAGCGCCAATCGCGTGCAGCAGCCTCACTATTTATAGGTTCGTTCGCCGTTTCTAAATAAAAAGATATACCCCAAGTTTCAGCTAGGTTTTCAACGTGATGAGCATTAGCTTGAGAGTCAGAACGCCAACGATGGTCGCAGTGAGCAATACCTAAATACCATCCCCATTTGGATTGTAAATCTAAAAGTAATTTTATTAAACACAAAGAATCTTGTCCGCCGGAGACAGCGATTAATAGTCGCTGGTTGCGCTCAAACAAGTGGCGCGATCGGATGGTGCGATGTATTTTTGCGTGTAGAGGAGTCCATACCATTTTGGATTTTTTAGCGCCGACGGACACAGATAATTGTCTCTTATATCACGTGCATCGACAATTACGATTTGGGTATTAATTTTCACCTTCCTTGAGTTGCTGACGAAGGTCATCGAGCGGAGAACTTTCTGGATTGATATCTAAGCGATTATTTTCTTGTTTTTCTTCAATTTCAGTTTCATCAGGGCAAAATTCTAGGCGGACTCTAATTTTACCTCTCCGCCATTGTTGACCAGGTATTAAAACATAACATTCAAATCCTTCGTCAAAGACTCTTGAACCTGATGAGGTACAGTGCTTTTCCCAAATTTTTTTTACTTCCTTTAAAAGCTGAAAGACTATTTGAGTGCGGGGTAAATTTTCAAACGCTTCTTGGTGAAAATGCACAACATCTTTTTCAGGATTTAGAGGTTCCCATTCATCATTCATAAATCTTGCTCCTGTAACTAAATCTATAGTTCCCAGGAGAGACAAATTAATTATAAATCCTCATAGTTTTGGGATTTGGCTTGCAGCTACAACTTCTTTAAGAGCTAGTTCTAGTTCGGGGAAATTCGTAGAGATAATTCGGTCATTGCGCGTAAATTTTTGGACTTAGTATCGGTTTTCAAGCAATAGTTAGTTTTTTAACTGGAGTCTGAACCATATTGTTCATCTTCTAAAAAAGGACTTATAACTATTTGTAATTGATAATTAAATTATCAATTACAACAAATAATTTTATTTTTCTACTTGTTTGAGCTTTTGAAAAATCTCATCAAGCGGGGACTCAGATTCATCAGGACAAAATTCTAAAGCAAGTCTAACTTTTCCTTTTTTCCATCCCTGAGTACTAAATTGCAAAACTTCACAATTTAATCCTTGGGTATACAAATTTACTTCGTCTGTTTCTTCCGCTCCAATATATTCCTTAATTGCGGTAATCAAATCACGGACTTTAAAAGTTTTAGCAATATTTAATTTATTAAAGGTGTCTGGTTCTATAGACACAACTTCATCGTGATTAAGTCTCTCAAATCCATCTTCCATAAAAATGTCCTATCACTAAATCTATATTTTCCAGTGATATAACAGTTCATCCGAAATAATTCCCAAGAGATAATAGTAAATTTAAATCTCCTCCTTTCTCCCTCTCCGTTGCTGGAGAGGGTTAGGGGTGAGGTTATTAAAAAAACCAGCCGTAAGAATGCAAACCTTTACCCAAAAGATTCACACCGAGATAGCAAATCCAAACAACAACAAAGCCAGTGGCAGCTAAAATTGCGGGACGGCGGCCTTGCCAACCGCGAGTGATTCGGGCGTGGAGATAGGCGGCGAACACCAACCAGGTGATTAATGCCCAAGTTTCTTTAGGGTCCCAACTCCAGTAAGAACCCCAAGCTTCGTTAGCCCAAACGCCACCGGCAATAATGCCAATTGTCAACAAGGGAAATCCGAGTCCGATGATGCGATAGCTGATGTTATCGAGGGTTTCGGCAAGGCTAAGGCGCTGAGGTGAAAGAGGTTCGGCTGATGCTACGGTTTGAGGTTCAGAAGTAGTTACTAAATTCAAAACGGCTGTGTTAGCGTTACCGTTGCCGTTGCTACTACTTTCAAAACGAGCAAAGCCGTTATTTTCAGCAGAAGGGGCTGGTGGTTGAGAAATTAGTTCAGCTGCTTTGTGCAAGCGGTAGCCGTTGCTGCGATAGCCACCAGTACCGACAGAACTACCTTGTAGTTGGATGTTTTGACCGCGAGTGACAATCAGAAAAGCGATCGCTAATAATGCACCCACCATCAAAGCAGAATAACTCAACATCATGACGCTGACATGCATCATCAGCCAATTTGACTTCAAGGCAGGTACTAGGGGTTCTGACGCTTGCATCTGGGATGGTAATGTCATCGTCGCAAAAGCAGCAATCAACATCGCCACCGGAGCTGTAACAACTCCTACTAAGCGGCTACGGCTACTACTTTCAGCAATTAGATGGACAGTGGTAATTCCCCAAGTTAAGAAAAACAGGGATTCATAGAGATTACTTAGGGGAAAGTAACCAGCTTCTATCCATCTTGCCCCTAGTAGAGTCGCCATGCACAAATTAGCGATCGCCATCCCATCTGTCCCCAAAGCGGCTAGATAAGGCAGATTCGGAAAAGCCGCTCCTCCCCAATACACCAGCATTGTTAGGAATAATATGGCAAAGGAGGCATTGTCCAGCCAGTTCTGGAGTACAACCAGATTCATAAAGTGTTCTCTCCGTGGATGATTTAAAATATGGATTCTGACTGTTCTGATCCTATATGTTTACAGGGTTATGGGATAGGGGAATTGGAAATTGGGAATTGGGAATTGGGAATTGGGCATTGGGGACAAGGGGTGAGAACTTGAAACAAGTCTTTCCCCTTGTCCCCTTGTCCCCTTGTCCCCCTGCCCTCTGCCTCATGCCCCCTGCTCTCTTATCTAGAAGAGTTGCTATTATTGCTTTCTGGACTAGGCAAGGGAGTCGTATTACTAACTTTTTTGAGTGCTATAAAAATGTCGTAGAGGTTACTACGACTGTCGCTGACAGCAGATGTCATCCCAATTGAGCGTGTTGCAGCTAGCAAAGTTTGTTGATTGGGAATTAGAGTTGGCAAAGGGAAATTGTTCACAGTTCGTTCCACATCCAGAAAAAATTGACCATTTGTTGGATTTGGTTCTGTAGGAACTGTTTGTTGGAATGGGATCGTGCTAGCTAGTGTGTTGTTGGGCTTGGGAACAATTTTATCAGTGATGGGAGCGCCCACTACTAAAAAGGCGACATCTCCATCTAACCAACCGTGGGTGGCAGTTAAAGTACCATAAGGTGAAACCCAGTTGACAACAGGTTGCCCTGCAACTTTTGCAGGTTGCACTTGGAACTGGTATTGATTTCTCATCACATCATCCAATTGTTTTATGGATGCTTCGGCTGAATTGCGTAGGCTTTGCCCGCCGGCATTGCTGGCCTGTACCATGAACACCAAACCCGCACGAAAATCGTTTGGTGAACCTTCTTTGGGAGTATTAGGAATCACTGATAAGGAAAACTCGCCTTTCATCCAACTGAGCAAATCCTTATCTAAATCTAGAGTGGTAAGAGATTTTATCCCACCTTTGAGTTGTTCTGGTGCGATCGGTGAGAGGGGATTTCCTTGAGATGTTAAAACGTAATCTCCCCATAACCTTTGTAAGTTTCCTCCCGAAAGCATCATTAAGGTTTCTGCTGGTACGCGACTTTGCATTTTCCCAGCTTTATTTTCCACTGCCAGCACACGTTGACTATTAGGATTTAACCAAGAAACGCCCTTGAAGCGGATTCCTTCTGCCTCTAAAGTCATTGTCCCTGCTAAACCTTGGTTATTTTGCAGTTGAGCTAAAACTTGAGCGGGTAAAGGGCGGTTTGGAGAAGCTGCGGCTATTTTAGCTGCTGTTGGCACATTGACGTAAAACTGGCCAAAGCGTTGGTAATTGGCAATTTTAGGAAAATTCTCCGCAAAGCCCCCTATTGTTGCTAGGGATGTTTGATTTTTGTAGGCATCGATCGCTCGTTCTGTGGCTTTAGGACTATCAGTTATGACTAAAAAACGCCCATCTATTAATGCTGCTGATAAGTTTTCCCCTGTCTGTCCCTCACTTTGTTTGATGGCGATCCCTTGATAAATACGGTCAATCCATTTGCCTTGTTTAAGGGTTTTGGGTTGTGCCAAAATGTTTTTGGCGATTTCTGGATTTTTTACTGGTAATACCATTACCATCGACTGCTGATCGCTGGCAGCATCTTCATTAGTGGTAACTGGTTTGGGTACAGCTTTGCTTGCTGTTGCTGGGGCAAGAATTGCGATTGTAACGTCATTGCCTACCCAAGGGGCGATATCTTTCTGGAAGTCGTAACCATTATTAGTGAGAAAGCGATCGCGCAATTCTACTAAATTTCTGTCCAGTTCTGCTTGGGTTTCTTTTGTCCCAAACTCCCGCAATTTCTGCCATTGCTGGGGATCTGTGGTCAGAGAAACCGCAAACAGTGCATCACCAGGAATAATATTTGCACCTACGAGCAAATCACTGGAAGATATTTGTCTCTGGCTTAACAACCAGTATGCGACACTCCCTGCACCAATTAATAGCCCAGCAGCTGAGAGCGTCAGCACCAGAGAGGGTTTCTTATTTTTCTTCATTGGAACAGACACAAGAGGCGGTGCCATCGAAACCTATACCTTATACTTGCAAACTTATTACTTGCTTGATTAGTTAAGTACACCAACTGGTTTAACCATTCTTTAGGACAGCTAATTAGATTAAATTTTCCACCCTAAATGTTGATGATACTTCGGTAATCAATCTTCCCTAGTCTTTCAAAAGCTGTGTTTTTGATTCAGTTATCATTTTTAACACGCTTTGTTGAATTTCGTAGGACGTTTCGCTCAGATTAATGCCTCATTCGGAGATTTCCGCAAGTAAATCTGTGATTCCAAGCAATTAGAGAATATAACTAACTGGGCAAAGCTGCAAGTGAATTTAAGCTATTTGGCTTTGCTCGGTAGCGATCGCCTACGATGGGTGGATACGCCATCGCACTACATAATGACTGCAATATTTTTTGGGACAACCTATAATTGCAACTCAAATCCAGGTAATATATCCTCTCCAGAAACAATCGCCGGCATTTGCACAACTTCTACAGCTTTCAAAAGTCGGTAAATTTCAACTTGACGATCTTGAGGATTAATCAGCCAACCCAAACGCAGACCATTTTTGATATATTCCTGCATTTTCTCTTGAATCTGTGACAGCCGATCTGTCTCCGATCGCAGTTCAATCACAAAGTCGGGTACAAGTGGCGGAAATTTTTTTCGTTGTTCTGGTGTTAAAGCTTCCCAGCGCTCCAATTTTACCCAAGCAGCATCAGGAGAACGTTTTGCACCATTTGGAAGTATAAAGATAGTTGAAGAACTAAAAACTTTCCCTAATTTAGCTTGACGATTCCAAATTTCTAAATCGGCGATCAGTCCAGCTTCTTGATTTCCGCTTTCTCCGCCGACTGGTGGCATAATTATTAATTCTCCGGCTGCATTCATCTCTAGGCTTAAATCACGATTGGCAACACACAATTGATAAAATTGCTCATCGCTTAAATGAGCAATCGGTTCTAGATTTAGCACAACAGTATTCATTAAATCTTTCCTCGTGTCTTTGTTGCTAACATCAGTAGGAAATTCTTGCTTGTTGGAAAATCTCTTGAGGTGTAATTTGCAACCCTTCAAATAAGGAATCTTCTAAACTCTCAGTACCACGTTTGGTTTGAGGGAGAATATCAGGATAAAAAATAGTAATAGTTTTTGCTCTAGAATCAATAATCCAAACTCGTTGAACTTTAGCTTTTAGATAATCAGTGGCTTTTTCGGTCATTTCTCCGAAAGTTTGACCAGGGGAGATAATTTCAATGACTAATTCGGGTGCAACAGGACAAGCCTCATCTTGCAACCAATCAGCAGAAAGACGGTTATAAGAAATATAAGTCAAATCTGGAACAGGAACCCAGTCTTGTTGATTTCGTTTTAGCTTAATTGCCCATTCAATTACAACCCGCCCTTTTCCTTGCGCCCATGCAGACAATAGTATAAATAATGCACCTGTTATAGAACTATGAAAAAATTTTGGTGCCATTTCATCATTTTGGAATTTAGGAACAGCTTTTCCATCAATGAATTCGTAGGTGATATCTCCTTCGGGAAGTGCAAGAAATTCTTCGAGGGTGAGTTGGGTTTTAAGTTGAATCATGGTTGATCTTGGGGAATTTATTACCAGATGCGATCGCTACAATATTCAACCTTCCTTTGATAACCTCATTGTATTGCTCAATAGCGATCGCAGGCTTTTTACCGATTTTGGGAATTCAATTGCATCGCTCCCAAATATTTAGTTAAATAAGGCGAAAAAACTTCATAAATTAAAGTTAGTGGCTGTCCATGATGCCAAAACAAGTAGTGGCGACCCCAAAAAGGCCCAGTTACGTCAAAACCAGACTCTAGCGCCGATGAGTCACCATAATAAATCCCTCGAACATCCCGATATAACTCTGTGCGGAGACGAGCTAAACTTGCCCAAATTGGTAATGAACGATTTTGCAAATACTCATCTACATGACTGGCTTCCCACCACGAGGTAGCATAAGCTAATCGTTGACCAGAAGCAGTCCGCAGCCACACTTGTCGCCGTAGTCGAGGCCCTGGAACAGCTTGGATTAAATCAGGTGCAGCATCCAAATCCATGCCAATAAATGACATATCAATGACATCTACTTCTACAGGCTCGCCTGTAAGCAATTCTAGGTGACGTGTTGGAGAGCCGTCACCCAAAAGCATGAGCTGCCAAGCAGGTGCTAGCTGAGTGTGAGGTAAACTTTTTTGAATTACTTCCTCCCCTCCTTGCCAAATCGGAGTGAGGCGATGCCAAGCTGCTGGCTGTGTTAAGTTGTTTGTAGGCGTAAAAGTAATACTCAATGCTTTTTACAAAACTTCACGTATCTCTATAAAAGCATAAAAAACCAGAGCTATACCAAGATTTAAGGGTCAACAGTCTCAGGTCTATTGACCATTGACTACTGACCCTTGACTAATCAACAAAATATGCGGATGGTGAGACTCGAACTCGCAAGGGCATAGCCCACACGCACCTCAAGCGTGCGCGTATACCAATTCCGCCACATCCGCACGGCTTGTCTAAAGATAGACTATAGCATAAGAAAATAATTATAGTAAGGTGATATCTAAAGTTATATTTCTCAAAAATATAAATTTATTCAAGGCGGTATCAGACTGACAGAAATTTGGCATCTGCACAAGTGATATTAAAAAGGGTAGAGCGACTGTGGGAGAAACGGTGCGATGGCGTATCGCAAAAACCCAGTTTGGTAAGCTAGCCAAGACTTACAGCAGCAATGTTGTTAGTGTAGTAAAACCCGTAGAGGCAGCAAGCCTGCAATATGCGAGTTTGCTTAGAGTCAGGGTGGCGAATCTCCTGTGATAATTTGAAATAATGCGGAAGCGTCGTTTCAAGTTGGATCAGAGAAAATGTGAATCTACTGGTAATGATATCGAAACTAAAAAATGAAGTTTGACAAAATATTAATTGCCAATCGGGGAGAAATCGCCCTTCGCATTCTCCGCGCCTGTGAAGAAATGGGAATTGCGACAGTTGCGGTTCACTCCACCGTTGACCGGAATGCTCTCCACGTCCAACTTGCTGATGAAGCGGTTTGCATTGGCGAACCAGCTAGCAGTAAAAGTTATTTGAATATTCCCAATATTATTGCTGCCGCATTGACGCGCAATGCGACTGCTATTCACCCAGGTTATGGCTTTTTGGCAGAAAATGCCCGGTTTGCGGAAATCTGTGCCGACCATCATATTGCTTTTATCGGCCCAACTCCAGAAGCTATCAAGCTGATGGGCGATAAATCCACTGCCAAAGAAACCATGCAAAAAGCTGGGGTCCCCACAGTACCAGGTAGTGAGGGGTTAGTAGAATCCGAGGAAGAAGGATTAAAATTCGCCAAGGAAATCGGCTATCCAGTGATGATTAAAGCCACAGCAGGTGGCGGTGGGCGAGGTATGCGCCTAGTCCGTTCTGAAGATGAATTTGTCAAACTTTTCTTGGCAGCGCAAGGGGAAGCAGGAGCAGCTTTTGGGAATTCTGGCGTTTACATCGAAAAATTTATTGAACGTCCCCGCCACATCGAATTTCAAATTTTGGCGGATAACTACGGTAATGTCATCCACTTGGGTGAACGGGATTGCTCAATTCAGCGCCGGAACCAAAAGCTACTAGAAGAGGCCCCAAGTCCGGCTCTTGACCAAGACCTGCGTGAGAAAATGGGACAAGCTGCTGTCAAAGCTGCCCAATTTATTAATTACAGTGGGGCAGGTACTATTGAGTTTCTCTTGGATAGATCCGGTAAATTCTACTTTATGGAAATGAACACCCGGATTCAAGTAGAACATCCTGTAACAGAGATGGTTACTGGAATAGACTTGGTTGCCGAACAAATTAGAATTGCCCAAGGAGAAAGACTCAAGCTTTCCCAAGAGCAAGTAGTTTTGCGGGGTCATTCAATTGAGTGCCGAATCAACGCCGAAGATCCAGATCATGACTTTCGCCCTTCTCCTGGACGGATTAGTGGCTATCTCCCCCCTGGAGGCCCTGGTGTTAGGATTGATTCTCACGTTTACACCGATTACCAAATCCCGCCTTACTACGATTCCTTAATCGGCAAGTTAATTGTTTGGGCCCCAGACCGACCCACTGCTATTAACCGTATGAAACGCGCACTCCGGGAATGTGCCATTACTGGACTGCCTACCACTATTGGATTTCATCAAAAAATCATGGAAACTCCACAATTTTTGCAGGGTAATGTCTATACAAATTTTGTCCAGGAGATGAACGGGTAAGGGACTGGGGATTGGGAAGAGGGCAGGGGAGCAGGGGGACAAGGGGACAAGGTGACAAGGTGACAAGGGGTGAGAACTTGAAACAAGTCTTTCCCCTTGTCCCCAATTCTCCTTGTCCCCAATGCCCAATTCCCAATTCCCAATTCCCAATTCCCAATTCCCAATTCCCTAATTCGCACGAGATATCATAGTCAGCAATCCTTGCTGACCTAGTAATATTTCTCGTAGCAGGCTGAAGATACCAACCCAAATAATAGGTGTAATGTCCACTCCGCCTATAGGTTGTACCAGTTTTCGCAATGGCACTAAAAATGGTTCGGTAGGCCAAGCTATTAAGTTAAAGGGCAAACGATTCAGATTCACTTGCGGATACCAAGTGAGAATGATCCGAAATATAAATAAAAATGTCATCACCCCTAACACAGGGCCAAGAATCCAAGCAGTCAGGTCAACACCAGTCATCGGTTTAAGGTACTATCTATCTGTAAAGAAAGAAAACTCCGGCGAACAGCAAGCCGCGCTTTGGGTAGGCGTAGCCCGTCGTAGACATCGCCACAAAAACTTTAAGCTTTGTAAAGCACTCTCATCATCATTTTAACCAAATGCTGTGACTTTCTTCTGGAATAAAAAAGTAAACTCGCTTACAGCAGTTACTAAGTTTAGCAGTTCCGAGTTAGAGGCTTCTCAAGAAAGTAATACACTATTAAAATTAGGATGAAGTGTGTAAAAAAAGGTTTAGAAGTATGACGCCTTCTTTAGCAAATTTTCTTTGGAGCCTGCTATGGGGTACTGCAATTGTTGTGATTCCCGTTACAGTTGGTCTAATTTTCATTAGCCAAAAAGATAAAATTCAGCGTTCATAATGCTTATGAGAGTTAATTTAACTCTCACAACCGATTGTCTGTCAGCTATTTATAATTGCACTACAAGCAGCAGTATTTGCCGCTAGAAGCAGTTGTAGCTAACAGGTATAGGGTTTTTTAATTTTTCGGTGAACAGCTTCAGAGCTTCTTTGCCAGAGGCTTTGAAGCTTCAATATTTATCGTGCCTAATTACAGTAGTGATTTTAATTGTGACTCGCTAACATAGATTTGATATTGGGAAAACAGCAATGATAAATTTTGGGCTGAACTCAGCCAGTTTTCTGGCTCAGGTAAATTTTGGGGCAAATTCAGCCAGTATTCTAGGAATTTTCCTGGCTGTGGCTGGGGCAGCACTGTATTTTCTCCGCACTGTGCGTCCAGAATTGTCACGGGATCAAGATATCTTTTTTGCGGCAGTCGGGCTACTCTGCGGCTTCATTCTCGTGTTTCAAGGATGGCGGCTAGACCCGATTCTGCAATTTGGTCAACTGCTTTTAGTTGGCACAACTGTATTTTTTGCAGTTGAAAGTATTCGGCTGCGGAGTATAGCTACCCAGCAAGCAAAGCGTAACACTCCCATTGTGGATGAAGACCGACCGGTTAGCGATCGCTATTCGTACAACGATCGCAGAAAGTATCAAGCTGAAATGGATGCAGACTTAGATCCATTGCCTTATGAAGACGAGGAAGAACGCCCCCCGCGTCGCCGGATTCAGGGTAGCAGGGATGAAATTTCCACTCGTGATAACTACTACGAGGAGCAACCCCCCCGTCGTTCTGAACGCCGCAACAGCAGCAGTAGTGAAAGACAGCCTCCAACTGACAGAACACGGCGGCGGACTTCTGGCCGTCCTGTGAATCGACCTTCTGAAACCTCTGAAGATGAAAATTGGGGTTCATCTAGGCAAGTTGATGATTGGGAAAGTTCGGGAGGGGAAGTCAAAAAACCTTCTCGCCGTAATAATAACGGTTCTCAACGCCCAGAAAGCCGGGAAGATGATGTTGCTCCTAGACCAAGAAGGCGTCGTCCATCCACAGACTCAGCTTCTCGAAGACCGCGCGAAGATGATGAGGCGATCCCAACTGATTATGTACCGTACAACCCGATTGAAAAGCCAAATCAGGGGCCAGATAATTCGACTGATTTTGATGACGATGTTTAAAACAGTTGGCGTGGAAATAGGTTTAAAGGCAACGGAAAACAGTTGAGGTGGAAAAATTTACGCCTACATTTTGGCTCCAAAGACCAATTCATTGGAGCCTGGTTTTTGGTTTAACAAGTTTGCTTGCATCTTGTGGTTCTAACAATATTCCCATAGGGCCTACTTCCCTCAACAGTCGCTACACCGAGGAGCAGCCTGCTTTGAGTGGAAATGGGCGCTTTTTAGCGTTTGTATCTAATCGGAATGGTAATCAACAGCTATTAGTTTTCGATTTGGAGAGGCAACAGTTTATTGGCACACCGGGTATAAACCGAGCAGAGACAATCGCTGAAAGTCCTAGCTTGAGCTACACCGGGCGTTATATTGCTTATCTTACTAGTGACCAAGGTAGACCCGTAGTGGCGCTTTACGATCGCGCTACGCAACAGTCGCAAATCGTTACACCAACCTATCGCGGCTGGATCAGAAAACCGAATATTAGCCCAGATGGACGTTATGTTGTCTTTGAAACCGCTAGCCGTGGTCAGTGGGATATTGAAGTCTTAGACCGAGGGCCAAATATTGAGTTAGATATTCCCAACGGTGCAACCGTAGGTTCACCTCCGTAGAAGAGAGGGAGCAGGGGAGCAGGGAGCAGGGAGATGAGGGAGAATAATTAATGCCTGCCCAATGTACAATGCCCAATGCCCCATGCCCAATATATGAAACGTATTTTTTTTATACCTGTATTTTTCTGCTTAAGTTTATTAACTGGGTGTTTTGGCTACCCTCGCCTTTTGAGTTATCCCTTTGATCCGGGGGGTCGGAGTCTCAATAGTTTAGCCTCAGAATTAAACCCCCAAATTTCTGGGAGATACATTGTTTTTATTACTGACCGACGCGGTAGCCAAGATGTTTATATGTTTGATACGGTGACTCGTGATTTGGTTGATTTGTCAGGTTTAAATTCCTTTGATGCGATCGCAAATCATCCTAGCGTTTCACAAGATGGTCGTTATATTGTGTTTGCGGCTAGCCGCCAGGGGCGATCGGCTATTTTTCTCTACGAGCGAGAAACACGCCAATCACGAAATTTAACTAGTAACCTACAAGCTGAAGTCCGCAACCCTACAATTAGCGCTGATGGCAGCAGGATTGCTTTTGAGTCCAGTAACAACGGGCAGTGGGATGTTTTAGTATATGACCGTTATGGGCGACCGTTGAATATACCTCAAGAACCGCGTTGAAAAATAGGGAATGGGGAGTAAAGAAGGAAATAGGGTAAAGGTTACAGGGTACAGATCGTTCCCTATAACCTGTCACCTATTTCCTATTCCCTTCTACTTGTTGCACAGATTCAATGAGCGATCGCACTTGTTGCGTCCCTTCAGAAGGTTCAAAGGATAGGGGAAACTTACCTCGGAGGAGCATCCGAAAACCGAGGGGTGCAAGACTGAGTAATCCTCTTAAATCTTTAAAGTAATTACCGACTACTTGTAAACCAAATTGACGTTCATCAATCCAACCACCTTCTTTAACTAAATCTATCAAAACTTTCCGGTGACGAATTGAGCGACTATCGCTGGCTTCTTTGTGCGTAAGAATTTCTTGTTTAACTTTGGTGATTTGTTCTAATGGTGCAACTTCCATTGGACAAACTGAATCGCAGTATAAACAACGGGTACAACCCCATACGCCTTTAGTACCTTCGTTGTACATTTCTAAACGATTTTCGGTATCGCTATCGCGAGAATCCGCTACCATCCGGTAAGCCTTGGCAAGAGCATGAGGACCAACAAAGTCTGGATTAACTTCACGGGCGTTGCATTCTGAGTAACAAGCACCGCACATAATACAGTTACCAGTTTGATCGAGACGCGATCGCTCTTGTGGTGTTTGCAAAAACTCTCTTTCTGGTACTTGTCGTGCTGCTGTACTCACATAAGGAGCAACTGCCTCCAAATTATTCCAGAAACTGCTCATATCTACAACCAAATCTTTAATCACGGGCATATTGCCAAGAGGTGCGATCGTGATTTCAGGAATGACATTTACTTTACTTTGGGATGATGGTATTTGTTGTAATCTAGCAAGTTCACTGCCAACATTTTCCTTACAAGCTAAAGCCGAACGCCCATTAATTCGCATAGCACAGCTACCACAAATGGTATTACGGCAATTTTTGCGAAATGCCAACGTTCCATCTTGCTCCCACTTAATATGATTGAGGCAATCCAGGATTGTATTACCTGGTTCTGCCTCTACAAGATAGGTTTGCACAATAGGGGAGGAATTTTGTTGCTGTCGAATGACCTTAAAAATAACTTCCATGACTACTAACCAAAATTTTAAAATTGCTTCACCAGCCTTAACAATCATGAGTCAAGGCTGGTAGTTACGAAAAGTGAGCTATACTTTTTTTGCCCTCAATTCAAAGCCTGGTGTTAATAAGCTGACGATTAAAGGGAAACTGATTCTAGTTTAAGGATAACCATTAAAATTTTACTTTTAGCAGCGCTGTAGGCAAAATTTGTGTCAAATTCTGAGATAAAACGCCAAAAATGTAATGGTCGCTTGACATTGAATTTAGTCGTTTGAGAATGTAAAGGAAAGAGGTTTACTTAGAAAGGGACTCAGGTTTATCTTTGGTCTAGCGATCGTATCCAAGGTAAATGCAGTTACCGTTAGCAACAGGTCTTCATATCAACTTGAGTCAAGCAATCCTAGCTGGAAAATTCCGCCTTCGCTAACGCTTGACAGAATTTTTTGATTATATAGAAGTGTAAAAGCACATCTTCAATATATAGTAGTGGCAATTAAGTGCTAGGCGTATGTTAAGAGATTTATTCTTCCCATAGACAGACGTAGAAAATCCTCTGACCGCTTTTGAGCTTACGGTAATAAACCGAGGAAAAATCCTTACCACTTTCAAATAAAAGTCTCGCGCATCGAAGAATCCCGGATAGGCGAGACTTTGAGATTTTTGCAGCCTCTCAATCAAGAAAATCTTGAATTTAACTAATTGGTCAAAACTGCTCATCTAAATTAGATAAATTTTTATAATGCAATAAAGGGTTAGGAAAATCGTCACGGCTTTTTCCAACCTTTAAGTCCAGAAATTTAAATAAAAATTTACCAGCAACTTTAATTCAAAATTAAACAACTATTTTGCTATTATTAGTCCATGCTAGTATTTAATATAAAATTACGAACTCACAAAACCAGAATCAATAGCCGTATCAGCGCGGCTACTACTGCTTTGTTGATTCGTAATGTAGAGACAAGAAAATTCGCGTCTCTACTGGCAGGACAAAGGGCATAAGCCCGTAGGACTCTATTGAAATACTATGCTGTCCTAAGCTTGAGAGGATGAGTAGAGAAAACTCTACCTACTCATTAGCGAGAAGGGCAAGCACTGAAAGTGAAAAACCTGCGATTTATTGGGTCTACGACTTATTTGGAGTAGAGCCAACCCCATTTGTAAAGGTGGCTGAAAGTTACACCGCTACAGTAGCGCCAAAAGAGAAAATAATTTCATTTCTGATGGCGAATAATGGTTAAAAGTGCCGTGAAATCAGCAAAATTAATTTCTATGGCAACTATGACCTCTAATTGGTTGTAGACAACCATAATATGAAGTGCTTTTGTCTCCTATCGGCAGTGATTCACCCGTAACACTAGAGTCCTAAGTAGCTCTATGCACATGCTAAAAAGCCAAATGCTGGCATGAGACTACATCATTTATCAGCTTGGAGAGAGTAAGGAAAATTTGAGCATAATGACTGAAACTGCAACCGCGCCATTAACTGGAAAAGCACTACTTGCGAAAGTAAAAGAACTTTCCACTTTGCCACGCCGAGAAAGAGCTAAACAGTGCGGCTATTACACTGTTACTAAGAATAACCAGGTTCGTGTTAATCTCACCGATTTTTATGACGCTTTGCTATCGGCTAGAGGAATTCCTCTAAGTCCAGAAGCACCTAAAGATGGTCGTGGTCGTGAACCGACATATCGGGTTAGTGTCCATCAAAATGGTCAGATTGTGATTGGTGCCACATATACCAAAGCAATGGGCTTAAAGTCTGGAGATGAGTTTGAAATTAGGTTGGGATACAAGCATATTCACTTGATTCAACTTGGTGAAAGTGATAAAAAACTGACCTCACCAGATATAGACTCCGACGAATCGGACGAAGATTTGGAAGACGAAGAGTAAATTTGCTGATGGTAAGGATAAGTATCAGGTATGATAACTTGTCCTTACCTCAATAGCAAACTGGTAACTCTATTGAAAAATTTTGTTCCAGATAAAAAATACGATTAGACCCCTTGCAGAATTTGCCAAATTTAGTAGATTCTTGATAAATCAGCAAGAAATCTATAGTGCAAGAAGTCTATCGTGTTTTTTTTGATAACTTTTTTTGAGCCTTCGGTCAACGCCTTACTAGCATTTATGCAAAATGCACCAGCACTAGTTATAGTAATGGCATTTTTTGCTTGCTGGATAGTTTGTTGGTTGCCAGTCGCAGCAGTATCAGCAATATTGCTCAATTGGCAACCCCCTAAACCTTTGCAGCCACAGCAAAAGATGCCATTATTGCTGTCACTTTACCTATTAGCTCCCCTGATTCTGTGGGGAGTTAGTTGGCTTACCAATAAATCTTTTTCGGATTACGGCTTTGTTGGGAATCTTTCAAATTTTGGTTCTTTAGCATTAGGTTTCGGTTTGGGAGTGGTAAGCCTAGGGATTGTATTTAGTGGGCAATTCGGATTAGGTTGGTGTTCTTTTGAAAAAACGAATTTCAAGTTACTATTACCCATCTTGCTACCGATTTTCTTGATAGCATTATTAGTCGGTGGGATAGAAGAGTTAGTTTTTCGGGGTTTTCTGTTCACTGAATTAGTACAGGATTATCCAGTTTGGGTAGCAGCAGCAATTTCTAGCTTGATTTTTGCCTTGCTACATCTAGTTTGGGAGCAACGTGAAACTGCACCACAGCTCCCTGGATTGTGGCTGATGGGAATGGTGTTGGTGTTGGCACGTTTTGCCGATCGCAACAATTTGGGTTTAGCTTGGGGACTACATGCGGGATGGGTATGGGCGATCGCAACTCTAGATACAGCAGAATTAATTACTTACACAGGTAAAGCCTCTGACTGGTTAACAGGTAAGAATAAAAAACCCCTAGCGGGTTTGGCGGGAATTATTTGTGTACTGGGAACTGGAATAAGTATTTGGCTTTTCTCTAGGTATTTTTAATTTGGTGTTAAATGTCTTATGGGGCTTGGTTAAGTCATGCACAATTTAGTCTGTCAAGGAATAATTGACGAGTACATTCTCTCTTAGGACGACGATTTATCTACATCTCTCTAACGTATCAGTCTTTTAGACGTGATAAATCGCGTCTCTATATGACAATACGGTTCAGTTAAGGATTTTTGGTACTGATTTTAGGTCTGTAGAGACGTTGCAATGCAACGTCTCTACAAAGGATTTCGAGGCTTAACTGAACTGTATTGCTCTACATGAGGGCTTTCTAGCTTATCCCAAGCGTATTGGGATAAAACTAAAAGTTCAAGACAGCAAAGAGGTTCGGTCAAAAAGGTGAGAGCATCAAGGAACCCACCTACAACTATTAACTAACCTCCAAAGCCAGGAATTAAACGCTTGAGGGCACGATCGGTAACATCGCTATAGCGCAGTTCTCCACACATAATCTGACCCATGATTTTGGCAGCAGAGGGATGCTTAACACCAACTTTGTAGCCAATACCAGGAAAGCGATAGAATGCTCCAGCTAGTTTTTGTGCCCAAGCCATCTCAGTACCCCATTCTTCATTAATAGCTTCACTATATTTTTCTAAAGCGTTGATGTCACCAGAAAGGGCCTCATTAATGGCTCCTGCTGCAATCAAGCCGCTAAAAATTGAAGGACGAATGCCTTCTGCTGTCATAGGATAAACTACACAAGCAGCTTCGCCAGCCAAAACAGCATTTTGGGTATGCAACTTTTGCTTTCCATCCCACAAGCAAAGGGGATAACCATACTTCTTGCTGGTTTTGATATCTAAATTAAACGATCGCGCATATTCATCTAAAATCTTCTTAAAATCTTGGGGTTCGCCACCGCCAAACGTACCAATACCAATGGAATAACCATCCGCTTTCGGGAAGTTCCAAATGTAGCCATTTTTCACCAACCCCAACTCAATATGAATTGTGGATTTGTCTTTCACAGTGGTGGAAACTTCTGCTTCCAAAGCTGCTGCTAAACGGCGTTTACGTTCTTTGAAGCCTAACCATTTTGCCATTAGCCCTTTAGCACCATCAGCCGCGATTAAATAGCGACCTGTAATTGGCTCATTGGCTGTGTTAACTTGCCAATAGTCATCTTTAAATTCAATACCCGTCACTTCAGTATTATCTCGGAGTTCAGCCCCTTGCTTCTGTGCTTGCTGCACTAGAAAATGGTCAAAAATATCTCGTCGCACCATCCAGACTGGTTCTTCTGTGGCTATTTTTGCTTCCACTGGGTCGCCTAATTTCCAGGTAAAGCGAAAGGAGTCAGCTTTTACGGAGATTGCTGGGCTAAAATCAAAGTCAAACCATTGAGCGATCGCTGGAGATACACCACCACCACAAGGTTTATATCTTGGTAAGGATTCTTTTTCTAAGACTAATACTGAGCGACCCTGCTTGGCTAAATGATATGCAGCTGTTCCACCAGCTGGCCCAGCGCCGACGATGATGCAGTCATACATAAGGCTGAATTTTGGCTCCTGAATTAGTTGATTTTCTCTTGAGTAGGGGCACAATTCATTCAATTCCCCCTACTTTAATTATTTATCGAACAGAATTCAGGAGTCAGGAGTCAGAATTCATTCTGAATTCTGTGCGAGTGGCGGATAGCGCAGCGTAAAGCCTTCTCTACGAGAGGCTGCGCCAACGGCATGGCTTCGCTTAAAGCGAGTCCACGTTCGCGCAGCGTCTCGTAGAGAGCGTCTGAATAGCCGGGTTTAAGACCCCCACTAAATCTACGATTTGGTGGTCTTTAATCAGTCGCGGGTCTGAATCCCCGACTGATTTATTCTGACTCCTGAATTCTGACTTCTGAATTCTTCTTCAAGTCTACTTACTTGTTTAATTTTTGTGAGATACCTAAAAAATGATAAAGGCTGAAGAATTTTACCATCATCCTTCAGCCTTTATGCTTCAAACTTTAGACTTTAAACAGTCGTAATGTCTTTTTCTTTTTCTGCCAATAATGCGTCTATTTTGGCTGTATACTCGTTTGTGAGTTTTTGCAAGTTGTCTTGTTGGTCTTTTGATTCATCTTTGGAGATTTCAGAGGCTTTCTCCTGCTTGCGAATCGAGTCTATGGCATCGCGGCGGATGTTGCGAATAGCAACACGTCCCTCTTCAGCGTACTTGGTAGCCATTTTGACGAATTCTTTTCGGCGATCGCTTGTCAAAGGCGGAATATTCAGCCGAATTACAGAACCATCATTGCTGGGAGTTAAACCCACATCAGAAAGAGAAATCGCCTTCTCAATAATGTTTAGGGTGTTGCGCTCGTAGGGTTGAATTAGAATTGTCGAAGCATCTGGCGTGCTAATATTTGCCAGTGATTTTAAGGGTGTAGGCGAACCGTAATAGTCCACTAATACCTTATCTAATAGACTCGCATTGGCACGACCAGTGCGGATCGTGTTAAAAGCTCGTTGAGTTGACTCAACAGAACTTTGCATTTTGCTTTTCGCGTCAGCTAATATCACAAGAACCTCCCACAAGGGTACCGATGGATTCTCCCAAGACTGCTCGGTGGATGTTACCTCGCACCGTTAGGTCAAATACCAGAATTGGGATATTATTTTCTTTACACAAGGCGATCGCAGTACTATCCATCACCCGCAAATCTTTGGCTAAAACGTGCGCGTAGGTAAGGCTATTGTAACGCTTGGCGTTAGGATAAATCTCAGGGTCAGCATCATATACCCCGTCTACTTTGGTGGCTTTAAAAATCACTTCCGCATCAATTTCTGCTGCTCTGAGTGCCGCAGTAGTATCAGTAGTAAAGAAGGGATTTCCAGAACCAGCCCCAAAAATTACCACCCGCCCTTTTTCAAGATGACGGATGGCACGACGACGGATATATGGTTCTGCTAATTCTTGCATAGCGATCGCAGTTTGCACCCGCGTCTGCACCCCTATGTGTTCTAGCGAATCTTGCAACGTCATGGCGTTCATTACCGTGGCAATCATCCCAATATAGTCAGCGGTTGCCCTGTCCATCCCCGCCGACGCTGCTTTCACGCCACGAAAAATATTGCCGCCGCCAACAACGATGGCCATTTGAACGCCAGTGGCTATCACCTCTGCTACCTCTTGCGCTATTCCTTTGACCACTTCTGGATCAATGCCATAGCCCATGTTGCCCATTAAGGCTTCACCGCTCAGTTTGAGTAAAACCCGTCGGTAATTCGTTCCCATGAAGTTACGCTTTATCAAAAAAGTTGCAATTGCCTCCAATTTAAGATAGCAGTTACAGGGACTATCTATGTCTAGTTACGCCAAATCAATGTAGTACCTACTGGTTCTGTTTGTGGTACATCTATTGGTTGACCAAGAAATAGAGAGGCGATCGCAGTTCTTAAATATTCTTCTCCCACTGCTGATGCATCTTGGGGATGATTGTCAATTTTGCCTTTGTAGCGGACTATACCATTGGCATCTATTAAAAAGGCCATTGGTGTTTTCGTAGCACCAAAACTTTGGGTTACATCTTGCGTCGAGTCCCATAGGTAAGGAAAGTTCAAATTGTGATGTTGGGCAAAAGCTTTCATATTTTCAAAGCTTGGCCTAGTTTCATGATTACCATCACTACCATTCATCCCAATTAGTGTGAAGCCTTTGGGGGCAAACTTGGCTTGAATGTTTTTTAACCTGCCTATATAGGACTCTACATAAGGACAGTGGTTACACATGGAAATAACGCCCACTGCTCGGAACTTCTCAAGATAACGCCTAAGATGGTGTACTTGACCGTCAATTCCTGGCAGTTCAAAATCGGGTGCATAGCTCCCGATGGGAGTATCGATTGTTTCTAGTATATTCATATTGTCTGGCTCGCAGAACTAGGAACAAGAAAAATGTTGTTAAATTCAGCGTCAGTTTCCAGTTGCAAACCACCCCTTAGCCGATGCCTCATATTCTGACAATGTTATAGACCAAAATAGCGATCGTAAATTGTGAATCTACTGAATCTAGCACTGATGCTAATTCACTCACATCTAAAAAAATGGCAAAAATATTACTCACATTTATAGAAGTGATGATTCCTAATGCTGACATAATCTAAGTTGTGAGGGAATTACCTCTATCAACAAGATAAAAACTCTCTACCTGGATAAAACTATCAGCTTAGAAGCTTTTCTAGTGTATGTCTAAGTTATCACTAGACCAAAGGATTTTATTTGAAAATCTGATAAATTTTATTCAAATTCAAAAGAATTTTACTTACGCCTTGCTGCTGACGAGCTTTGACCCTTGTACTCATCAAATTTCTTATGACAACCTCAAGTTCAAAAACAGCATTTACCTCTACAAAAACCTGGATTTGGCAAGATTTCCCTATCTGCTATCAAACCCAAGGAAGCACGGGGCCGGCTGTTGTCCTCGTGCATGGATTTGGCGCTTCTTGGTGGCATTGGCGGAAAAATATTCCCGTGCTAGCACAAAATTGCCGTGTTTATGCTATTGATTTGATTGGTTTTGGTGGTTCCGCAAAACCTCAACCTGGTGAAAAAATTACCTACACTCTAGAAACATGGGGACAACAAGTAGCAGATTTTTGCCGTGAAGTTGTCGGCGAACCTGCTTTTTTAGTCGGAAATTCTATTGGCTGTATTGTAGCCATGCAAGCAGCTGTTAGCAACCCAGATATTGCCTTGGGAGTTGCATTGCTCAACTGTTCTTTACGGCTTTTGCATGATCGCAAACGGGTAACTTTACCTTGGACTCGTCGTGTCGGAGCCCCTTTACTGCAACGCTTGCTTTCTATCAAACCAGTTGGCGATTTCTTTTTCAATCAACTTGCCAAACCGAAAACAGTGCGGAAGATTTTACTAAAAGCTTATGCGAATCCTGAGATGGTGACAGATGAATTGGTCGATATTCTCACTTCACCAGCAAGTGATCCGGGGGCTGTAGCTGTTTTCCTTGCCTTCACTTCTTATTCTACAGGGCCTCTACCAGAAGACCTTTTACCGCTGCTACCTTGTCCTGCAATTATCTTGTGGGGAGCGGACGATCCGTGGGAACCAATTAAGTTAGGTAGAGAATTAGCTAATTTCCCACAGGTACAAAAGTTTATTCCTTTAGAAGGAGTTGGGCATTGTCCCCAAGATGAAGCACCAGAGTTAGTCAATCCGATTTTACTTGATTGGATTTGGGAGCGATCGGCAGTGTGAGATTCAGTTGAAAGCTTTTATTGCTTGCCACAGACACAAACTATGTAGAGAATACATCTGGTAGCGGTAAAAGAGTAATTATTAAGTGCAAGTTTACAGAGAATTAGTATATGATAAAAGCCCGTTAAAACGGGCTTTTTCGTCTTTCAAGCTTAGTCTAAAACGCGGAATACAGAGGTACGCACTTGTTCTGCCCTGACTTGCAAACTCCGGCATATTTCTTGTCATCTGTTGGTTTTTTAGCATTAGGATTGGAAAGCCTTGTTGCAAGCATTCCAGACGGCAAAAAGTGCAAGTTCAATAGGCGATAGTTTACCACCAGGATCGGCGGCCGCGCCAAGGGCGGAAACCCCAACCCCCGCTGGGCCGCCAGCCGCCGACCCAACCAGGACTCGAACCGCCGCCCCACCTGCGGACGTTACCTCCAGCTAAAAGCTCCTGTTGCTCTATGGATAGCTCGACAAGCAAATCGGATTGGATGGATTGAAATGACATAATTGTTTGCCTCACTTTTGTACAGTGCAAAAGAATGGCTAGTGCCTTGATTTATACATTAACAACCTGCTACACAAAGAACTTTGACTATTTAATTTTGAGCAGGGGGTAAGAAAGGTAAGTAGTAGGGGTAGCTCTTACTACTTTGTCAAGAAATAATTGATGATTAGGGATTGTTTGTAGTTTTTGCTGTCTTCGTTAAAGTGCAAATTACAAACCATCCAATCAAACTTGACATACTACTACCTTTCTTCTTTCAAAAAGGCTGATTTAAGACCTTAGCAGAATATTAGGAGACTAACCAATCTTACTCAAAATATGATTTGTCTTGAGCAAGTTTTATGATATTAGTTTTCTCCTCTTCTTTGCTAAGAGATTAAACCACGCACAGTTAGTGTGCCTTCACGGCGACCACCACGTGGCAAAAAGACAATGATCCTTGCTCCTCCAGAGAGAAGCTCTTGTTCCTTCGTGGATAACTCCACAAGTAAATCAGATTTGATGAATTGGTTTGACATAACTAATTACCTCACTTACTTTTATAGAAATTCCACATTTATTATGTTAAAGAAATGTGGAATTTCTATTAATTCTATCCTAGCTATTTTTTTATGAAAATTAAATTAACCAAAAGTGATAAATCAATTTAGCCAAAAGTAATAAACTTGCCACTTTAATCCAGTTACAAACAAAACAATGTTTTTCAAAAAATAATATGTATGTTATGGGAATAATTCCAATATTTTTTTAATTTATACTGCCAGTATTTACTTACCATAACATTTTTACTAGCAGTATATTAATCCAATAAGAAACACTAGATATCGGTTATATAATTCGTTAATTTTTACTTAAAAATAGGTAAGCACCCATGCTGGTAAAATACCTTTATGGGTGCAGAATTAAGGCTATTTTCTTGAGTTATCCCGCAAAAAATCTTCTGGTTAAATAGTCACAACTATTTGCTTTTGAAGTTAGAGGAGAACGTAAAGGTTAGTGCTACCCCTACCCAACAGCTACCTTCCTTGTCTCTTAATATTTTAAGAGAACTATGGAAGACTGTTTAAACTCTCTCAAAATCAGATTTATTTTAATTGAGCGAGTCATATTAGTCTTTTCCTCCTCCCACTAATTGCAAAGTTTAAAAAACTTAACCTTATGATACTCCTCTAATTGGTCTGAGGGTAACAATGCCACGAATGAAGAATTTGGGGACGGAGGTGGAGCCAGTATCGCCATTATCGCCAGTATCGCCACCAGTATCGCCATTATCGCCAGTATCGCCAGTATCGCCACCAGTATCGCCGTCGGTCACTTTTCCTCCAGCTAGAAGCTGTTGTTGCTCTGTAGATAAGTCCACAAGCAAATCAGACATGGTACTTTGATTTGACATAATTTTTTACCTCACTTACTAACATAGGTGTTATTCACCTATATTTTTAATAGTAATTATTTTCTGACATTTTAAATTATTCTCAGGTTAGAAATAATAATAGCCAAATTATTCCTTTTGACTCATGAAAATTTAAATAGAAACTAAAAATAGCCTTACGTTTTATATTGGCAAAACTGCACTAAATATTGATTGATAATTTCCCCAAATTTGATCCTGATTTAAAAAGTTAAAAGTTGAACCGTCTAGGTTTTATTAGAAAATGTAGAGGCACGAGTAATTGTGCCTCTACGTGTAGGAGATTTCTTTTTCAAAAGCTAAATTTTATGAGAAGATACTATTTAAGAGATTTGCAATTAAATTTTTCCATTTATCCTCTCCTAAACTAAAGTTTGGTAAACCAAATGTTATGGAAGACCCAATAGTAAATTGTGACAAACTATATCTAGTTTTTTGTGAAGAAACATCACCACTTACAAGATTTAATGTATTGTCTGCCGCAGTTTGGATATTAGTTTGCTGGATAAAAAAATTACTTCCACCAGGTATATTTGTGATTTGCCCAGCAGCTAGGGTTTCCTGTTCTTCTTCAGACAAATCCCTGAACCATTCAGAATTGTGGAATTTGGTATTTTCAGACATAGTTTTATTTGCTCATACAAAGACTATTTTTTACATTGATAAAAACTTTAAATGCTCTCCTTGCTGAGAGAGGAAAGTCTCAATATCACCTTGTATTTGTACCTGACCTTTATCTAGTAGTACAATCCAATCGGCTCGATTAATTACGCTGGGACGATGGGTAATCAAAATAGTAGTTTTGCCTTCTCGGTATTCCAAAAGCCTGTCTAGTACGTGAGATTCGCTGACTGGATCGAGTCCAGCTGTTGCTTCGTCTAAAATCAGTACAGGTGGATTGGTAAGGATGCCTCTAGCGATCGCTAATCGTTGTCTTTGTCCACCAGAGAGATTCGCCCCAAATTCCCCTAAAACTGTTTGATACTGATTCGGAAGTTGACTGATAAACTCGTCTGCATCAGCTATCTGGCAAGCTTTGACAATTTCTTCAAAGGAAATGTAAGGCGTTCCTAAGCGGAAGTTTTCTAAAATTGAGCGACTCCAAAAATGGGGTTCTTGGGGTACATAGACTACTTGTTGTCGCAAACAATCCAGGGAAAGGTCGTTGATGTTATAGAAACCAATGCGGATATTGCCAGAGTTAGGCTGATATAAGCCTGCAATCACTTTCGCTAAAGTACTTTTACCACAACCTGACTTGCCAATCAAAGCGATCGCTTTCCCTCCAGGAAGTTTGAGAGAAAAATCCTCTAATAAGTCAACTCTGCCAGCGTGGTGAAATTGGACATGGGAACAGCGAATGTCTGCATCACTAGAAATTTGAACAACCGGCTTTTGGCTACCTCCCACTACTTCTGGTGTTGCATCGATAACTTCCAGAAGGCGAGAAATTGCTGTTTGAGAGCGGAAATATTCATCTACTAAGCCAACCACTGAGTTAATTAAAGCCAGAACATTGAACTGTAAGGCGTTAAAAGCCAGCATTTGACCAATACTTAATTCCCCATTAATCACCAAGATACTTCCTAGACCAAGCAAAATCACGCCACCAAGGGTAGCTATAAGTTTGCTAATAGTACCGTTGATAATACCGATTTGGATGGTGCTAAAAGTCAAGTTAGCAAGGCGGCCAAAGCGGCTTTGAAATTCATCCCAAAATTGCGGAGCGGCATTTGTAGTTTTGATTACCTGTGCGCCCTTAAATGTTTCCACCAAAACACCTTGATTTTCCGTCCCTAAAACTAAGAGACTGCGGGTTTTTTGTTGGAGGATGGGTAAAAAAGGTAGGGTCGAGAGGGTAATTAACCCAGCAAAAACGATGACTGCCATTGTCAGTTTCCAGCTGTAAAACAGCATCAAGCAAAAAGAAACCACGGCAACAAAAAACTGGCTAGGTAAAAGAACTACAATTTGCGATACCAACTGGTTGATGTCGTTGATATCTCGCAGACGGCTAGTGATTTCACCACTACGACGGGCTTCGTAGTAATTTAAAGGCAATTGGAGAATTTTTCGCCCAAATTCCAAGACTAATCCTAATTGCAATCGCTGCCCAAAATGAGCAATCATAATCGCTTGCAATAGTTGCAAAGTACTGCCGAATAAGCTCATAACTACAACGGCTGAGATCACAACAGTGAGTAACTGGGTATCTCCGCGCACAAGTACATCGTCTGTAAGCAGTTGGATCAAGACGGGAGTACCTAGAGCCAACAAACCTAAGACAATGTTGATTGTTAAAACCTGAGTTAGCAGTCCACGATAAGGCAAGATGCGTACTAAAAAGCGGCTTAAGCCACCTTTTGCTTCTTCTGTGGGCTGCTCAAAAAAGCGGACTGGATCTGGCTCTAGTAAGAGCATCACCCCATTCCAAGCTTCTGTTAACTCTTCTCGGTTAATATAACGGATACCCACAGCTGGATCGGCAATGACGTACTTATTGCCGCGCTTAGTGTATAAAACAACCCAATGATAACCCCGCCAATGAATAATTGCTGGTAGATTGATTTCTGTGATTCTATCTATGATCGCAGGTGAAGCTTTCACTGCCCTGGCATTAAAACCGAGAGTCTCAGATCCACGCTTTAAACCCAGCAAAGTTGTTCCTAGTTGTCCAGTCCCAACGGCATCTCGACTGCGATTTATGCTTAAAAAACGTCCGTGATGTTTGCAAATTGAAGCAAGGCTGGCGGCTCCACAGTCTTCTTCACTCAACTGCAAAACACACTGGTAATTTTTATGGAGTTTGAATAGATCGAACATGGTTACAGACCTATTAAATTAGTGATTAAAAATTTGTGATGAATCTGGCTTTGCGGAGAATGAACTGAAGCACCGTTTCTCGGCGGGAAATTATATCAGCCCTACCTTCCATACCCGCTTTCAGATGACACTGGCGATCGCTTCTACTCAAATATGAAGTTTTTGGCTCAATAGTTACTTCATAAGCAACTACCTGGGCTTGGGCTACACCTGAATTGACATTGCTTTTTACAGGTAAAGCATCTGGTGCAACTGTTTTGACAGTTCCTTTGAGAGTGCCGTAGTCTGGATAGGGACAAGCAGAAACTTGCATCTGAACTTTTTGGCCTGCTTTTACCTTGTCAATATCTTGAGCCGGCACACGAGCTTTAACTACTAAAGAAGCATTGAGAGGAGCAATCTGAGCGATCGCTTCACTTGGTTGTACTACTTGTCCTGGGTTGCGAAGATTCAATTGCAACAGTGTTCCGGCGATTGGCGATCGAATCACACTCAAATTCAAGTCGGTTTGAATCTGTTGCAAATCTTTGCTGCTACTAGCGAGTTGCTTTTGGAGTTCAAGGCGCTGCTGGAGTAAAGTTTCTCGTTCTTTTTTCAAAGCGGCTAAAGTAGCCTCACCTCTAGCCTGTTCCTGCTTAATCCGTTCAGATGCCACTATTACAGCCGCATTACTAGCATTAATTGCGGTTTTAGCTTTTTCTAAATTCGTCTGTGCGATATTTAGGGCTTGTTCTTTGTCCTCCAAAAGATTTTTAACGCTAACTTTAGCTTCTTCTAGCTTCGCCTGAGCAGATATAACCGCTTGTTCTTTTTCCTCAAACAGATTGCGAGAAACCGATCCCGATGCGACTATTGGCTGCAATCTGTCACGTTGCACCTTGGCTACTTTCAAAGCTGCTTCTGCTTCTTGTACAGTTGCCGTTAAAACTTTTTCTCGTAGTAAGCGATCGCGTTGTACCTTAGCTAAGATTAAAGCTGCTTGTGCTTGTGTCATATCAGCCGCAGCTTTAATTTGCTGATCTTGATAGTTGCGTTGTGTCCCATTTAATTCAGCTTGTGCAGCAATAATCGTGCGGTTGGTTAAGTTTGTCTGGGCTGCAATCTGGGCATCGATTTCACGCAGTTGAGCATTAATTTGACTTTGTTGTAATTTACCTTGCTGAATACTATTTTCTAGTTGACTCTTTTGAGTGTGAAGGCGGGAATTATCAATTTGAGCGATCGCTTGTCCCTGAGTCACCACCTGATTTTCTTGAATATCAATGCTTTGAACGGTTCCGGCCATAGCAGACTGAACAACCCGTAGTTCTCCTACAGGTCGAATACTTGCAGGAACTTTGACCGTGACATTGTAGCTGAGAATAGATGTAAGAGCGATCGCAGCCACAAAGGTAGTAACTAAAACTCCCCCGCCAATGTTAGTCCATTTGCTGAGATGAGGGAGAAACTCGTTAACATCAACTACATGGAGTTGTTCTGGATTGGGTTCATTAAACCTATTTCCAAAATAGTTTTCCTCGCGGGCTAAGAAGTTCGCCATATTACATAATTTTTTGAAATGTATACATCAAAAGCTCAGATTTATCTAATATCAACCCCAATTTTTTTGCTGCAAAGCTGGTTAAACCTCATCTATGTTGAAACTAAGAGTTTTTTAAAAGATATATTTATTGATGTAGGTTGGGTGGAGTGAAACGCAACCCAACATTACCACCTGATTTATGTTGGGTTACGCGATCGCTGCACCCAACCTACAAAACTACGGTTCTCAACATAAACGAGGTTTATCGAAACAGAATTCACGAGTCAGGAGCCAGAATTCAGAATGAATTCTGTGCGACTAGTGGATAGCACAGCGTTAGCGTTCGCGCAGCGTCTCGTCTTGATTCTGACTCCTGAATTCTGAATTCTGAATTCTTCTTCAAATTGCATAACTTGATTGCAAATCAGATGCCACCAAAAATATATCTTTGGTAATATGCCACAGGACATAATCAAGAATTAAAGTCTATGTTAATCTTGCCAAGATTAATCAGATAGCTAATCACAGATTCGGCTTGTAAGTTAATCACAATGTGAAATGGAGTGTCAGCAGGAATGTTTGCCAAATTCAAGAATGAAAAATTAACATATACTGCTAAAAATTCCCAGCATAATGTTTTCCGATTGTCTATAATTAGTAAAAGGGGAAGAGAAAGATATGCACGACAAGATAAGCGAATTTATCTTTCTCAAGATTCAAACGCGGGCAACCGGTAAAGAATACAGAGGAGAACGCTCAAACTCCCTCAAAGTCCTCACTTACGTTGAGCGAGTTACAATAAACTCCTCTGTCCCCCTTTTTTATTTATAAACAAAGCAATCTTATACTAATTTAATGTGAAGTTGCACATATCTTGATCCCCCTAAATCCCCCTTAAAAAGGGGGACTTTGATGGATGTTTTTCCGGTTCCCCCCTTATTAAGGGGAGCCAGCGCGGTCTTCTCCCAAGGGGAGACGCTAAAAGCGATGGGGTCTCCCCAAGTGGAGCGACTGGCGTGGGCTAGGGGGGATCGAATTCTATGCAGCTTCATAAAAAATTGGTATTAACTACAAATCTCCACCCTGAATCTGGATGTTTGGTTTCTGTGCAGAGTCCATAACAGGCAAGTATTGAAATTACTTATTGGATTTCTAGTCAGGTAATAAAGATAGTAAAAAAACAAGTTTTACAAAAAATAGATTCACTCTTAGATGCTTGAAAACCTTAACTCACAATCTTCTCGTTGATACTATTTTCGCCGAGGATTTTGATAGATGATGAAGATGTACAATATCTATCGGCTAAATAGGGAAAACTCAAAATTTCCAGATTATCCAGCACCACCACAATGATAAAATTGGTGGTGCTGTGTAGTGAAAGTAGACAGGTAGTCTTTGTAATAATCAGCTACTCGGTTCAAAGTTGGAGATTTAAGCTAAGAGAAGTCAGAAAAGGCAAAAATTGAAAGCCAAAATTTACAAGAAATATTTTTGACGTTTTATTTTTGCTTTCTTTTCTTTCTCTGCCTAAATTTGTCAAATACTCTGATGATCTAATAGCTGATTTTTTCAAATTACCTGTGGAAATAGTCAATCTAAGCAGTAAACAGACCTGCTAATAAAGCAGGTAAAGCAGGTATTGCGGGTATAGCACCTGCTGCACCACCTAATTGTAAGTTCTGTGATGCTGATGTTTGAACACCATCATTTGAGCCTTTACTATTAGCTTCGCTGCCATTAGGCCCAGATCGGCTCGTTCCGTCTAACCTTGTAAGTCTTCTAGCAAAATTGCTCTGATTTCTCTGAGAGTCTACACCTCCAGCGAGTAGCTCTTGTTGTTCATTAAATAACTCAACAAACAACTCAGATGTGTTGATTTGATATGACATGATTGTTAGCCTCACTTACGAAATTAGGTATGTGACTACCTAAGACCCAACTATAGGCATTGTTTGTCATGATTTCATAAACCTGAAGACATAAAACCAAATTGTATTTTTGTTTCTTAAGGTAGATATAAAATCTTTAATTTTTTTTAGATATAGCAATGCCATAGAGCAAGAATGGTCAATATTTGCTATTTTCAAACTGATTTCAAGTATTTGAACATATATTTATAAATTTGGCATATCTAAAACCACTACTTTGACATCATGAGTGGGGAATCATTAATAAGTTTTACTTAAGTCTTTGCAACTAATACATAAGCAGTTGCGAAAAATAGACAACCTGTCGTAACGAATGGATAATATCAGGCTTTTCAAGTGGAAAAAAAGCTCAGTAAGTCCTAGAGCGGTAAAGCCAGAAAGAACGCCGCAATGGCCAAACCGTCGTTAATCGCTCAAAACTATTGACAAATCCCTCAAAAACTTGGGTATTGTTTTAAACTCTAAGTTACTATAGTTAACTTTAAAAACTATGCTGACCCAAGATAAAAAACAACACAACTGGAAACCTATTATCAAGGCATTCGAGGTTGTCCTTGGCAAAAATGGCGTAGTGCAACGCCGCGAAGAACTTATTACTTATGAATGTGATGGTTTAACTGGCTATCGCCAACGCCCGGCTGTAGTGGTATTACCTAGAACAACAGAACAAGTTGCCCAAGTGGTAAAGATATGCAATCAGTATTCTATCCCCTTCATCGCACGCGGTTCTGGCACTGGTCTATCTGGCGGTGCTTTACCAGTGGAAGACTCTGTTTTGATTGTCACTTCCTTAATGCGGCAAATCATCAGCATTGATTTGGAAAATCAACGCACAATTGTT
The DNA here is from genome assembly GCF_014698035.1 of Desmonostoc muscorum FACHB-395. Classification (GTDB taxonomy): domain Bacteria; phylum Cyanobacteriota; class Cyanobacteriia; order Cyanobacteriales; family Nostocaceae; genus Nostoc; species Nostoc muscorum_A. Next base: position 150,282 of record NZ_JACJSF010000014.1, read on the forward strand.
CAACCAGGCGTGATTAATAGTTGGGTAACACAAGCCGTTAGTGGTGCTGGTTTTTACTACGCTCCTGACCCATCTAGCCAAATTATCTGCTCTATTGGGGGCAACATTGCTGAAAACTCTGGTGGCGTACATTGTCTTAAATATGGTGTCACCACTAACCACGTTTTAGGATTAAAAATTGTCACGCCAGAAGGAGAAATTGTCGATTTAGGTGGACAAATCCCCGAAATGCCTGGTTATGATTTAACGGGTGTGTTTGTTGGTTCTGAAGGCACTTTAGGTATAGCCACAGAAATTACTTTACGAATTCTCAAAAGTGCAGAATCAATTTGCGTACTATTGGCAGATTTTACCAGTATTGAAGCTGCCGGAGCAACTGTTTCTGATATCATCAGCGCTGGAATTATTCCTGGCGGTATGGAAATGATGGATAACTTCAGCATCAATGCAGTTGAAGATGTTGTCGCCACAAATTGTTATCCCCGTGATGCTACTGCTATTTTGCTAATCGAAATTGACGGTTTAGAAGTAGAAGTTGCAGGAAATAAGCAGCGAGTGACTGAAATTTGTAAAAAGAATGGGGCGCGAAATGTCACTTCTGCTAGTGACCCAGAAACCAGATTGAAATTATGGAAAGGACGTAAAGCTGCTTTTGCTGCGGCTGGGCATTTAAGTCCAGATTATTATGTACAAGATGGTGTAATTCCCCGGACTCAGTTGCCTTATGTTCTGCATGAAATTGAGGCATTAAGTGAACAATATGGTTATCGTGTTGCTAATGTATTTCATGCTGGTGATGGCAATCTTCATCCATTAATTCTTTATGATAATTCTGTGCCTGGAGCATTGGAACAAGTAGAAGAAATGGGTGGAAAAATTCTCAAGCTTTGTGTCCAAGTTGGTGGAAGTATTTCTGGTGAACATGGCATCGGTGCGGAGAAAAGGTGCTATATGCCCCAGATGTTTAGCCAAGTTGATTTAGAAACTATGCAATGGGTGCGACAAGTTTTTAATCCTAAAGGGTTAGCAAATCCTGAAAAGATATTCCCCACACCACGAACTTGTGGAGAAGCAGCAAATGCGTCTGCTGTCAAGCAATTTGAAGGTGTGGAAAGATTTTAAGAATTCAGAATTCAGGAGTCAGGAGTCAGGAGTTAGGAATTAGAAGTTATACCAATTTAATGTGAAGTTGCATATATCTTGATCCCCCTAAATCCCCCTTAGAAAGCAGGGTGGATTAATTGTGCGGAGAGAAAATTTGTAATCCCCGTAACCTCGTCAGCCTGCTAACAGGGGAACTGGATTTATGAACGCAAGAATGAGGGTTTTAA
>NZ_JACJSF010000140.1 GCF_014698035.1 Desmonostoc muscorum FACHB-395
CTGCCGATTCGATAACTTTTTTGTTTGCTCGTATCGCATAAGTAGTATTGATTCAAGCGACAAAACTTTACATCATACCATAAAATATTTTTGCAAGAGGTCTAATATTTTTTGGTTGATTGAGTATGCTAACTCAAGTTTAGAAAAAGATTTAGAGATAAAAAGCAAAATCTACGCAGAAGCAGGTATTTTAGAGTATTGGGTTGTAAATCTTAAAAAGCTACACTTAGTGGTGTTTCGAGAAATCTTAGATGGAGAGTACGCAACAAAATTGACATTGACTGCGGGAACAATTCAATCGCTAGCATTTCCAGATATTTCTGTTGCGGTGGAACAGATTATTAACAGTTAAGGTAATTAAAATTTTATGCGCTTGCGTTAAATTTAAAATTAAATTCCATGACTTTTACCAATTACCCAATTACGCCGGAAAAACCGAGCTAAAGCTGATTCTTCTAAAGATAAATAAATTGGCCGTCCGTGGGGACAGGTGCGGGGATTGCGAGTGCGTTGCCAATTATCTAAAAGAGTCTGCATTTCTTGTTGATTCATCGGTGTACCATTACGAATGGCACTGCGACAGGCGACAGCTACTTGGGCTGTTTGTAAGTCGCCTCCCCAACTAAGTTCTAAAATTGCTTCTGCACAGTCGTCTCGCTGTTGCAAAGGTGCAGGGATGTTTCGCACTGCCCAAAGTTGCTCGCCAAAGGGTTCTATGTCTAAACCGATGCGTTGCAGTTGCGATACTTGCGCTGATGACAATTGATAAAGAATGATTGGCGGTTCGATGGGGACAAGTTGCCAATCATCGCATAATTGCTCATACAAAACTCGCTCATGGGCAATATGCTGTTCTACTAACCACATACCACCTGGATGTTCAGCCACAATATAGGTGTTGCTAACTTGAGCGACAGCTTTTAAGGAATTAGGGTTTTTGCGATCTTCCTTGGGATTTTGAGGATTGAAATCGTAGCCGCCTTTGGCTTCTGCGGCTTTGAGTAATTTACTAACTCGTGTTGTGTGAACAGCTTCTTTGAGATTGGGAGAAGAGATACTGAGCGCTTGGTTAATTGCTTGGGTAATTTGCTCTTGCCAATAAATGATTTCGTTGAGGTAAATTTCTGTTTTTGCTGGATTGCGATTCCAGTTAATTTGATCGGGGGAAATGGCAAGATGTAGGAAACAAATTGGATAGCGATCGCGTGGTAATGTTCTGTGAAATGCTGATAATATCGTTTGCTCTAGTTCCGGTGTCTTAACCATCCGTCCGTTAATGGCTACACGTACCCAATCTGGACGATGACGATGACAGCGATCGGGTAATCCTACCACTAAATTTAGTGCTGAGTGCTGAGTGCTGAGTGCTGAGTGGGGAGTTAGGAGTGAGGAGTTAGGAGTTAGGAGTTCTGAGTTTAATGGGTTGGGTATTTCGAGTTTTATTTCTTGCAAATCACCTTGTCGCACTTGGGGTAAAATCTGCGGTAGCAATTGCCCAGTTGTTGCAGCTGGAGAGATGGTGAACCATTGACGGTCATTTTGCCAAATCTGCCAGGTGACGTGGGGATGACACAGAGCGATTTGGTGAATTGTGGCTTGCACAGCTTTCATTTGCTGTGCGACTGTGGGCAATCCCTGACGACGTGATGAGCAATTACCGAAAAGATGAGAAACTGTAACTACTGTACCAGGTGCGATCGCAGTTACTTCAACTTGCACAACTTTCCCACCATCGCCATAGCTAATCCGCCATCCTAATTTTCCACCCACAGGACGGCTCAAAATTTCCAAATCTGCCAGAGTTGTTAAGCTGTGTAACGCCTCACCACGAAACCCTAAACTGTTAATTTTCCATAAATCAGCACTAGAGCGAATTTTACTGGTGCTGTGGGCTGTGGCTGCTTGTTGCAAATCATCCAGGTTCATTCCACAACCATTATCTGCCACACGAATTCGCCATTGCTGCGGCCATAAAGAAACCACAATTCGTGTTGCACCTGCGTCTAGGGAATTTTCTACCAATTCCCGCACCACAGAGGCTAAAGAGTCGATTACCTCACCAGCTGTAATAAGATATACGACTTCTGTTGGTAGAGCTTGAATAGTAGATGCCATAAATTATAGTTTATAGCTTCTGGGGGTAAGGGAAGTAGGGAGATATGAGAGATTATTTTCAACTAGCTAGTTGCAAATTATTAACTTATTACACTGAAAACTCAATTAAAAGGCGATTTTTGATAAATTGCTTGTGAGGTAATAAGCAGGAAAAGCTTATGAGTAATAATTTAGTTGCTGATGTCCATGATTTAAAGACCCGTTTGCAATGGGGTCAACCAGGTTTTACAATTGTTGATGTGCGCGCTCGCCACACCTACAATCACGGTCGGATCAGTGGAGCAATACCCATTCCATTAGACGATTTGGCATCTAAAGCCAAATCTGCCCTACATAAAGAACGCCATATCTATATTTATGGCGACACTGATGAGCATACAACCCAGGCTGCACAAATTCTAAGAGGGGCAGGGTTTGTTGAAGTAGCTGAAATCAAAGGTGGCCTTGCAGCTTGGATTTCAGCCGGCGGTGCTACAGAAGGTGTTGGCGCTTAAACTTAACCCAGGCATACTAATCTAAGTCTATTTATTTCATCATTGCTGGTTTTTTGTACTGCACACTAGACTTCTAGCAAAAATCAGAATTAGCGAAAAATTAACTACAAATAAACACCGATGAATTATCTGTGAACATCTGTAGTTTAATTTCTAAAACATTGTTTTTGCAAGATATCTATTGTGCATTACAGCTTTCTTTACAGCATCATAATAAAAACCAGTGATTGCAACATTAATTAACATTAAATCACCTTACTTTTTGCTTATCTTTAGGTGGTCGTTAATTACTATCTCTTGTTGCCAAAACTTTAGGTGGTTCAGGTTTGAGCAAATCGTTCAACAAGGATGCAGGACGTTCACTGTAAGGCCAAGCGAAAGCATGACGGAAAGCGGCATCCTGACAAGCTTGAAGTTGCTTAAAACTGATAATGTCGTAAGTTAAGAGATTTTCATACTCAAACGGTAGACGCACATTGTGCAACCCAGCATTATCAGTACAGATAGCAATATCGACCCCAGCATCAAAACAACGGTCAAAAACTAATTTGAGTTGACGTATATCCTGCAAAGTACCAGTTTTTAAGTAAGTTGTCGGGCAAACCTCTAAACACTGTCCGCGTCTAGCTACATCATTAAGTAACTCTGGATACAGTAGGGGTATTTGAATACCGTGACCGATTCGCATCAGGTAGGGTAATAGTTCGGGGTAACAACCGGCGGTGGTTTCATATAGATGTCCCGTGGTTTTAACGCCTAGCGATCGCGCATAATCATATAAGCTAATCCATTCTTCTAAGCGATCGGCATAATAGCTATCACCCCCTGCGACATCGACTGCACAGACATACTGCTGATTTTGTGCCGCTAAATCAACAATCGCCTTGTTCACCTCATAAGGTAGGCGGGTATGCATACAGAGAATTTGGCTAGTAACAATCGGATGTTCTGGCTGGTGGCTAGCAAGTCCTACTACTTTCACAATTTCTGCCATCTTGTCAATTCTCTGTGATTGATTCAGATGTTCAGGTGTCCGCAAATAGGGAGTGTAGCGCAGTTCCAGATAAGCCAAATTTTCAAAGATGTAAGCACCCCGCACCAAGCGATAGATAAAGTAAGGCAAAGTCTCAACTGTTTGCACACTTTCTACCAAGGTGTGTAATTCTAGATACTCATCCAGGGTGTTGCGTGGACGGGTGTAAAAATCTTCAAATTGTGAATAGTCAGCAAAACGGGAAATCAACTCCGAAGAATGTCGCTCGAAATATCGCCATAGAACTCGCGGTACGACGGAACCGCCCAGATGTCTATGTAATTCAGCATATAAAGCCATAGTGGTATTTTTAGGTAAAAATTTCAATAATTGTAACAAAAACATAGAAATAAAAAATCTTACTCGCAAAAATTTAGAGCAAAGTGGGGATTTACCACCATCTGAATTTTCAACCCAAGTCTTACTAATTGAGTTTTTGCTCGTTCCCATACAGAATATGAGAACAAAATCATAAAAAATCAAGCTTTTTTAAGGAAAGGCGCGAAGCGCACGCTACGCGAACAGAGTTTCCGGTTTTCAACGCGTAAGTCATGCTTATGCCGTGCTGCGAGAAGGGCGGTATTTATCCTTATTTTTTGAAAATCCAGCATTTAATAGAGTTTTGAGGATAAATAAACTTGACATTATCAAGATTAAATTGATAGCATTTAAAACCCTTAGTTTTTGTGTTATAGTTAAATAAATATTTAAATTGTTGAGCAAGTAAGATATAACAATATATTTTATTTTAGCTAAACAAAATCTTGGGCGAGGTTGATATTAAGTGAAAATTCAAGCGTTGGATGTCAAGGCTGGCGATCGCATTATTGCTTACTGCAACAACAAAATGCAAACCTGCAAGGTAAAACGCATATTAGATCCTGGTCAAGCTAATATCACACTATCAGTATTCACTTCTGAGAATTATCGCGGTTGCTCTGTTTCATCTATAGTCCGCTTCCAATCGAACGCCTTAGTTGATTTGGTAAGTTAAAAATCAAGAAAACATTCAATCTCAAAACTGTCTCTAGCTATTATCCAGCCCGAAGCTGGATTTAATTTATCATAAATGTGCGATGCCTATGCACATACAAACTTGTTAATTGTGGCTGAATAATTTTTCATCAAAAGTCAGTGATGCTAAACCAGTCAAGACAATAGCAATAAACTAACTAAATAAACTGTAGCGGACATTTGATCGCTTTTAGACAATGGGCTTAAGCCCATTGTTTAGTTTGCTAGTTATTTTTCACATCATAAGCCATGTTAAAGAAATTAGATTTCAGCATTCTCATCTAGAATGGTTCCTTCTACATTGGCTCCATGCAAATTCGCTCCGCTCAAATTTGTCTGGTTCAAATCTGCTTGGGTGAGATTTGCCTGGGATAAGTCGGCTACAGTTAAGTCTGCACCACTCAAATCCGCTCCATCTAGATTCGCCGCTATCAAGCTTGCTTCCTGCAAATCCGCCTCACTCAAGTTAGTTTCAATCAACTTAGCAACCGTCAAATCAGCTTGACTCAAATTAGCTCCTTCCATTGCTGCGCCATCCAAGATAGCTCCATCCAAAATAGCTCCGCTTAAGTTGCTACCACTGAGGTTAGCATTAGTCAAATCAGCTCCATTTAAGTCTGCTTCAATCAAACTGGACTGGGCTAAGTTAGCATGACTCAGATTAGCTCCATCTAAAATAGCTCTATCTAAAATTACATCACTGAGATTGGCTTCCCTTAAGTTTGCCTCGCTTAAGTTGACACCAGTAAAGTCTCTGACACCTGCGGCATAGTTTTTCAGGAATTGATCTGCTTTCATATCTGTCGCTGTGCTAAGGAACGCTTAATTGAGGCTATAAAAATGGCTCAGATAAAGCAGTATGTCTCCAGTACGCGCAACGGAGAATGGGTGTGGGAGATAAAACTAGAGTGAATATGAAATCAGCTTTATATATATATATAAGTCATCCTCTATTACTGGCGCTACCACCTAGAGTTATGAGTTATTTTCATACTTTGGAGGGATGTTGAGAAATGAAAAAATTTAAGCATTAGTGTAAAGCGATCGCTATACTCATTTGTGGATGAACCACCGGGAGATGGCATCCACGAGCTTTAGAACATCAAAATCTATATGCGTAACGTTGCTTTCTGGCTAGCAAGCTGATTTAAACTGAGGCATTCTTTAGTGAAACTAGTGGTCTGTCTCATTAATTCTGAAGGGTTATAAAAGTTCGTAGTAAGGACTTTAGTCCTTGATTTAAGCGATAAATCGCTCACTACAAACCTAGCAAAATTAAATTGATAGACCACTAGTAGCCTATCAATTTAAGATTGACAGACTACTAAAAACCTAAGTTTACTCGGACTAACAGTTATAGCGGCGGGTAGATCACATTTCACCACCAACCACTACATCTTGAATTCGGAGGCTAGGGCCACCACAACCCACTGACAAACCATTTTGTCCTCCCTTGCCACAACCGCCGGATTCATCCCAGTAAAAATCATCACCAATTGCCTCAATATCCGCTAAAGTTTGGAATACATTTCCCGAAAGCGTTACATCCCGCACAGGTTCAGCAATTTTGCCGTTCCTAATCATCCAAGCTTCCCCGGCGCTAAAGGTAAACATTTCGCCATTCGTCATTCCACCCAACCAATTACGGGCATAAACTCCTTCTTTGATATCAGTGAATAAGTCTTTGACTGGTGTTTTACCCCGTTCAATCCAGGTATTTGTCATCCGCACAATGGGAGTAAAGTGATAATTCAGACATCTGGCATTACCAGTAGGCGCTTCCTGCAACTTGCCAGCAGTTTCACGAGAATGTAAACGTCCAACTAAAACTCCATCTTTAATTAATTGCGTAGTTGTAGCAGGCGTGCCTTCATCATCGTAAAAATAGCTACCGCGATGTCCTTCTGGGGCAGCACCATCAAAAATTTGGAGTTCTTCTGGGCCAAACCGCCGTCCAATGGTCATAACTTCTAACAAATCAGGATTTTCGTAAGCCATATCAGCCTCAGAAAGATGCCCGAAAGCTTCATGGACAAACAAACCCGTGAGAATTGGGTCGATGACTACGGTATAAGTATTGCCTTTGACAGGTGGTAAAGATAAAGCTGCGATCGCTCTTTGAGCCGCACCTTTTACCTGTTCATCCAAATCAGTTAAATCTTCGTAAGCTTTGCGAGAACCAGTAGTTTCCCGTCCAGTTTGTACGGTTTCGCCATTTCTGGCAGTGGCGGCAAAGCGCATTTCCATATCCACCCAAGATTGCTCGATCAAAGTTCCTTCTGAGGTAGCAATGATCACTCTTTGAGCGCTGTCACCATAACGCACCGAGGTAGTGGTAATCCGATCATCAATACTTTTGAGCAATTCAGTATAGCGATCGCACAATTGTTTTTTCTTGGAAAGTGGAATTTTTCGGGGATCAGTGCCTTTTAGGGGTAGAACGCATACTGCTTGCACCGGGTCAATGGGCGCAAGTAAAGTTTCTTCATCACCAACCATTCGCGCCGCAGCGATCGCTTCTTCTATCCGATCCTGAATTGTTCCCAGTTGGTTGAAGCAGCTTAACCCCCACCCACCCTTATAACAAGCGCGAATATGTCCACCAATGGAGATACCTTCACTGAGGGTTTCTACCTTGTCGCCACGCAACAAGATATCAGTCCCTTCTGCTTCTTCAAGGCGAATCATCAGATAATCTACACGCTCACAGTAGCGGGCGATCAGATCAGAAAGTAAATTCTGTGCGTCAGCAAGTGTACTCGGCATTTCCAGGTAGTTACAATGACGAACTGCATTTATTTTGCAATTATTTGGGCAATTTTTGCTACTCAATGTTAAAGTTGCCTATAAATTCATTACCTAGAGGATGTTTGAGAGAGTGAACTGCGATCGCTGACTCTTAGTACTTCCTTTTTTAGGATGGGTAAGAACTCAAGGATGTGCTAAGGTAGTTAGGTGAGAATAAAATTCGGTTACAGCGTTTGTTTTTAGTATTGACAGGCTTTTCCCTTTTGGTCTTAACAAGCTTGTCTCCGAAATCTAAATCTCTACACACCTATGATTTTGGAGATAACGCATGTCAATTTATGTAGGTAATCTATCCTACGAGGTCACACAAGAAGACCTTACCTCTGTATTTGCTGAACATGGTTCTGTAAAACGCGTTCAGTTGCCTACTGACCGTGAAACAGGCCGTCCACGTGGCTTTGCTTTCGTAGAGATGGGCACAGAAGCTGAAGAAACAGCTGCCATTGAAGCTCTTGATGGTGCTGAGTGGATGGGACGCGACCTAAAAGTCAACAAAGCTAAACCCAAGGAAGACAGAAGTGGTTCCTTTGGTGGTGGCGGTGGCGATCGTCGCGGCGGCGGCGGTGGCGGATACAACCGAGGACGCTACTAAGCTTTAAAATCAAAAATTAAGTTTTAACGTCTTAAGGGCAGAATCATTATCTGCCCTTTTTGCGCTCCGATCTACTGGATGGTTTGAAATTGCCCAGTACCAATTAAGTAGGAGATGAAAATGACCCAAGTATTTGTGGGCGAAAATGAAGGAATTGAATCGGCCTTGCGTCGATTTAAGAGAGAAGTTTCCAAAGCAGGTATTTTCCCAGACATGAGAAAGAATCGTCACTTTGAAACCCCTTTGGAAAAACACAAGCGCAAAGAAGTTGCAAGACACAAACAACGTAAGAGAAATTTCCGTCGCAATTGAAAACAAGCGATACCTACAATAAGCGACAATAACGCACTCTCTGATCAAATTTTTAGCTGTTGAAGGGGCGATCACTGTACTCCTGGATGTGAATCGAAAGAGTAAGTTTTGGTAAAGCCATTACTGATTATGGGATGGGCAATGTCAATAAAGGTGTGTCCCCCAATTGACAAAAACTTGTTATCGTTACTTCCGGGCTAGCGATCGCTACGCTAACCTTAATATATTTTGCTGAATAATTTATTTTTGATATTCCCTTATTAGTCAACCAGACTTTTTAAGTGTCTGTCTTGAAAAGGGGAATTTTAAATTTTGGACTTTCCTACGGAATTATACGCGAACGGCATCATCGCGGCTCTACTGAGCCATCGCCGAACGTCTTACTCAAAAGTTTTTAAAATTGAAAGCTTCAAAATTCAAAATTTAAAAAGGTCTGAGAAGAAGCGAATTTAAACGCGAGAACAATTTTATTATCCCAAATCTTATTGAGTAATTTGTAGCTCTAGAGAAGTTTGGGCAGGAATACTGTTGCCCCTGCCTCTAAACTTCCTTAGTGATTTTCCTAGAAAACGCTGGCACTGATACTGAGAGCAAAACCGATTTACGGATTCACTTATAGGTGAACTATTACCTCAAAACCATCTATATTGGGCATAGCTAAGTGTTCAGTTGCTACCTATAGCGTGTGTTTTCAGGGAAATAACTAATAACCCTGAAATACTTATTTCACTCCCTAATTAGATGTGATTATCATAATTTTGTTTTTTGTTCAGTATGATTTACTAAGTTTGCAAGCCTTTTTCCTCCTGAGTAGCAAGAGAGCGAATTAACTCCCGAATCACATCAGTTGCTGGTCTCCCTGTTATTGAACAGTATTGTTCAAGCTTCTGTGCCTCGCTTGATGTGAGATTGATGGTAAGTCGTTTAGCAGCCCATTTTTTATTCATGTAGGGGACAGCAAGCTATATTTTTAAACTACTTCTCTAATATCAATCATTTAAGATGCTACTACAATGGTATAAGTAATGACATCTAGTTCAAGTGATCGTGAAGTAGGATAGATGTTTTTCTAAGCAATAGTAAAAAAGTATGGTTTATTCTCAAGTATGAAGCTTAACTATTTTTAGAGCAAGAATTATAAGCACAATGTAAAAGAAATATTTAAATAAGTAAAAATAAAATAAGTATTTCCACTACTGTAGGATTTTAAATAATTAAGATGATTTGGTTCTGTAAATAATCAAGTCTAGTCCATGACTTCATTAAAAAATGCTGTGTTTTAATTTAAAGTAGTTAGTTCTAGTCCAATAGTGCTTGTGGTTTTGCATTTTTCAATCGGAAGTGGGTTCAGGAAAAAGGTTAAAGGTTTTTTCTTTCCCTCTTTTACCCAAAATCCAACAAGTATTGGGTGTCAGTCAAAGACCAGACTGTCATAATGTAGGCGAATGTGAAACTTCATTAAGTACTAACTAGGCTGTAATCTATAAAACTCATTTTTAGCTAGTCTTGCCTAAAAATAAATATCGTACTTTTAAAATTCCTGAATTGTGAGTTTTTCATAAGATAGAAGATTTGTTTTCTGCTGCTTCAATAAACGCCTCAAACTGACCATCAGGTGTCCATTGAATAGCCCCATCGCGTCCGGTAAAAAATAGTTTAGTTTGGCTTTGATTTAGTTCCGATAAAACCTTTGGATCAAAGTTAACAGAAGAAGCGATCGCCACTTGTGGTTGCAGAGCAATAACTAAATCTTTTAATGACTGAGGGGAACACCACAGGACTTGTGGACGAGGCAAGCTCCCATTTTTAACTAATTGCTGTACCTCTTTAGACTTGACATTACCGACTAATAACCAATTTTGATCTAAAATTTGCAATTGCAAGATGGGTAATTGAGCGTTGATTAACTGCGCCACTATTGAACCCGTTTTGACAGCTTGACCAACTGCCATTGGTTGATAAAATCCCTGATGCTTTTGTAATTCTTGTTGAATTGCCTGAGTTGCAATAGAATTTTCTGGATTGGGTGAATATTCATAAAAATTTTTGATTGGTAAACGTTGCAATAATTCTAACCAAGCATTACTTTCATTGCCTTGAAAATCAGTTGCGATCGCCCAATTAATTTGATTTATACCTTGCTGTTGTAAAAACGGTAGGATTGTGAAACGTCCAGTCCCTTCATCACCACTATTAATTACAGTTACAGTTCCTCTATCTTGAACAACTACAATTGGTTCCGTACCAGATTCTAATACCGTTATCCTAAATAATGTATTTGTAGAATGCCAAAGGGGGATGAATACTAAACCAATGGCAATCACATTAGCAACCCACCACCGTCGCTGCCACCAAGGAACTAGCCAAACCAGTATAATCAGTAAGTAAATCGTCAAAAGCTGCCAAGTGGATATACTACCTACAGCAACAGAATTTCCTGGCAACTTGCTAAAAAACTCCACTAATTTAATTAGCCAGTCTGTCGGGTAATGTAACACCGATGCAATGAAGCTTCCTGCCTGAGTCCAAATTAAACCTACTAAAGCACTAATGATTCCACCTATACTAATAATCGAAATTAATGGAGTACTAACCACATTCAGCAACAAACTATAAGATGGTACAACCCCAAATACAGAAAGTTGTACAGGTAAAGTCCAAAGAGTCGCAGCAAGGGGAACGGCAATTAAAGAAGCGATCGCAGGTGGTAGCCATGCTAGGCGGTTGACTAATGCAGGTACTGTTACGATTAATCCCAGCGTTGCTAAAAAACTCAATTGAAAACCTAAATCCCAAATCCATAGAGGATTAAACACCAATAACAAAGTTGCTGCTAATAGTAACGAGCCGAACTGTTTTACCTTCCTTTTTAATAGCAAACCCACTAATGCTGCAAAACCCATAATTACGGCTCTGAGAACCGCAGGTTGAAAACCTGTTAAACTTAGAAAAATGATTAAAGCCAAAAAGCCAAGGGTAAATTGCGTTGCTTTTTTTGCCCGTCTGGTTAACTGTAAGATCACACTCAAGATCAAAGAAGTTTGGAACCCAGAAGCTGCTAAAGCATGAGCTAATCCTGCTTGTACAAACAAGTCGCGGATATCGTAAGGTAAATCAACAGCTTTGCTACCTAAAACCATTGCACTGACAAGCGGCCCTTCAGGGATACCCAACCAACGAACTTGCGATCGCACAATTCGCTCCCGAATTTGCCACCATCCCCATTTCCGTTCCTGATCCAAAACATTTATTTGTCGCCCAATCAAACCAGCAAATGTTCCTTCCTGCTTAAGAAACTTCTGAAAATCGAAACCACCAGGATTGGAAGCCGCCTTTGGTTTGTACAAAATCCCAGTCACAGCAATTTGTTGACTAGGGTATAACCCAGTCGCCTGAAGTATAGGCACTGTCACATACAATTTGCCCGTTACTCCTTTTGGGACACCTGCTGAACCTTTTTCATTTTTGACCTCATCTATCTGAGTTGCTTCCAGCCAAAATTGTCCTCGCTGACTGCGAGTTAAGCGAGGATTACTTGCCACTTCCCCACGAACAATCACAAGTTGTTCTTGATTACTGCTATTTCCAGGTGGAACAAACTGACTAATATCTTTTGCACCTGGTTGCGGCACTCGCCATTGAAAATATAGAGTTGCCAATAATCCTACTAAGCCAGCAGCTAGCCATATTCGAGGATGGGGATTAGTTTGCCAGGTATTAGGCACTGCCTTATTTTTGCTTCCAGCCTTTTCTGCTTTTTGGGCAAGTTGTTGTGAACTGCTGCGTCTTCTAAAAAGAATTGCTCCCACTATCCCCAGAACCAAAATCCACACACCACCCCAAGGAACTGCTGTAAACAGCAACCCCAAAATGTAGCCAAGACAAATAATTACACCACTGGTTTGAATCATAAGATTTTTTGTAAAAGCACCTGACACCCAGAATTCGCAGCTGGCTTAAAAATAGCTAGAGTAGCAATAGAGAAAAATTGGCGTTGCTGAATTTGGCTATGAAATTCAAAAATCAAATATTCCAAACTCTTATTATCTGCGGCTGGAGTACCTCTGCGTAAGCTTTTCATCTCTTTAATAGACATCTTTGAAAGATTTTGATGCCTGTGGTGAAGTATAGTCCATCAAGTTTATACGAACAAAGCCCGCCTGTGCGGGCCTTATCTTGTAGCCTTAATCTTCCAGATTCAACGGTATTTCTGACCTTTAGCAATAGCTACATGATTAAAGATATGCCTAGCTTATTAGAATGCAAAATCAAAGGTTTGCTAACCTGCGGAGGCAGATTTCGTCTGTGTAGCCGCGACTTCTACTTGCCCAACAGGTATGACTGGTTTTAAATCTTTGAGCAACGGAAAACCCAATTTCTCCCTTTGCTCTACATATAAGTGAGCAACCTTCCTAGCCAAATGCCGAATCCTGGCAATATAGCGAGTTCTCTCAGTCACCGAAATCACACCTCTAGCATCCAGCAGATTAAACGTGTGCGAACACTTCATTACATAATCCAAACTGGGTAACACCAAACCCTTCTCCGTTAACTGACTAGCTTCCTGCTCATACAAACTAAACAGTGTCAGCAGCAATTCAGGATTAGACGCTTCAAAATTGTATGTACTCTGCTCAATCTCATTTTGCAGAAAAACATCACCATAAGTAATATTGTCCGTCCAATGAATTTTAGTAATTGCCTCCACTTGCTGGAGATACATTGTCAGCCGCTCTAAACCATAAGTAATCTCAATCGACACAGGACGGCAATCTATTCCCCCACACTGTTGGAAGTAGGTAAATTGAGTAATTTCCATCCCATCTAACCATACTTCCCATCCAGTACCCCAAGCTCCCACCGTTGCATCTTCCCAATTATCCTCTACAAACCGAATATCGTGGTCTTCAGGACGAATACCTAAAACCCGTAATGAATCAAGATAAATCTCCTGGATATTATCTGGCGACGGCTTAATCAGAACTTGGTACTGATAATAGTGTTGGAAACGGTTAGGGTTTTCACCGTACCGCCCATCCGTTGGGCGACGACATGGTTCAACATAGGCAACAGCCCACGGTTCCGGCCCCAACGCTCTTAAAAATGTCTGCGGATTCTTAGTACCAGCCCCCTTCTCAATATCGTAGGGCTGGGCGATAAGACAACCGCGCTCGCCCCAGAAGTGATGCAACAAAGCTATTACGGATTGAAAATTCACGCTTCCCCCATCCTTAGTTGGCACAGTGCATAAACCATTGTTGCCTAGAACCCGGCACTGTGGGAAGTTTCAGGGGACAAAGAAGCAGTCCAAAATTATTTTGGAGAAAATAGTTGACACAAGGGAGTGTGTTCGCTATATTGAATAAGTGCCTGAAGCGGAGAGCTTAAAGCGACTCGCGAAAAGGGATACCGAACCTTGAAAATATTATAGTTTGAAAGCAATTATACAGCAAGTGTATTGCGTCAAGAAAATAAAAAGTAACTAAGCTGAAGT
>NZ_JACJSF010000141.1 GCF_014698035.1 Desmonostoc muscorum FACHB-395
GCAAAACTTGCTTAACTCAAGCAAAACTTGATTAAGTTACAAAAGTTAGCGTAGATAGGAAGCCAAAGTGATTTTTAATGGGTAGAAAACTTCAGAATTCTCCAGTAACCAGCCACGACGAAATTTTACAGCATTTTCTTCGCCTTGAGCCGCTACAGTTACATTATCCCATGAATCATCGACAATATAAGACCCAGAAAGAAATTCACCGTGCGCCTGACCTGCGTAAATAACGCTTTCAAGTTGTGCTTCAGATAACAATCATTGTGAGACAATGTTTCGCGGGAGATGCGGTTTGTAAGTGGGTGGTGGTGGCGAGACAAGCGCTAGGGCTGCACTCTCACAGAGTAGCGAGGGATGAGGTAAAGCATCCTTGATTCGGATTCGCTGTGGACGATAGGTTTCGTATAGAGTATCTTTCAAACCCTCACTAGCCGTCCACTCGATAACCTCATATTCCAGCACTACTAAGTCGTCTGGAAGAAAGGAAACTGTTTCTGGTTGTGCAACTGTAATACGCTTTGGCAATTGAACAACAATTGCCTTCGCAGCAGCTTTGACTTTTTCTGAGCGTTCCCACGAAGATCGCTGTGGCAACTGCTCAATCAACGCCAGCAGTTCGGGCAAGTCCAAGGTTTCGGAAATACAGGGGATGTCGCCAGGATTATCAGCCGGAACCTTGTCGATCACTGTAATCCGAGTGTCGATCTGTGTACCATGTTTTGAGTAAACCTTGCCGTTAACCCCGACTGACATTAAAACTCGCGCAAAATCCTGCCACTTAAGGAAAGTCTCTCGCCAAGTAGGATTATTAGGAGAGAACCAATTGGCTGTGATTGTTACAAGCCGTCCACCGTCAGCCAGTCTTTGCAATGCCGAGTTGATGTGGCTCTTTGTTGCGTCGGGATTGCGACTGTTGATTTTGGGAGATACGGAGAAAGGTGGATTCATCAGCACAACTGAGGGCTGAGTCTTGCCAACCAGATAGTCGTTAATCTGTTCAGCGTTTACAGAGAATAGCGGTGTACCTGGAAACAACCGACGCAGAATCTTCGATCTATCAGGTGCAAGCTCGTTGAGCATCAGACTTGCACTGTGCAGTTTAGCCATTTGTGCCAATAAGCCAGTTCCGGCGGAAGGCTCCAGAATCAAGTCAGTACCGTGTATAAATCCTGCTTTGGCTACCAGATAAGCAAGCGGCAGAGGTGTCGAGAATTGCTGAAGCTGTACTGACTCTTCACTACGCCGTGTTTGCGTTGGGCACAGGGCTACTAACTTCTCCAATTCCAATAATACTGTTAGCGGCGACTCTAATAAAGGCTTGTAACCTTTTTGACGCAGATATAATATTTGCGCCACTTCCACAGCTTCGTAAGCGTCTTTCCACTGCCACGCACCAGACGCAGCAGTGCCTAGAAAGTAGCGATTCATCTGGGAAGAAACAGTTTTCGTAGAGAGAGGGCGATTATCTATTAAAACTTTTGCAAGCTCTTGGGCAACATTAATAACTGACTGCCCATAATCGATTACTGTTTGCAAATCGAATAAAGAACCTTGAGTGAAAAGTTGCTGTACCATTGGACTATATAATTTTAATTTTCACTCTTGAAAAAGCGAAGCTAATATGTGGGCTTTGTTAGCTATCAAACAGGCACATAACGTTCACTATTTTTCAGGAAAGAAGTTAGCCTCCGTTGTCAGTCGGAGGCTAAGAATAAAGTATTAGGAAGAGAGAAAAGAAATTTTTATCCCTCTCACCTTTTACCTTCTTAGTTTTATGCAGCTTTACGCGGTCTGCCTGGTTTGCGCTTGCCTGAAGAATTTACATCAGCCTTTTTAGTTTTTGGCGACTTGTTGGCAGGATTGTTAGCTTTGTTTGAACGAGTAGTACGTTTTGGTTGTGATGAAATTTCTTTAACTGGAGGCAGTAATCTTAATATAGGGAATGAGATAATAACTGCTTCGTTACTGGTACGATGAACAACTTCATCCTCTAGTGTCCAAGGATCTGGCAACTTTTCAAAAGTCATCGCTTGTGGTGTGATTATTTCTGATACTGATGGAATTGTAGAAGCGGCTATATTTCCATTGCTAACTGAAACCAGATTGCTAACGTTAGCAGCCGATACAAATAGTCCGTTAATGAACTGGAACATGACAAGAGTAACGAATGCCCAAAAGATAGCTACTATTGTCAAAGTGAGTAGAGATTGCATATCCATGATTTTTTCTCAACTAAGTATTTGTAATTTTCAATTGATTTACGCAAAGCGTCTTTTAGCCTTGTCCAAATATGAAGCGAATTTGAACATATCCTCTCTTAAAGAGAGGACTTCACTCTAAATTTAGCGTAGCGTATCTTTGATTTAATCTAACTAAATTTCTTCATTACTTTAAAACTTAGTTACAAAATCAGACAAGTTTTAGTATTTACCTATTTGAAGATTTCAAGTATTATAGTTATAAACTTGTTTGACAAAAGAAACATTGGGCTAAGAGGGTGTTTGAAAAGTCAGGCAGGGTGTAAAAAAGCTCTCTCAGTATAAGCTGTGAATGAATAGTAAACAGCACCGAGAGAGTGAGATGAGTAAAGCATACCCCAGCAATCTGACCCGTGACCAATATGAATTTCTGAGTGACTTGATTCCAGAGGCAAAACCCGGCGGACGCAAGCGTGAAGTCGATATGTGGTCAGTCCTAAATGCAATTTTTTATATTTTGATAGAAGGAGTGAGATGGCGAGGGCTACCGGGAGACTTTCCGCCCTGGCAGACAGTGTACTCATATTTCCGTAATTGGCGCAAAGATGGGACTTGGCTGTTAATCCATGACAGTCTCAGGGAGTGGGTGCGGATAGAGCAGGAACGGCACAAAAGTCCATCGGAAGCCATCATCGATAGTCAAAGTGTGAAAAGTGCGGCGATGGTGAGCCAAGACGTGGGCTTTGATTCAGGTAAGAAAATCAAAGGGCGTAAGCGATTTATCACAGTCGATACCTTGGGATTAGTGTTACGAGTTTTGGTCACAGCTGCCAATGTGGGTGAGCGCGCTGGTGGTCAACAAGTTCTCAAACGAGTCAAACAGTCTCAGCTACAATCTCGCTTAACAACCATCTGGGTTGATGGTGGGTTTGATGGAGAGCCTTTCATGCAATGGGTCATGAATTTTTGTCGCTGGATTGTCCAGGTGGTGCTGCGACCACAGCAAACTAAGGGTTTTGTTTTGCTCAAAAAACGTTGGGTGGTAGAACGCACTTTCGGTTGGTTCATGGGATGTCGCCGATTGGTCAGAGACTATGAATTATTGCCCGAAACATCAGAAACATTTATCTACCTTGCAATGATCCGTATTATGCTGAAGCGACTGGCTTAATTTTTGACTCCCTAAAACTTTTCAAACATCCTCTAAGTCTATAGTTAAGATTTAAGTTATTAGCTAATTGTTGAAATAAAAGATTTTAGTCAAACGAAAAATAAAAGTATTCGTCACATTTAATTGAAAGTATGCCCAGCCCAACTACCGACTTAGTTCGTTCCTACCTTAAAGAAATCGGACGCTACCCTCTGCTAACTCCTGAGCAAGAAATTACAAATGCTAGGCTTGTGCAGCAGATGATGGCGATTGAAGAACAGCGCTCAAGCCTCGCACTTCAACTCAACCGAGAACCAACCACAAGAGAATTAGCTACCTTGCTTGGGCAAAGCGAAGCTGAAGTAGAGTCAATCGTTCAACAAGGTCAAAAAGCTAAAGAGAAAATGGTGACAGCTAACCTACGGCTGGTGGTTTCTATTGCCAAAAAATACCAGAACCACAATTTAGATTTTCTCGACTTGCTCCAAGAAGGGGCACTGGGACTGCAACGAGGAATCGAAAAGTTTGACCCTAACAAAGGCTACAAACTATCAACCTATACTTACTGGTGGATTCGTCAGGAAATTACACGTGCAATTGCAGAAAAATCTCGTACTATTCGATTGCCAACTCATCTAACCGAAAGACTTAATAAAATTAAAAAAGTACAGCGTGAAAGCTTTCAAAAGCTTGGTCGCCATGCTACTGTCACCGAAATTGCTGAAGAATTAAATTTAAACCCTAACCAGGTTCGAGAATATCTCAGTGTCTCGAAGCAGCCAGTTTCTCTGGATTTGCGTGTGGGAGACAATCAAGACACTGAGCTATTGGATATCTTACCTGATGAGAGTATTTCCTCAGACGAACGGCTCACCAAGGAACTGTTGCGCCTTGATTTGAATAATCTGCTGGCATCCCTACCCCCTATACAACGAGAAATACTAACTCTACGTTTTGGGTTAGAGAATGATCATCAACTGAGCTTAACTCAAGTTGGCGATCGCTTAAACTTGAGTCGAGAACGAATCCGTCAGCTTGAGCATAAAGCGCTCTCTATTCTTCGCTGTCAAAAAAGTGATATTAAGGAGTATCTTAATTAATTAGATTGATTTCCCGCTCTAGTATCATCGCGGACGTAAAGGTAATATTTCCCCAGGGCAATTATCCTTGTTTTAATCATGAAGATGATGCTCTGGCTATACTATTAGTCAAAAACAAGAAACTATATTTATAAATAGCAACTTAAAAAACTGATCAATGTCCAGCAAAACAATCAATGTCAGAGAGTACACTGTCAGAGCGCACAAGCGGGAAATTCACACTCGCGTTTTTAACTTTGTATGTAAGCAGTGTGAACAACCCACACAACGAGAAACTTTTGGTGTGCGACCGCTCTACTGTGAAACATGCCGCCCTCCTCAACCTCCCAAGCAATCGAAAGTAGTCCCTATAGGTAAGAGGAAACCCAGAGCTATGAACTACAAGAGTGGCCAAGGTATTGGGGGGTAAATTTTTGCCTCAATGTTTTGAGCGATACCTTCTCTTCTCTTTCAGAGACGCACTCGCGTTCGAGAGGCAATGCCTTTCCTGCGGAACGCACTCGCGTTCGACGAACGCCACCGGAAAAAGCGGTTACGCTATCGCACGAAAGTGAATAGAGCAGTGCGCTTGTTAGTGTACAGAGTAGCTCTTTAAGCGCATCAACACCGTAGTCTACTCGTTCAATTGCCAGCCGAGCGTAATATTGAACTTCCTCCCAGCAAGAATCACTGAGTTCTGACTCTGTGTCCATACCCCGCCCCAATTATTACTTCCATTTTCATTAATGGGGTGTAGAGGGCGGGTTAATTCCATACTGAGTCTGTATTTTATCTGTGTAAGCCGCATCTAGTTCAAATGACTCTTAAGAACGAACGTACTTCTGCCTTCAGATTGTTCTCTTTTTAGTACGATTTCCAACAGATGGATATTATTAGAAAGAGGAATGTTACATTATCTAAAGGATAGGGAATCCTAGATAGAAGTACCAAGCAAATCTATTAGTCAGTTAGACAGGATGAACTTTCAACAGCAAGGCATTCAATCCGGTAACAATTTTTCTGTAAACCAAGTGCTGAAAGTTGATGAAGTCAGTAGAAATGGACAGAAAATTGATTTTCAATTAGCAGAGCCAGATTTGAAACAGTTGCAAGATAAACTTGTATTACTTATAGAACGAAATCCTTTGCCTTTAATTGAGTGGAATACAGCGTTTCAAGTAATAGAATGGAATCTGGCTGCTGAACAACTATTTGGATACAGCAAAAGCGAAGTACTTGGTTGTCAGGTATCAGAAATAATTGTGCCAGAAAGTGAGAGAGTACAAGCCATCAAAATAATGGAGTTATTAATTGAAGAGAAAGTGGGAGGTAATAATCTCAGTAAGAATCTGACAAAATATGGAAGAGTGATTATTTGTGATTGGTGCCACACTCCGATAACTAACGTTGATGGCAAGGTAATTAGTATTGTCTCAACAGTGCAGGATATTACAAAAGTAAAGTCTTTTGAAAGCGCCCTACGCGAAAACGAAAAAACAGAAAGCGCCCTGCGCGAAAATGAAAAGACCTATCAGCAAATCCTTGATGCGATTACAGATATGGTACTAGTTAAAGGTGCCAAATCTCGAATTATTTGGGCAAATAAGGCCTTTCGTAATTATTACGGGATGAGTGAGTCACAGCTTCAAAATATGATTGATGCACCCTTCAGCGAACCAGAGCATACCCTGCAATATATCAAAGATGATGCTTACGTATTTGAAAGTGGACAGACCCTAGAAATTCCCCAAGAGCCAGTAACTCGTTACAATGGCGAAGTACGCCTATTCCATACAATCAAATCTGCGATCCGCAATGAACTAGGCCAAGTGATAATGACTGTTGGTGTAGCTCGTGACATTAGTGAGCATAAACAAGCCCAGAAAGAACAGGCGAAGTTGTTGGCAATTCTAGAAGCAGCACCAGACTTTATTAGCACTGCTGACTTAACTGGGCAGGTTCTTTACTTTAATAAAGCAGCTCGTAGAATGTTGGAGCTAGGGGAAGAAGAATCGGTTCAAGGGAGAAATTTGTCCCAAAATCATCCTAAATGGGCAAATGAGATTATCCAGAATCAAGGATTACCAGAATCAGTTAGAGTCGGTGATTGGGTTGGGGAAACGGCTGTTTTAAAAGCAGATGGACGAGAAATTCCCATATCCCAACTGATTATTGCTCACAAATCACCTGACGGAGAAGTTGAATATTTTTCGACGATCGCAAGGGATATCAGCGAACTCAAAGCAGCGGAAGAAACTTTACGGCAAAAAGCGGAAGATTTAGAGCAGACTCTTAAAGAACTCCAAAGCACCCAAGCTCATTTGCTTCAAAGCGAAAAAATGTCCTCTATCGGTCAATTGGTTGCTGGAGTAGCTCACGAAATGAATAATCCTTTGGGCTTTATTGCTACCAGTGTAAAACAAGCTAAACCTACCTTTGCTGATATTGTTGACCACTTAAAGCTTTATCAGAAGAAGTTCCCCGCTCCGGGAGATGAAATTCTCATCCATGCCGAAGAAATTGACTTGGAATATAGCTTATCAGATTTACCAGAAATGATTGATTCAATGACGATAGCCTGTGACAGACTGAAAGATATCAGTACCAGTCTCCGCACTTTCACCCGTGCCGATCGAGACTACAAAATACCTTTCAATATCCACCAAGGCATTGATAGTACCATTCTAATTCTCAAACACCGTCTGAAAGCAAATGAGCAACGTCCGAAGATTGAAGTTATCACAAACTACGGTAATTTGCCGGAAGTAGAATGCTTTCCAGGTCAATTAAATCAGGTATTTATGAACATACTAGCGAATGCTATTGATGCCTTGGATGAATCAAATACAGATCGGGGTTTTAAGGAGATTAAAGCCAATCCTAATCAGATTATGATTACCACCTCATTGAAAAACAAACAGGTTGAGGTGAAGATTGCTGATAATGGTCAAGGGATGAGTGAATCAATTAAACAAAAAGTATTTGACGACTTGTTTACTACCAAAGGTGTTGGTAAAGGAACAGGATTAGGATTAGCGATCGCTCAGTCTATTGTTGTAGAAAAACATGGCGGAACTTTGGATGTGAATTCTACCTTGGGTGTTGGAACAGAATTTGTGATTACCTTACCGATTCTGGCTCAGGCTCAAAGTTAACTTGGTTGAAAGCGTGGCTTAGTATATATCATTTGTACATATTCTGATAACAAAGGTAGTTCGTTATACTATTATCTAGATTAAACCTCATGCGATTTTGAGTCGTGTGAGGTTCAAGTAGTGTTGGATGATTCTCTTTCTAGGTTAAGGGTTAACTGATAGTGAAACTAAAAAGCTGGAAAAATATTGTTAAAGTACTGGAAGACCTGCAACTGATGTAATTCGGGAATTGATTCGTTCTCTAGAAATGAACGCAATTGAACAAGTTCATCAGGAGAACAGTCAGCCAGACGAATTAAATCAGCGGTGGAAAAATACTAAATCTGCTTAGTTAGATTTTTGTAAATCAAGATGTTTCTGTATAAGCTGCTGAATGACTTCATCATAAGTAAACTCTGATTGAAGACAATATTCATCTAAAATTCGAGCTTCATCAGGGCTTAATTCTAACTCTATTTGGATAGCATCAAATAAAAAATGCTGACTTATGTTGAAATCGTTAACTATCATTATTGTACTTAATTACCTTTAATAAAATAGAAAAATGGGAAGAAGCATTTTGTGTAATATCCCTTAATGCTGAAGATTGATTCTTCAAAATAATGGAATAGATAATAACTTCTTCATGTTAAATATTACAAAAAATACAATGGTGTTAGATAGCTATGCCCATTCAAGATAGAACTTGGATAGATATAGTTATGTTTTATAAAAAGAATTCAGAACTCAGGAGTCAGAATTCAGTATGAATTCTGTACGAGTGGGTGACGAATATTGGTT
Organism: Desmonostoc muscorum FACHB-395; assembly: GCF_014698035.1. GTDB lineage: Bacteria > Cyanobacteriota > Cyanobacteriia > Cyanobacteriales > Nostocaceae > Nostoc > Nostoc muscorum_A. The sequence goes on from NZ_JACJSF010000141.1 coordinate 8,366, forward strand.
AAAACTTTGCCCCTAGTGTGCGAAAAAAAATTAAAATATTCTCGCCTTAAAACTCTATCCCTTTATGGGTAGAGTATTCTGAATTCTGTATTCTGTATTCTGTATTCTGACTCCTGTTTTATTTTTGCTCAACTAAATGCAGTTGTCATTAATTAAAAGAAATCATTAATATGCAGAATAACTATTCTGACCTAAATATCCAAGCTAAGATCCGGGTTTTGAGGATGAAGTTAAGACAGGTGATACGCTAAGAAGTTGAAATAGAAGGCATTTCCAAAACTTTGTAAGTATATTCTCTATCCGAACCATTGAAAACATTTATCATTAAGCAGCATAGATACAGCTAGTAGATGTATGCTATTTCTGCATTTTCTTGTTGACTGAAGAAAACAGAATGTTGAATAACAGCAATTGTAATGTTAGCAACAGCCTCTACTCATCTAAATAATTCCAACTCAATTTGTTGCTCACACGCAGCAGTCAATGAGTCTGCGTTGAGTGGAAAGAATTTTTGAAGCGAATTGTCACAAAATTTACGCACTACTGGCTGTTGTTTAAACCTGTTAAGATAACGGCCTTTTTTGAGAAAACAAACAATTCCATACTTGGTTAATCTGTTGGCAGTCAGTGAACTCTCGCTTCAGTTGGGATGCCGTGATAGAAACTAAAGCGACTGCGCTCAAGTATTGTTGTAAGTCTCGTTCCTGCCAGCGATCGGGAAAATCGGCAAGTTCTACAAATTTTGATGGCAACATAAATTAGAACTGTGGAGAATATTTAAATTTACATCTGTACACTCAAGTTAATTACTTCCAAAACATCCGGCAACCACCGGACGTGTTCCACAATTTTGTCGTGAGTTTTTGCTTTATCACGGGTCACAGTTCCCCACTGATTGCCAGCTTCAGTCAGATGCCAGATATTTTTTCGTTGTGATTTGCCATTCGTATTAGCCCTGTTTTGTGACTCTCGGAGAAAAATAATCTCAGCCTGATTCTAAGACTTTGATTTCATCAAGGTTTGAAGCTTTATTTTCTAACAGAAATTAAAATTTATAGACAGAACGTGGAAATTAAAGTCCTGTAACCGTTTGGGCGATTGGATTCTCCCACTCTGACAAAAGAGGGTTAGTCTTAATTTGAACCTCCTTGCGCTGAAGTCCTGCTGATTCCAAAACACAATTAACTATTTCTGGTCTGACTGGCTTGGGTAGTCCTTGCTGTTCGGCATACAATTCGCCAATTGCAGTTGGGGACAAATGTCGGTCAGGAGTAGCAATAATTTCCCCAATTGCTCCGACCAGTTCTTTGGCCATCGGAGCGATTTCTGGGTACAACGCTTGTACGCCTCGTACAACGGTGATTGTCTGTAGTTCTGCACTCAGCCTTGTACCAGCAAGTACCTTTTGCCCAAAGCTAACGAGTTCATCAAGCGTGGGTTTAATATTTTGTTGTTGGTTTGGCTTGGGCATTTCGTACTTCCCAGTACGCCGCAGTGAGGGAAGCACTTCGTGAAAAACAAGGGCGCTGGAAACGTTTAGCGACTGGTTTACGGGATTTGAAAATCAATCGGTAAAGTCCAGCTTCAGTCACTGTAAGCATTTCTTGTCCTTGAGGGTTGTCATCACCAGGGGTATAGACATTAGCTAGTAGTTCGCCAAGTGAACTTTGCGGGGTAAAGGGAAAGGGGGAAGGGGAAAAGGTTTTAAATCCCTTACCCTTTACCCTTTACCCTTTACCCAGCCCTTACCCAGCATTTTTGGGTTGGCAGACTACTAGACCCCTCTCGTCTTCATCGAAAGAACCTAACGCATCACTTGGGTTCTTAATTTCAAGAATTGCACAGACATCGGCAGCGACCCATTCTGGTTTCTCTGGTGTACCAACGAATCGGACTTGTTGAGACTCAAACACGAAAACTGATAAATCCGACATAAATTCAATTCTCCTTAATTGTTACCCAGTCAGTTAAAACAGCCATACAGCAAGCGGTTAAGGTTGCTCTTCTTAAGGTTTTACTTTCATGTTTAGCGATGTAACCGCCCTCTAATTCGTTCTGCTCAAAAGAAACTCCAATTACGTCAAAAAGCTTATTAGCAACATCAAGAGAAATAGATTTCGACCAAGACATATTTATCTCCCACCCAATCCCGGAAAAAACTTACTCCAAACACTTTGCTCTTTTGTCCCTAATCCTTCTGCACCTAAAACACTCTGTAGCCCTCGCTGATTACTCTGAATCTCCTCCATATTAAAAGAATGAATCGTCTGGGCTAACTCTGGATTGTCTTCTAACAATTCAGCCTCAAAGCTTAACTCTTGCTGCAATAATTGGGCATTTCGGCGCAAGAACATCTGCTGATTGTGCCGCCGTCTCATCTCCTCTTCGGTCAGATGTAATTGCTCTTCAAAACTCAAATTGTCGTATTCATCGTTATACATTTTATTCAACTCCAATTAATCCAAAGTATCCTGCTGACAATTCCATTAAGTATCGTAGGGCTAAACAATTGCCGTAGTTTGTATAGATTTGAGCTATAGTTTTGAAAATTTCTAGCAGATTATCAGGCGTTACTTCCGTGAAACGAGAAGCCAAATTAAATGCTGAGTTTTCTGAATGTAGTTCCAGGGGCGGTGCGTCAGCCCACCCTATTAAACCTCGCTTGTCCAGTTCTGCTAAAGAAATATCGTTTACAGCATCAACAACTGAATCTGGTGCATATTTGAGCAACAGCTTAATCATAGACAATCCCTCCATACAATAATTGATACCCTAGCCGCAATCTCGTAATAAATTCGTCAGTATTACGATTACCCCAAACAGGATTACTAGGATTCTTAATCCAGTTGATTGGACTATGACAAATCTCATTATGACAAAGGTAGCACGTAGGAAATGTTGATACCCCAATAATGTCATTACCATAGTAAGCGTGATGGATTTCTTCACTTTTATTGGTCAGACAAACTACACAATAATTGTGAGTTTTTCGGTGAGCGAGCGCTACTTGTTTTCTGTACTCTTTGGGATTACCATATCGAGCATTCCAGTTTAATTGTCCAGGTAGCCGAGATTTTCCAGCAATAGGGTAACGCCTTTTTCGTTTAATTCTTGCCCCGTTAGCTCCTGCCACTTCTGCTTGATCTCTTGATACTGAGGTTTTCTGCCTAGTTCGGTTGCCCATTTCCTAATTTCTTTATACCAATCAACATGCTGTTGTGGGTTATTTTGTGTAGATGTGGTGCTACCAGAATCAGTCTTGTCTTTGTCCTGCTTTTGCTCCATTCCCTTGATATCAAATTCAGGAATTAGAGCTACAAAGGGATTACCACGAGTTGGAATTACTAAGGCATACCGCACACCAGCTTTATCGAGCAGTTCGCAAGCTTGCCTTAACATCTCCAAAATCTCTTTTTTGACATTTACAAAGTCTTGAGGATGTTCAAGAATATAAGAGGATGTTTGCCCTGTTGCAATAAAACAAACGTTCTTCAGAGATGGACGACTAAATCCTGTTTCTCCAGACAATGGAGACTGGCCCATAAAGATGCCATGCCCTTTAAGTCCAGCAGTAAACTTGATGATATAGTTCCAAAAACCTTGCAAATCTTTGGCAGTATCAGCATCAACCATTCCCGGAAGTCCCTTGCCACCACCATAAACACTGTCAACTTCATCTTGAGCAAGAAATAATTCGGGAACGCCCTGACATTCACCACCAACTTTTGCAACTCTTGCTTTTTGCTTGTCAATTTGGTCTGTAGCAAAGGTAATCCAATTTTTTAATTCTTTCATGCCGTCAAACTTACGGCTAAACTTGCACAGCCATCTGGTGACATCATCTTTTGGATCGCTGCCAATCACAATTGCTGGTGTTTGAGATTTTGCAGCAATTTTGTTGATAATCACGCCTGCCAGCGTGGACTTCCCAGATTGTGTGCCACCAGAAAGGTAAAAATGGTGATTGCTGCGAAGGGTCATATTTTGATTAGATGCAGCATCACACAGTTCATCAATCCAAGCACCATCAATTCTGATGTACTCAGGATAATTAGCTGCGATCGCTTGGAGAACTTTCATCGCACCCGGATTAATCACGGACTGCACAAATTCTTCATCAATATCAGCAATATCGGGATTGGGAATACCAGTCGGTGAAGGTGATTGTTGTGCTGGTGGTTCTGGGAGTGTAACCAACCCTTGCAACTGATATTCAGCAATCCACCGGGGGCGCTCTTGCATTGGTAGCCGATTCACATAATCAGCAACTCGGCGTTTGGCTGCGATCGCAGTCGTAACATAATCATAAACAGCCTCACCTTGTAAATGCTGTTTAAGTGATTTCAAGTCAGCTTCTAGCAAAGACTGGTAAACTTTTTCCTTACTTTCGCTGATTTGGGCGGATACCCCAAACAACCCAGCACTGACCGTCCCAGCGCCGAGTAAGATTCCGGTTGTTATTCGATCAGTGTTTAAGAAAAAAGGAGCAGACAGACATAACACTGCACTCGCTCCTAAAGAACATAAAATACTCCGTTCTGCATGAATGACGCTACTGGCAGTTAGACGTTGTAATTCAAATCCCATTACCTCACCCCCAACGCAACACCGGCTGCAACTAAAGTCAAGAAGACAAACAGGAATATCACTCCAGGCATTAACCCAATGGTGAAAGTCTTGCGGTTGAAACCAAAACCTTTAATAACTAAACCGCCAAAGTTGAATAACCCCAGAACTATGCAGCAGATGGAAATTATGCCAATAAACCAAAGAATGTATCGACTAACGGGGCTGGCAACGGATAGATAACCCATAAACATAGAAAAGCCAACCCCAGACACTGCATATCCTACATGAGAGAGCTTGATTTGCATAACCTAAAATCGGAATGAATCTCCCACTTCATCAAATGCTTTCTCATATCCCCCCAACTGCCGTTGTTGTTCCTGCGAACCAAAGGCATGACGGATCACCGCCTCCCCATGTAATCCCCTGGTTCGCTGCAAATCCTCCTCAACCTTCATGGCTTCTTGAGAATATGCCAATTGGTTTTTATACATCTCTGCCAAGGATTGCAACTGCTTGAGCCTATGCCGGGAAAATTTAGTGTGCAACCACTTCTGTGCTTTTAGAGTGCCAGCCACTTCTGCTTCATCAAGAACCTGCTTTGCTGTAGTGTAAGCTGGCAATGTGTAGCGATCGCGGATTGATGAAGGTAAATTACCCTCAATTTGGGTAGCATCCCCAACCCTTAAATCAGTTGATACTACTCCATTACCTTTACCGCCAAATAAACCAGGAAGCCATTTTCCTAACATTCTTTTCTCCCCCCTACTACTTAAAATTGGTATAAGTCTGCTGAACTTGTTGAACTTGTGAGCCGATATATCGGGTTATGCCATATATGCCCATGAACGAAAACATCAATACTGTTATTGCTGCGATCGCAGTTTG
>NZ_JACJSF010000142.1 GCF_014698035.1 Desmonostoc muscorum FACHB-395
ATCTACATGACAGAACAAAGCATCTAAACTAAACATAGGACAGGCTGCTGGATTTGTTGTTATTTTCAGCTTACTACCTGTCCTTTTCCTTATCCCGAACTCAGGTTTGTTAGAATTTCGCCTCGGTTATCTCGGTCGCTACTGGTTTCTTGCGATTAGTGCTAGCTTACTTATCGGCTTTTTGCTCTCTGCCCCGATTACTATCACCCTAATCATTAAATTTGCAGTAGATCCATTTACTTTCCCAGGTAATGTTATTCTTTGTGCCCTCACTGCGGTAATATTTGGTGTGATTCTTGGTCTGGCGCAATGGCTGATACTACGTCAATCCGAGATGACACCGAGAGTTTTTGCACTGATCAATACTGTTATTGGAATTCTCGTCTACTTCCTACTGGTGTGGCTCAATGAGGGTAGTTTAGAGTGGAGCGGTAATCCCTTTGGCGGCTGGAAAACTGTCCTCGTCTTTTTGGCTGGTGGTGCGATTACCGGAGCAGCCACTGGTAAAGCCTTGGATTTTTACTGTGAGAGAGTAGAACAGCAATTAATTCAGCTTGAAAGAGACAGGGGAGAAAGAGAAACCAGAGAGAGAGAACGGATAAAAAACGAAATATTTGAAAGAAAAAAGCTTGAGGCAGAAAAGCTCGAAAGAGAAGCCCTAGAAAGAAAAATGATTGAGAGAGAAATGGCCTTAGCTGAAGAGAAAAAGTGGTACGAAGAACATGGTGATGATGATTTAGATTATGAGGATGAAGATGATGAAGAATAATATTTGAGTATCAATTTACACGCTAAACTCTCAGGCTAAAATGAGTCCAAAGCACAAAATTACCGTGGCTTTTATCCTTCTTTAGTAGTAAAGGAAAATTTTTGTGTAGCCAAGGGACTTATAGTAGCCAAAATTTCATTGAGACAAAGAGGCAGCGCAGTCTTCTGCCTTAGTGCTAGCTCCTCCCTTTAGGAGCTATATCTGCATGGTATTTATTGAACTCTTGAAGCGCGATCACAATCTCAAAGTTTTCTTGGCTTTTAACCATTTAATATCAAGCAGATAAATGTAATTCGCTTAAATTCAAGATTAAAATCATGATTTTAACTTGCTAAGGGAGTCCGAAATTAGCAATTCTTACAAAAGAAAGTTTTGTTGTAGAAAACTACTTTTGTCAGTAATTAGTAACGCTGTCAATAATAGTACAAGCAACTGTTTTCAATGAAAAACGATTGTCTCTTGTGTTTCCTGTGTTCCCGATTTAGCTGAGTTTCCCTAATTTCTATGAGTTACAAAAAATACATTGCTGGCATTCCAAACATTGCCAAACTAAAGCTTACAAGCAAAGGCAGTATCCGCGATCGCAACCTACAGATATCGGATACTGCTAACTTGAACACCTATACTAAGGCTTGAATACTTAACGAGCGCCATGCAGACTTAGTTGGTTGGCTGGTTATGGTTAAAAAATATCATTAATGACTAATAATTACTATTGACAGTAACTTTCAAGCGTAAAAGTAGAATATAGACATGGCAGAGGATAATACAGCGAGATTTGCTTTAAAAACTGAGCTTTTATTACGTATAGAGAAATTGGGACTACAACAAAGCCTATTTCCAACCTCTGACGAACTTATTGATAAGCTTGTACAACAGTTGGAGGGCATAAGCCCTATTCCGCAACCACTTCAGCCTAACTATCTTGCTTCTCTATTAGGTGACTGGCAATTAGTGTATGCATCTAATGGAACAATCGTCACACGCCAGATTGCATCAATTCCAGATTTTTTGGGTGTAATCAAAATTAAACGCGTGTGGCAAACATTGGCTAGTGACAGCAATACCAGAAAAATCTCAGCCTCTAATAGCGCCCAGCTTGAATTACCCATTTTAGGTGAGTGGCAGTTACAAGCTAATGGACATTGGAAATGGGGTACGGATACGGACGAGAAAACTGCCACAGTGTCCTTTAACTCATTTTCCATACAAGCAACAAAACCCTTTGGGCTATCTAATTGGAGTTTTCCTGAGTTGAAAATACCAGTATTAGAATTTCTACAGAAAGAAGCTTTATGGATCACCTCCTACTTAGATCAAGAAATTAGGGTAGGACGAGGTGCAACAGATAATTTATTTGTATTTCGTCGTGATGTAACGCCCTCAACTTAGTCCTCTCAAAGAAGTTTTACTCAATGAAGGTAATTAAAAGCACAATTAAAAATTGAGATGAAAAAACCTAATATTTTTCTTGTTTTTTGTCAACAATTAACTTTCACCTTTTCTGTGTTCTTATCTTCGTCTGCGATGGCACAGATTGTTCCAGATAAAACATTACCTATCAATTCTCTGGTTACTCTACAGGGTGATACCAGCAATATTAATGGAGGAACGAAAGTAGAAAGCAACTTATTCCATAGCTTTGAACAATTTTCTCTATCCACAGGTAGCACCGCCTACTTTAATAATTCCTCAAGTGTTCAAAACATTATTAGTCGAGTAACTGGTTTATCTATCTCTAACATTGATGGTTTACTGAAAGCTAACGGCAACGCCAACCTGTTTCTAATTAATCCTAACGGGATTATTTTTGGCCGCAATGCAGCGCTAAATATCGGTGGCTCGTTCTTAGCTAGCACTGCTAACAGAATTAACTTTGCTGATGGCAGCCAATTCAGTGCAAAAACTCCACAAAATCAACCCCTATTAACAGTGAGCGCACCTATTGGCTTAGGATTTGATGGTAATCCAGGCGCAATTCAAGCTCAAGGTACAGGACACGAGCTGACTCTCAATAACCCATTTTCACCATTTATTAAAACCATTAGCTCAAATGGCTTGCGTGTAAAACCAGAGAAAACTTTAGCTTTAGTGGGTGGTGACGTAGCTTTAGAGGGAGGAAAGCTTGAAGCAAGTGGAGGGCGGATTGAGTTAGGTAGTGTTGATAAAGGAATAGTAGGCATTAATACAGCTTCTAATGGTTGGAATTTAAGTTATGAAGATGCCATTAGCTTCAAGAATATTCAACTATCTCAACAATCAATAGCAGATGTTAGTGGCTTTGGTAGTGGTTCTATTCAAGCACAAGCTGCTGAGGTGGAATTAGGAGGTGGCTCAATATTTTTAATTCAAAACCAAGGTAAGAATTTGTCAGGTGACATTATTGTAAACGCCTTTGAAGAACTGAGAATAATAGGAACTTCTCGGGACGGAGCAATTCCTACTAGCTTGGTTAATGAAACCTTAGTAGGAGATGGAGGAAAAATCGAAATTTTAACTAAAAATCTAATTCTTCAGGATGGAGCAGCAATAGCTGCTAAAACTTATGGTATAGGTAGGGGGGGCGATGTCTTTGTGAATGCTTCCGAATTTACTCAAGTTGCTAACGGTTCCTCTTCCATTGTTCAACTACCTAGTAATATCATTACTTCAACTTTTGGCTCTGGAAATAGTGGCAATCTTACGCTGTCTACAAAAAATTTGTCTTTACAAGATGGTGGAGAAATCCTAACTTCAACTTTTGGCACTGGCAAAGGTGGTAACTTAACAGTTAATACTGCTGAATCTACTCAAGTAATTGGTTATTTATCAGGGACTTCACAGCTTTCTAGTACTATTCTTACTAGAGCTTCTGGTTCTGGTAATGCAGGCAATCTAGCCCTTTCAACAGGACTCTTAAGTATCAAAGATGGAGGTATTATTGGTTCTTTAACTCTTGGAAGTGGCTCTGGAGGAGATGTAACTGTAAATTCCAAAAACTCTATAGAACTTGTTGGAGTAGTACCAAATATCTTTACTCCAAGCTCTTTAGTTACTGCAACTTATAGCAGTGGTAATAGTGGGAAATTAATAGTTAATACAAAAAAGTTAACGGTTAGGGATAGCGCAATAATTAATACTTCTACCCGATCAACTGGGAAAGCTGACAGCCTTACTATTAATGCTTCTGATTCTATAGATGTAATAGGTAGAGTCCCAGGCGCTGTCAATCCCAGTCTCATAAATTCATCTGTTATCGATTTCAATGAAAGTTTTCAAGAGCTATACCTGCTGCCTTCGATGCTAAGAGGAGATTCGGGAAATATCACAATTAATACTAATAAGTTAAATATTGTAGATGGCGCATTAATTAGTGTCAAAAATGATGGTTTTGGCAACGCTGGAACAATTAATATTAACGCTGATACAATCAATATTTCAAACAACGGCGGCATTACCGCGACCACTGCCGTTGGCGAAGGTGGTGATATTGAAATAACGTCTAAAATCATTCAACTACGCTCTGGCAATATTTCTGCAACTGCTGGAAAACAAGGCACCAAGGGCAACGGCGGGAACATCCGCATCGACACAGACATCGTGACAGCCTCGAACAACAGCGCCCTCACAGCGAACGCATTCCGTGGGCGGGGGGGTAACATTCGCATCAACACGAAAGGACTATTTATTTCGTCTGATACACAGGTTACAGCCAGTTCTGAACGAGGTATTAACGGCACAGTGGAGATCAATGTTCAAGATAGAAATCCAAGCCAAACCAAAGTGCAACCACAAGTGATCGCACAAACTCCAGAGGTAGTGTCAGTATGCCAGGGTCATTCTGGTCGAGTAAGGAGTACATTTGTGAATATTGGTGCTGGGGGAGTAGCAGCTAGTTCTGACAATCAGTTAGATAACAGTTCTACTTGGCAGAGAAATTCTAATCCTGTCCAGGCGATTGATAATTGGGAGCAATCAAAGCCATCAAAAACTGAAGAACCCATAGAAATTGTAGAAGCCCAGGGTTGGATATTAAATGCTGATGGAGATGTAGTCTTGACCGCACAAGCCGATCCACCAAGTCCCTACGCTGAGGTGTCTGCTTCTAGATGCCATAAGCTAACTTCTACGCCGCGAGTATCATCGATAACAGAAGCGGTAAGGTTAAAATGATTAGTTTTTGGGGTTTATTCAAGTACTTGTTGTTATGCATTCTAGGATTATGCATAGCTATAGGACAACCATCTTTGATTCTGGCTCGGGAAGTAAGCAAACAAGCACAACAGCATCAAGCTGAAATACTGAACCAGAGAGGGCAGAGACAACTGGATCTAGGTCAGGCAAGAGAAGCCTTAGAGTCTTGGCAGCAAGCTACAAAACTTTTTGAACAGATAAAAGATACTGAAGGAATCACCGGAACCTTAATTAATCAGAACGTCGCTCTACAAGCTTTAGGTTTACATCTTCGAGCCTGCAAGATAGTTGTCACAGCATTGAAATTCGATGCTGAAATCTGTGCCACCTCGTCAGACCAGCCTGCTGATTCTACAAAAAGACTACTTGATGCAGAAATTGATAAATTGAACTCAATACCTGTACATCTACTAGGCTTACAAAATTTAGGAAATGTATTGCGACAATTAGGCAAGTTATCTGAATCAAAATTAGTTTTGAGAAAAACGTTATCAATTGCTCAAAAGTTAGCTAATTTTGATAACAGTGCAATTTTACTATCACTCAATAATACTGAAAAATCTATATACCAACAGGCACGGGATAAATATAGTTGGATAGAAGAACCAGTTTTCCAAAAGGAAACTGTTAATTTTATTCAAAAAAAGGCACTCGAATTACTCAGTGATTATCAGTCATTAATTAATACCCCAACTGCACCAATAGCAATCAAACTACAGGCGCAACTATACCGTTTAAGCTTACTATTAGACTTTCAAAAGTGGTTAATAGCAGAATCCAATACAGGCAATGGACAGTTAACTGCTATTGAAACTCAAATAAATCAACAGATTAAACCTTCTGTAGAGCTAATACTGAAAAATTCTTCGGCATTCTCTGATTTCCCTGCTAGCCAATCTATTTATACCAAGCTAAACTTTGCCAATAGTCTCAATCAAATTCCAGACGAACGATTACATTCAGTAGCCGTCCAATATGCAGAATCAGCTTTGCAAACGGCTAAAAGCACTAATGAACAGAGGCTTATGTCTTATGCTTTCGGCACACTTGGCAAACTAGAAAAACAACGAGAGCGTTCGCTCGATTATCTTGGACAAGCTATGGCTTTGGCTCAATCAATTCAGGCATGGGATATTGCATACCAGTGGCAGCACGAATTGGGTTTACAGTACTACAAACAAGGAAAGTATGATAAAGCCGAGAAAGCTTACAGTGCTGCAATTAATAACCTGATGCGAGTTCGTGATAATCTCTTAGCAAGTAACGTAGACACACAGTTTTCCTTTTATGAGAAAGTAGAGCCTGTTTATCGTGAGTATATGCGATTACTGCTATCATCGCCTCACCCTAATTTAGAGTTAGTAATTCAGACGAATGAAAAACTGCAAATAGCAGAACTAGAGAATTTTTTGAAATGCGGTAAACTGGATGTTGTAGCTTTGACTAAGCTTCAGGGCTTGCCTATCACAACCGCAATAATTCATATTATTGATTTAGGCAATAGGATAGAAGTAATTGCTCAATCCTCTAATCACTCTCTTGTTCGTAACTCTGTTGACGCTAAGTTAATCAGAAGCCATGTTAATAATATATTAGATACTGTGCAGTCTTCCAGATTTTCTTCTACTACTGACAAGGAAATTATTTTCTATTATCAAAAATTTTATGAACTACTGATTAAACCTATTCAGGCATATTTACCTTCATCAGGGACACTTGTATTTGCTTTAGATAGATCATTTCAGAGTCTCCCAATGGATTTACTTTATAATGGAAAAAACTATTTAATAGAAGAATACAGTATTGTAGAAACTTTCGGCTCTAAAATCCGGCCACCTAAATCTTTATCTCAAAATAAATTCACAGCTTTAATCGCTGGACTCAGCAAAGAAAGCCCCAGCTTCAATGACAAGAACGCTCCAAAAGGGTTGAAAGCGCTAGGGGAAGTGGCAGTAGAAGTAGCCCAAATTAAGAAAGAGACAGATTCCTCAACTGTACTGCTAAACGAAAACTTTACTAGTCTACAGTTCAAAAAAGAACTAACTAAAAATGATTTTCCAATTGTTCACATCAGTACTCATGGACAATTTAGTTCTAACTCTGATAAAACTGTATTTTTAGCTTATGACAAAGTAATAAACGTATTAGAATTTGATAGTTTACTAAAACAAAAGACTCAATTTAATGAAAATACAATCGAATTATTAGTTTTAAGTGCTTGTCAGACAGCTAAAGGTAATAGGCGTTCAAGCTTGGGAATGGCTGGAGTGGCAGTACAAGCAGGCGCACAGAGTGTAATCGCTAGCCTATGGCTGGTAGATGAGGATTCTACTGCCATACTCATGCAAGAATTCTACAAGGTTTTGAAAAATGGTTTGACTAAAGCAGAGGCACTGCGCCAGGCAAAATTAAGTTTATCATCCAATCCTAAATACGTTCATCCTTACTTTTGGTCAGGCTTTGTGCTAGTTGGCGGATGGTTATAAAGTTCTACTAATTTTAAACCTTCTTGTACACGAGCTAGTTCATCTAGGTTATTAGTATTTTTTGCCAGTTGTGCTGCTTTGCTATATTCACGAAGCGCCTCTTTTGGCAACCATGCCTCTAAATATCTATCTGCCAATAATCGGTAGATAGTAGGGTTTTGACTTCCTGCTCTTACTCTTGCTTTCAATGACTCAATCGTTTCATTTAAAAGATTTCTTGCCATAAACACAGCATCTAAATCCCATATTGCAGCTTCATCGGGAGGTAAGTTTAATTCAGTAATCTGCTTTACCCTTTCTGCGAAAGCATCTTGTTCTTCTTGTCTCAAAACACTAACTACTAACGTTTCAGAGGAATTAATGGGAGTATCGCCTACATTAGCAAGTACGGTAAATTTATAAGTATTAAAAAATTGCAATTCTTTTTCTTCTTTTGGATAGGGTAGTGCAGTAATAGTTTTATCTACTGTCTTCTCCCAGTAAAACTCATAACCGCTAACAACTACTGTGTAACTAGTAGCTTGAGGTACAGCATACCAAGAAATTACAGGTCTAGTACTCAACATTGAACTGCCATAGGGACTAATTAGCATTGGTACATTTGTTGGGCCTTTAATGCCGTCACATTCAGTTGGGTTCAACCCCGTACATAGCCTTACTCTGTCGTGCGGGAGCCTACATTTATCTTCAACATCGAAAATGCTACTTTGTTTAAAATCTAGAAATTCTCCGTTCAAGTAACATAAAGTATTAACTGTTCGTCCATTCATTGGAGTAATGCGATCTCCTGAACACAATAAGCTATTTACTCGCCAGCGAAGATCACTCACGCTAGTAACTCGACCAATAACCTTACACCTACGTTTTGCTTCTGGCTTTACCTGACCCCACGCATTGCTCCAACCTAAAAGAAGTATCGTTGATGCAACTACTAAAATTTGGCAGATGTAGACTTTTCTCCCAATTTTGCTCTTTTGCCTGTGTGTACTCAGCATCAAAAGTTTTATATAGTTATATGCAAGTTAATAGCATACAAGAATTAGAGAGATAAAAAAAGGTGTTTATGATTGTAAATTGTAATAATAATTTGTTACTTTTGAGAGGCTATTAAATTCAAAAAGCTTAATCTTGAATTAAATTAGGAGCTTTTTGTCTAATTCTTTCTATTATTTCGGCTCGCCAGATGAAAACTTCTGGTTCTCTAGATTCAGTTAGCAAACAGGCTTCCCAGGAAAGCCAAGAGTTATCAAAATCACCTAAAATTCCCTGCACTTTTGCTAGCAAACAGTGGGTAGATGTTCTTTGAATATCTAATTCTTTTGCTTTCTCTAAATATCGCTTTGCCTCGCTATATTTCTTCTGCTCAAATTTTGCCCAACCTAAATTTTTATACAAAACCGCTTGCCATCTGGAATTTGTAGTTTTTTGTAGTCCTTCTTGGGCAAGAGAGATTGCTGTATTATAATCACCTTGTAGAATTTTTACTCTAGATAAATTATTGATAGCAATTATCGCTTGTCTATTAATTTTTATGGCTAACTGGTATTGTTGCTCTGCTAAATCATATTTCATTCGTTCATCGTAGTAAGTTCCCAATCCATAATGTCCTTCCCAATTATCAGAGGTTAACTTAAAAGCCTTTTCATAGCTATCAATTACACATAGAGAATCATGTAATTGTTTACACACGACACCTAAATTATTATATGATTCTACATTTGTGTCATTATATTTAATTGATAATTCATAGTATCTTTTAGCTAATTCTAAACTCTTCGTACTGCGAAGTCCTTTTTCAAAATAAAATTTGGAAATTGTGTATCTGGCTTGAAAATTAATTTTTATAGCTGAGTCAAAAAACTCTTGGGCGATCTGAAAATTATTTGCTGCCTCAGCCTTCTCCCCTTGAGACACTAAATATTTAGCTCTTAGTGGTAATAATACTTTGAAAGTCCCAAAGACTGTCAAAATTATAAATCCAATTACTGCGCTGATTCTGAACGTTTTAGACCTCGTTACTCTATAAATTTTACTTTGCTGAGGAAGTATTTTTAACCGTTGCAGAATAACTTCAGTAGTTGGTGGACGTTGCCCTGGCATGGGAGCCATCAACTCATCCAGAAAGTCAGCAAAGGGTTTATCAATCTGCGATGCTTTATTTCTCCAGATTAATCGTCCTGTTTTTTTGTCTATTGGCAAACGTGTCAATGAAGTGCCAGTAACTAGACGAACAAAAGTCCGGCCTAAAGCAAAAAAATCCGACTGTGGGACTGCTTTCCCATAAACTTGTTCTAGTGGAGTGTAGTAATATGAAACTACAGTTGTAATTTCATAATTTCCTACTTTTGTATCAGTTCCTCCACTTGCACTAACTTTAGCTAAATACGTATCACTTATTCGTCGTGCAGTTCCAAAATCAATTAACGCAAGTTCCCCTTTTGGTTGAAGAATTATGTTTGCAGGTTTAATATCTCTATGAAAAAATTCGGTATGGTGTACTACATCAAGTATTTCAACTAATTGACGTAGCCATTCTAATGCTTGAGCTTGCGAAATCGGTTCATTCTCTTTTATCCATTCTTCTAAGTTTTGTCCCTCAATTTTATCCATTACTAAGCAACATAGCTCCAGAGGGCTATTATTAGGTACAAAACTGAAAAAATCATCAACATCACATTGAGGAATATTTGGATGTTGGATTAGCCGTAAAACACGGAATTCCCGATGAATTAACTCACGAAGCCTAGTGGAATTCCATTTGAGAACTTTCATGACTCTTCGCTCACGAACCGGATGCCATTTCGTACCAGTGTCATCTACCTCAAAAACTTCAAAGTAGCTCCGAGGGTCATAAGTAAGCTCTCTCAATGGCTTAAGCAGTCGAATACGGTTATTAATCAGCAACGTAGTACCACAAGATAGACATGTTTCAATATTGTCAGGATTTTTACGTTGCTCACAAAGGGGATTTATACAATAAAACGACATACTTGCCAAGTATAAATTTATGCATTAGGCAGTTGCTAAAGAGTGTTTATGTCTTAACTGCCTGAATACAGATACAAGTACCCATCACAATTTACGCTAATTACTCTTCTTTTACATTGCTTGAATTTTTGTGATTTGTAAATTTTTTTTGAAAACAGGGATGCAATTTGAAAATTTCCCCGTTCGCTTTACCAAAAGGGGCTACAGCGCCAATATCTGTATGGTTGCGAGATTTTTTCGAGAGCTAACGCCAAACAGACATGAGTGCTTTGCTGTCAACCAAAAACGCAGCAACTACGGGGAGAGGTAGCTTTAGACCCACATAATACTTTTAGTACTTTGGATGAAAAGCAAGTTACTATAACTTCGTGGCTCTTATCTTTCCGTAGATGCCCTAAATTCAAGGAAACCTATATAAAGGTTAACTTAGTACTTTTTTGAAAAAATTAACCATAAATAGTAAGATAAGGTATGATTGATTACAATCTAACATACTCTAAAAACTAAACCTCATTCGCGGAGAGCCTCTTAAAGAGCATTCACTGTATCAGAGGTAATAGCATATCTATGGATTTTACTGCTGAACCGGAACTTCAATCTCCTCTTTCTTCCTCTGTCACTTTTAGAGAGCAGGAACTTTCATTTGATCAATCATCATCTCAAGGCGTATTTCCAATAACAGAGACTTTTAGGCTAGCGCTGGTCGTAGTAAATGACTTAATTTTTGCCAAAAGAGGCAAGTACTTATCTGAAACTGAAATGCTTGTTATCAAAGGGGCATTGAATGATCGAGAATATGAGGAGATAGCAAGCCACTCAACTTACAGCTTAAACTACATACAGCGCACAGTAGCACCTCGCTTATGGGACATACTTTCAGAAACCATAGGGGATGGCGAACGAGTGGGTAAAAAGAAGCTTTGGTATTTTTTAGAACAAGTTAACAAAAAGTATCATATTCAATCCGCGTCAGGTGAAGGAGAAAGACTTACTGTCAATAATTTGACACCAATCATTAGGGGAAAACTACCTGAAATGTCTAGATTTTATGGACGATTGCAGGAACTAAACTCATTGAAAGAATTGATAAGTAACGAGCGTTGCATATCCTTAATAGGAATTGCAGGTATCGGTAAAAGTGCATTGGTTGCAAAATTGATAAAAGAAGTTAGTGCAAGGAAAGAATCAACATTTGATAGCTTAATCTGGAAAACAATTATTCATGCACCGTTACTTCAAGATTTAGTATCTGAACTGATAGAACTAACGCAACCTTCTAAACCTGATTTAGGTTTACCTGAATCTACTCAGGGAATGATTTCAGTATTAATTAAACAGTTGCAATCACGCCGTTGTCTGCTGGTGCTAGATGGTTTTGATTCTTTATTTCAGAAAAAAAGCTTTCAGCAAAGGCTTGAATACGGAGTATTCTTTCACCGATTGATAGAAGAAGAACATGAAAGTTGCATACTCTTAACTGGTCGAGCTTGGCCTGATGAACTTGATGATGTTATAACAACAAAACAACATCTCCATTTCTTAAAAATCCAAGGTTTAGACGCAGATGCCGCAATGCAGCTTTTATCTAGCAAAGGATTGACGGATAAAGAAAAGTGTAACCAATTAATTCAAACGTATCGTGGAAATCCTTCAGAACTCGAAGCAGTAGCTAATCGAATTAACCACTTCTTTAGTGGTAATACCCAAATGTTTTTTGAGAATCCAACTACGCTTGTTAGCAGTAATTTTGAGGCAATCCTTAATCAACTGTTTGGAGAATCATTAAGTAGTACTCAACGAGAAATTTTAATTTATATAGCAGAAGAGATATTCGGAAATCAACAATCAATTAGTTTTACTAAACTATTGTCGGATATTAAACATAAAAGTCAAGAATGTGTCTCAACTTTAGAGTTAATCAAAGCGTTAGAAAAACTTGAAAATCAGTCATTAATTGAAAGTATCAAAGACCCAGTTACTAAAGAAATCAGTTTTACTCTGCAACCAGTTATTAAAAAATACATCAAGACAGATCCACAAGGGTTGGTGCATACATCTCATGGATCACCATTAGCGTTCGCATCTTAACAGAGGTATGTATGATTTCAGTAAAGCTAGAAGTAACAATCAAAATCAATGAACTACCTGAAGCGAAAACAGCAGAGAACAACTGGCAAGAGTTCGATATCGACTGTGATGGACGCATCATTAACATCACAGTCAAGCCTAAGATTTGGAAGAAACTGACCTATGCTGCCAGTAATTACCCCCAGTGGGTAGCGGCAATCGCTGGTAAACTCGGTCAGCAAACAGAACATAGGTTCATGTTAAAGGAACCCAGCATACAAGTTTTTGAGCGCAAGCCCAAGGCAGGAGCGACCTCTGCGTTAGGTGCTGCTTCTTGAAAAAGTGATTACCCAATCAGGGTAAGCTAGAACGAACACTGGTATATATAGAGGAGTCAAACAAAGAAAATCAGAATCTCGTTAGATACCGAAAGACCACAAGTTATGTAAAATCAAGCTAATTGATAGGAGGTATGGAGGTGAAGATACAACAGTACGAGAATTTAACGCACAAAGCGCCACTAAGGAGTAGCGCTTTGTGCGGGTCTTAAATTCCATATAACCTCAGAGCGGGGTTATCTCACGAAAACCAAAGCAGTGGTACTTAAAGTTTGACGGCTTTTATCCACTGACTGGTAAAACGAGATTTAATCCGCTGCTTCTCGTATTATACGAGAAGCCACACGAAACGCACCAGTTTCGTGTGGTAATTTTTGCTGTTGAAATTCAAAAAATTTAAATAGGTTAAGTTTGATTAAGAAAGATTCTGAATTTTGTAGCATAAAGCAATAGCAGCGCGAATAACAGTTATCAGTTACCAGTTATCAGTTGGGAGTAAAATCCAAGATTAGATAACTGTTGACTGTTGACTGATAACTGATGCAACCCCCTCTGAACTTGTAAACCGAGTTATCAGGGGAAAATATAGTGATAAATAAAGAACGCCCCAAGAGCGCAGTAGTAGAGCGCATGGGGTCGAGTGCAGCTTTCGCATGGCAATTTTGTGCTGTGACGAAGGGAAATTTTCGGAATATTCAGGCTAGAGCAAGAGTTTCGCAGCTTGAAAGAGTTCTCTCTAAGGAATTCCGAGGGGAGAACCGATGAATGCCTCTTCAACTGAATATCCAAACAATCTCACGGCAGCGGAATACCATGAGTTGTTAGCTGGTAGCGCCATTCATCCGGCGTTGATTGAGCGCAACTTTTTCCATGTAGAGGGAGAATCAGTTTATGATTTCCTGTTCATATC
>NZ_JACJSF010000143.1 GCF_014698035.1 Desmonostoc muscorum FACHB-395
AATTAATTTTTTGATTTTTAAAATTGTTTTCTTGTAACCATAATTTGTCCAATAGCTAATTGGAAGCAAAAGATGTCCTTTTCTGCCAAGTTATCGTTCCAGTGACACTACGAGACGCTGCGCGTAGCTTGCTTCCCCGTAGGGGTACAAGGACTCGCTCTAAACGAACGCGAACAGCGTGTCGCAGACAAGCCTCTCGTTCGCGTAGCGTTTCCCCTTGGGAGAAGAGAAGGCTTTACGCTGCGAAGACAGTAATTAAGTTTTGCTGGAAATTTTTTGGAGATATTCGATGCGTTGTTTGATGATTTTGATATCAGCTTTGCTTCCCGTGGGAATTTCTGACTGTGCCAGTTCTTGAACTAAAGTTGCTCCACTTTTACCTAGTTTACCATTACTGGTTGCTTTCAATGCTTCTTCAAATGCTTCATACCAGAGTTCATTTTCAGCATAATAATTTACACTTTCTGGGATGTTAGTAAATTGGTTTTTAGCTAGTGATTTAAAATTGATAACTATAAATTCTGCATTGCTAACAATTGGATGCGCTTCGCAGTCAATTGCAATTTGCCAGAAATATGTTTTACCTACAGTTAGTTCAGGATAATCGGCGGGAAGTTTTAGTTGGTTTATCCCGACTATTGTTGTTATTTCTTTAACTTTGCCAATTTGTTTAACCTTTGTTGCTGAATCGAATTCAAACAGTCGAAATTGCACGGTTTGGGAACTTGACATATACCAACCAAACATGGGACGTGTGGAAGCGGTTTTACCAATAAATGTCTGAGGTGCAAGCTGCGTCAAAGGGATACTGCTACTCGAACATTTACCTAAACCACGCGAACCACCCGCACGCGAATATCCACTAGCAGGTTTGCGATCGCGTGGTTTAAACTCAGCATAAGCGGGGACTGCGCTAATTAAAAAAATTACTCCCACAACCAAACTTGTAATTCTGCGGCTATGTAGCCAAAATCCCAAATATTGATGACTCATGGTAAATGCTGGTAATTGTTTTGAAGAAGAATAGAAAATCAATTAGTTTTTTAGGATGTATTATGCCGTAGACTAAGCACCATCCGAGATTACAGCTATTTTTAGGTAAATAAGCCACATTTTTTTATCTCATGCAGAGGAGCCACTGCGTTGGGCGGCTCTGCCAACTTAAAGCAAGTGGTGTCGCGCAGAGACGCAGAGAGAAATACAAAAGTGTGGTCTAAATAGATGAAAACTGCTGTCAATCTAAAATCCCTTCTTAGGTCTCCAACTAAGTTCGCATATTGTTCCACCAGAGGAAAGCGATTCGCGTCGAAACTCTCCTCTTAATTGTCTAGCCAGTAATTTAGAATGTTTTGTACCTTTATTTTCGAGATTTGATTGAATCCCAGAACCGTTATCTTTGACGCATAAATTATATTGATTTTCACTATAAATACCCGTTGCTTGAACACGCTTTACTCCTTCTGCATGTTTGCCAACATTACATAAAGCTTCTTCCATAAACAGACAGATTTCACGTTTATGTTCCATAGTTAAATACTTATCATCAATTGGATCAAAGTTGCGAATTTTGACTTTTAAGTTTTTAAAATTTTCAAAATCTTTACGTTCTAACGTACTTGAATAAACTTCGTATAATAAATCATGAAGCGGCCGATTTAATTCCAGAATCAATCCGCTCCCTAAACGTAAAATCTCTTGTTTTGTTAATGTTTCGAGTTTGAGAAATTCGCCAATTTCCCGAATTTCTCGATCTAGCTTTTCAAATTGTCCCAGGAGTTGTTGATCGGGTACATCTTTAGCACGTATATGCTTTAATCCATAGGCAAGAGTTTGCAGAGGTCCATTATGAATTAGGGTAAAAGTACGTTGAATTGTGTTTTGACGTTCGTTAATTTGCGATCGCAAGAATTGATCGTGCCGATAAAATGTGAAAGCACTCAAGCCAACGCCATT
Organism: Desmonostoc muscorum FACHB-395; assembly: GCF_014698035.1. Lineage (GTDB taxonomy): Bacteria > Cyanobacteriota > Cyanobacteriia > Cyanobacteriales > Nostocaceae > Nostoc > Nostoc muscorum_A. The sequence continues at coordinate 1,954 of NZ_JACJSF010000143.1, forward strand.
GACAGCTAATATCAGAAAAATGGGTGCTACAGGAATCCATATACCCCACAACCACAGCATCACATAGCTGTAGCTAAACAGACAAACACCCGCTAAACCTACACTTAGTAAATTTCTCCAAACAGATTGGGTAAACCGTCCAATAATAATCGGCAAAAAACCCCAAATAACTATCCATGTGTATTCTTCCATGTCTCCCCAACTGTGCAACATTGGCCGGCCATCGATGACAGTACTGAGAATTTGACTAATAACGTGAGCATGATAGTCAACACCGTAAATTTGACCTTTTAATTCTAATGTTGGCAAAGCAGATGTATAAAAAATATCACCAACGCTCAGATTTCGGTTGCCAACTAACACAATGCGATCGCGCAACAATTTTGTATAAACATTCTCATTTTTATCATTGAGAATATCCCGCAGCGACACAACAGTAAAAGGCTGATGACTATTGCGGAAGCTCATCAAAATTGACAATCCACCACCACGATCATTAATGCCCACATATCCACCAAAATTATCAGTTATCCGGGGTAATTCAATCCCTTGAATCATAATTGTATTCGGGTCATTTTTCCCCGTTTCTAACTCAAGATTTTTCGATTTTAAGTATCTATTAACTAACTGTAGCGCTAGAGAATATTTATCTTGTCTGTAATTTTTTGGGTTCGTTGTATATAACAAATAGCGTCTATTTTTACTGTCTGCATCATTTAATAAATCAACAAATCCAATTTGTTCTGGTGGTAAACTGCGGACGGAATAAATCTCTTTTGGTGGTAATATTTTTTCAATACTAATAATATTAGTATTTTGCTGCCATACTTTAGCCAGTTGTGCGCCACCAGGTTCAACAGGAACATTTTTGAATATATCCAACCCAATTGCTAGCGGTTTATAAGTTTCCAGCTTAGTGAGTAACTCTGCAATCTTCCCATCTGGAACTGGATATTGCTTAACCCATTCAATATCTTTTTCATCAATCCCCACAATTACTACACGTTCATCGAGTTTTTCTCTGGGACGCAGACGTAACATGGTATCAAGAAACATCCATTCCCAAGATTGCATTCCTCCAACCATACGAATCAATATTACTAACACCAATACTAGTATTCCTGGTGGTGCAGCAAGAGACCATAACCCAAATTCTTGGTAAATGCGATTCCAAATTCTCCTTCTCATTTAGTTTTTTTCAGATTAATTTTTCCCATCCGCTTAATCAATTAAACCTTCTTCACGGCAACGAATTTCGGTTTGGATTCGCATATTTTTACCACTTTGCCTACAGTCTTCAGGATATATCCCCAAAACATCCTGAATCTTCGTCCAGTAAGTTCGTACTGCTCGTTCTGATTTATACATTTTTTCAGCGATTACCCTATCTGTCAAACTCTCTTCAAAAGCCAAACGTAACACGTCTAACCATTCTGGTTTGAGTTCGATACCCTTTTTGATGTCTTTGGTGTGAGTTGCACCATTAAGTGCTAAATTAACCCGCATAAGCATTTCATCTTCGCGTAATCCTTTGTCTGCGATCGCAAACCCACCTTGATGATTATCAATCTCGTGTTTAATCCGAATTAACGCCTTTGCATAACTAGTTTGCACCAGAAAATTCTGATGGGGATATTGTTTGAGCAAATTTTGTAACAGCTTAATTCCGATATCAATTTCTGCTGTCTCCCCTTGCTGATTGGGAATTGATAAATCCATCACAATCACGTCAAACTTGTAAAATTGAAGTTGCTTAAGTGTCTCTTCTCCACTCTGAGCCTTAATAATACCAGCTTCGGGATACTCTCGACTTAATACATCGAGAGTACCAGTCAAAATTAATTGATGGTCATCGATAACAAGAATACCCAGCTTTTTTCCCACTGGTAAATCTCCATAAACTTTATCTTCAATGTAAGAATAAACCTTTTAGGATTCTAAAAATTTAGATTTTTGGTTAACCGAAACGTATTGGGGTTGTTCTCCATTTATTTATTAAAGGAGCAAAACTAACGCTAACGCTTAAAAATTTTGGCGAAAGAACTAATTAGCATTCAGTAATTTTACTGTTGCCGATAACTTCACAATATCCGACATTCTCATGCCATACATCCACCTTTTCTGCTTATTTACGTGCAGTTTTCATACCTAGAGAATGCACAAATGCGATCGCCTAATTGCAGAAAACTGCATAATTAACGAATATTTGCTTGTTTATTATCTAAAGGTGAAGTTTTATTAGATACTCAAAGAATCTATATGAAACCGTGTCCATCGACTGAGGCTGTCACCTGTTCATACTCTTTTTTGAGCGAAGATATAGACTTTATTGCATTGTTATGATAAAGCTGGTTTGCCACCAGAGAACCTGAAAATTCAGTCCTGAGTTATCCAACGGAGGTCGTCTTGACAAAGGAAGCCCCCCTTTTACTTCACTCCCAGATTGTTCAAAAGGAAGGTCAGCGTCCGCCTGGCTTACCTGATGAGATTCGCCAAACAGAGCTTTGGGAGTCCTTACGTCGAGAAATATTTCGGCGTGGGATGCGTTTTACCGATCAATTGAGCTTCGATTTCCGCGAACTATTGACTGATGCAAACAATGCTCGAATAGCAGGTTTACTGATGTGGAAGCTGATTCAGCAATTTGACCCGCAGGTCCTTGTGGGGCCAGGCTTTGGTGCAACACCATTACTGTTTTCGACAGCATTAGCTGCGACAGCAGATGGTGTCAACTTGCAAGTCCTTATGATCCGTGACAAACGCAAGGAACACAACCAAAAGCGATGGGTAGAGGGACACAGAGCATCAGCACAGGGCAAGAAAGCAGTATTTATAGATGATTTTATGAAAGATGGCTCGGCGGTGCCCTTGGTTCATCAAGCTCTCGCCGCAGAAAAACTAGACGTTGACATTGTGGCAGTGGCATTGCTGTTCGATATGTGGGAACCTTTGGGTTCTAGACAGTTAAGCGTTTCTCAACTTCCAGTCTTGTCGTTGTTCACTCGACACGATGTAGGTTTATCACGAGATTGCTTCGACGCTCGTCCCCCACTAATGAAGGGAAATGCCCCTGATTTTATTTCGGAACAGCCGCTTTGGTGGCGCTTCGAGTTAAACAAGGATATAGATTATACAACAAAATGCGTACCAGCGATCGCTAATAATGCTGTGTTTGTCGCCGACGATCACAGTCAAGTTTGGTGTCACGATTTACAAACGGGGAAAGTGCGCTGGCTCTGCCCCAGCCTGAATAAACCTGCCAAAGGTATTGTGCAGATGCTTCAGTATGTTGATAGTAGCCTTGTATACGGTTGTTATGATGGAACAATCACACGTATTGACGCTGATACGGGCAATCTAATTTGGCGGTGGAAGATCGATTCGAGTATTCATGCCACTCCTTGGGTTGACTTGGCTCGATCTCGCCTGTTTGTCAACACAGAGCAATGGAACGAGGGCAACCCCCACGGACATCTCCAATGCCTAGATTGGGAAACAGGTCATCTACGATGGAAGTTCAGCCACCCTTGGTGGCCACCTGGTAGTCCTTGCTTTAACGAAGGGCTAGATTTAGTATTTGCTGCCTGTAACGATGAAACTTTGGTGGCAGTGGACGCGACGACAGGTATGATCCGGTGGCAAGTCAAGACTAAAGGTTTAGTGCGAGGTCGTCCCTTAGCACAAGATGAGCGTTTATACGTAGCCACTGAGCAAGGGAGGCTACATTGTTTCGATGCTGTCAGTGGTGACACTATCTGGACTCAGCGTTATGGACAAGGGCTGTGGCATCAGTTTCTTTATTCATCTGAGTCGATTGTCTTTGTAATGGATGGAAAATGGCATCTGATTGCATTTGATGCGGTTACAGGCGAACTACGGTGGTTGAGTCGCCTCCGCAGCCCAGGCTGTTGGACTCCAGTCCCCTATGGGCGCTACTTAGTTGTACTTTCCAAGGAAGGACATATCGCGGTATTCTGTCCTGAGCAGGAAGTTAAGGTCTGGGAGGGGTGTATTCCAGGTAACTATCATCAGCCCCCAGCCATATCAGATGGGATGCTGGTTGCCGCTAGTTCTAACAAAGGCTTGCTGGCTTATAAAATTCATAACTACTATGAGTAAGAATATTGATTATCAGCAATCTGAAACAGTGGTAGATGAAGAATCTCAAGGGATCTGGATCATTGTTTCCCACGCGAAATCCTACCATATCGTTTATTTTACAGATGATAACAACTATGCACCAGATGCTGAGGGGAATGAGTACTTTGTTAATCTGTACAATGGGAAGTTACCGAAGGGGATGACCCTTTCTAATTGTTGGCGCTGGCTTTTTAATGGTTTCTTCTTCGTCAATGCTTGTATTGCTAAACAGAGATCAAGTACTCAAACGTTACTTCAGTGCAATCGGAACGCGCTGACGGCAATGTTGTCGGAGAAAATCGAGACTTTACAAAGACCTTATTGTCCTTCTAGTCCACTGGGATATGCGGCTCGGAAACAGAAGCTTGTGGAGGCGCAAAATCTATTAGCTGGCGAGATATTAGAACAAGATTATCCATATCTGACCGAGGAGGCGGCAATATCTAACTGCACAGTCAGAGAAATGGCCCAACTAATTGTCACCAAACATGCTGAGTTTGATGAAATGTTAAGGAGGACAGAACGCTGGCGAGAAAGTCTTGCTTTCGCAATTCAAACAGCTGTTACAGATGCCGATCTCGCTGCGATTCACCAGCGTCTATCGGAGCAACCAGTCTCGGAAATTAACGCCCATTTTGTTGTCGAACTGCAACACACTAGTCAAGAACAGGTAGAACAGATGCCTGATTGGGCAGAATTGAACCGTGAGCGCAGACGACTTCAAAACCAGTTGCGCGATCGCATCAATACCCTACGGCGCGTTTATAAACCTGACTACCTACTGGACGATGTGATGTTTCAACATCTGAATCGCATAGCCCAGGCATTACTGTCAGCAAATGGACAAATTAAACAACTACCTAAAGGACTTGATGTTACGCCCCTTTTCAGTCGTGCCTCCGTTCGGAGTCAAACTTTGCTAGAGGCTGCCCAAGAAGTGCTTGCCGAGAGCGATCGCAAAAGCAAGATTTTGTGGGAAACAGAACAAATGAAAGACGCTATGCTCTCACGGATTGCTGGTGTCCAAAGTTTTCAGGATATCGAATTCACCAGCAAAGTAATCCGTGGACTCACTTTATCTTCAAAACCAATGGATGTCTCTGTTGAGCAAGTGGCCAACAAATCTGCTTCTCAGGAGCGTCAGCCCATATCCTTAAATCCAAACAAGAGTCTGACTGTTCCGAAACGAGATGCTGCAACTATGAAGTTGCGGCGTGATGCCGTCATTTTGACAGCAAGTTCTACTGCCAAAATGACGAGTGTCCCACGGATTGGATCACTTGATAATGCCTCGTTTCGCCGACGCGCTCAGGAGGGATTACCTTTTGTTATTGAAGGGTTAGTAAAGCACTGGGCGATCGCAGATTTAAAGCCAGATACGCTGAAGGAGCAATTCGGCAAACTACGAGTTTGTGTGCGTGTCCGCGATTATGTCGAAAAATCGTTTTCGCCTGAGCGAACTATTTTAAATATGTCGTTGGCAGACTATTTTGCCCAGATTCAAGCCAATTCTGAGTCGCTACCTCCTTATTTGGGTAATCAGGAGTTACCAGAGTTGACCTCCCTGTGCCAATGGCCTGATTACTATCAGCAATATGCAAAGCCGCGCATCTGGCTTGGCCCGGCAGATACGATCACCCCCTTGCATTGCGATTACGACGACAATCTTTTTGCTCAGATTTTTGGGGAAAAACGTTTCCTTCTTTATCCGCCGCACCATGACGAGTTTCTTTACACCAGGAAAGCAAATCCAGCGCTGTACGGTTCCAGATTCGATCCGGAAGCACCTGACTACAAGAATCTACCTCTGGCGAAACAGGCGTGGCAGGTGGAGTGTATCGTCAAGCCCGGAGAGATGTTGTTCCTGCCAGCAGGTTGGTTTCATCATGTCCGGTCACTCGATTTTTCACTGTCTGTGAATCGTTGGGCGCACGATCCCCCAATGGCTTTATCCAAAGAACTGTAGTTTCAGGGTGAGAAGACCTCTAAGCTTTCCCCAGCAATCGCTTCGCAAACTTCTTTTAGCAGAGATAACACACAATGATTACTGACCTTGAACAAACCCAACTTTCCGAGCCGGTGACAAGTACTCGGACTTGGACTATCGTCTCCCAGGTAAAGTCTCATCGCGTAGTTTATTTTACAGAAGATACCAACTATACACTGCCAGCAGAGGGGGATTGGTACTATCTCAGTCCCTATATTGGAGAGTTACCAAAAGGGATAACCCTTCGCAATTGTTGGCGCTGGCGTTTTAATGGTTCTTCTTTTGTCGATGCTGGTTCGGCTCAACAAAAGTCAAGCGCCGAAGTGCTGATTCAACGTAATCGGAATACACTGAACACGATGTTGCGGGAGAAGATCGAGGTTTTACAAAAACCTTATTGTCCTTCTAGTCCCTTTGGCCATCTAGCGCGGGAACGAAAGCTGATAGAGGCACAAGAACTACTTTCTAGCGAGGGATCAAAGCGAGATTATCCTTTTTTGACCGATGCAGCAGCGACATATAGCTTAACGCTTAGAGAAATGGCGGAAGTGATTCTGGCTAAAAACGCGGAGTTTGAAGAGGTTTTACGCTGTACAGAGTTGTTGAGAGAACGTTTTACTGTTGAAATTGCTCAAGCGGAAACAGATGCCGAACTCATTGATATTCGCTCTCGACTGATGGAGGAAATTGCTCCTGAAATCAACGCACGGTTTGCAGTGAAGACAGAAAATACTACACCGCAACAGCAGAATCAGATGCCTAGTGATGATGAATTAGCCCATGAGCAGGTACGACTTCAGGTTCAGTTACGGGAACGGATTAATGCTTTGCGTCGTACTGTTGTGTCAGATTATGTGCTGGATGATATGATGCTAAAACTCAAGGGGCGTATTGCTCATGCGGTGATGATGGCTGGTGGTGCTGTGCCGCAGGGAATCGATCTAACTCCTTTAATTAGTCACGCGGCGGCGAGGGGTATGAGCCTGGAAGCGTCTGCTCATGAAGTGTTGACTGAGATGGATGAAAGTGCGGCTGTGCTGTTGAAAACGGAGCAGATGAAGGATATCCTTTTGTCACGGATTGCGGTGGTTCGGTCTTATAAGGATATTAAGGCTGTGAGTAAGGATATTCAGTCCTTAACGCTTGCTGTTACTTAACAGGATGTAACAGAGAGGTGAGTATGACTATGTATTTAACTACGAAGTTTAGCACAAGCCTTGGTGCCTAAGCGACTGAAACGAAGTAAATAACAAAACCAAGATAAAAGATACGCATATTTTGCATTAATCCTGACTTGAGCAATCACTAAAAACTTAAATTTGAGGAAAAAAATGACATCTTTTAATCAAAACAATTCCAAAGCAGAATAAGAGATTTAACAAAAATAATTGTCAACTTAGCTGAATTAAGCTGATTTTTCCTGACATTTCAGTCGGAAGTAAAAAAACAATCATCATGGAGTAATAATATGACAGATTTTTACATTACTGTTCGCAGTTTCGTTGGGATAAAAGGGCATCTAACTCCGCACACTTGGTTCATTTTAAGTCGAACTGACCAGCCAGGAAATGTCGAAGTAAATGGTTTTGCACCAAGTAGTCATGGTAGCCCTTTTGGTGCAGGGAAAGTTTTTCATGACGATGAAACAACTCATCCAACCCAGGGAGTGGTTAGTGGCACTTTCAAGATCACTGAAGATAGTTATGTGGCAATCCAAAATTTTGTAAAGACGGTAGAAGCTGATCCTCCTCAATATTGGTTGAACAATGGATTGCCTTTTTTGAGTGGTTCATCCTATCCAATGCAATGTGCTGGATTTACAGACCAAGCTTTGAAGTTGGCGAATATCAATATGACGATCCCTTCAAATGCACTTCTGGGGGTAATAAACCCTTACGAATTCGCACTCGCTCTTAAGGTAGAAGGCTTAAAAGCCCAAACACAAGGTAATAGTGATTTCTTTTACGATCCGATAAACCCCTATTACGACTACTATCGGCAGCCGCAGTTCAATCTTGAACTTAATCATTCTGGCGAAACTTCTGAAGCCTATTCCGTTTCATATGGCGATGGCAGTCGAATTGAGGCTAACACGACATCAACAGGCGATCTAATCATTACACGATTAAATAAATCACTTAATCCAACAGAAACCTTGAACGTTTATACAGTTCGTCCTGGTGATACTCTCAGTACAATTGAAAATGCGAACGGATTACCAAGTGGCACCTTGGCTAATCTTAACGAAGATATTACCAACCCAAATTTGATCTTTGCAGGGGAGCAGATTTACATTCCCTCCAGAACTACTCTTCAGACAGATAAAGATGGCAATGTCCTTCAAATCAAAATTAATGTTGACGGGAGGGGTACTGCGAATGTTTACGATGAATCTGGTAATCTGATTAACGAAGCTACAATTCAAAAGCCAGATGGAATTGATGGCACTACTGGTACTGTAACGCTTGACAGAGACGGTCATCAGGTTACTTTAGATGCAACATTTGACTTTGACGAAGAAACTGGTGAATTTATCAATATTGCTGGTATTCAGTCTATCAACGGACAAACTCCCATCTCTGACAACTTAATCGACAATGCGATCGCTGATTTCAATCTTAATGTAGGCGACATACTACTTGGCCAGAATATTGGTACGTTCAACGAACTTATAGCCGCAGGTGACAGCACAAACAGTGAGGGATGGGAACCCCTAATTGATACCAGTGGCAATGGTGACAGTGGCGCTGAACCATACTGGTATCAAACGGCAGACACAGAGCGTCTGGGTGGCGCATTGGCAGATGTACAAAACCTAGTGGCCGCACTCAAAGGTGGCAGTTCCCTTCCCATAGCTACCAGTATTTTTAACTTTGCTGCCCACCTGAGCGGTGGTGGTGACGAAATTATCGGGAGCATTAGTGAAGATTTAAACACCGTTACTAGTATCTTAGGCTTTAGAAATTCGCTTAAACGTGGTGACACCATTGCAGTTCTTTCCGGTGCTGCTAATTTCACTAAAGGCGGACTTGAGCTTTATCAGAGTGTGTTAAATTCACAGATAGAAGCGCTTGAATTGTCAGGAAACATTATTGATGCAGAACTTGCCGCCGAAAGTACCTTGGTCAACGAAGCCGTCACAAACTTGACCACGGTTTTACCCTACCTGGGTCTTATTAATGGATTAGCTCATGGCGACGTTGCTAGCGTGATCGGATCGATTGCGACAATTGCGGAGATACCTTATGTAGGCTGGATTATCGCTGCTTATAAGATTTTATCTGCCTTATTCGACGATGGGCCAGATATTTATGCCGATGCTGTATTTGTGAGTAATGGTGATGGCATCAATGTACATCCAATCTTGACGAGCGATCACGACAATGGTGGTACGGGGGGCATCGCAGCAATGCAAAGCCTGCTCAACGCACTAGAAAGTACCCTCAAAGATACTCAGGGAATGGGTTTAATCGCCCAACGCCTACCGCACATTCACTTCAAAGGCTACGAAAGCGGTGGTGTGTTGACCATGTATTACAGTGATGCCGTTACTGGAAAAACCTATGAGCGTAACTTCGATGCCGAAGGTAAGTTCATCAGCTTCTCTGGCAATGATGACACAATTGATCCTGCTGATGCCGGATTTAACCGCGAGATCGCCAACAGCCCAGACTTTTATAAAGGTATGGGTCAGCAGTTTGTCGAAGCTGCCTACATAATGGGAGCGGTTGCCCCCCAATGGATGGTCAAGACAGTGGATGCACAGTCCAGCCGGGGGCAAGATGTACCAGTCTATACTACATATTACGACGAGAATGGCTCACCCTATGATGTACAGACTGGAACTGAGCATATAGGAGCGCCTCGTGATCCCTATGCAGGTTACACCACGCTGCAACGTGCTGCTGCCCTTGGGCAACTTCTACTTACCGATCCCGGTGATGCGCTTCAGGCTGGGCCTAACGCCCAACAAACCGCCCAACCCATTGTGCTAGACCTTGATGGTAACGGCATTAGTGTAACTCCACGCGCCCAAGGCGGTAGTGTGCTTGTAGACGTGGATGGAGATGGATTTGCCGAAGAGACAGACTGGATTAATCCCAGAGATGGGATTTTGGCGATCGACAGAAATGGCGACGGGAAAATTTCGGGTGGGAACGAAATATTTAATGACTCGCAAGTGGACATGGGCAAACGAGGTCTACATGCGCTTGATGAGCTTGATGCCAACGGCGACGGCAAGATTACAGAAGCTGACTTCGGATTTACCCACCTGAATGTGTGGCAAGACATCAATCATAATGGTCAAATCGAGGACTTTGAGTTATCTACTCTAATGCAGCGTGGCATCACCGAGATCGACATAAACAATGGAAATTTCGTGATGTACGGCCAGGTTAAGAATATACAGAACGTGGCGTTACAAGCAGATAGTGCGGGTTTCCTTACTCAACCTTTGGGGAACAGCTTACTGTTAACCAAAGAAACAGGTGAATCGAGTCTGCTAGCATCGGCACTGGCTGACTACGGTCAGGTAGATGATTCTGAAGTTCGCAAAGCACACACTCACACATCTGCCGATGGATTACTGTCAGTAGTGGATGAGTTAATGGATGGGCTAGAAGACGTTCCTATTACTGTTAGCGTCGCCCAATTACTGGATAACGACAGTAGTGTTACTGGAACGACGCAATCAATTATTGGAGTAGGTAACGCATTTGGTGGAACAGTCAACCTCGATCAAGTAGCTGGAACTATTAAATTCACCCCCTCTTTTAACTTCAACGGAAAAGCAAGCTTTGACTACATTGTCAAGGATTCTGAGGATCGTCAAGCCACTGCGACGGCTTTTGTAGATGTAGATGCAGTCAACGACGATCCGGTAATTACTAACACGATCTTTTCCCGCTCTGCAAAATGGGAGGACATGATCCAATCTGTCACGGGTGAAGAGGGATCGTCAACAGTGACATATAGCTTGCCCTCTGGTGCAGTTTTGGGTACACCCTTTAGTGATCGAAGTGGAATAACTTCTTTTGCTACTTCATTCTATGCAGATCAGTATGGATCAATCGGATTTGAAGATGGACTGATGTATTGGGGATCTTACAACATTAATGCAGTGGCTACCAGTTGGCAGCCAGTTAACATAGTCGATCCTAATCGTGGGACGATCGCTGCTACTGATGTGGAATCGCCAGTATCAGATATTACTTACAAGCTATTTAACGATGTGCGGTTCGGGCAACTAAACTTCGATACAATCACTGGTGCTTGGAGCTATGTACATACTGCCAATGATGGTTTTGATGATGCATTCGTAGTTGAGGTAACTGATAAAGACAAAGGCTCCTCGCAGATCAAAGTAGTGATAGCGAACCCAGAACCATACTATGCCTATCAGCCAGGTGAAGGAGGAGAGGGAGAAGGAGGAGATGGAGATGGAGAAAGCGGCAGTGGTAGTGGCAGTGGCAGTGGTAGTGAAAGCGGCAGTGGTAGTGAAAGCGGCAGTGGCAGTGGTAGTGAAAGCGGCAGTGGCAGTGGTAGTGAAAGCGGCAGTGGCAGTGGTAGTGAAA
>NZ_JACJSF010000144.1 GCF_014698035.1 Desmonostoc muscorum FACHB-395
GATATCGGACATGGGCTGATTGTGGTTTCTGAGTTGTCGTTGTGAGAGACAATAACTCTACTACATCGGCCCTCTCTCCTCATCCTCTTATTTTGGCTAAGGTATTGACAGAGAGTCATTAGTTATTAGTCATTGGTTTTGGACAAATGACAAATGACTAATGACAAAGGACAAATAACAAAGGACAAATAAAAAAATGGCTATAACTCAAAACTATAGATTAAACGTAATTCAATGGTATCCAGGTCACATTGCGAAAGCGGAAAAGAAGCTCAAAGAACAGCTTAAGCGCGTAGATGTGGTATTTGAGGTACGAGATGCCCGAATTCCCTTAGCGACTCATCATCCCCAAATAGGTGAGTGGGTAGAGGGTAAGACACGGGTATTGATACTGAACCGAGTAGATATGATTACGCCGCAAATGCGATCACTGTGGATAGATTGGTTTAAACGTCAAGGGGAAGTCCCTTATTTTACCAACGCTCAACATGGTAAAGGTATAGCAGAAGTGGCGCGGGCAGCGCAAGCAGCCGGAGTAGAACTCAATCAAAGAAGAAGCGATCGCGGAATGTTACCTCGTCCAGTCCGGGCTGTGGTAATTGGTTTTCCCAATGTTGGTAAATCAGCTTTAATTAACCGCCTTTTAGGACGGCGAGTAGTGGAAAGTGCAGCCCGTCCTGGGGTAACTCGCCAATTGCGCTGGGTGCGAATTTCTGAACATTTGGAATTGTTAGATGCTCCTGGTGTCATCCCTCTAAGGTTGGAAGACCAAGACGCAGCATTGAAATTAGCTATTTGTGATGATATCGGCGAAGCATCTTACGATAATCAGCTAGTAGCAGCAGCCTTAGTGGATTTATTCAACTACTTGGAAGCTGTAACTACAGATTTGTTACCGAGGAAACCATTACAGTCCCGCTACCAACTCGATTCGACCTCAGACACCGGGGATACTTATCTACATGCTTTAGCAGAGCATCGTTACAAAGGTGATGTAGAGCGTGCTGCAAGGCAACTTTTAACAGATTTTCGTAAGGGGTTATTAGGTGAAATGAGTTTAGAATTGCCACCCAACTAGATTACAACGATTTTTAGCCCATTTTTGAGTAGCAGGTGAGTAGCGTTTAAAAGTCTGGACATTCAGCCTTGGTGACATCTGGGTGACAGTAGTACCGCAAAACTGTTTGGACGTTATCGCCGATCCAGTAGGCTACCTTTTCCGGCGATGCCCCAAATGCGATCGCGCAAGTAGCGAAGGTATGCCAAGTGCTACAAGCCTTTAGGTAGGGATCAACTTTCAGAATATCAAAACAGGACAGAGCCACCGCCGAGTAAATATAGCTACGCCACGCTGCGCGAACAGAAATCAAACCGGACTCCTATACCATTTAATAACAGTTGACAAATGACTTTTAACAAATGGCTTTATCTAACGAATTATGGGCAGCAAATCAAGACTTAGCCCAAGCTTGCCTAAAGCATCCTTTCGTTCAAGGCATTGGCAATGGTATTCTTGAGCAGGTAAAATTTGCCTACTACGTGGGGCAAGATGTTTTTTTCTTAGAAGCTTTTGCGCGGACGTACAGTATCGCCGCAGCTAAAGCACCAGACTGGTTAGGTTTTACCACATTTCATAACTTAGCGAGTTCAGTTTTAGAAGAACTACGCCTGCATAGTAGCTATGCTTCCCAGTGGGGAGTGAATTTACATTCTGTGGAAGCTGGCTATGCCACCCGCCGCTATACTGATTTTTTGTTAGCAACTGCTTGGGGTGGAGATGTGGGTTTGACTGCTGCGGCGATGTCTCCTTGTATGCGTTTGTATGGTTTCTTGGGAAAACAGTTGGCTCTTCATGGTATTCCTAATCATCAATATGCAGACTGGATTCGTACTTACAGCAGCACAGACTTTCAATCACTAATAAAACAATTAGAAACTTTAGTTGAGAATTATGCTACTAACAATGCTGTAGTGAATTCAACCTACCGTTATGCGATGTTTTGTGAGCATGAATTTTTTCAAGCTGCGTGGATTTCTGCTAATAAATAAGTAATTATATAGGACTCATATTTGATTTTTGAAAAAACTCCGTATAACTCAAAAAGAGTATAAGAGGATGTTTTAAAAGTCCTCTTCTCGGTAGTGAAAAGTTCTAGATCCCCCTAAATCCCCCTTAAAAAGGGGGACTTTGATTCCGATTCCCCCCTTTTTAAGGGGGGTTAGGGGGGATCAATAAGTACCTAACATCACAGCCAACCACTTTTCAAACATCCTCTAAGGGAACTCCAATCAATAATTGAATATTTTTTTATTCCCCAAGCATTATTAGAGAATAAGCAGCCTATAGCGCAATACAGTACTTGTAGAGACGGCGATTTATCGCGTCTCAAAACCCACGATTTTGTACACAAATAGCGCTTAACCCAAGCGTATTGGTCTATAGCGCTTTAACCTACGTAACTAGGATTGGCGTAGGTGTGTAGCCCGCACTTTCTCTACGAGACGCTGCGCGTAGCTTGCTTCCACGTTCGCGTAGCGTCCTGTAGAGAAGTAACCCGCCGCAGGCATTGCTCTTTGGGAAAAAACTTTTTAGTTTACCGATCCTAGCCATTTTTCTAGGATGAGTTCTCCCCATTTTTCCGATGTCATCTGTGTTGAGAAAAGGACACGATATGAATATCTAAGAATGTTTTTGGAAAAATCTTATGTCTTCATTAATGGCTTTGTCCAACAGTTTAGCTGACACCGTAGAACAAGCTGGAATTGCTGTAGTTGCTGTGAATGGGGGTACTCGTGTTTCCCCAAGTGGCATTCACTGGCGTAATGGCATCATTGTTACCTCTGATGAGTCTCTCCAGCGCTATGACGACATCACCATTACTCTATCAAATGGTAGTACTGTACCAGTAACACTTGTTGGGCATGACTCTAGCACCGATATAGCTGTTTTTAAGCTAGAAAATCTAGAAATACCTGTGGCAAAAATTGGCGATGCCAAAACGCTCAAAGTTGGTCATCTGGTGTTAGGACTGGCAAGAGGTAGCGAAGGTGACTTAAGGGCGGCGATGGGTGCGGTGAGTGTAGTTAGCGGTGCATGGCGCAGTATGAATGGCGGAAATATTGACCAATTCATCCGCCCAGACATCACCCTTTACTCTGGTTTTGCAGGTGGGCCGCTCGTAGATGCTGCTGGTTTTGTGGTAGGTATGAATACATCGGGGCGGCGTGGTACTGCTCTGACTATTCCCACTGCTACAGTCGATCGCGTGGTTGACCAATTAGTAGCAAAAGGACGCATTTCAAAAGGCTACTTGGGTGTGGGAATGCAGCCTGTACGTTTACCAAATAACCTGAAAACTGCTCTCAATTTAACTTCTGCAACTGGGGTAATTGTTGTTAATGTTGAGTCTTCTGGGCCTGCTGATAATGCAGGTGTGCTGCTTGGTGATGTTTTGGTAACGTTCGATGGCGTAACTGTGGGCGATACAGGTGATGTGCTGGCGCTGCTCAATAGTAGCGATCGCATTGGTAAAACCGTCAACCTGCAAGTTGTCCGGGGTGGAGTGTTAATTGAGTTAGCGATCGCAGTTGGCGAACGACCTAATAAGGAGGAATAAGTGTGAGCAGGGGAGCAGGGGAGGCAGGGGAGCAGGGTGGAAGAATCCGATCGTCATCTTTGCTCTAAAAATTGGATCATTTAATTTCTGGAAATCCCTTAACTAGCTCTGTCAAGAAGATTTATCTAGATTTTCTATTCATTCAAGCCTCTGAACTCGGAACTTCAACCTTTTTACTCGGACGTTGAGCCTCTGAACTCAGAACTTTAACCTTTTTGCTCGGACGTTGAGCCTCTGAACTCGGAACTTTGACCTTTTTACTCGAACGTTGAGCCTCTGAACTCGGAACTTCGACCTTTTTACTCGAACGTTGAGCCTCTGAACTTGGAACTTCGACCTTTTTACTCGGACGTTGAGCCTCTGAACTCGGAAATTCGACCTTTTTGCTCGAACGTTGAGCTTCTGAACTCGGAACTGTCAAAATTTGCTTTCCAAAGTTGGGTTGACTGATATCTTGCAGCATTCTCAATTATCCCAACTCGACTAAAAACAATTGTTAGCCAACAGATTCTACTTTGACATGGGGAAAAATTGCATAACATGGCAAACACAACATTAACTAATATTGCTGCTGAATTGACAGAGGTAGCTGCTAAACTACGCGATCGCACTGTTAAAGTGAAAAGTGGCTCTCTAGGAATCGGTTCCGGTGTAATTTGGCAAACTGACGGACTAATTATCACTAATGCCCATGTTGCAACCAGCAATCGTGCAACTCTGGAATTGGCAGATGGAAGAGTATTTGATGCGGTGCGTACACAGTTTGATCCACAGCAGGATTTAGCAGCGCTGAAAATTGTCGCCACTGATTTAACTGCTGCAACCATTGGCAATTCTGAGGCGCTACGAGTAGGTGAATTAGTCTTGGCGGTGGGTAATCCCTTTGCTGACAGTGGTGCTGTGACAACTGGAATTATCTATGCAAATAATTCGCGGGCTGTTATGGCTGATTTGCAACTATATCCTGGAAACTCTGGGGGGCCACTTGCCGATTGTCAAGGCCGAGTCGTGGGAATTAATACCATGATTGTTAATGGTTTGGCTGTAGCAGTTCCCAGCAACACCGTTGAGCGTTTTTTACAGGGAAATAGTCGTCCGCAACTAGGAGTCACGCTGCAACCTGTGCTTTTAGGTAGGCGTAGCTTGGGTTTATTGGTGTTGTCAATTTTACCTGACAGTGTTGCGGAAACTGCTGGTGTGCAAATCGGCGATATTTTAATTGGAGTTTCGGGGCGATTATTCACTAGCGTGAATGATTTAACTAAATATCTCCATGACAGTAAAGGATCTGTGCCGCTACAACTCCTACGCGGTGGACAACAATTAGTGATTTATGTTGCAGTACAGTCTGGTAAAACTGCTGTGGAGGCGACGTGATTCGGGTAATGGTAGTTGCCACTTCCCCTGTTGTGCGGGCAGGGTTATCAGCTGTGGTGACTACCAATCCTCGGCTGACGGTTGTGGGGAGTGCATCCGATTTGGATGAATTGGTAAGGGAAGTTGGGCAATTACAACCAGATGTGGTGCTGGTAGATTTGAGCGCTAATCTTCAACAATCGGTGTGGGAAAAATTGCTGCTTATTCAAGAACAGCAATACCCATTAGGAACGATCGCCATTATTGAGGAACTCGATAGCATCGACTTAGAGACGGCGTTACGTTCTGGTATCCGGGGGATATTGCCCAGTACTAGCACAGAGTTAGAAATTGTCGCGGCTGTGGAGGCGATCGCTTTTGGTTTGGTGGTGCTGCACCCGGATGCTATAGAATTACTGTCTATCCGAGAAAAAGTGGTGGCGAATCCTGTACAAACATTGACACCACGCGAGATAGAAGTTTTAGGTATGCTTGGTTCTGGGTTGGGGAATAAAGCGATCGCTAAACGGTTGCAGATTTCTGAGCATACCGTCAAATTTCATCTCTCATCTATTTTTCAAAAGCTCAGTGTCTCCAGCCGTACCGAGGCTGTTGCTGTGGGTGTGCGACTGGGTTTGATTATGCTGTGATTACAATACTTGTAGGTTAAAGGGAAAAGGAGTGGAAGGCTTGATATATAAAGTTTTTTCCTCTTTAACATGAGTCCCTTTCCCCCAAAACCTGACAAGTATTGTAACCCCACCCCTAAAAAGTGATATTAGGGATTTACGCCTGCCATTTGGTACATGATACGTGGCAATTTTTTGTAACAAACTTATGTAAAGCTGTAAAAAGAAAATGCCTTGTTAAATAAACAGTATCTATGAACATACGTAAAGTCTCTACTACTCCCTTAAGCGACCAAAAGCCCGGTACTTCTGGGCTGCGGAAATCAGTTAAGGTTTTTCAGCAGCCCCACTACCTGGAAAATTTTATCCAATCCATCTTCGATTCTGTGGGGGACTTGCACTCTCAAACTTTAGTCTTGGGTGGTGATGGTCGTTATTACAATCGCCAAGCTATTCAAATCATTTTGAAAATGGCTGCGGCCAATGGTATCGGGCGGATTAAAGTTGGTCAATGGGGAATTTTGTCTACTCCTGCGACTTCCGCGATTATTCGCAAGTATCAGGCTATTGGTGGCATCATCTTGTCTGCTAGCCATAATCCGGGCGGGCCAAATGGTGACTTTGGGGTGAAATATAATATTAGCAATGGTGGCCCAGCACCGGAAAAGGTGACAGAGGCGATCTACGATCGCAGTAAAGTCATTGATAGCTACCAAATTCTGGAAGCACCAGATGTAGATTTAGAAACTTTAGGTGAGTCACATTTGGGAGAGACGGTAGTTGAGGTGATTGACTCCGTACAGGATTATCAAGAGTTAATGGAGTCTCTGTTTGATTTTGAGCGGATTCAGCAACTATTGACAAGAGGAAATTTTCGGTTCAGCATTGATGCCTTACACGCCGTAGCTGGCCCTTATGCCCATGCCATTTTTGAGCAACGTTTGGGCGCACCAGTGGGAACTGTGCAAAATGGTACACCCCTGGAAGACTTTGGGGGCGGACATCCTGACCCAAATCTTGTTTATGCTCATGATTTGGTAGATATTTTGTACGGAGAGAATGCGCCAGATTTTGGAGCAGCTTTTGATGGAGATGGCGATCGCAATATGATCTTAGGGCGTAAGTTCTTTGTCACCCCTAGCGATAGTCTTGCAGTGTTAGCCGCAAACGCCAAGCTAGTCCCTGGTTATAGTGAGGGTTTAGCCGGGGTAGCGCGATCGATGCCTACTAGCCAAGCAGTAGATCGAGTTGCTGCTCAGATTGGGATTAAATCTTACGAAACACCCACTGGTTGGAAGTTTTTCGGCAATCTCTTAGACGCGGGTAAAGCAACTCTCTGCGGTGAAGAAAGTTTTGGTACCGGTTCTAACCATATCCGCGAAAAAGATGGGCTATGGGCTGTGCTGTTTTGGCTGAATATCCTCGCAGTCCGGCAACAATCTGTTGAGCAGATTGTACGGGAACACTGGCAGACTTATGGACGCAATTATTACTCCCGCCATGACTATGAAGAGATACAGACAGAGCAAGGCAACACTTTAATAGAAAGACTGCGTTCTTTATTGCCAAATCTTAAAGGCAAGCAATTCGGTAACTATCAAGTTGAATACAGTGATGACTTTAGTTATACCGACCCTGTTGATGGCAGCATTAGCGAGCAACAAGGTGTTCGCATTGGCTTTACCGATGGCTCCCGTATTGTAGTGCGACTTTCTGGTACGGGGACTCAAGGTGCAACCCTAAGAGTTTATCTAGAAAGCTACGAGCCAGATCCCGCCAAACATGACCTCGATCCACAGCAAGCACTTGCTTCTTTAATCACTATTATCCAAGATATCGCCCAGATCCGCGAACTGACAGGACGGGAACAGCCAACTGTAATTACCTAGTACTTTGCTCCCGCTAATTTTGAGGTTTGTAGTAAGGACTAAAGTTCTTACTACGAACTTGCTTACCATTGCCATTAATTGGTGAAGCCCCAATATTTTGCCAAGTCTATGAGCAATATATCCTACTCTCTAGATAAAGGATTGTACCAATCATCCATTGGCGAGAGCAGTTTATCTGACTCAGGTGGACCCCATGTATTTGGCTCATACTCGTAAATGGGTGTGACGTTATCGAGAATTGGCTGAACAATCCGCCATTCCTCTTCAACCGTATCTTCGCGTACAAACAAGGTAGGATCGCCCCGCATGGCATCACCCAATAGACGCTCATAGGGTTCCATCTCGTCGCCACCTCCGTAAAAGGCCAGGAGTTCAACCGCAGAACCGCTCATATCTTCTCCAGGGATTTTAGTGCGAGCGCCCAATCCCACAATTACCTCTGGATCTAGTAAAAAACGAACATAATTAGCGTTTTCTTTTCTTTCCTCCTGGAACACATTCAAAGGTGGACACTTGAGCTTGACCATCACCTCAGTAGTTTTAACAGGTAATTTTTTCCCAGCCCGGATGTAGATGGGAACTCCTGACCACCGCCACGTATTAATAAATAACCGCACGGCAACAAACGTTTCTACTTGAGAGTCAGCAGAAACACCTTCTTCGTTGCGGTAATCAGAAAATTGACCGCGAATAATATCATCGGGTTGCAGTGAAGGTATAGCTTTGAGAATACGTTCTTTTTCATCTCGAATGGAATCGGCCGCCGTACTAGCGGGAGCATCCATGCACACTGAAGCCAATACTTGCAGCATGTGGTTTTCCACCACATCCCGAATTGCACCAGTCTCTTCATAGAAGCGTCCCCTTCCTTGAATGCCAAAGTCCTCTGCCATCACAATCTGGATGCTTTCAACATAGTTGCGATTCCAGATAGGTTCCAGAAAAGAGTTGCCAAACCGAAAATAGAGTAAATTCAGCAGTGGTTCTTTGCCCAGGTAATGATCGATGCGATAGATGGATGATTCGGGAAAAACCGATGCCAGAATTTGATTTAACTCACGTGCCGATTTCAAATCCCGTCCAAATGGTTTTTCAATTACCACCCGCGCATTTTTAGCACAGCCTGATTCACCCAATCCTGATACTACTTGTGCAAACAAGCTCGGTGGAATTGCCAAATAGTAGAGGGGATGAGTGGCATCACCAAGGGCTTGACGTAATTTTTCGTAAGTTTCTGGTTTGTTGTAGTCACCAGCAACGTACTGGAGTTGACCAGAAAGTTTCTCAAATGCGGCTTGATCTATACCACCATTATGTTCTAGGCTATCACGCGCCCTTTCCCTAAGTTGGTCAGTCGTCCAAGGTCGTCCGGCAACCCCAATTACTGGGACATTAAGATTGCCCCGCCGTACCATTGCCTGAAGGCTGGGGAAGATTTTCTTGTAGGCCAAGTCACCTGTTGCCCCAAAAAATACCAGTGCGTCTGAATCAGGAGTTCCCATGACTAACCTCTCTAAGAATTAACTTTTTAAAGTTGTGACTTCTGAATTCTTGCTTGTGGATTCTTTTGCAATTGGTATCAGAAAGCGCGACACTGATCAGAATTATACTCAGGGACTTCCGAAAAATAAATCATACCAATTTGGGATTTTAAATGAAAAATCCTTACAACTTCTCAAAAACCTTAAAAATAACACTCCGGTAGATATAGGAATCCGGTTTGATTACTGAAATCATTTGCGTAGGTAGGCAATAGGCAAGAGGATTTCAGAAGACTACGCTCCACCTAAACGAAGCGATCGCTCTTTGAGGAAAAACTTTTTGGTTTACTGTTTTTTAGTTAATGTGTCAGTTTAATTATTGTCCACTCAGTAAATACAACAGGCTTTGGGCTAAAATTACGTTTTAGTGTGTGTAATTATCCAAATATCCTTATTTTAGATAACATTGCTGTTGTCTAAAAATTAGAGATATGAGGATTAGCGATCGCACTGAAATTTGATTGTTCACCAATCGTAAGATTTTTAGAGGGTACTACCATGCAATATCTGCTAAAACGCGCATTCCTACCTGGCTTGATGGCTGCTACTTTAGCTGGTACTAGCTTAATCCCGATTCAACCTGCTTCTGCTGATGACCGAGTTATTAATAATGCAGCCATTGGAGCCGGGGCAGGTGTATTAAGTGGAGTTGTAACAAATTGTGGTTCCGTATTAGACAATGCTTTTAAAGGTGCTGCTGCTGGTGCTGCTGTTAATGCTGCCAATGGTGCAAGAAGCAACAGAGCCAGAAGAAGAAACGGACGTTTACCTGTTCAAGATATCGGTGTAGGTGCTGGTGCTGGTGTATTGGCAGGTGCAATTTCTGGTGGTTGTAGAACTACCTGGAAAAATGGTGTCAATGGTGCTGCTGCTGGTGCTGCGGTTAATTTATTAGATAGAAGACCCAGAAGAAGATAAGAAGATCAGCAACAACCAGAAGATTAATGAGAGTTTGTTTCCTCCATGTCCTGTTCTCCCTATGGAGGAAATTGGTCAGAGGGCTGTTGTTGTATTTCACCCGCAATTCATATCACATCTCACCCGGAGGGGAGTGTGATATGAATTGCGGTTTCAGCTAAATATTCAAGCGACCCTGGAGTAAACATTAGATACGTTTGCCCTACTACGGATAGAGAGATCGCTGCTACTGTTTTTGATTCTTTCTGATAGGCGCAGAAACTGACCCCGTTTTTAATTGGAGTAGGCGCTGAGTCAGGTCGGATTGAGTCAGCAAATGTAATATGGCTGGAGTACAACAAGGACAAAACAATGGTTCAAGGGGAAGCATGACTATTACTGTCTCAGATTTGTATATTGAGTTAGGCATTCATGGTGTATGTACTAACGACACCAGTATATGTGACGAACTAATTTAAGGGACTCTTATCAATCTTCTCGTTTTTCATGATGAGTTTAACGATTAGAAAAACTCACTCCTGGTGCGATCGTTAGTACCACAACCGCTACCACAGGCGTTCTGGGTACTATTCAATTCAGAGGTGAATGGCACTAAGTTAATCGCAAAGCCCTGATATAACTTGCTTTTTGAGTGTGGGGAGTGTGGGAAGGGTGGGGAGTATCGGAGGTGTGGGGAGGGTGGGGAGAAAGAGGAGAAATTGAATAACTGCACATCAATGAACGCTGCATTGCCTCCCACACCCCCCACACCTCCCACCCTTCCCTGTCCTCCCACCCCTCCCACACCTCCCACACCCTGCCAGCAAGGAGGTTTCAGCTTTTCTTAGTGCCATTCAATTCAGAAGTAGTAGTTGCACCGACTGCCATTACTTGAGACCATTCACTGACGCGGTTGTTATCTAAGACGGCTCGCACTCGATAACCAAGCTGAATTTTATGCATTAGCAAGATCAAATCACGGTTGAGTAATCCTTGTGATTTTTGGTTTTCATTAGATGCAGCTTGTATACGAAAGCAGCGATCGCTTTGTCGTTTTAATTTGTGAGACTTGCCTTCCATCAGTACCGTTTGCAGTTCGTATGCTTCAGCTTCAGGATATGCTTCCCAGCAAAGTTGCCAGTAAGTCGACCAGCGAATTAACTGGGCTGGTAATTCCTCGACTTCATCCGACAATGTAGACACAAGTCGGGTGACTGAAGGTTGTACCACTTGAGGCTGGCTGGAGGTGATATCAGCAGTTACAGGGTTTATAAATCCTGGTTGCCCAACCTTCTGTGCAGCTATAGATGAACCATCATCAACAATTAGTATCAGCCCGAATATCAAAGTTAACAGCAGCATCAATCGTAGGCATTGTAATTGCACTAACGACAAGATTCTCAGATTCATAATTATGCAAAAGTTAATTGCTTAGGCACAAGCCAAGAAAAAAGATACCAGCCGTTATAAAAGAGAGCTACGCTATACAACGAGCAGCTAAAAATACGGCTGGTATAGGAGTGAAAGCTGTCTCCCCTTACCACTCCACAGGTAGAATGATGCTGCCGTTGTCGGCATAGATTGTTCGAGAACGGATATGCGTTCTGGGAGCTACTGTAGAGTTGAAGACTGCGCTTCTTTGCCCAATTGCTGATCTGTTGCCAATGCTGGCGCGGAATATAACAGAGTTCGGCCCTAGCCCTACAGCATCACCTATGCTAGTTTCAGGGCCATTAGCAATACCATTGACAACCTGCCTACCGCCATGAACTAGAGTGCGAGGCCCATAACCAACACCATTACCAAGAGTCAAACTAGTGGTTTCTAATGCGTGAAAGACAACATCGTTTGCCATACCAGCAATTTGTCCAACATTAAAAGGTTCACCCTCATCAGCACGCAGCGAAATTCTATTAGCTATTTTGTTGTTGAGAGTTGGTAAAGAATCTTGGAAAGTAAGATTACCGATAATGCGGTTACGGAAGTTTGGATCACGAGTTTGACTTCCACCTATCTGCGGCAGACTTCCAGAATTAAAGAAGGTGACGGGAGCATAATTAATTCCTGTTACGTTTGTCAAGTCTGCCCTAGCTAAATCTGTGTAACCTTTGGCAAATGCTTCATTGACTTCAATAATGCCTTCCATTAATGCAACGTCTGCTTGTGTCAGGTTGACTACTTTCCCCAAACTGCCGCTAGTAGCTTGTAGATTAGTTGTGACGTTTTTACCAGGCAGGACAACTTTACCAGCAGGTAAGGTAACACCAGGGCCAACTCGCGCGAGAAAGTTGACTACTGTGTTTTTTTCTATAGTTGCACCGTCTATTTCACAGTTGAAGGCGAGAAAAGTCTCTGGAACAGTGTTGCTAAACTGAGTATTAGTAACTGGGTCAGTAAAAGGCCCGGTGAAACCTTGAGTACCGATTTTAGCTGCACCTTTGATCGTGGCCATGTGTGCCAGAATGACACGCTCGCCAATTTGTACTCCCGTTCCTGATGCTGTGATTTTCACTTGGTCTTGGGCATTAGAATCTGCTGCAATACTAATAGGAGCATTAGTAGCATCTAACTCAGCAAATGGAGCGACGTAGACTTTTTCGCCCAAGGTAATATTTGTGGGATTGGTGATTGTTGCTGTTGGGTCAACAAAACTAGCTGACTCGGAAGGTGCGGTACTTGGGCATATAGGTAGGTTTCCCACAGTTGGATTACACGTTCCTCCAGCAGCTACTGCGGGTTGTATATATATCTGCGTGCTGATGGCAAACGCTAGGATAATTGCAATTAAAGCACTAAAAATTCGGCGAGGTTTGAACATGGAAAGAAAACTCCTCACGGTTTTGGGAATATTTGGCTATGGGATAATCTGCGCTCTTTAAGTAAGAGATATAGTCAAACAATTGCGTACAGTGGGCGAAATGCGATCGCCACCGCAGGAATTACTCAAAAATTACATTGCACTCGTCTGTATTTAGGCTCTTTTTCTGTTTGAGTATGAGAAATGCGGGTTAACCACCCCAATAACCTGCCAATCTGAAGACTACTTGCAAGATAGATGATAATAAGGAGTTCAAAAGTGGAACTGTAATTATCGTTGTTGCCCCAGCAGCCGCCTCATTGTAGACACTTTCCCAAGCTTCTGGCCCGCTAGTAGATTGTCCATGAACTTGTGTACTAACAGCTAACGTTAAGCCAAACGCAGCTAAACCAACTAGTATTGTGCGACGTTTCAACATGATTTCTTGATACCTAATAGTCCGCCAAATTTATTGGGTAAGGTAAAGCGAAAAGGTACAGGACAGAATGGCACTAAGAAAACCTGAAACCTTTGTCTGAGGGAGGTGTGGGAGGATGGGGAGGTGTGGGAGGTGTGGGAGGTGTGGGAGGATGAGGAAGAAGTCTTA
>NZ_JACJSF010000145.1 GCF_014698035.1 Desmonostoc muscorum FACHB-395
AGAGTTAGAACACTACCAAACCTTCTGGCAACCTTCCGAAACTCTACCTAAATGGGATATCACAATTTTCCCCGTTTAATTGGTATCTTATTTTCTTGCAAATCCCTAACAGAATGAGTTCTGTACGAAAAAGGGGATAGCGCAGCGTAAAGCCAAATCTTAGAGAGGCTGCGCCCTAAGCATTGCCATGCCGCAGGCTTTACGGCATGGCAACGCTTAAAGCGAGTCCGCGAACGTCTGAGTTCTGATTACTGAATTCAGAATAGCTGAATTCTTCTTCAATCGTTCCTCCAGATAAATCCGGTATCTGTAGCTCAATAGTAGGGTTAACATGAAATTTGACGCTCGGCTAAAAACAAACTATGCCCAAGACTTGGAACATCAAGATAGATAACTATTTTCAAGCCAACCCCAATTGCATCATCGCCACCGCCCATGTAGACAGCTTCCCGATAGACCTGCCGCTAGAACCGAACATCCGCGAACCGAACCGCAAAAGTGCGACCTACAGACAAATGTTCGACTCACTGACGACCGAACCCGAAAAATTCTTCTCTCGTCACAGTGGAATCGTTCTGTCAGCCAATAAAGTTAAGCCTGTCAAGAACAAAACTGAACTGGAGCTAGAAGTCTTAGAAGCTAACGAGGGGGGTAGCGATGGGATTATCAACGGTGGGCATACAGTTTTAGCTTTTGAGCAAGCAAAAAATTACAAATATGATTTAATCGAAGCTAGGGTAAAAGTTACGATTCA
Source organism: Desmonostoc muscorum FACHB-395 (assembly GCF_014698035.1). Classification (GTDB taxonomy): domain Bacteria; phylum Cyanobacteriota; class Cyanobacteriia; order Cyanobacteriales; family Nostocaceae; genus Nostoc; species Nostoc muscorum_A. Next base: position 755 of record NZ_JACJSF010000145.1, read on the forward strand.
CATCGGGCTGACTGAAGAATCAGCCAAAGACATAGCCCTAGCTTCAAATACTACAACGCCAGTAGATTCTCGCTCCAAAGTCAACGCTAGGGGTGATTACAAATTCATCAAGCAGTATTTAGCCCAGTTAGAGAGAGCAGAAGATAGGAAATTCCGCATTGCCTATTACCAAAACCAAAGCGGCGCTCCCAGAAATGCCCAGTGCAATGTCACCCATTTGCTCAAGCTGCTTTACTGCCTCGACAGAAATAAATACAATCCCGACGGCAATAAAAGAACCAAGCACCCAGCAGGGATGAGTCTTCCAAGTAACATCACAGACGCAGAAAGAGAAAGATTAACCGCCTTACTGCCTCTCTTGACTCATGCTTTGTGGATAGAGCAAAGACTCTACGAAATAATCCAAGAATATATCAGCAACCCCAGAAGAAAGGGTGCTAACGATTTAGCATCAATAGATATACGTAAAACTACGCTTCTGCCTGATAGCAAATACTCTTTTGGGTTTGGTGCGCCAACCGACTTGGCACTACCGATAATTGCGTCCTATCGGGTATTTCTGGATAAAGACTATAAATGGATTCTGCCGTTTAACGAATTCGCTGAAGATTTTCTCCAACACTTGTGGACGAATTATTTCCGCAAATATTTGGTGTCGGAGAAAACAGCAGGAAATACAGTTGGTACAAAAATCAGCCGCAATCAAGAGATTTGGGAAAGTTTGTATATCTCAGCCCAAAGTTATCTAAATCAGCACTTGATGAAAATGGTTAACTCTAGTAAGCAAGAAGAAGAATCGAAGGCGACACAAGGTAGAAAAAGGCGTTTGCAAGCAGATAAGAAATGATGAAACCCTTAATAGGCAATAGTTAAAGCTAAAATTTCTTTAAATCTTTCACTGTCGGACCGTGTAAAACTTCCCCTTTGCAACTGAAACGTGAACCATGACAAGGACAGTCCCAACTTTTCTCGGCACTGTTCCAAGCAACAACACAACCCAAGTGAGAACATACCGCAGAAACAGGGTGTATTTCTCCTGTTTGATCTCGGTAAGCGGCAACTTTATCCCCATCGACAGTGACTAGCTTTCCTTCACCGATAGCCACATCTTGCAGAGATTTATTCAATCCCTTGAGGCGATCGCCTACCCAATGAGCGCCAACTTCCAAGTTTTGCTTTATACCTTGTGGAGTGAGAAAAGGAGTGGCGCGGGTTGAATCGTACAAATCAGCCGCAGGATTTTCAATGCCTAAAATCTGGTCTGAAAGTATCATTCCAGACAAGGTTCCTTGAGTCATGCCCCACAGACTAAACCCAGTTGCCACAAAGGTATGCTTGCTTAGAGGAGTTAATTTTCCTACGTATGGTATCTTGTCAAAAGATACAAAATCTTGAGTAGACCAACGATAGTCAATGGAATCGATATCAAAGCGAGAACGGGCATAATTTTCTAAATCTAGATATTTTTCTTCAGTATTCTCCACTGTTCCCACTTGATGACCGCCGCCACCAACAAGTAGCAATAAGCCATTCTTGTCAGGAGTAGTGCGAATAGAGTAGTATTTTTCTCCTGAACCGATGTACATTCCCACAGGTGCTTTCTGCTCTGCAATCCGCGCACCAATGATGTAAGAACGTTTGGGGTAAGTTTTAGCAAAGAATAATCCTTCATCGGTAATGGGAATATTAGTTGCAACTATGACATCCTGTGCCTGAATAATTCCTTTGTCAGTAGTAACTTGACAAAGATTATCTTCATCGACCTTCAGTACTCTTGTATTTTCAAATACGTAACTTCCATTACCAGGAATCTGCTTGATCAGGTGTAAGAGGTATTTGCGAGAGTGAAATTGTGCTTGGTTGTCAAACTTAACAGCACCAAGAATAGGAAAGGGCAAGGAAGTTTCACGAACAAATGTGGCGGGTAGTCCGATTTTTAGTGCTGCTTCTACCTCTTTTTCAATGTCCTTGAGATGATCTTCGGTTTCTGCGAAAGTATAGGCACTTTGGCGACTAAAATCACAGTCGATTTGTTGTTCAGTAACTGTTTTAGCAACGAATTCTAGTGCTGCTTGGTTTGACTGTGCATATATCTGTGCCTTTTTTTCACCATGATTTTTAATCAAATCGGCATAAATCAATTGGTGAAGTGAGGTAACTTTGGCTGTAGTATGACCGCTAACACCAGTAGATATTTGTTGCGATTCAATTACGGCAACGGTTTTACCTGCGCGTTTAAGTAATGTTGCAGCAGTGATTCCTGCAATACCTGCACCGACAATTGCAACATCCACAGATAGATTATTGATAAGTGGTGGAAAATTAGCTGTGGGTGTTGAGTCAATCCAGTAAGAAATGTGCTTTCCTGATATATTAGGCATATTTTTTGAGATAGTGTTCGATAAATCCAATTCTTTGATCACAGAGTTAGCTTTCAAAATAAAGGTCAGACTGAAATAGTTAGTTTTGCTTCAACAAGGGATAATGTGCCACTTCATTTTTCAATTCTGATTTATACGAATACTTTTCAAACTTATCTTTAAAGTAGACGTTTTTGCATATAAAATAAAACTATCTTATGGATAAGCTTGCTTGAGAAATTAGAAGAGATATATCAGCCATCAGACAGATAATAATATAAAAAATAGAGATAACCCACCTACAATGTAGCGATTGCAACACTATTAAAGATTTTAAAAATAGATGGTTGTATAGTTACAATGAGTATCAATACAACTGAGAATAATGCAATTTTGAACTCAGAATTTGGTTTTGGACAAAGGTTGCTGAGGCTAGTTTAAAGGTTTTTTGTTTGCCTTTTCCTCTTGCCTTTTCCCAAAAATCCGACAAGTATTTCAATGAGTATTTATTTTTCTTGATGATGATCGTTGGTATTTTTACTTATTTCAGTAGGCTTGCGACAAGGTACGCCAGAACCCTGATTATTTCGTTGAGATTTTTCAATTAGTCTGCGAACCGACACGTTTAAAGTGCTATCGTCTGCACTTCTAGCTATAATTAGCCATACTAGAAACAGAAATCTCATCTATATAACTGTAATGACGATCAAAGAATTGCTATTACAAGAAATTGACAACACTCCAAACGAACTACTAGAGGATCTACTTGGGTTTTTGAAATCACTCAAAACATCTCCAAAACATCCACTAGCCACATATAGAGAACTCTTAGAACGCATTGATTATCTAGAAGCAATAGTAGGTATTCGTAAAGGACTAGATGAGTTTGAGCAGGGTGAAGGAATTCTGTCCGACCAAGCCTTGGCAGCCCTAGAACAAAAACTAGGCATTCCGCCTCGCCCATGAGTTACCAGGTTCTCATTCAACCCACTGCCTTTCAAGAAATCGAAACATCCTATCGTTGGATGTGCGACAATCTGAGTGCTGAAGTAGCCAATAGCTGGTATTATGAGCTTCTTGACGCTATCGCTTCACTGAAAGAATTTCCTAATCGGTGTAGCATAGCACCAGAAGCACCAGTGATTGGTCGTGAAATTCGGCAACTTTGGGTTGGAAAACGAAGAAAATATCGAGTTTTATTTTTCGTGTCAGAAAATACTGTAGCAATTCTTCATGTTCGCAACAGTCGCCAATCTGATCTAGGTGAAGAATCCGAGTGAACTACTCAGACTTGCCTCCGGCTGAAGTCTGAGCTTCTGTAATCAGGGGGGAGTGCCTTGAAGATCAGGACTTGCACGACATGGTAGACATGTTAAGAACCAAACACCCAGCAGGGATGAGTCTTCCAAGTAACATCACAGACGCAGAAAGGGAAAGATTAACTACTTTACTGCCTTTGCTCTGATGTGGCCGCCCTGTAATAATTGGAAACCATATCTCTTCAACATTTATATAATTTAAAGATAAAAATCGTTGAATTTCCTTTCTTCTACTTTCAAAAATATTGGTATATGTAAACCAGTAGCCAACGCTTCAAGGCTAACAGTTTTAATAGACTATAGTAAATTAATCAGAATTTTTATGAATAAATATTCGGCACGTCCTAGTTTCCGCTTCAGGTGTATTTCGTAGAATTCCGGTAATATTGTCATTAATTAGAACTTATTGCAAATAAAGGCTCTTTTTGTTTTACCATAATTTGCCACATTCTTTAGCCTGTAAATATTCCGGGGTCTTGTGTCTCCCCTCAAGGTGATTTGTATCTACCGAAAAGTATAGATCCGTTGGTAATGTTATCAAACTGTTGGAATACTGTAATAATAGAAGCTGGGGTTAAGTTAAATAAGTGATTTAAGTCCGTCCTATAACCGTCTTGCTTCCTGTGCTATGTCCTGATTGTCGCTCATCAGATATTATTAAACACGGTAAATCTTCCAGAGGGTAAGCAACGTTACCTGTGCCAGAATCGGGAGTGCCTGCGCCGGATATTTTTTATCAATACAAGACAGCCTAGACGGACTAGACAAGTTAAGCATCAAATTATAGAGATGAAACTCAATGGCAATGGAGTTCGCGATATTGCGCGAGTGTTGCATATTAGCCCGGCAATAGTAATCAGAGAATTAAAAAAAATTTCCCAAATTGGATCGGTGAATCAAAAATTGTTGCCAACTATTCAATCCGAATAAGTGGAGGTAGAAATCAAGCTGGTGGAAGTGGAAGAAGAAGCCTTGGAAGGGATTGAAGAGTCTGAACTAGATGAAATGTGGAGTTACGTAGGTGCTATCGAGCGTCTGACAGTAAAAGTTTTAGCTTACGCATTTGGACAGCGCGCAAGACTAAGTATTTCTGAAGCTAAAAAATTTATTAGAGCCATTTGGTGTTAGGAAATACTGTACAGATGGTTGGGGAGTTGATGAATGGCATTTACCTCCAGAAAAACATGAGATTTGCAAGAGAAAGACTCAAATAATTGAACATAAACATCTAAATTTAAGAACTCGGCTTAAGCGACTGGCTAGAAAGACAATTTACTTTTCTAAGACTGAGGAAATGCATGACTTGGTTATTGGGCTCTTTATCAATCGCTACGAGTTTGGCTTAAACGTCTAACAACAGTTTAATAACACCACCTAAGAAAGGAAGATTGATATGCATAACGATTGGACGAAACCCGCCGCCATGGCGATCCCGAAGGAGGGAGTCTTCAAACAGGAGCAGGGAAGATACGGCCCGATTTTTCCCAAAACTCCCGCGTGCTACGGCTTCACGATTATCGCGAAAATCAAACCTGGTACGGAGGAGACCATCCGCGAATATGGGAAGACGCTCGAGAAGACCATCGCCGATTTGCCGGACGGTCTGGCTGTGCTCAAGCTGCATTACCTGCGCTGGGTGCTGTTTGACATCGCCGAGGACACATACTTCATGTACCAGGGCATTTTTGACACAGACTTCGACAAATACACTGAGGATGCCGTTGCGCTCTTTTCACAGTACGGTATCAATACTGTTTTCGAGAATCTTGAGGGATTTCCCCAGGACTGGAAGACGAACACACCGGCGTTCATCCAATTCGTCCGCGAGCACCAGTGTCCAAGCTTCCTCGAATACGGAGAGTATCCCTACGTAAGTTCCGACGAAATCAAGAAAGCCCTCAAACTCAAGGCGGCGTTCTCCGACATGCTTGACCAGATGCAGTAATCTATCAGGAGGACTTGATATGCTTGAGTTTGACGACATTCAGCACATTCTGTTGACTCGTGTGCCTGCGCTCACCGGACGGTATGAATTTCTATCGTTCCGGAACCCTGCTGGTGGACGAGCATGGCTAGCTGCCATTCTTGAAAAGGTACAGTCGTCTGCGGAGGTTCGTGCTTCGGTCGAACAGGACAACCGATGGGTGAGCGTGGCCTTCACCTGGAACGGCCTGCGGGCGCTGGGTATGGATGAGGCATCGCTGGATACGTTTCCTGAGGAGTTCAAGCAGGGCATGGTGGCCCGTGCGGAGATCCTCGGCGACATCGGCGCGAATCATCCTGACAATTGGGTGGGAGGTCTGGCTAGCCCGGATCTCCATGCAATTGTGATTCTCTTTGCCCGCGATAACGCAGAGCGCGATCGCTGCAAGGCGGAGCACCAGCAACTCGTCGCGCAGTGCGAGGGAGTGGAAGTGCTCTCGGCATTGGATCTGGAGGCAACGCCGCCTTTCAACTATGCACACGACCACTTCGGCTACCGCGATCGGCTCTCGCAGCCAGTCATCGAAGGATCGGGCGAAGAGCCGACGCCCGGTTCCGGTGCGCCGCTGAAGGCGGGCGAGTTCATCCTGGGCTACCCAGACGAATACAGTTCCCCAGCCAATCTGCCACAACCTGAGATCCTCTCTCGGAACGGTAGCTACATGGCCTATCGACGCCTACAGGAGCATATCATCGAGTTTCGTGACTTCTTGCGCCAGCACGGTCAGACGCCGGAAGAGCAGGAACTTGTGGCAGCAAAGTTGATGGGCCGCTGGCGCAGCGGCGCACCGCTGGTGCTGTCCCCAGACAAGGACGATCCAGCACTTGCCGTGGATATGCAGCGCAACAACGACTTCAACTATGCGACTATGGACCCGCATGGCTATGCCGTACCCCTCGGCTCCCATATCCGTCGCCTGAATCCTCGTGATACAGGGGCGAACATGAACCGGCGACGGATGATCCGTCGTGGGGCGACCTACGGGCCACCACTCCCGGAAGATGCGCCGGAAGATAGGATAGAGCGTGGCATTGCTGCCTTCGTGATCTGCGCGAGCCTGATTCGTCAGTTCGAGTTCGCGCAGAACGTGTGGGTGAATGACAATAACTTCCACGAACTCGGCAACGAGCGCGATCCGATTATCGGCACGCAGGACGGCACCCTTGACTTCAAGATCCCGAAGCGGCCAATCCGGAAAACCATCAAGGGCATTCCGGCATTCACCACGGTTCGGGGTGGGGCTTACTTCTTTCTGCCTGGACTGAAGGCGCTTCGGTACCTGGCGTCACTGAGCAGTGGCAGGTAACTTTAGAATCCGATCAAATAAAAGGAATGGTGGTGAAAATGAGCAAGCTCAATCGAGTTGGGCGAACGTACAACCAGAACCATGTGCCGCGACCGTACACGCCGAACAAACGTCGGTTCAGCATTTACTGGACGTGGAGTTATCCTTGGGAAGCCAACCGAGATCTGACCGAATTGGATAATCGGTTTTCGACGATGACCGAAGTCCGTCGGGTCGCCTGGCCGAACTTTGAGGGATCTGAGTGGGATAAGATGAATTTCTTGCAGGGCATCGCTGGTACTCTGGAGCTATTCCACCGATCAACCATCGATTTTCAGCAAATCGTGGGCGAGATTACTGGGCAGCCGGTCGCCGTTTACCAACGCATTGACCAGGCAGGTTACAAACTCCTGATTGATGAAAGAATTCTGGCAGACACGGATACATTGATGGTGTTCGGTCTGGATCACCTCGTATCCGAGCAAGAGGCCGAGAAGGGAGAAATCGACGCGATCCGGGAGTGGCTTAACCGGGAAGGCACGTGCCTGCTCCTTGCGCCGCACCATGACGTGGGCTTCACGAGTGACATGCAGCAGCGCCAGATGGAGTATAAGCATCACGGCGACGAACTCGTGCCGCGCCAGCAGCGCTTCGGTCAGTACACGCGATCGCTGATGAAAGAACTCGAAGTGCCCGTACTTAATCAGTTTGGACTCCGGCCTGCCGTCGTACAAGGAAGCAACCAGATCGCACCCCTGACCGTCCACAAGGATCTCGACAAACTGGGTTTGCTGAATGGAGTGACCACGTTCAATTTCCATCTGCATCTGCCCCACTATGCGCTGACGACAGAGGACACGAAGTCCATTCATGTTCTGGCGACGCAGCCGATCGATCTTTCCCGACCGCATCCGTTCACGGCGGAGGGAAATCGGGAATTCAATACGTGCATCTGGGCACCGCCGAACGGTAACCGTGGCGGCGATATTTTGCTCGCCGACTCGACCATTTTCACCACACTATTCGGCGGCACGGAGAGTCTAGGACACTTTTGGCGGAATATGGCGAAACTGCGAGTCGATGTCTAGATGTTCTACCCGATGTTCCGCTTTTATGCCCTCAAGGAGTCGTTGTTTGACGGGGCATGAAACGATGCGAGAAGTTGAATTTCACGCAGACCAGCAGCTAGCTGCTAATTGCCGATGAGTTAGTCGAAAATTATGTAATCCACAAGATGTGTCTACCAAACGCTTGTTCAAACTTTCAAATGTTTTTCAGCTAATGTTTTGTTGGCAATCGTTTCTAAATTCAATTTTCTATATCAGATTTGGTTCCTCAAAATTAGCACAGCGAGGATTTGGTGTACTAACCTTTTTCCTGCTAACGCTCTCCCTGCAACTGGCGCTTCCATCTCTAGCCACTACTCAATTTGATTCTGTTGATTGTCCGGCTGGTGCTAACGTTCAACAATGCCAATCTTCAGAGGTTTTGGTTAGCTCACTCATCGCGCAATCTCCTGACGCAACTGTCCCACCCAATACCCCAGATGTCTCTGACACCATTGTTTTGCCCAAACAACGCCTTGCCGATCGCATTGCCCGCACATCGATCGAGTCCCCATTTGGAGTATTCAATCTATTCATCATTTTCTTTGTGACGCTAGGACCAATCAAAGTTATCCCGCCGTTTGTACAGCTTACTCAGAATGCCGATCGATCGCTGCGGCAACAGCTAGCGTTTCGCAGTGCTGCCCTAGCAACGATCGTGATTTTACTGGTGGCGATTATTGGGCAAAACATAGTGCGTGTTTGGCAAATTCGATTGCCTTCGTTGCTGATTGCTGGGGGAATTCTCCTATTTTTGGTAGCGCTTAACATGGTAATCACTCAGTATCAACCACTCCCGCTTCCAGAAGACTCTTCTCTGCCTTCCCTAAAACTAGTGGTGTCTCCCCTCACCTTTCCCGTCATTTTGCCGCCCTTTGGCATTGCGATCGCCCTGGTGTTGATGTTAGTATTCCAGGAAATTGGCTTTAACCCGCTAGCGGTTTTGGGCACATTGGTGCTGGTCATGCTACTGAATTTTATAGGTATGTTGGCAGCTCGACCGATTCTGGCATTCCTCAAACCTATCACCCTGCGAATATTTGGTTTTGTGTTGGGGGTGTTGCAGTTGGCATTAGGGATTGAATGGATCATCACTGGATTAGAGATTGAAGCACTGGTATTTCGTCGTTTGTTTGGCTTCTGATGCATTGTGGAGGGAGAAGTAGCACTGGGAGCTTACAAGCTATATCCAATACCTTAGCCAAAAGAAGAGGGTGAAGAGATAGGGCGCTCTGTAGTAGAGTTATTGTCTACCACAACGACAACTCAAACGCTACAATTCGCCCATGTTCGATATCCTATCACTCTTACAATGCCTATTACCCCAGATAAATGCTACGACGATGCGTCAGTTGAACCAGATAATAATGGCGATGCTAGCAATGAATGGGAGAATAACGATGTTAGGAATCTCCCGTTGGACAGGCGCTGGTGGTAGTTACCCTTCGATGTTGCGGTTCTTTCATACAGTAATTCCTTGGGCGACGTTGTTTTGGCTATTTTTCCGCAAGCATTTGTTCCGTGCGAATGGGGTGTATTTGCTGGCAGGAGATGAAGTTGTAGTGAGTAAATCAGGGAAAAAGACTTATGGTTTGGATAGATTTTTTTCTAGCCTAGTTAGCAAACCAATATTAGGACTATCTTTTTTTACATTATCGTTAGTAAGCGTTGAACAAAGGCACTCGTTCCCGATTCGGATAGAACAGGTAATCAAGAGCGATATAGAAAAAAGTAGCCTGTTATCAACCCCAGAAATAAAACCATTAGATAAACGTAAGCGTGGAAGACCAAAAGGGAGTAAAAACAAGAATAAAACAGATGTTATTCTCACATCTGAATTGCTAAGAATTAAGAAGATGATTAATGAGCTAGTCTTGTTAATAGCTAATTTTATCCCCCTCACATACTTAGTCTTAGATGGTCACTTTGGAAACAATAATGCCTTGCAGATGGCTCGGCAGGTTAACTTGCATATAATTTCCAATTACCAGTCTTGTAGTACATTAGCACTACTTATTCCAAATACCAAGCGTAATTCACTTAACTTAAGTGCGGCTTCAGCTTGTTTGCGTTGTGTACAGGACTTACGCAACTGGCACAAGCAATGGCGTGGTGTAACCGCGCCGCATACGAAACAACTATGCGATAAACATGGGAACAGTCGGACGTTTGAGTTGTTGAACTAAATAATTTGATAACAATCCATGCTTAATTTGATAGATGGTTTGACCAATGTTATAAGCTAAATCTTTGAGTCGAAGCCAGACTAAAATAGCACAGGCAATATGATTTCTTTGAATCCGACCCTTACGGCATTGGCATGATTCAATACCAGTCAATTGTTTTAATTCTCGGTGAAACTCCTCAACTTTCCATCGAACCTTACACACTTGTTGTACAACGTCCGTAGAATCTTGAGATAAATCGTTCGTAGCGATAAAATCCGTTCTGTCGGTGGAGACAGTTACCCGGAACAGTTTCACTTTTTTGGCGGCGGGAAATTTCTTGATTTTAACTATTTTACCTGATTTTAACTCCTCATTATCCCAAGATAACAATTCAATTCTTTTATAATCTTCTTGCTTTTCCGTATCATCAACAAGTTGATTACGTTTCAGAGGGCAATAATAATATTTTCCTAACCCATCAATATATAACATCAATTTATTTGTCGCATATCAAGTATCCATCAACACGGCTTCAAATGGTAAAAGTTTATGATACACAAGGTTTTGCAGCATCTCTGTCACATGAACTATCTTTGTTTTTCCATCTCTGTCTGGGTCATAAATACGATAGTCAACTACCCAAAAATTTCCGATTTCATGATTGACATATATACAATTTATTAGTCCAATTCCTTAGATGACTCTATGCTCATTCCCACTATATTGCCGTTTAGTTGTTTCTATTTCTATGGCATATCGTTTATCAATTACTGTCTCATCAAAAACTAGATATGCTTTCTCACTAACTTGGATGATATCTTTAACATTATCCCAAAGCAACCTTGGCGTTAGCTTTTCATTCTTGAGATAGCGGTTAATTTTATCATGGCTAATCTGCTCTAAATGCTCTGCCAAATTTGTGAGAGTATAATTAATTTGACTACTTAGTAAGTATTGGCAATAGTTAAGTTTAGTAAATCTCATTGCTCAACCACTTTTTTTGATGCACCGTCTATTAATTTTCTCAGAAAATTTTCTAGTCAACTTTACACAATTGATTAGTATTACTAATTTAAGCTTGAGCCGATCACTGAAATTCTTGCTTGGAATACTAATGTACTACTAGATAGCGATCACCCTGTACCAGTTGCGTCAGTTATGCTAATACGCATGTACCAAAATTTAGCGATCGCCTGTGACAGTTGCGTAAGTCCTGAAACCAAAAAACCAATCCACAGAAGTTTTGCCACGCGCAGCTAAACCTTTAAATACTTTATGTCTAGAAATCCGACGATTATGACAGACTTTTAAACAGGTTGAATCGATAAAACCGATACCCGTACACTTGCCAAAGCAATGCTTGAGATAGACACATAAAGGTATCAAGGTAGATGGTATCCATTCGATAAATCTTTGATAACTGGGGAGACCGGGAAACGCATCACTCCAATATTTTTTCACTTGATTCAAATAAAAATACTTGAAATTTCGGTAGTGATTCTGATGAAATGCAATCAGTATCGTCATCATCTCGCTCAAGTATAGACTTCTTGCCCGATTACGTTTGATTCCTCCATGATTTAACAGCTTTTTGTATCATTGCGCTTCAAATGCTTGACAAAAATCATCTACATGGCAAAACAAAGCATCTAAACTAAACATAGGACAGGTTGCTGGATTTAACGCTATTTTCAGCTTACTACCTGTCCTTTTCCTTATCCCAAACTCAGGTTAGGTAGCGTTTTCTGTTGCTCACCCACACCATAAGTAATTTGATATTTCACCGTTTTCTGCAATTCTAGTTTTCCTGCTTCTTCTTGAGGTCTTTGGCGTTGTTCTACTTCATCAATACTTGGGCGTGGTGGCACAATTGGCCACCATAGTCCTTAGATCGTCCGGCCCAATTACTGCTCCTGCTTTCAGGGGGCGACAGGGGAGCTAAAAAGCTTGCTGTATAAGTGGCATAGCTTTCAAACCCTGGCGATAAAACCTTTGCTTATTGCGAATAGAACCCATGAGTTCCTCAACCCATATTTGACACTCATGAAAAGCAGTTATCCAATTTTGTCCGTATAAACCTATCCAAAAATTACTGTTGAGTATAGACAGTTTAGGGATTTGCAAGAAAATAAGATACCAATTAAACGGGGAAAATTGTGATATCCCATTTAGGTAGAGTTTCGGAAGGTTGCCAGAAGGTTTGGTAGTGTTCTAACTCT
>NZ_JACJSF010000146.1 GCF_014698035.1 Desmonostoc muscorum FACHB-395
CTTTAAGTATCCATCTGTTACCCGACCCGCATTCTTACGTGGGATTTTATCAGATATGAACAGGAAATCATAAACTGATTCTCCCTCTACATGGAAAAAGTTGCGCTTAATTAACGCCGGATGAATGGCGCTACCAGCGAACAACTCATGGTATTCCGCTGCCGTGAGATTGTTTGGATATTCAGTTGGAGAGGCTGCGCCTGGGTCAAGGGGAAGGGGCAAAGGGGAAGGGGAGGAAGAATTTGTTAACTCTTCCCCATCCCTTTTCCCTTTTCCCTTTAACCTTGACCCCGTAATATTCGGGGTATGGTTCATCGGTTCTCCCCTCGGAATTCCTTAGAGAGAACTCTTTCAAGCTGCGAAACTCTTGCTCTAGGCTGGATATTCCGAAAATTTCCCTTCGTCACAGCACAAAGTTGCCATGCGAAAGCTGCACTCGACCCCATGCGCTCTACTACTGCGCTCTTGGGGCGTTCTTTATTTATCACTATATTTTCCCCTGATAACTCGGTTTACAAGTTCAGAGGGGGTTGCATCAGTTATCAGTCAACAGTCAACAGTTATCAAGGACTGTAAATTCCAATTGATAACTGGTAACTGATAACTGTTATTCGCGCTGCTACATCTTTTAGCTACAAAATTCGCATTTTTCTTCATCGAACTTAACTTTACAAAAACTTATGAATTTCGACAACCAAAATAGACCACAAGGAATGGACTTTCCAAGCGGTAGACCCTATAATGGATCTGGCAGCGCGGATTATACTCTCGGACAAATTTAGTAGTCGTCTCGGTCGGCAAACTTCAACGAAAACTTTTTTTGTTCCTTCGAGATCAACCCCGCTCTAAGAAAAACGATGGATTTTACGAACAGACAAAGCGCCTACTCCTTAGTGGCGCTTTGTCCTTTAGATTTTTTGACGCTTTCACTTTCATATTTCCCTTCATTTCATTAGCTTGTTTATCCTAGCTCTCAAAGCTTTTACACTTTAAGAAAACTGAAAAGTGATCTGATATCTTAAGCATCGCTTACTTAGACTACTTAAAGTTGTTTTTGGCTTTAAGTGTTGTTTTTAATCCTCCGCTAATTATATTAGCTTTAGTAATCTACTAGAACTTTTCTTAATAGAGTACGTACTTGAATTAGAATAGCAGTATCACGATACAATAACAACTCTAATTGTTAAGACTTGTGAAGACTAAAATATGTAAGTAGGAGATAGTAGACTATGTAAGCTTTTTAGAGGAGCGTCTGCTAAAAAGTATGTACTTTTTTTGGTGAAATTAAGATAAAACAGGACTCAAAGGAGCTTAATAAAAGGTGAATGCTAAAGAAGCTATCCAAGCCATAGATGACTTAGTGTTTGCGAAACAAGGGAGGTGGCTAGAGGAACCAGAAAAAATTGTGCTTAGATCAGCTTGGCTTGATCTGGATTATAAGGACATAGCAGAGAACAGTCTCTATGATATTAATCTTTTGCAGAGGCGTGTAGCACCTAAATTGTGGGTACTATTAACAGGGATATTAGGGAGTGGAGAAAAAGTCACCAAGAAACGACTGCGGGGCATTGTAGAAAAACAAATATTACTAGCTGACAAGGAACCAGCAAAATGGAATGAAGCTGCTGCTGGTGTACCTATACTTTCAGGAAATTTGCCTGACACATCTAATTTTTATGGACGAACTCCTGAACTAGCGATGTTAAAAGAATTGATAGCTCAGGAACGTTGTGTAGCAATTGTAGGGACGGCAGGAGTCGGTAAAAGTGCTTTAGTTGCTAAATTGGTTCAAACTTTGCGTATGGGGTCGTATGAATTTAATAATTTTATTTGGAAGTCAGTTTCATATAGTCCGTTACTTACAGATTTAGTTGCTGACCTGCTTAGAATTTTGGCTTATTCAGAAAATCAGGAGCTAAATTTACCAGAATCCATCCAAGCTAGGACATCTAAATTGTTTGACTACCTGCGTTCACATCGTTGTTTAGTGATTCTCGACTCAGCAGAGTCGTTATTACAGGGAGACAGAAATACCGATTCCAATGCCTACGGCAGGCAGTATGCAGAGTATGGCACCTTCTTTAATAGAATCATAGAGGAACAGCATCAAAGTTGTTTACTGCTAACCAGTCGTGAACCATTTATTGATTTTAATCGTCTACAAAAAAAAGGACAACCAGTTAGGACGGTAAAACTTGAAGGGTTGGGAAAGGAAGCTTTAGAGATTTTTCGTTTGTACGGGTTGACTAATGAGGATAAATGGGGAGATTTAATTCAAACTTATCGTGGAAATCCTTTATCTTTAAAAATGCTAGCTGAAAAGATTCAAAGATTTTTTTGTGGAAGTGTAAAGGATTTTTTAGATTTTCAAACTGTATTGATGACAGATATACTCCAAGAGAGCTTAGATGAATTATTTGAAGAGAAAGGTCGTTTAACTATTTTAGAGAAACGGATCATGTTCTATTTAACAGAAGAGCTAGCTCAAGAGTCTGTAAATTCAATTACACTAAGCGAATTGCTTAAAAATTTTAAAAATAGACAAAAATGTGAGGTAACGACCTCAGAAGTACTTGAAGCTATAGAGGCTTTATATGAACGTTCTTTAATTGAGCAAGAAAGAAATGATAGTAAAGAAGTACTATTGAGTTTAGAGCCTCAAGTTGTAAAGTATGTTTGCACCTATGCTTTAAAATTAGTTCAAAATGTAGTTTATGATTTTAAATCAGCTTAATCATTTCTAATAACTTAAACGTGTGGGTTATTGTATCAATCCTAAGTGTAAACAGCGGCAGAATCCTGACGATAGTGAAAGATGCCTTAATTGCGGAACCGAACTGCTAATTGACCAGAGGTTTCGGTTAATTAAGCCATTACGCCCTTTAGACTTCCGTTACAGGACAGAAATTTTTGAAGTAGTGGATGATAAAGGCACTCGTAAAGTTATGAAGGTGTTACGATCGCAAAGACCTAAGGAAATCAGCTTGCTGGAGCGAGAAACACTGACATTGCAGTTATTTGATCATCCTGGTATTCCTAGAGTTATAGACGATTTATTCACTGTTACACCAAACAATAGTTATATAGATTTGCATTGCTTGGTGATGCAGAAATTTGATGGACTGAATTTAGAACAATGGGTGGAAGCTAACGGAATGATATCTCAAGCTTTAGCTGTGGATTGGCTTACACAAATAGTAAAAATTCTTGATGAAGTACACCGGAGTGGTTTTTTTCATAGAGACATTAAACCTTCTAATATAATTATTCAACCTGATGGACAGTTAGGTTTAATTGATTTTGGTGCAGTTCGAGAAGTAACTCGTACATATCTAGCGAAAGTTAGTGGGAGTGGGGGAAATGATATGGGGCTTGGTCAGCATGAAGTTACAGTACTTGTAACGGCTGGCTTTACTCCCCTAGAACAAATCAACGGGCAAGCAGTACCACAATCAGATTTCTATGCCTTAGGGCGAACGCTAGCATATTTAGTAACTGGAATTCATGTACTCGACCTGCCAACAGACCCAAATACAACAAGACTTATCTGGAGAAACAAAGCACGACACATTGAAAAACCCTTTGCAGATTTGCTAGATGATTTGATGTCTCCGGCACCAGCGAAGCGTCCACTATCTACACAAGCTCTTTTGCAGCGTTTGGAGGAATTACCATTTAAATCAAAACTTCATCGTGTAATCACATCGAGATCATTTCAGTTGGGTGCAGTTGTTTTAGCGGCTTTAACTTTTACTGGGTTGTTCTATGTATCACTCCCTTTTATAGCTAATTATTATCTAAATCAAGCTAAAAAAGCTCAAAAAGAAAATCGTTTTATAGATGCTAAAGAAAATTTTCAAACAGCGATTAACTTAAATTCTCAACTATCCCCTATAGTAGCAGATTATTTTTTAGAACAAGGTAAGAAAGCTCACAAAGAAAACAAATTGCTTGATGCTGAAAATAATTTTAAGATAGCAATTAAATACCAAGCTAATTTGACTTATTCAATCTCCAGTTTCTATACTGATCTAGGATTTCGCAACAAGGACGATCCTTATCTTGCTAGGAATAACTATGAGCTAGCCATTAAATATAATCCTAAAGATGATGTTGCCTATAGCAATTTAGCAGTAGTGTGTCAGCAATTGCAAGACTATAATTGCGTGAGTAATACTTATGAAACGATTTTTAGGTTAAAGCCAAATAAATGGGAATCACACTACGGGTTAGGTTTTTTTTATGATGGACAAGGTAAATATGATTTAGCTGAGAAGCAATATAAACTAGCTATTAAAAGTAGTAGTGAAGCTGTATTTGCTGTTGCAGCTTTATCAAGATTGAAGAATAAAAGTGGTGATTATAATACTGCTGTTACTTTAGCTTTACAAGGTTTAACTAAAACTGAGAATAGGGAGTTACAAGCTTCGTTCTACAAAGATTTGGGCTGGGCAAGATTAATGCAAAATAGATTGAGCGAGTCCCAAAAATATTTGGAAAAAGCGATTGATTTAGATGGTCAAAGAATAGATGCTTACTGCCTATTATCTCAAATACAAGAAGCTTTAGGTAAAAATGATGATGCTAGAATTTCTATAGCAGCGTGTATTTTAGGCAAATCTGGTCTGCCCGAAGTTATTATGTGGAGAGAAGATTTACTAGATCGTATTCTAAAAAAGTGATAATCTGCTAACAAGTGATATAAATAGCAAGAGAAAGTGAGAATTAGTACAAAAATTATTGTATTGTCCTGCTTAAGTATCCTTCTGATTAAAGATGTGCCACTTCTGGGCAGTGTACCTCTTACAAGAGTAAGAAGAAATCAGGTTCGCTGTAACCCGGCACTCGGAAGAGTAATGAATAAAGGAGACAAACATTTTGAGCCAGGAAGTTTGGTTTGTCAAGGAGAGCGATTAGAAGTTTTGAATGGTGGTTATGTAAAATTCTTATGCCTGAGTTCAGGAAATATTTTAGATTTATCAAGTGGAGCTATTCCTTCTGATAAATGTACAATAACTGATACGTCTAGCTCTAGTTGCAATCCAAGTAACATACATGTGTGCTTAATTCGAAAAGGTGGAACAGGAGAAGAGGATAAGCCTACAATTATTTATCCTTATACCAGTTCATTAATGAAAACTCGACCAGACATAGCTTGGCGTTCTGTTCCAGGTGCTACTTCTTATAAAGTGAGAGTAAAAGGGTATGAGTTTGAATGGGAAAAAACTGTAGATGAAAATAGAATTACTTACCCTCCAAAAGAAAAAGAATTAGTATTTGATCAAGCATTCAATATCTCTATTATTGCTTATAGAAAAGATTCTGCTCCCACTGCGGATTCGTTTGTAGTAAACTTATTTTCTGAGCAAGAAATTAAACTGGTTTTAGATATAGTAAAGCAAATCAATTCTCTAGATTTACCTGAAGATGAAGCTGTTCTTGACATAGATGCTGTATATGCATTTAGAGGTTTATTGGATGAAAGCCTTGAAATATTAAATAAGGCAGTCACGGCAGGTAGTAAAAATCCGACCATTTATAGGGTATTAGGTGAGCGCTATTTTGAAGCAGGTTTACCAGACGAAGCTAAACGCCAATATTTGACAGCATCTGAATTAGCGAAAAAAAGTAACAATTCATCTGAGTTTAAAAAAGTGGAAGAGGGGTTAAAAATAATAGATTTTTATAACCAGCTACCAACGATTAAAAAGGGTGCCCAGTAGTAAGGATGAGCATATTTAGGATTTTTCATTAATGCTAATTGCGCCTGTCTTAACGCCTCTGCTTTAGTTAAACCTTTTCTTAATCCTTTGTAAAATTCTTCCATCAGTTCAACAGTGGAGTTTGCTTCTACTAACCATAAGGTTGCTACTGTACTTCTTGCTCCTGCTTGTACTGCAACTCCAGCAATTCCTAAAGCTGATCTTTTATTACCCTTAGCGGTTTGACAGGCGCTTAAAACTAGCAACTCAATTATATCGGAGCTAGTTTGAGTTTTATTTCTTAATAAGCTGTCAAACTCTCTAATATTAATTTGTCGATCATAAGCTAAAAATCCTGTACGTATAAGTTTAGAGCTAAATTGTCCATGAGTACTAATGTGAACAATAGGAAAATTTTCTTCACTTATTCTTTGCCTAAAGTGAGAACTAGTAAATTCTTTATCTAATAAAATAAGTGAAGAATTGGTTAGTTTTCTGACATCTTCTGCTTCTTGTTTTGCTTGGGGCAAAGCTTCTGCTCCTGGAGGAGCATTTGAATCTGTCAAGCTGGGACTGGGTATAGACAGAGCAGCGATGAAAGCTTTCATCTGATCTTGTCGTAAAGGCTTAGGAATTCGGACTCTAGAACCCAAAGTTTCTGAAAAGCTATAACGCTTCACCAAATAATCTTTCCCGTCATGTAGCAAGTTCATGGGCAGACTTTGAAAAGTTTTATCTAAAATAAATATTAATGTACCGGAGTCAGGCAAATATTTTTTTAAAGGTTCAATTAACTCTTTATATAGCACTTGATAATGTGAAGTAATTATATTTTGCTTAGTATAAAGGAGTTTTTCATCTTGTAGAATTTCTAACAAGGTGTTGACATGAGGTTTAACTAATTTTGAATCAACGGAGTGGTGATGAGGGGAGCCGCTTGGAGATTGAACAATTACTTCTATGCTATCGTTCAAATCAATAATGTGAATTATTGCTGGGGTGTCATTCAAGTTTTGAATTTTATTTAAAGCAACAAGGTCGAGTTTACCGCATTTGAGATAATCCTCTAACTCTACTACTTGAAGTTGTTCGTAAGTTTGGCGTATTAACTCTAAATTAGGAGAAGGACTTGCTGCTAGTAGTCGCATGTAATTGCGATATACAGGCTCTACTTTTTCGTAAAAGAAAAACTGTGAATCTAAATTGCTAGACAAGAGATTGCTGCGAATTTGCGTAATACTGTCAATAGCCGCACCATAAGCTTGGATAGCTGCTTCAGTTTTACCTTTTTTCTGATATAAATCCCCTAATTGCTGTTGCCATTCATAGAGAACATCCACATCATTAATTGACTGAGCTAAACCCAAAGCTTTTTTAAAATATGTTTGTGATTCCTCTGGATTTAGCTTACCCAAAGTTCCTAAACTTTTAGATTGTAATCGTTTACTGCTAATATTTTTAGCTATTTTTAAGGCAGATAGTGTATACTGAATAGCTATTGAATGCAACAATTTGTCTGGAATCTTGCTGAGGCTATTAGCAAGTTTTAATCTAGCTTGAATAGATTGCTCATCTGATAATTGAGAAAATGCTGAGGGATTTTGTAGTATTAGCTTTACTAAAGGTTGGATATCCTGATCAACTTTTGTGTAGGGATCTCCTAGCTTAGATTTATCTTTTAGCCATTCGTCAAAGTCCAACAATAAGCTTAAGTGGTTTAACTGAGCTTGAAGTTTTATACCTAATGAAGAGTTTTCCTTGCTCTCCAGTAATTGATATGTTTTAAATGATTCTTGTGCCTTCTGAGGAATAAGATTTATGATTGTGTCTCTAAAAACTGGTTCCTCTATCCACTTATACTCACTTCGGGCTCGTTTATAGATAGACTGTTTCGTATTACCTAAAGATAATATGATATCGCTATCGTTATTTGAAGGTATTTGCTGAACGAGTAATAACAACTCTTCTAGAACTGCTTCAGATTCGCTTAATTTTTCAGTCAGGCGCAATACTTCTCCTAAACTCTGTAATCCAATGAGATTTACTGGCGTTGGATTTATCTGATGAATTAGTGTTTTTATCTGTTTATTTATTGATTCAGATGATTCTAATATTGTTGGGTTACAGATCCAAGCGTCCAACTTCAAAGCTTCCAAAAGGGTTGTACAAGCTTGAGAGTACAAACCTAATTTATTTAGAGCAAAATTTTGATAAATTAAGCTTTTTGTAATGCCCTCAAAGTTGTTTTGTTGGCGGTAAAGTTTCACTGCTTCTCGCCAACTTTTCAGAGCTTCTGTTGGCTTATCTTGATGTAATTGTTTTTTACCTCTTTGGATTAGTACTTCAGCTTGTTGTAGATGTATTTCTTTACTAGTGGATTGAGCTAATGACAGAGATGATTGGCTCAGAATTATTGAAAAAGCTATAATGCCCAAAAGAGCATATTTTATACAATATTTCCATTTAATCACTGCTTTGCTGCACTTTTACTGATGGGAATATTCTTGTTGCAGAACCAACTGAAGAACAAGGGTTAGTAGCCAAAAAGCTATTATGGCGTAGTTGATTAGGTATTGTTGCGACTAATTCGATGTTGCCTTTAGAATCTATTATCCAACCCTCAGCTTCCACAATTTTTGCAGTTTCTTTTGTTATGGACGACTGTGATTCATGCGGAAGTTTATCAAGTTCAAATGAGACAGAATCGCTTTCTAAAAAAGGCTGGCTATATAGCTGCTCATCAGAGTCAGGCGGTGGACTATTACTACTACGTATAGTTAATATATTTTTTACTAAACTTGACTGTGCTGATTGTGCAGCACAGCCTGATGCTATTTTATGAGATTCTTGAATGATTTTTGGAATTGCTATAGTACCACCGATAGGATCTCTATTCGTCAAATCAATTTGAACTGTACCATCAATTCCCAATTGCGAAGTTGCGGTGATAAAGCTATTGGGAGAGAAAAAGAATCCAAGAGTATCAATGTTAATATTACCACCACGCCCCTCAAATGCATTCGCTGAGATGCTGCTATTCTCTGAACCAATTAGGAAAATTGTGTTTATATTAATATTGCCGCCGTTGCCACTACCAGTTGGGACAAAGCTGTAGGGAAAGTCGATACCTAAAAGACGATAAGCCACCTGCGAATTACTGGCACTAGCACTGATAATGCTGTCAACTAATTGCACTTGACTTGCCTGTATAAAAATATTTCCTCCGTCTGCCAATGCGGTTGCAGCACTAATGGAAGAATTATTCTTCATAGAAACTATATTTGCATCAATATCTACCTTACCTGCCGTACCAGTACCTAAATTACTTACGGTAATTGAACCTTTAGATAGAGATAATCGTTCAGTTTTTATTTTTATACTTCTAGCTGCTCCACTTACCTTTGAAGATAGTCCTAAAACCTGTTGTATTAAAACAGGGGGAGATACTGCGTATGACGATATTCCAGATAGAAATTCATAAGAGAAATCTTTTGTATTGACAGGTGTTGTAATACTGATCAAATTAGGGGCTTCAATTGTGATATCTCCAGCATTACCGCTAGAAAAAGTATAAGAAGCAATAATACCTCCGTTGTCTAATATAATTTCAGGCGAGATAATTTTCAAATTCCCGGAATTTCCAGTTTTATAAGCTCCTACAGCTACTTGACTTGGGGAAGAAAGAATAGGATTAAACCCACTCAATTCAACACCACGAGCTGCATTAATGAGCAATTCCCCACCTGTACCAGTACCAAAAGTTCCAGACGTTATAGTACCTCCATTTAAAGCAGTTAATTGACCTGTATTAATTGTGATATTTCCACTTGTACCAGCACTAAAAGTATATGAACCAACGCCACTAGCAATGCTAGCAGTGGTAGGGTTAATAAAGGAAAATCCTTTGATTTCTATAGATTCAGAAGCATTAAGAAGTATGTTGCTAGCGCTTGCTTGTGTAAACGTCTTGCTATTTATAGCTGCTCCATCTTCAAAGCTCAAACGCTTAGTTGAAACTACAACATCACCTACACTTTCTCCCAAAGTTTCTATTTCAATTCCACTAGGGATCATTCCATCCGTAGAGGTACCGCTTAATTTAGGAAGGTGGAAGGCTTTGAAGTAGTTGCGCGAGGGGCTGTGATGGGCTTACGCCCCGCCGGATACTGTTGGCGAATATAATACATAGTTGTGTTTTCAAGTATCACTTAAGCTCAAACCTTCAATCTGTCGTTGCGACTTTTAGTTGTAACACTTTTGTTTCTGCGTTTGTAATACTTTCGCTAACAGTATCCCGCCAGAGGCGATCGCAGCCTGTACTATTCTGTAGATAGAACATTTGAGCCTTGCCTTGAATTATGGGCTATCGTCTTCAACGTATATAGATATGGAAACAGCAGATGTAATTGTGATTGGAAGCGGTCAGGGCGGAATTCCACTTGCAGCTGACTTTGCATCATCAGGTCGAAACGTCGTTCTATTTGAGCGCGATGCATTGGGAGGCAGTTGCATAAACTATGGTTGCACACCTTCTAAAGCCTTTCTAGCCGCTGCCCATGCCGCAGGTCGCGCAGGGCAAGCGGCAAAGTTAGGCATACACGCGCAGGTCGAGGTCGATTTTTCTGCGGTGATGGAGCGTGTACGTAGTATTCGCAGCCAGTTTAACCAGGGTGTCAAACGGCGACTAGACAGTGCAGGGGTTAGAGTCGTCTGCGCTGAAGCTGCTTTTACCGGAGAGAGAATTGTAAGTGGAGGAGGTATGACTGTGCAGGCTCCGATCATCGTCATCAATACAGGGACATCCTCCACCATTCCTGACTTTCCGGGTTTAGCTGGAACGCCTTATCTGACCAACCGAAATTTCTTTGATTTGCAGCAGATTCCGCCCCGGTTGCTCGTGGTCGGCGGTGGCTATATTGCCCTGGAGTTAGGGCAGGGAATGGCACGTTTAGGGAGCCAAACCGAATTGATTGTGCGGGGCGATCGCTTGCTGGCTCAAGAAGAATCCGATGTCAGTGCTGTGCTTGCTGATGCCTTTGAGCAAGACGGAATTGGACTGCATTTCAATGTGACGGTTCAGCAGATTGATTATACCAATCGTGTGTTTACCCTAACGCTGAACAATGGTGAGGTACTGGATGGAGAAGCATTGCTGATTGCGACTGGGCGCAAACCGAATACTCAGGCATTAAATTCTGCGGTGACAGGTGTTGAATTAGATGCACAGGGTTTTATTAAAATCGACGAGCAATTTCAAACGACTTGCGCTGGGATTTATGCGATCGGAGACGCTGCCAAGCAGCCTGCTTTTACCCATGTTTCTTGGGAAGACTATCGTCGCTTGAAAGCTATTCTGTGTGGCGAACACCGGACACGCAACGATCGGGTATTAGGCTATGCCGTCTACACAGAGCCACAAGTGGGTCGAGTGGGTATGACGTTAGAGCAGGCTCACAAACAGGGCATTACTGCCCGTGAAGTCACCCTGCCAATGGCTCACATTGCCCGTAGCATTGAGTGGGGGCACGATTTGGGTTTCTACCGCATGGTCATCGACACCCAGACAAATTTGATTTTAGGAGCAACGCTGGTTGGTTACGAAACGGCTGAACTGGTGCATGTCTTTTTGTCACTTATGGAAGCTAAAGCAACGTGGCAGGTACTTGAACAATCGGTTCACATTCACCCAACTTACGGTGAGGCATTGCCCAGTCTCGCAAGGCTACTGGTTGGAGATGATATGCCAACCTGTCCCAATATGTAACAAAGGAGCAACCAACAACTACTAACTTAAAGATGGGCGATCGCTTCAAGATATCTGCAAGGGGTCGTATATTGATCAGTGCAAAGACTCTCAGTGTCAAGATAACCCAGGCGAAATTCTAACAACGACTCTTGTACTCCAAATAAAGTTATCCAAAATGCAATACTCACGGTCAAATAATCAAGCATTAGCCGTTGTTTTACCCGTGTGTTGAAGAGGGTATTTCTAGAATAAGCTGAAATTTAATTCAGTTGTCAGAATTGAATTCAGGCTTTTGACAACTGAAGTTTTTCTTATTAACTGTGGTATTCGGCTGATTTTCGTTAAAGTATTCTTTCATCGGTGCAAAATATAAAAAGCAATGAAAAACCCCAACCTGTTTAAAGGATGGGGGCATAAATAAAAACTCTATATTTCCATGATGACACAACTCAATATTGCTACGAGCCAATTGGTACTGGAGGTGGAATAATGAACAAACCACTATCCAGACGTAAGAGAGTTATCCCTGGGGCATCTGAGGAACCAAAGCTAGCAACCGACTCTGCTGCCGAAAATACTTCTGAGCAAGATAACCCAGCCTCAGCAACGATTACGGTGACGGCTGTTGAAGTAACAGAGTTGACCCAGGAAGAACAAAGCTTACGCCTGCATTTAGAACACCGTGTGGAGAGAGCATTTTTAGAGGCAGGTCAGGCGCTGATGGAGTTGAGAGACAGACGGCTATACCGTTCCACGCACCAGACTTTTGAAGAATACTGTCGCGATCGTTTCAATTATAGTCGTGATGCAGCGTACTTAAAGATTTCGGCTACTGTCGTTTATGAGAATCTTCAAAAGTTTTTGCCGACCATTGGTCGGCAAATTCCAATGCCGACCAATGAACGACAATTGCGCTTTTTGGCGAAAGCCGAGTTGGAACCTGCTGTGCAAGCGGATGTTTGGCAGCAGGCAGTAGAGCAAGCTGGCAATAAGATTCCATCTGGTCGCATAGTGAAAGATGTTGTAGATAGGATACGCGAAAGTCCGAAAGTACCCAATCCTTACCACGTTGGGGAGATATGCGTTCTTCTGCCCAAAGATAATCCAGACTTGAGAGGTAAAGCGGGTTATTGGGGCGTAGTCAGCCATGTTGGAGAATACAGTTGTACACTCCAGATATGGGACGGTGACTATACCGTAAAAATCGAACACCTGAAATCACTGGAATTACTTGATGAAGATTGCTTTTTTATGCAGCAGTTATGTGTAAGGTTACGGCAGTTGCATCAAGTGGCGACCCGTGACTCTTCTGTGGATTGGCTGTTGCAGGGTTTGGGGAAACAAGCTAAACCTTATTTATCTTCGTTGCAGGCAAAATTGCTGGCGGCTGTGGAACGGGAGTACAAAATCGAGTGGAGGCAACAGAAATCATGGTGCAGCTAGGAAACAATAATTTAATGCAACAAAGTTTACTAAACTCGTTTAGTTTCAAAT
>NZ_JACJSF010000147.1 GCF_014698035.1 Desmonostoc muscorum FACHB-395
GCAAAACTTGCTTAACTCAAGCAAAACTTGATTAAGTTACAAAAGTTAGCGTAGATAGGAAGCCAAAGTGATTTTTAATGGGTAGAAAACTTCAGAATTCTCCAGTATCAAATCATCAGCCTTTATAAATCCTGCTTTGGCTACTAGATAAGCAAGCGGCAGAGGGGTGGAGAATTGCTGAAGCTGTACTGACTCTTCACTACGCCGTGTTTGGGTTGGGCAGAGGGCTGTTAATTCTTCTAATTGTTGCACAACCACTTGAGGTTGTTGTGATAAAATCCTAATTCCCAGATGACGCAGATATAAGATTTGCGCTACTTCCACTGCTTCGTAAGCGTCTTTCCACTGCCACGCACCGGACGCAGCACTGCCTAGAAAATAGCGATTCATCTGAGCTTGAACAGTTTTTGTAGAGAGAGGGCGATTATCTATTAAAACTTTTGCAAGCTCTTGGGCAATATTAATAACTGACTGCCCATAATCGATTACTGTTTGCAAATCGAATAAAGAACCTTGAGTGAAAAGTTGCTGTACCATTGCATCACTCACAATATTATTTTTTCACTATTGCTATGGCGAAGCCTTTCTCTTATTAATACATGAGGCAAGTAATTGCCTCATTTGAACTTTTGAACCTTCCAAGATTTATTCTTAGGTGATCAGCCGAGGCTTAAAAAGCGAATTAGCCAGCTTTACGCGGTCTACCTGGCTTGCGCTTGCCTAAAGAATTTACATCAGCCTTTTTAGTTTTCGGTGACTTGTTGGCAGAATTGTTAGCTTTATTGGAACGAGTAGTACGTTTTGGTTGTGGTGAAATTTCTTTAACTGGAGGCAGCAATCTCAATGTAGGGAATGAGAGAATAACTGCTTCGTTACTGGTACGATGAACAGCTTCATCCTCTAGTGTCCAAGGATCTGGCAACTTTTCAAAAGTCCGAGCTTGTGGTGTGATTACTTCTGATACTGATGGAATTGTAGAAGCGGCTATATTTCTATTGCTAACCGAAACCACATTACTAATGTAAGCAGCCGATACAAATAGTCCGTTAATGAACTGGAACATAACGAGAGTCACAAATGCCCAAAAAATGACTACGATTGCCAAGGTGAGTAGAGATTGCATATCCATGATTATTCCTCAACTAAGTAATTGTATTTTTCAATTGATTTACGCAAAGCGTTCTTAAGCCTTGTTCAAATGTGAAGCGAATTTGAACATCTCCTCTCTTCAAAAGAGGACTTCACTCTAAAATTAGCGTAGCGTCTCTCTAATTTAATTTAGCTAAATTTCTTTGTTTTTTTAAAGCTTGGTTATAAAATAAAGCAGATTTTAGTGTTTACCTATTTGAAGATTTCAAGTATTATAGTTATAAACTTGTTTCCCAAAGATAAACATTGGGGTTAAGATTTAATTTGCTAGCTAACCCTTGAAATAAAAATTTCTATTCAAACGAAAAATAAAAGTAGTCGTTACAATTAATTGAAAGTATGCCCAGCCCAACTACTGACTTAGTTCGCTCCTACCTCAAAGAAATCGGACGCTACCCTCTGCTAACTCCTGAGCAAGAAATTACAAATGCTAGGCTTGTGCAGCAGATGATAACGATTGAGCAGCAACAGCAAGCGATCGCACTTCAACTAAACCGAGAACCAACTGCAAGAGAATTAGCTATCTCGTTTGGGCAAAGCGAAGCTGAAGTAGAGTCAATCGTTCAACAAGGCCAAAAGGCTAAACAGAAAATGGTGACAGCGAACCTGCGGCTAGTGGTTTCTATTGCTAAGAAATACCAGAACCACAATTTAGAATTCCTCGATTTAATTCAGGAAGGTACACTAGGTTTGCAAAAAGGGGTAGAGAAGTTCGACCCTAACAAAGGCTACAAACTATCAACCTATGCTTATTGGTGGATTCGTCAGGAAATCACACGTGCAATTGCAGAAAAATCTCGTACTATTCGATTGCCAACTCACCTAACGGAAAGACTTAATAAAATTAAAAAAGTACAGCGAGAAAGCTTTCTTCTTCTTGGTCGCTATGCTACTGTCACCGAAATTGCTGAAGAATTAAATTTAAAGCCTAACCAGGTTCGAGAATATCTCAGTGTCTCGAAGCAGCCAGTTTCTCTGGATTTGCGTGTGGGAGACAATCAAGACACCGAGCTATTGGATATCTTACCTGATGAGAGCATTTCCTCAGACGAACGGCTCACCAAGGAACTGTTGCGCCTTGATTTGAATAATCTGCTGGCATCCCTACCCCCTATACAACGAGAAATACTAATTCTACGTTTTGGGCTAGAGAATGATCATCAACTGAGTTTGACTGAAGTCGGCTTACGCTTAAACTTGAGCCGAGAACGAATCCGTCAGCTTGAGCATAAAGCTTTAGCAATTCTCCGTCGTGAACAAAGTGGCATTAAGGAGTATCTTAATTAATTAGAATTAACTCGCGCTGAAGTTGTCGAATAGGAGAGTATGAGCAAAACCCGCTACTCCAAAGATTGGAAACAAATCGCCACATCTGTAAAAGATGCCTCCGATTGGCGCTGTACTAAGTGCGATCGCCTCTGCTTGCGCCCTGGCGAGAAACCATCAGAACTAACTTTATCCCAACGTCGGGTTCATAACCTTCAGGTTCATCATTACAACTTCGACCCATCTGATAACCGAAAAGAAAACTTAGGCTGTCTTTGCAGTGGCTGCCATCTCTACTATCACCGATTTAGGCGAGGCAATATTTCACCTGGGCAATTATCCCTGTTTCAATCAGATGATGCATGAATATATTGCTATCTAGAAACTATCCTTATAAATAGAACAACGATTACAGAGCCGATGCCCAGCAAAACTATTGAAGTCCGAGAGTACACCGTCAGAGCGCACAAGCGGGAAATTCATACTCGCGTTTTCAACTTCGTGTGTAAGCAGTGTGAACAACCCACACAACGAGAAACCTTTGGTGTGCGACCGCTCTACTGTGAAACATGCCGTCCGCCTCAACCTCCCAAGCAATCGAAAGTAGTCCCTATAGGCAAGAGGAAACCCAGAGCGATGAACTATAAGAGTGGGAAGGATATAGCTGGGTGATTTTTTGCCAAAGATTGGTAGTCAGTGGTGGTGACTCAAAATCAAGCAAGAAAGTTGATTTCAGTCCCCACCTTTAACTTCGTAATGAACTCAAAAGCTTACTTTTCCACCCCAGCATCAATCATTTTGGCTAAAGACTCAGCGTTAAATCTCGTCAGCGATTCTGCTAACTGCTGAAAATATCGGTATTGCTCATCTGCATACTCCCCTGGTTCTAATTCTAAAAGCTCACAAAATTTGAAGTAATCAACTTTCCAATTAAATTCAGCAATGCCATTGGCGAACTTTTCGGCCATTTGACGTGATTGAATGCTAGCTGTTGATGGTTGACCATTATGGTTGTAAATGCTGCCTTGTTCTGTCATCTTATTAGTTTGATAGTATATTTATACTAATAAGTATTTTAGTTCTCTCCGACGCTTAATGAAAGTAAGGCTCCCGGAAGCGTTTGGCAACATTTAAAAGATAGCCGGTCTTTCTTTAGTCTTGCAGTAAAGGTACTTGACACTCCTCAGCCTAAAGGCGTGAGGATTCTTAGATCAACGATCGGACTTAAATCAAGAACGTTACCGCACCTAACCCAGAGGTCTAATCTCCCTAAGCGTTTACTGTATCGAGTACAGAAGTTCCGACGTGACCCGCCGTACTTATCCCGCGATTAAGTATGATTATTGCGGCATTATGATCCCGATCCATTTCACATCCACACTGACAAATGTGGGTGCGAGTGGATAAAGATTTTTTAACGACTTCCCCGCAATTATTGCATTCTTGACTCGTGTATGCAGGATTTACCGCAATGGTAATCCGACCAAACACCTTCCCGAAGTATTCCAAAAACACTCGGAATTGATACCAAGAAGCATCACTAATTGACTTTGCAAGACAGTGATTTCTAACTAGATTGGACACGCTCAAATTTTCATAGACTACTACATCGTTTGATGTGATTACGCACCTTGCCAACTTTACGGCATGGTCTTTACGTTGTCTACTTATTTTGAGGTGTCGTTTACCCAAAATCACCCGTGCTTTGCGGCGATTCATCCCACCTTTAATTTTCCGACTTACTAAACGTCCTGCGCGTTTTAATCGCACTTCGCCCTTACGCAGAAACTTAGGGTTGGGAATCATCTCGCCATTTGAATCAGTGTAAAACTCTTTTAGTCCAACATCTAACCCAATTGTTTTACCTGAAGCAGCAACTTGCTCAGTCCGATCAATGCTCACGCAAAACTGAACATAATAACCATCAGACCGCTTTACTAATCGGACTCGCTTGATTTGCTCTGGTTGGTAAAAATTAAGGTCACGAGTCCCTTTCATCTTTAACTTACCAATACCACATTTGTCGGTAAAAGTGATTGACTTTCGGTTATCCGACAGCTTCCAAGAATTTGTTTTATACTCAACGGAGCGACAATGTTTTTGGAATTTTGGAAATCCAACTTTTTTGCCTTTTATCCCTTTTTTTAGATTGTCATAGAAGCGAGAAATTGCCGCCCACGCTCTCTCTGCGCTAGCTTGTCTTGCCATTGCGCCTAACTTGTTTGCAAAGTCAAACTCTTTAGCCCAAATTGCACAGTATTTAGAGAGATCAAACCAAGATTTTGCTCCACCATCTATCCACAAACGAATCGATTTATTGCGAATGAACTGACAAATTCTAATCGCTTCGTCGATTGATTGAAATTGATTTGGTTTTGCGTAAACCTTGAATTCGAGAGTTAGCATTTTCTTTCCTCCTATTATTCCTATGATACCATAGTTGTCATAGGAATATAATCAATTAATATAAAGTTCCCTAGAAGGGGGAGGCTCTGACCCCATAATTTTCGGTAGCCTTCTTGAACTGTAAGCATCACTCAGGGGCAAAATAGATAATTGAAAATATACATTTCCCCTGAAGATAGATTTATTCTGTATTCATCCCTGTCTTGTAGAAAATGATTTTGGTACACACAATGCCAAAGTTATTGTTCTTGCTGCCATAAATAAAGACATTGATAGCCATAGTAAATGATTATTATGAAAATACATTGCTGTAATTGCTGATGGAATAAAACCGATTACAGTGGCTTTCAGCATAGCTTGGCGAAGTGTATAACCTTGAGTCAACCCTAGAAAATAACCGTCTAGCGCATAAGCGACTGAGCCAAAACTTAAAACTGGTAACAACCAAGGAATATAAGAACGTAAATTATTGATAATATCAGTATGATTGGTCAGCAATCTTAACAGTGATTCTGGGGCAAAAATAAATGCAGTAGCAAACATTAATCCGATAACCAAGCTGCTGACTACAGATGTTTGCAACAGTTGTTTTAAAGAAGTAATATTTCCACTACCTTGAAAAATTCCAGCCAAGCTCTCAGTAGCGAATGCCAAGCCATCAATGAAATATGCTGCCAAGCTCACCAATTGCATCAGCAGGGTATTTGTCGCCAGAATTTCAGTTCCTAACATAGAACTGAGATTGCTAAACATCGCCATTGTCGAAATTAAAGCGAAAGTCCGAATAATAATTTCTCCATTCAGCATGAAAACTGATTTTAAAGCAGATAGGTTAAATACTTCCCCAATTGAAGCTTGTATTTGTGGCTCTCCCAGACTAGATATGTTAAATTAACAACAGAAATACCAATTTAGTAAAACCCTTCTTCTAAAATTATGAAAGTTAGTTAAGCCATAAGCCCTGCGTTTAATGAGCTTAATCTTCTGATTAATTCCTTCTACGATACCTTGAGTAGTTCGGTGATCAAAATAAGCCAGAATTTCATCTATCCATCTACTGATGGTTCGACAACTTTTGGGGAAAAATTTATAAGCTGCTTGAGTCCATTCCAGGAATTTATCTAAGGCTTCATCACTGGTTATTGGACTTTCAAATATATCTCTAATTGCTTCTTTATTGCGATACATTTCTCCTAATTCTGGAGCAATTTTTCGGAGTAAATCTATCTGAGCTTGTTCCTCATCACTGAGGCACTCTTTTTTCTTTAACAAAGGGTATTTACTGTAAGTTAAGCCAGCTAATTTCTTTTCTCTTTCTTGGCGGTTTTTAATTTTATTAGCTGCTCTTTTTTCCTGTTTTCTTCTTTCGTCTAACTCCTGATTTATTTGTTTCATGACATGAAATCTATCCGCTACTACTTGAGCATTCGGTAGCATTTCTTGGATTAAACTTTTATAGGGTATCCATAAGTCTATGCTGACTTCTTCTATTTGATTCAATACCTCTGAACCGAGGCTGGATAAGTATTCTGCAATAACTGCTTTATTTCTTTTCTCTAACAATGCTATCGGTCTTCTTGCCTCTAAATCTACTAATACTGCCAATACGGTTCGGTTAAGCCAGGAAACGTGATAAATCGCCGTCAAGACGAAGGATTGATTATTGTAGAGACGGCGATTTATCGCGTCTTTGTGATTTAGAATTTTCATCAAAAAACCCTAACCGAACCGTATTGCTAATACTGCTGCATACTTCTTTCCTCCTTTTAATTGTGTGATTTCATCTATTCCTAGCTTTTTTATCTGACGGGGTTTTTCTTTTAGTAAATCTAACTCTAGTTCTTTTAATATTGTTTCTATCTCAGATGGTGTCATTCTATTTCTTCTAGCTGCACTCTCTAAATCAGTTTCTAAGACTTCCTTTATTACTTTCATCGCTAGTCTTTTTGTGTAAGTTCTTCTAGTTTTTACAAAAGACAATTTTTCGCTAAAAACTTGATGACATTCTGTACATTTAAATTGACGACGATTTACTTTTAAAATTACTTGATAGTCACTCATTGGTATATCTCTGACCATATACCAATGATTTTGATGAGTTTTATTAGTTGTCTTTCCACAGTGAGGACACTGAGAAACTTTTGACTGATTTTGGATTTCAATTACAATTTCATCGTCGGTGATAAAATCGTAATTCACCACCTTGATATCTTCAATATTAATCAGTTTAGTAATAAAATGAAGTAGGGGATTAGAAGGCATATTTATTAAAATGATAGTTTTATTTTCAATATTTATTGTCTTTTGTACTCTCAATTACTTCTGTATTTCCTTCGCAGCTTGGGTTATTGCCACCAATCACTGGTAATTGTATTGAAATATATTTGATTTTTTCGTACTATTTTATCATAACTACTCTGGGAGAGCCGTATTTGTTTAAATGAAATTGTTTGACAATATAGCAAAGTACCTACTATTAGCATCAGATACTGACTAGTGGCTGTCGCTAATCCAGCTCCTCTACTTGACCATCCCCACTGAACAATAAATAGATAATCTAGTAGTACATTTGCACAATTACTAATAGCTGAAAGCAACAAAACTTTACTACTTTGGGCTTGTCCAAGAAACCAACCAATCAAGACAAAGTTAATCAATGTTGCTGGGGCACCCCATATTAAAGCATTATAGAAATCAACACCAGAAGTTTTAACTTCCGGTGTAGCACTTAGAATTGCAAACCCTAATATTTGTAAAGGTTGTTGAAATATCAGGATGGCGAGTCCTAATATCAGTGCTAAAATTCCATGCTGTAAACCAATCAATACTGCCGATTGGTTATCTTTACGCCCTATAGCCTGTGCAACCATTCCAGTTGTACCCATGCGTAAGAAACCGAATGTCCAATAAATATAATTGAATAAAATTGTTGCTATTGCCACACCTGCTAAATGACGAATCTCCGTTAAATGCCCTAAAAACATTACATCTATTAGTCCTGCCAACGGAACCATTAGATTTGAAAGAACATTTACAGATGCCAGTTTGAGAAAACGGTGGATGAATGCTGAACGTTGAGCAAAGATAGACAAAATTAGTAAATCCCTTGAACACAACAATGACCGAAACAATTCAAAATTCAAAATTCAAAATTGAAGAATAGCTCAGTAATTTTGAATTAATTAATTCGCTCTTTTCTTGCCCCCAATGATAGCGCCGCAATACTTCTCGGTTAAGAATTAAGCAGTATTGAGAATAAAAAAAGTCAGTGGTTGACGTTTAGTACCCGCTCCTGTGTGGATGGGAATTCTCGCTGGAAACTTAGAACGAGGTTTTTTGACTACTCTGGGATTTGTTCTACCCTGTCTTTGAGGAATTGTTTGCTCCAAAATTTCCATGATCAGCTTGGAGATGAGCGCAAACTGACGGCTGATTGCGAAACAGCATGAAACAGACTGAATTCGGCTTAAATTTGAGGTGTGATTAAAATGGGTTGTAAATACAGATAAAATATTATTAATCACTTCCAATTAATTTTTAATAACCTAATTGAATGACTCGATTTGTACACGACGAATTTGCTCTCGTATTATCTAGAAGAACTATTAAAACCTTATGGGGAAGTAAAGCCATCATCAAAAATATCAGGAGAGATCAAAGAAATTGATGTGCTATTTACTCCATCATTACAGCAAACTTCTAATTTAGAAGTGCTAGGGCTACTTGGAAGATTTGCCGAATTTCCGGCAATATTAGAACCATTTCGGAATGCCGCTTCTGGTGATGAAATTTGTGATTGTATTCAAAAATTACTAGAAGTAAAAGCTCTCCTGCGACGAGACGCTAAAGCGAATAAAACCAAACTCCAAGAGTCAGATATTCCGAAACTATGGGTTCTAACTCCAACTGCATCTCCAGCATTACTATCAAGCTTTAATGTTAATCAGAAATCGGGGTGGTTGCCAGGAGTATACTTTTTAGGTGATGCGCTACGGACAGCAATTGTAGCCATACATCAACTACCACAAACACCGGAAACCTTGTGGTTGAGAATTCTTGGCAGGGGGAGTGTGCAGTCACAAGCAATTGTGGAATTATCAAACTTACCATTGAATCACCCATACAGGCAAGCAACGCTAGAATTAGTTTATAATCTGCGCCAGAATTTAAGAATCAATCAAAATTTAGAATTGGATGATAGGGAGTTAATTATGCGATTAGAACCACTTTATCAGCAAGACCGTGAAAAAGCCAAACAAGAAGGACAACAGGATTTAATTATACGTCAACTAAATCGTCGTCTTGGTGAAATTGATGCATCGTTGATTGAAGGAGTTCGAGGATTATCTATTGAGCAATTGTCTATTCTAGGAGAAGCGTTATTAGATTTTTCTGTAGTAACGGATTTAGAAGCTTGGTTAAATCAGCAAGCCAGATAATAACATGACCCAGGTATCCATTCTCTTCTATAGAGCATGGTAGTATTTGGGGTGTTTATCTTGGCTTTTAAAATGGCAATAGAAGTATTTCCATCATCATCATTTTATTGCGACTGTGGACATAAATTGTATTTCTTTGAGAATACTGTCTCTGAGATGGAAAAAATGAGCAGAACAAAACTTGTCACTTTAAGCGATGGACAAGATAACGAACACAAAATTGTCTTTTTCAATGGCTTGGCAATAGAGATTATTTGCTCCAAACTGGGAAACTGCACAATAGCCCTCTTCTGTCACTCTCCGGGAGGGCGATTGCTAGAAGCCTTATGAGGCAATGAATACAAGCTATACTATTAGAAAAAAATCGGTCTTGTATTTGTTATTAGAAAATAATCGTGCGTAGGCGTAGCCCGTCGTAGACATCGCAGGCTATACAAAAGCTCTAGAATTCAGAAATGGCAAATGTTTTCGGAAAGTGACAGAAGCTGTTCATGAGCGGATCGCCCACTATGGATGAAAGAAACCATTCTGTTTTCTTAGGAGAGGGATAGAGCATTTACGGCTGCTATGAGGTACAGTAACAGCAACTAGCAAACCAGTTTCTTAAATGTTGAGGATTTATTAAGTCGAGTGCAACTGAGATTAGTTTATCAACCATTTCTGTTGTAGTTGGGGCAAAACTGCGTAAAAAGATTTGAGTTATGATCACCTCGAAGAAGGCAGAAGGCAGATAGCGCAGCGTTATCTGCCTTTCTTGATAAAAGTAGTTTTTATTGCTGACTCTCAAGTATTGCCTTCGCCTGCAATAGCTCTTGATATTTTTCTTCGCTGACCTTTAGATACTTGAGGTTTACTTCCTTTAACTGGGTGTAAATGATACCCGCCACAACTAGACGAGTAATATATTGCGATCGCAATACAGTACCTCCACTTAACTTTAGATCGCATATAGCAAAACCTTTAGCAGTTAGATAATTGAGGCGATCGCCTAATAATCACGACTTACAGTACTGGCGATCGCCTTTAGGAGATGGATAGATGGATTGTTGATGCGATCGCAACCAAATCCCAAGAGTAAATTTATATAGTTGAATAATGCATGAGTGTTTCTGTCTAGTACATCGATTTAGATGATTAGGCAGAAAGTTTCCGTCTAATCACCCAAAAATGGGATCTTCGGCGGAAAGTTTCCGTATAATATCCCGCATAAGGTCTATAGACTGAAAGTCAAATTTCAGCCTATAGACCCTATGATCAGATTAGGCAGAAAGTTTCCGTCTAATACATAGTTAGTTATCCCTGAAAGAAACAGTCGTTGCGTAATCGAACCAAAGGAGGATCATTGATGGGCAGACCAGAAATACCAAACATGCGGACTTGGCCCCGCAACCTCAGCACAAGCCAAGGCGGAGGGCTTTCAACATCACAAGACGGCGGAATGTCTACATCCCAATACGGCGGCGCATCTACATTGCAGTATGGGGGACTTTCCACATCGCAATATGGCGGACTCTCTACGTCTCAATATGGTGGACTCTCAACGTCACAGTACGGTGGACTTTCAACGTCTCAATACGGTGGTTTGTCGACCTCGCAAGACGGCGGACTCTCAACGTCACAGTACGGCGGACTCTCTACTTCCCAAGGCGGCGGAATGTCTACTTCTTCGTCCAGCGTCTACCGAAGCAACATACCGCCGTGGCCGCACTTCGTAAGGGAACTCGAGGCACGTGGATACGATTGGGCATCCGAATTGATTCGGATGCACCTGCCTGAATTTCTGTGGCCCGAAAACTTTTTCAAAAACGAAACGTAGATTAGAAACGAGGGATAACAAGGCGTTGCGCCGAAGCATTTTTTTGAATTCGGAAGTCGTTTGCCGCCGGACAGTGAACTTGGTTGTTATAATCAAGCGATACGCCCGTTAAAGTGGTCAGTTTCTAGCCAAGATTATTCCATCAAAAATGATTGACTTCGTTGTTGAATTCCGAGAAGTTATTGGTAATTCCTTTCAGAATGTGTCCCGCCGCAAAGACAAGTAATTATTAAGCGATCGCCTAATAATTACGACTCACAGGAATAGCAAACCCAATGCCGACTTGAGTTGTTTGGTTAACTAATGAATTAAGGCGATCTCTGATATCAAAAATTTTCATTCATCCTCCTAACCCTGGAAAAAACTTACTCCAAACACTTTGCTCTTTTGAAGGTGATTCTTCTGAACCTAAAACATTTTGTAGCCCTTGCTGATTACTCCGAATCTCTCGCATATTAAGAGAATGAATCGTCTGGGCTAACTCTGGATTTTCTTCTAACAATTCAGCCTCAAAGCTTAACTCCTTCTGCAACAGTTGGGCATTTCGGCGCAAGAACATCTGCTGATTGTGTCGCCGTCTGATAAGGGATTCAGTCAGATGTAATTGCTCTTCAAAACTTAAATCATCATATTCGCTGTTATACATGAGAATTCTTCTCCGATTAGCTTAAAACTTAATTTTTAGGAAAATTAACGACACTGTTCAACTAATTAAAAATGTTTGATTCCTCCATAAAGTAGCTGATATCCCAGCCTCAATCTCGTAATAAATTCGTCAGTATTGCGATTCCCCCAAACAGGATTACTACGGCTTTTTATCCAGTTGATTGGACTATGACAAATCTCATTATGACAACGGTAGCACGTAGGAAATGTAGATTGACCAATGATGTCGTTGCCGTAGTAAGCGTGATGGATTTCTTCACTTTTCTTAGTCAAGCAAACGACACAATAATTGTGAGTTTTTCTGTGAGCGATTGCTACTTGTTTCCTATACTCTTTGGGATTACCATATCGAGCATTCCAATTTAGTTGTCTGGGTAGCCGAGATTTTCTAGTAATAGAGTCACCCCTTTTTCGTTTAACTCTTGCCCCGTTAATTCGTGCCACTTTTGTTTGATTTCCTGAAAATGTGGTCTTCTCCCTAATTCTGTTGCCCATTTTCTAATTTCTTCGTACCAGTCAACCTGCTGCTGTGAGGATTGTTGATTATTTTTAGAACTATCAACAGTGTCACTATTCGGTTTGGAATCCTGTTTTTGTTCCAGACCTTTGATATCAAATTCCGGGATTAGAGCAACAAAGGGATTAGACCGAGTGGGAATCACTAAGGCATATCGAACTCCGGCTTTATCTAACATTTCGCAAGCCTGTCGTAAGACTTCCAAAATCTCCTTTTTAACGTTTACAAAGTCTTGTGGATGGTCAAGGATATAACTCGATGTCTGCCCTACAGCAATAAAGCAAACGTTTTTCAGAGATGGGCGGCTAAA
>NZ_JACJSF010000148.1 GCF_014698035.1 Desmonostoc muscorum FACHB-395
CCATCAACAATCGCAATCCCCCACTGCGGATACTTCACCAGCAACTTTTTAATCACAATCTGCAAAGCCGGATCATCATTCCAGTACTCTTGCAAAAAGTCAAACCCTGGATTCTGCCCCGAATTCGCCGCCACTTTGAGCTTCTGCATACGCTCCGGTCGCGCATTTGCCCTTGCAACTATTGCTTCATGCGACCATTTTTCAGTTTGTGACACGGGCGGCGCGGAACTTTCACCCTCATGATCTGCTTTTATTTCTACACCCGAAACCGAGTTTTCAACCAACAACGAAGTGGGATTACCCTGTTCTACCTGCCCCTGAGTTTGATTAGCGATCGCTGAACCTGAAGATTCTTCATTTTTAGCGACGGGCGCGGCGGAACAAGTACCTTCATGAGAGACTGCCGCCTCAACGCCACAATCCTGCTTTTCAGCCAATAACCAAGCAGATTTACTCGGTGAATCATCCACAAGCGCTAGCGTCGTGCAGTCCGTTACCGCAGGTAATTCTTCCTCCAACTCTTCCCCGCTTTGAACAGTCTGAGGCGAAGCGCCCCCCAAGGGCGCGTGAGCCGTCTTCTCCCCACGCGAATTTTCTGTAAGCGTGTCAGAGACACAGCTAACGAACTCTTTTGAAGAGTTCGTTAGCTGTTCCTGAGCAGTTCGTGATGGTTCACAGAACCCTTGCTCTGACTGGTCTTTAGCTAAAATAGATGCTTCGTACAAAGCACGTATTTCTTCAGAGGCAGCATCTATCTCTGAATCCCCAGTATTTGATTCTCGTTTTTCAGAATTTGATTCTCGTTTTTCAGAATTTGATTCTTGTTTTTCAGCATTTGGTTGCTGATTAAAAGAATTGGCTTTCTCCCAAAATTCCTTCATTCGGCTACCATGCAAATTCTTCACCATCCAGCTAGCTGTTTCTCGGCCGTCCTGAATCGACTTATCCGGCTTGAAAATGAACAGCCCACTGTCATAGAGAATTTTCTTCGCAGAGATAAAAGTACTGTACCCCAAAGCTGAGGTCAAAGACATCCACCGAGAACCATAAGGTCAGCCGTCCAACACTCTTGCCACAATTGCGTAACAGACGGCTTTTGCTGCGATGCCCATAGCTTTCACGTTTTTATTTTAAACAGTCGTTACCGTACAAAACTTTTTGAGTGCCATTTGGAGCAAACAGGACACACCAACCCTGTGTTTTTACTTGCCAATAACGGAATGCTGTAGCCATCGCAAATATAGTTACCGTCCCTAAAGTTGTGACCAGCAGAACTCGCCGCCAACGAATTTGATTTTTTGCCAACATTTCCTATCCTCTAAACCTCTAGTTATAGCAATACGTGTGGTAGAGCAGCAGGTAACTTCGCAGGCTTACTATCCAATGTGATCTTCTTTCAATTAATATCCCCAGCGATTGGGAATATTGTGCGCTGATGAAAGAATAGAAGATGAACTAATAAGGATGTTTCCATCATCATCTGGGCCAACTCCACAGCTTCCCCCGACATCGCAATTACAATTCTCTGCTTCCTTGCCCACTCAAAGGGAGCAACCACAACAGACTTAGCCAGCGCGGACTCCGGTTTCCGTCCTTCCTTACGAGCATCAACAAATACAGCTTCTGGTGACTTGATCCCCTTCCAAGTTCGCAGTGCTTCTTTCAGGTAGGCAATTGCCCCTGGTACATTTTCCCAACACCGCCCGATACCAATTCACGAAAAATTGATGCTTTATTCGCATCAAGAATAAAATCCCAACCTGTAATAGAAGCAACAATTGATGTGTTTAATTTTTCCAAACGCTTCCAGATAAATTGCCTTAACTCATCTGATGTTCCAAAGTTCTCCCCGTCCAAATGTCTTTTAACTTCCTTCCATAACCCCTCAATGGGATTAACTTGTAGTGTATGTGAAGGTTGAAACAATAAATTTATACTCTTTGGTATCTGAAGATGCTAGATAAAATGAAAAGCACCATTATCTAGCTGAATCCTATGTATATCTTGAGGATAAGTGGCAGAAAATGGGATAGGAAACAAGCAAAAAATGACCCTCACATTGCAAGTATGTTCCACTGGCGATCACCTCGGAATATTAAAAGCTTGAAACCATTGCAGGATAGGACTTTAGAAGAAAAAATTGCTTCTAAACACTAGTACTTTTAAAGTATACTGTTTAGTTT
Source organism: Desmonostoc muscorum FACHB-395 (assembly GCF_014698035.1). Classification (GTDB taxonomy): domain Bacteria; phylum Cyanobacteriota; class Cyanobacteriia; order Cyanobacteriales; family Nostocaceae; genus Nostoc; species Nostoc muscorum_A. The sequence goes on from NZ_JACJSF010000148.1 coordinate 2,184, forward strand.
CTCACTATGTCAGCAACGCTATATCTAGCCTAACAAAAAGAGATCGCAGTGCATGAAGTGCGATCTCTCTAAAATTGGGTTAGACAATTGCCAAATTGTTGATATTGCCGCTAAAGCCAGTAATGTCAATCACAGCATCACTGGCAGCCTGGAAGCCTGCGGTACCATTGTTAAGCACCACAAAGCGACTGCTACCAACGGTGAAGGTGGCCGCGCCATTAGCGACAAAGTTGGTTGTGTTCAACAAAGCAGTCACATCTGTTACACTGAGGCTGCCAGCCGATCCCAGTTTGCGGAAGTTGGCAGCACTGACGACATTGGGGCCATCAAAGATATCAGCGCCAATTTGCAGGTCAAAAATGCGATCAATGTTGGCCAACAAAGAATCGGTGAGGGCAAAGCGGAAGGTATCAACGCCCGATCCACCAGTCAGGTTGTCGGCTCCAGCACCACCTACAATGATGTCATTGCCATTACCACCCAACAGCGTGTCATTGCCTGCATTGCCAAAGAGGGAGTCGTTACCACTGCCACCATCAAGAAAATCGGGGCCTGCATTGCCAGTGAGAGTGTTGTTACCGTTGCCGCTAAGTTGACGAGAGCCAACAAGTAAATTCACTGTGCCTGTGGTAGTGCCACCCTTGTTGTCTCTAAGGGTGTACTGGAAACTACCAGAGCCGCTGCTGGTAGGGTTAAACGTGATGAAATCATCAGCTAGATTGGCGGGAGTGCCGTTGGTGTTGAAGACTGCCGTGCCGCCTACCGCGTTGCTTACTCCGGTAATGCTCAACACATCTCCCGTATCGACATCGCTGTCGTTAGCGAGGAGGCTGGTCACTGTAATAGTGAGTGATGTGCCTTGGGTGGCGAGGAAGGAATCAGCCCCTGCCACTGGGTTATCATTCACGCCGTTAATCGTAACTTTGATGTCTTGAGCAGCCGTCCCGTCAAGCGATCGCACTGTAAAAATATCGGTCTTGGTTTTCCCAGTACCAAGATACTGTACCATACTGTTGGCGACTGTGTAGTTCCAACTTCCAGTATCAGTGATGCTCAGATTCCCCAAGTTACCTAACTTTGGTGTGACGGTGGTGTTGAATTTGTTTTCGCCTGTATCGACATCGCTGACGTTGAGAGAACCGCTAGCGATGAGGTTGGGGTTACTAGCATCTTCAGTAACCGAGGCGGTGGCAATTCCAGAGATAGTAGCGGCATCATTAACAGCAGTGACAGTGAAACTACGAGTTTGACCTTCTAAGGTTGCTGTGCCATCAGTCACATCGTAGGTTAAATTAACTGCACCATTAAAGTTGGCTGTTGGGGTGAAGGTATAAGTCCCATTATTGTTGTTGACTAATGCGCCGTTGATGGCGGTCAAGTTGATAACAGAAAGGGTATCTCCGTTCACATCACTGAAACCTGCCAGTAAATCAGCAGTATTAATAGCGATGGCTGTATCTTCGGCTGTGTTGCTTAAGCTAGCAGTAGGCGAACCAGTTGGGGGACTATTCGGCACATAGGCTCCCGTTAGGGTAAGAGTAAGAGTGCTGTCACTGAACGCTCCAAACTCGTCAGTAACGCGATAGTTAGCGATCGCGGTCAGGGTTTGACCTAAAGGCAAGGTGCGGTAAGCGGGGTGAGTTGCGTCAAAGCTGTAACTCCCGTCAGAGTTGAGTGTCAGACCATCAACAGGATCGATGAGACTGTAAATCAGGATTGCGCCATCATCAACATCGCTATCGTTGGTGGCTACCGAACTTTCAAAGATTGTGTTGGCTAAACCACTCTTTGTATCGGCTAAGGTTACTGGTGTGTCATTAACCCCGTTAACAGTAATGGTCAGGGGTGCAGTACCAGTCTTACCAAAGTCATCTACGACAGTATAAGACCCGACAACGGTAGTACTAGCCCCCTGTGCCAGATGTTGGTAAGCAGCATCATTGGTATCAACGATCGATAAATCTGAGAAACCAATAGATAGATCCCCAAAGATTTTTCCCCCCGGAATTCCATTAATACTGACAAGACCATTGTAGAAAAACCATTTTAGACCAGAAGGTATTTCATCCTGAACCCCATCGGTGACTTGTATATAGTTGAAGGTGTTTTCATCGAAGGCAAATGATTTTGAAATAGGGACAGGAGCAGCGTTTCGCTGTAGGGTAAAGGTCAGAGAATTTTGGTGGTAAGGTACAACGCGATAATTATTAATACAAGAGTAAGTGAAGGTTTCGGTTATAGTTTTATTTTGCGCCAGTGCTACTCGAAGTTCTGGATTGCTGAGATTTAAGGAGCCGGCGTAATAACCGTCATAGTTCATTCTTACGGCAGTGAATTCACCTGTAACGGAAACATCTTCGACGGCATACTGCCGAGGGTATCCCGGGATAGAATATGTTATGGTACCGTTGTTATAGTTATTGTTTGATTCAACTCCTGCTACAAAAATAGCCGACGTGCTAAAAAAATCGTTCTTCAATACACTAGGAGAATCGTCTTGAGAATCTCTAAAACTTCTTGATGAATTGATTAAATTCCCGTTTCCATCGTAGTCCCAATAGACAGTTTTTCGATCGCTCTCTCCGAACTCATATGAAAAATTGTAACCAAGATAATATGCAGGACGGATGGCATCAATTACTTCAAAAGTGCGAGTTTGCTGGATTGGAGGAGCTTGCCCGTCACTGACATCGTAAGTAAGGGTTACAAGTCCATCAATGGCAACCGCAGGAATGAAGGTATAATTCCCATCACTTTTATTGATTACAGTACCGTTATTAGCTGTTAAGTTGGACACTGATAAAGGGTCATTATCGACATCAACAATCCCTGCTAATAAATTGCCCTTAGTGATAGTAATAGCCGTATTTTTCAGAATGGAGGGGAGAGTCTCTGTAGAACTCGTAGGGGCATCATTAACTGGTATGACGTTGAAGGTGAGAGTTTCTCTGGGAGTATAAGTCCCATCACTGACACCGTAGGAGAGAGTTACAACTCCATTAAAGTTAGTCGCAGGAGTAAAGGTAAAAGTCCCGTCGTTGTTATTGACTAAAGTGCCGTTATTCGCTGTTAAGTCAACGAGCGAGATATTATCCCTATCTGGATCGCTAAATCCGGCTAATAAGTCAGAACTATTAATAGTAATGGCGGTATCTTCTAAGATATCGGCTAGGGTAGCGGTAGGCGAACCAATGGGGGCGTTTCCCGAAACGGTAATGGTAAGGGTGCTGTCGCTGAATAGTCCGGACTCATCAGTAACTCGATAATTAGCGATCGCGGTATTGCTCGGATTTGTAGATCGAATAAAGACAGCTGGATCGAAAAGGTAACGACCATTGGGGTTGAGCGTCAGACCAGCAACCGGAGCGAGTAGGCTGTAGGTCAGAATCGCGTTATCATCGACATCGCTATCGTTAGTGGCCACCGAACCCTGAATCGGCAGGTTGTACGAGCTAAGAGCCGTATCGGCTATCGCCACTGGTGCGTCATTAACCGATGTTACGATTAGATCGAAAATATCACTCACACTGGCATTCGTGGTATCAGTTGCAGTCACTTTGATGGAAATAGTGCCATTAAAGTTTAGGGGAGGCGTACCGCTGAAACTCTTACCATTAAGGCTTAACGAACCGGGTAAAGGCTGACCATTGGCTAAAGTTGCCGTATAGGTTAGACTATCTCCTGCACCTAGATCCACATCCCCAAAAGTATTATCCGGCACAATGAAGTTAAAGAGATTGTCCTCTTGAATAGATTGGTCGGCGATCGCATTTACTAACGTAGGCGCATCATTATTAACTGGTGTGACACTCAAGTTAAAGACCGTACTGACACTAGCTTTACTGGTATTGGTGGCAGTCACTTTCAGTCCAATGATGCCATAAAAGTTTAGGGGAGGCGTACCAGTAAAACTCGTGCCATTGAAGCTTAACCAACCTGGTAAAGGATTGCTATCGGCTAAAGTCGCCGTATAGGTTAGACTATCTTCTCCATCTACATCATAAAAGACATTACTCGGCAGAATGAAGTTAAAGGCGGTATCCTCTTGAATAGATTGGTCGGCGATTGCCTCGAGTACCTTTGGTGCTGGAAAGGTAGTTGGGCCAAACAAGTTGTCATTATCGCCAGCAACCCCCGCATCGTTGGCTGCCACATTGTTCGTAAAGCTGACATTGGTGCCAGTCACGGTAGGAGCAGGTTTGCCAGTTGCTCCCGTCTGATCGGCACGAACGACAAAGATGGCTCCTCCTATACCCAGCCCATTACTAGCACCAGCACCATTAGCACGAGTACCACCGATGGCAGTATTGTTGGTGAAACTGGTGTCTTGTAGAGCGAGCGATCCTGAGCGAATGAAGATAGCTCCACCTAAACCAGCACCACCGCCACCACCGCCAGCAGCAGCGGCGTTGCTGGTGGAGCTCCTACCGCCGTTGCCGCCGCCGAAGCCGCCGAAGCCGCTGCCGCCGCGGCTGTAGCCAGCGCCGCCGCCGCCACCGCCGAAGCCACCGAAGCCGCCATCGGCACTGAAAAAAGTTCCCTCGCCACCACCAGCGCCACCGCCGCCACCGAAGCCGCCATTGCCACCGCGGCCGCCGCTACGACCGCCACCGCCGTTACCTCCTCCTCCTCCTCCTCCAAAGTCGCTACCGTTGCGACCAACGCCACCGTCGCCACCACTGTTGCTGCCGCTGCCGCTAAAGCCGGAGTCGCCGCCATTACCACCACCGCCTAAGCCGCCTAAGCCGCCTAAGCGCGTACCATCGCCGCCGCTACCGCTAAAGCCACCGCCGCCGCCGCCGCCGCCATCGCCTCTGCCACCATTACCGCCAATGCCGCCGCCGCCGCCGCCGGCGATGATGGGGCCACCAATGCCGCCATTGCCGGCACCGTTGCCGCCATTGCCGCCGATCGCTTGGTTATTGGTGAAAGCTGCATCACTCACCGTCACTGTGCCGCCGTTGATAAACAGCGCTCCCCCCATGCCAGCCGCACCGCCGCCGCCATTGCCGCCATTGCCGCCTTGACCTCGACCGCCTCTGAGGGTGAGGTTTGAGAGGTTTACAGTCCCCTGGTTGAGGAAGAACAGGCGAACATCGTCCGCGTCGTTACCGTTGTTATTTACGTCGCCACTGAGGGTGAGTTGGTTGATGCCCGTGCCAGTAATTGTCAGGCTGTCGTTGACAAACAGTTGCCCGTTGGTGAGGGTAATCTTGTCTGGGGTGGTGTCAGTGAAGACTGGGCCACCGAAGATAATGGTGTCTGCTCCGCTACTTGCGTTAGCTACGTTAATTGCCTCTCGCAGGGTCGTCGTGCCGTTGTTAATATCCCCATCATCGGTGTCACCAGTACTGTTGACGGTGAAGGTTGCTAACACCCCAGCATAAGCAGCGATCGCTTCCGAGCGAAACGCTAAGGGTAGCTTTCTTTCTACTTCGCTTTTGTGCGTTATAGCAGTAAGGGTCTCTAGCGTGATATCGAGTTCCCAGTTGCCGCCGTCCGCCGCGTTGCCGATGGCGGTGGTGGAAGCTGCGATCTTTACTCCCGTCAGTTGATGCAGTTTTTGCAGAAATTCAATTCCAGCCTTTCCCGCAGCCACGTGACAGCTGTAGAGGAGGATTTGTCCCTGTTGACCCTGCATCCGCTCAGACCAAGTTCTCAACTGAGCGGCGTACCCCTCTAAAGTCTTCAGACTCAGTTGCGCGTTACCCAAGCACAGACAGCCAGGGGTTCCGTGAGCCACCAGGTGAATTGTCCCCACATTAGGTTGGTTTTGGAGGGCTTGGGTGATTTGCATGACACCATCAACTTCTGGATGCAGCACCACGACCTGGGCATCAGCTACTACTCCGTCGATTAAGGTCTGGATATCCTCGATAGCAGAGTCAATGAAGACGAGATGAACAGGGTTTAGAACAGAGGAAGACTTAGTTGGGTGGGACATAAAAAACTCTTGGGGTTGGCTTACTGGTTTTCTGTGGCGGGGGGAATCAGGTACTATTGTTGCATTACTTAGTTGGTTTAGTTACCAAGTAAAGTGGAACCCGATCGTGGCAGTCCAGAAATAAAATGTAATTTAGCTTGTGTCATTTTCTGTTTCGGGTTGGGAAACGAATTGTTATCGGGTTCGGTTTTCCAGACAGACGTAAATCTTCTGGGGCGAGTTTGGAAATAAACTGCGGTTGCTACAGCGGGGTGAAGCTGTAGAAATCAACTCCACAAGTTTCTCAAAAGAAACAGGCATTATAAAAATCTGCCAGGGAAAACCTGCCAGATACCAACAAGAAGCCAATCATGATTGAAGAGATGAATTTATAACCGTAATGGCAGCAAATATTAGGCTTGAGGAAATTCCTTTCAGACTTGCCAACGCATTATTCTATAAGGCTTACTCCAGGTACATTCATTCCAGTCATCATTTAAGCGTAAATGCTAGTTTTATAAAACTAATACGATATTTTTGAGACATCTTCAAGCATTTAATCCTAATCTTTACATCAAATTTATATATAGAGATGCTAAGTGCCTCATTTCCTGAGTTTCTCGCACTCCATCTCTCACCAGCTTCTACATTCTGCGATAGTAACTATGTAGAGTGTCAAAATCAAGCTTCTTGATACAGCGATCATTGCAGTTATGCTTGCAGTTCAACTATCACTTGAAAAATCACAGGTTTTATAGTCTTCAAGAAAAGCCGTGTCATCAACAAGTCGATTACATTTGAGAGGGCAATAATAATATTTTCCTAAACCATCACCTAGCATCTTGAAAATCAGAAATAGCACAGGCGTTTGACTTTGAGAGTACCAGTAAAACCTAAGCGTAATGGAGATATTCCAGCAGCAGTTGCGGCTTGAAACATTAAAGTGCGAACTACATAATGACTCAGAAGCCAACCGTAGATTTCTTGAACAACTTCACTGGGTTTGAGAGAACGGATGGGAGTTTTACGCCCATTAAGATGGGTTTTTAGCTCATCAATAGTATTTTCGATTTCCCAACGCTGATGATACTCTGTGGCTAATGACAAAGCAAGAAACAAAGCAATATCCATCAAACTGGTAATGAGACGATAAGTTTGTTGTCCATTCTCGGAGTCGATAGTGTATTCTATGACCCGAACCTGCATCTGTTTTCCACCTTTTTTTTTGGACTTGCGGTCTGGAGCAATCCACGACAGATATGAGCCATCTTCTAAAACTTTTTCTCCTGGAAATTTAACATTCTTCGGAACTCGTCCAAGATATTGGCATCCACGATTTTGAGTAGCATGAACCAGCAGAAGGAGATGCCCCTATTACTATAGGTGGGTGGTCTGCGGGATGTTTAGTTGGACGTTATCCTAGCACTCATTACAATGTTTTTATACCCAACTGTAAGAATTGCGGACAAAAGAAATTCGATACTGTAGTTTTAGATGGTACTAAGTTTGGAACTGGTTAAAAGATAAAGGTTACTCTCTACTTTAATTCCCTAAGATCAGAAAATTCTATTGTTAGCAGCCAACACCATAGTAGCCAATATCTGCGTCTGGGTGAAGAAGGATTCCGGCTTCCTCCCCTTAAGGCAAGCAGCAACTTTCCACAGCTTCCGGTGACTTAACGCCTTTCCAAGTCCGCAGTGCTTCCTTCAAGTAAGCGATGTCTACGACAAACCGCTAAAAGTGTCTATGCACCCAGCACATTTTCCCAGCATTGCCTAACTGTACGTTGAATCTCTGCATTGAGTCGAAACTGTTGGATACAAGAAATCTTTCAACTGCTGCAACACCTCTTGAACTTCGTGATGAGTTGGCTGTATTGATTTTTCCACTGTAGGGGCAGAGGAATAATCATCCTCTTCATCATTTCTTTAGTTCGGTTCCACTCTCAAATAAAATTGTGTAGCCACAAACTTAGTATCTCTCTTGGTTGGATCTACGTTTTCTACTACCTCAGTTTTACCTACAGCAATCAAACCTTGACCAAAAATTTCGCTTGTTGCTGCGTCAAGTTGTTTTTGTATTGCACTCGTTTGACTCAAATCGATTGACGAAACTGGAGAAATCTTCGGCTTATTTAGAACCAGATTATCTGTGGAAAAGCAAGGAGTTGTGATGCAGCGAATGCCATTGTCTTTTATGGCCACAAAAGTACCTTTTGCTGGGACATTTGTCGCGGCATAGAAGGCTTCTTTTACTCTCAAATTTCCAAACTCACCGAAGAGAGGAAATGTTACTGGAACGATGTTACCTCTGAGAATCACACGGCTACCATCATCATTTTGAATTTTTATTAGTTCGTAAGCCGAGACTTTCAGGGAACTCCAATCAATTGCAGACACATAGCATTCGGAGCGAAAAATACCATCTAAGCAAGGAGTAGCTTTCAAGTTGACTTGCTTTATAAAATATCCACCGCATATTGGAGAAGCACATTTACGAAAATCTCTTCGCACCATGTAATATCCCCACTGTGGAAACTCTTGATTTTTGACACTGGCTGCAACAGAATCAATAGTCTCTGGAGCAGAAATATTTTGAGCAGATACTTTGGGGAAAAATGCGTTGGTGACTATTATTACACCTAATAGAGGAATAATTGAGGCTTTGTAGTTAAACGATTGTTTGTTCATAGTAGTGTTCGATTTTATTTGAGGATTCAATACCTTTGTTAAGAGCAAAGTTGACAACATTTCTAGCAAAAACTGCCAAAATTACCCATATACAAACTCGTAGCTGACAAGGTAATTTGGAATACTATAACTCTTACACTACTGACAATAGGTTAAAAAACCTTACAGGAAACCTTAAAGGAATTTTAAGGACTCATTGTTTTTACCAACTTTGTCCCAGAACCGCCTGACTGTAGGCCCAATCTCTGCATTTAGCCAAAACTACGATGGCGCGAGCGCCCGCCAGAGGCGATCACACAAGAACAGCAAAAGCCGACTCAAGCAGATCATTGAGTTTGCAGACTCCGATTTTGAGGGTAGGATCACCCCAGTAAAAATTCACCACAACCGTAATAATTCCCGTTTATCCCACCAACACCCCATCCACAATCGCAATCCCCCACTGCGGAAACTTCGCCACCAGCTTCTTGATCACTATCACCAGCGCCGAATCATTATTCCAGCACTCTTGCAAGAAGTCAAACCCTGGATTCTCCTCTAAGTTCGCCGCAACTTTCAGTTTCTGCATACGCTCCGGTCGCAGATTTGACTGAGCAACAATCGCCTCATGTGACCACTTTTCAGGATTTGGCACAGACGCGGCGGAACTTTCACCTTCATCAGCTGCTTTGACTTCTACACCCGAAACCGATTTTTCAACTAACAACGAAGTGGGATTACTCTGTTCTACCTGCACCTGAATTTGATTAGCGATCGCTACTTGTCCCCACATCAACACTTCCCACGCCAAATGCTAAATTTTACTTAGCCACCCAGCAGGAGTTTTCTTTTTCTTATGTGGTTCTGGTCTGCTGATTCTGTAGAACAAGAATTATTTAATTTGTACGCTCCAGCCCTGCAATCGCTCGGCGTAAATTTTAATGACGAGCAACTCCAAGACACTCTAGAAGCAGCAAGCTATTGTTTAGAAGATGCTTTCAGGAGCGCGATTGTTTATATGCTTTGGCTCGAAGAAAACCTGAAGCCGATCTACCCGACTGCGATACTAATCGACGCACTCGCAAATCAATGGCGCACCAAGTACTGGAAACCGGAGTATTTGGAACTTGAACAGTTGCTCTCACCCGGAAAGCGCTGGTGGAAGGCAGCAGTGGATATGTGGGGTTACGAGGAGCGTAATCAACTGGTGGCAGACATATTTTACGACCACGGGCAGGAATTTATCAAGTTCCGCAATGGTAAAGAAATTCTAGTTGACACTGCTTATCCCTGTTTTGTCAATCTGGGGGAAGCTAATCCCTGTAAGGCTTTCGCAGCTTTAGTTTTCAGATTTTGGCTATAAATTTTAGTTACTGTTAGAAAATAAAGGTTTAAACCTTAGCTCAATCAAAGTTTCAGACTCTTGCTTCGATTATTGTTTTCCGAGAGTGACAGAATAGGGGTATAAGTGGGGATGGCAGCGAGTCGCAGATTATGCGTCCTCGTTTTCAGAAAGTAATTCGTCGTTACGCGGTATCAATGCAAGGGAATCTTGATCTACACCTTCTGCATAAGAGTAGATAAGGGGCTTGCAAGAAAATAAAATACCAGTCATTCTAGAAGAATAGGAGGCGCGGATCTGCCCGCGTTTGCTCTGAATTTCTAGAATTGGAATCACAGGGTTCATGCTT
>NZ_JACJSF010000149.1 GCF_014698035.1 Desmonostoc muscorum FACHB-395
AAATTGCAAATAATATACAGGAGTAGTAACCATTGTAAAAGCCTTTTATATAAACTCAATCAAAGAAAGTTACAATCATATCTTCACTATTTTTCCTAACTTCATCTTTGTTTTCCGGATGTTAATTTGTATAATTTAAATTTTTTAATAGCTCATCAGCACTGAATTGACTCAGTAATAACCGTAGCCATAATTCCTAAAAGAATACCAGTGTTTATTTGAGGAAAAACCTTGGGTGTTTTAAGCGTTCGCTTGATCAAACGCCTTTACGGAACATGATACCCATCCCACAATGAAGACTTAGCCAATAGCCGAAAATAGCCTAATTCCCGAATTATCTCACTTTTGAAGAAATTTTGAACATAGCGATCGCGGCTGGGGATTTGGTCAATGGAAACTATATAGGAGTGCCACTACAAAATTTAATTGATGCATTTCAGTCCCCGTGAGGGGATTTGGTCAATGGAAACTTGCATATTTATCAACGGCTAAGGTTTAACTGTCATTTTTTATAAGTGCTTACCCCGGCTTACTTTGTTGAAGCCGGGTTTTTTAACGTCTCCCTATCTGGGAAAGTGACCGTCAAAGGCACTGGTAAAGCGGCTTTCGGTTGTATCGCTCACTTGAACGAAATTCTTACCCAGTACGATTTGGTTATCGCCTCTCCAAGTTTAGAAACTGGGGTCAGCATCGACATTCGAGGACATTTTGATGGTGTTTGGGGGATATTTCAAGGTGTGCAGCCGGTTAACTCTGTGCGTCAGATGTTGGCGCGGGTTAGAGAAACTGTTGACCGTCACATTTGGGTTAGAGAATGGGGGATGTCGGTTGTAGGCAATGGTTCCACATCCATAGGAGGATTGCTCAGAAGCCAGCACGTTGCAACACAAGCGAACATTGCGCTGTTGTCGGCGGCGGATAATGACGACTACAGCTTTGTTGACCAGAATTTTCAACCGGAGTCATTGCAGACTTGGGGTAAGCGTGGTTCTGTGATTAACGTCGAAATGCGGCGCTATCGAGAGTCTGTGCTTGCGGGGTTGGTCGAGGATGGGTACACCATTATTGATGCCGACGATGTTGATGACGATGAGAGTGGGGCTGTAATCGAGTCGGTTAAGGCGGCTAGTCAGGAATTGTACGCTAGTGAATGTCAGGCGATCGCGCAAGCTGATGAACTTTCCCCAACTGAACTGAAAAAACTGCAAGATAAAAGGGCGAAAACGAAAACCGAACGACATCAGCAGCGCAAGGCTGAATTGTCCCGTCGCTATGAAATTGACGTGACCCCTGATTTGGTCGAGAAAGATGATGATGGCTGGTATCCTCAATTGCGGATGCACTACTATTTGACGCTGGGGCGAGAGTTTTTGACCAACCGTGATGCGAAACGGGCTAAGGCGCAATTAGAAGCTGGGAAGAATTCGGTTTGGAAACCAGATTTTAACAAGGGGCAGATGTTGCCGGCTGTACTGTTGTTAGAAGAACTGAATCTGTTGCAGTTGCTCACGCCAGACGTTAAGTTGCGGGGGACTGATGAAAAGATGGTGGAGCTTAAAGCACTGGCTGTTCAGCACAGGCACGTTATCAAGAATTACTTGAATGTCAGTATCTCGGAAAAACTGACCCCAGTAGCGATCGCACAGAAATTACTTGCCAAAATTGATTTGAAGTTGAACTACATTGGTCGGTTGGGTAAGCGTGAAAAGCGGGAGTGCGTTTATCAGTTTGTTGCCCCTGATGATCAGCGTGATTCAATTTTCGGGCAATGGCTCAATCGAGATGAAGGATTAAATCGTGAGTTGGTGTCAGTCACTAATAATATAGTTTTGTCGACACCAGTGATTGACACAACCTCCGAAATATTAGAAGAGGTAGTGTCCAGCCCCCAAGGACAAGCTTGGAAAGGGCTGAAACTGAAAATACAGCAAGGCTTGGACAGCGCTGGCTCCTTCTACAATGAGTTAGTCTCCAAGGTTGGCGAAGCTGTTGGGGTGGCTGATGGGGAGCCTTACTGGAACAGATGCCTGGGGCAATGGCAGGTTTGGGTCAGCTTTACGGACGGGTGTAAGTCTGTGGTCTGTGATTGGCTCAAACCGGCTTAGACCAACTTAATATTGAATAAGTTTTTGTGGTCTAGTGTAGTTGCTCAGATTTGCGGGTACTTCAATATGTGGATGTAATTGGGGATCATTTATAGGTACAGCCGCCGTCAATTTTAAGGGAATTTCTCCTGCCCATACTGGTATTTGATAATCAGCTTCATCATCAATGGGCCCACCAGTGCGAATCTTTGCTGATGCTTCTGTGAGCGGTAAAGATAGGACTATAGTTCTGGCTAATTCGTTATCGCAAGGCGATCGCACTTGCGACCACCGTCCAAGAATAACGTGTTCTGTAAATGCTTTCAAGGCAGCTAATTTTTGCTCTGCATCTTCGACCAGTGTTGCTTTACCAAATACAACTACTGAATGATAATTCATTGAGTGGTGAAACGCCGAGCGTGCCAATACTAACCCATCAATTAAAGTCACTGTTACGCAAACATCAATACCTTGTTGCAGGGTTCGCAGCATTCGACTAGCAGGTGAACCGTGGATGTATAAGGTCTCCTCAACTCGTCCATAGGCTGTAGGGATCACAAAAGGCTGTCCATCTGCGACAAAACCTACATGGCAGACTAATCCTTCATCCAATATTTGATAAATGGTGTCGCTTTCATAGTTTGCTCGTTGGGGTACGCGTTTAACTGTTGTTCTTTGGCTGGGGGCTTTTTGTTCAGGCATGGCTGGAAATTTATACTCTATATCGTTAGAGTAATCAGGTAAGTGGAATGATACAAGTGCCACTTTTTGAATAAATTACCAGTCCACTTATCTCATTTGTAATTCCTAACCCGAATGGATTTTGTTATTAGTATTGACCTAAAAGCAGCTTTACCTTTGTATCGTCAAGTTTACGCCCAACTACGTCAGGCTATTCTTTCGAGAAGATTAACCCCAGGAGCAAAACTGCCTTCAACGCGAACGCTTGCTCAATTGCTTAGTGTTTCCCGCGCCACTGTTACCCAAAGTTATGAGATGCTCTTAAGTGAAGGTTATCTAGAAACAATTGTCGGCTCAGGAACATTTGTCTGTTGTCAACTCCCTGATGAATTACTAAATACCACACCGATTCAGGCAAAATCACAACTACCTCATTCTTCAATATCTTTATCAACTTATGGCGAAAGTTTGAGTGATCGAGCTTTTTTACACTTACCAGAAGCAGAAGTCGAAATTAGCTTTAGTTATGGACGACCAGCTTTTGATCAATTCCCAATAGACTTGTGGCGTAAGCTCTTGTCTCGCCATTGCCGCTTTAGTCGATACGTCCTTGACTATACTTATGACTCTATGGGATATCAACCTCTGCGACAGGCGATCGCTGACTATCTGTCACGCTCCAGAGCGGTTAAGTGTGAGCCAGAGCAAATCATTATTGTTGGTGGTTCACAGCAGGGACTTGACTTGATTACACGTATATTAATTGACCGTGGTGATTGGATAGCGGTGGAAGAACCAGGTTATTTAAGCGCTAGACGAGCTTTTTTAGCGCAGGGAGCTAATCTATTCCCTATATCTGTAGATCAATCTGGCTTAATAGTCAGTAGCCTAACAACAGATATCATGCCTAACATTAAATTCGTTTATGTCACTCCATCTCATCAATTTCCTACAGGTGCTACGTTATCTCTTTCTCGCAGGTTAGAGTTATTAGCTTGGGCGCACAAATCAGGGACGATGATTATTGAAGATGACTATGACAGCGAGTATCGTTATGGTGAGCGTCCCATACCAGCATTGCAAGGATTAGACCAAGCTAACTCAGTGATCTATCTGGGTACATTCTCTAAAGTACTATTTCCGGCTTTGCGTCTTGGTTATTTAGTTTTACCACAGAATTTAGTTCATATATTTGCTCGTGCAAAATGGCTAGCAGATCGGCAATGTAGTTTGTTAGAACAGTATGCCCTGACTGATTTTATTACCGAAGGACATTTAGAACGCCATATTAGACGGATGCGTTCGCTCTACGACCAACGCAGGCAGACTTTGGTGCAGTCTTTGTTTTCTTATTTCGGTGACAAAATTGAAATATCTGGGGAAAATGCCGGAATGCACCTGATGGTCAAAATCAAGACTAAACTCACTGATGATAAAATAGTCCAGCTTGCTGCTCTTGCTGGCGTAAGTATTGGGGCGGCGTATCCTCAATATTTAAAACATAGCCCTGGTGGCGAATTTATCTTAGGATATGCTGAACTCAATGAGCAGAAAATTCAAGAGGGAGTACGCCGACTAGCTCAGGTAATACTAATTTAAATGGAACTACACTGATTACCAAAACCTACTATTCAGGATTTGCGTGCGAGCATTAGGTGAATTTATCGGCACTCTTCCAGTCTTAATGCATTCCCATATATGGTCGAACAGTAAGCCAGGATTACCATTTTCATCCTTATCAAAGTAGCCATGACCAAGTGGGGAATCGTAAGTATTATTGAAATCCGCGCAGTCAAGTGCATAAACATTTCTAGCTACTTTGTCAATCCATTCTGGACCAGTATGTCCAAGCCGAGGGGAAGTAATTGAATTACCTATACCATTTGCGAGCTTACTAGAGCGCAGAGCAAAATCATCTGCGGCATGATAAACCACTACATTCCGCGAAGCTTGAGGAATAAACTGACCCTCCTGACTAGCTTCAAGTGCGTTGTTGACTAAATCGGCTGCAACCATGAATGTATTGCGAAAGATCAGAGGTACTGCCCGCATTTGATAATACTGAACCGCACGGTTGAAAGCACCTCGTAACACTCGATTGCCTAGCGAATGAGCTAATATATTAATCCTTTTGATGCAGGGATCATCCAAAGTGCTGTTGTATTCACGCCATGTCAAAAACTTCTCAAATAGACGCATAAAGGCCATATCACTGGCATCGGCTGCTTTTTGGTCATCAAAATAATCTTGAACAATACCAAAATCATTGTCTGAGGGCCAAATGAGTGGGATAACCAAAATAAAATTACCAGCCTTTTGCTCGAATAAAGCCTGAAGTTCTTCTACTTTCGGAAATACATTATCTTCAGGTAAACTATTAAAGCCATGTAAAAATAGCAGGATTTGCTGAACATTTGCCGCCTTCAATTCATTAAAAAAAGCTTCATTCCCAATTTCGGTATAGTCATCCTTAGCATTGCGGCGGCAGAAATAGATCGATTGTTCAGCCTGATTATTTGAAATTGCAAAACTAATTGTTCGAGGTACATCAAAAGAACCATCTGGATTTAAATGAGTTGGTCCTTCATTCATTACACGATTTGTAACAAATAGCATAGTTTTTGTACTAAGAGTAGTTTTGTTGCAAAAACAGAATAGGCTGGTAAATTCAGAAAACTAGTAAACTGCCAAAAGTCAAATACCCCAATAATATAGTGGAATAAGACCACCTATTTATCAAACATTTTGTCAATCCAGGCATAGAACTAGCATCACTCAATAGGAAGAGACAAACCTTGAGAGGATACGAAAACTGCGGATGCACTATTATTTGACACTGGGGCGGGAATTTCTGACAACCCGTGATGCTAAACGGGCAGCAGCGCAGTTAGAATTGGGGGAGAATTCGGTTTGGAAACCAGCTTTTAACAAGGGGTAGCTATTACCTGCTGTGTTGTTAGTCGAAAATCTGAATCTGTTGCAGTTTCTCACGCCAGACGTTCAGTTGCGTGGTAGTGACGAGAAGATGCTGGAGTTTAAGGCACTGGCTGTAACGCATCGGCACGTTATCAAAAATTACTTGAATGTTTCCATTTCTGAAAAACTGACCCCAGTGGCGATCGCCTACGGCGGGCGCTTGCGCCATCGCACAGAAGTTACTTGCCAAAATTGATTTGAAGTTGGATTACGTTGGTCGGTTGGGCAAGCGTGAAAATCGGGAGTGCGTTTACCAGTTTGTTGCACCTGATGATCAGCGTGATTCGATTTTTGGGCAGTGGTTTAATCGGGATGAAGCGTTTTCAAGGGAATCGGTGTCAGTCACTAATAATATAGAGTTCCCAACACAAGTGACTGGCACAATATCAGATGACATTCCCCAAACATTAAATCAGGTTGAAAGTCTTGCTATCCAAGCCTGGAAGGGGCTGAAGCTGAAAATGTGCCTTGGACTCGACAGCGCTGGTCGGTTCTACCAAAAGATGGTTTCCCAGCTTGGTGAAGCTATTGGCGTTGCTGATGGTGAGCCTTACTGGAATGCATATCTGGGGCAGTGGCAAGTTTGGGTTAACTTTGGGAGCGAGTGTAGGTCTGTGGTGTGCGATTGGTTGACGGTGGTGTAGTTCAGAGTAGTTCACTGTTCCATCAAAACTCAAAACTGTTACTGTGAGTTTGTTATTGTAAAGTTTTCTCTTGTGGAAGCAAATAATCTCTATTGCCTTGCCCTTCAAAAAGACAATTGTGTGTTCGTTATCTTCTGAATCGCTTAAAGTAACGAGAGCAAGGTTTGTTTTAACCCAAGATTGAACCTGAACCAACTTCCCACTGATGTTTGAGCAATTCTTGGTAAGTCTTTTCCCTTATCATCATCTGCTTATACAGCATCAGCGAGAACTCTTGAGCTTGTTCACGGGACATCTGCTGCACTTGATCCGCGAAAGTTCTAAGGCTAAATTCTTGTTCTAAAGATAATTCAATGGGTTGATTCATCGCTTTTATTACCTACTTTTTTATTTGAATTTGCTAAGTTAAGCAAATATTGCTTTATATAAATAAATGTTACGATAACTTTACAAAAATCAAAGGGGTGTAAACCGTACCGACGTAGGTTAGAAATACCGTATCTGCTGCTGGAAACCTTGATATGGGATATGCGACAAGAAACTTGCTCCAGGGATTTGCCTGGACACACTAGTTGGATCTTGGCAGTGGCAGTTCACCTGAATGGTCAACTGGTTGCAAGTGCCAGCAATAATCAAACCGTAAGGCTATGGAATGGGCGAGATGGCACTTGCCTTAGAACTCTTCATGGTCATTGAGCATTAAGGTGATCTCAGCAACTGCTCTTGTGTTCGATCTCATCTAATAACTGATGAAACCTATTGAGTGGAAGTTGCAAATATCCGTAAATCTAGCTGGATGCCTAAGTCAGGAGGGTGACTTCCTGGCTTAGGCATCCAGCTAGGTCGATGATTACTTGCAATAAACATCTGTTTTGATAGCAATCCTTGTTAGAAAAATGATATAACATTATCTCAAAATTCTTCTCACAAACTGATATAACGTTATCTCATGACTGGAGTCGGAAATATAGTAATCAAGAAAGAGAAAAAATTATGCCTGCCAATTTGACCCTTTCGATTGAAACAAACGCTGGAGGAGTGGCAAAAAGTACTATTTCATACAATCTTGCGTATGAATTGGGTGTTCGTGGCTATTCAGTGGCACTATTAGACATCGATCCTAACGAATCATTGACATTATTTTGCGGATTGGGAGAATTTAAAACTCAGGGAACAATGGCTAATGTTTACCATCCAGACTTCAATGGGAACTGGCCTTTAGTTACAGCTTGGCAAGGTAAGATTGACAAAATTCAAGTTTGTAAAGGCGGAAAAGAATTACACGAAACAATTCGGGAAGTTTCAAAGGATCTGCGTGGAGCTTATACTCTTGCAGATCGGTTGAGTGATTACCCCTTATCTCACGATTTTGTAATTATCGATTGTCCTGCAACATTGGAGCCTTTACCACTGACTGCTCTTGCAGCTTCTAGCCACGTGTTAATTCCCATTCAACCTGAATACAAGGCTTCTCAAAGTGCTGCCGCGATGATTGAGTGGTACTATTTCAACTGCAAGCGGCTGAGATTGAAACCGACTCCAAAAATATTAGGTATAGTTCCTACTCGTTGGAAAAGTGATTGGGGAGCGCATAGAAGTATTGTTGAGGAACTTCCCCTAGTTTGTAAAAATTTGGGAATTCAGTATTTTAGCCCAATTCGAGAATCAGCGGATATTCTTAATGCTTCTGGTAGAGGGCTACCTCTGGGAATTTACAGACCAGGCAAAGAGGCAAGAGGAGATTTTATGCCAATTGTTGATGCACTAGTTCAAGAACTTAAGCTAATAAGAGGTTAATCGATGACAAAATTAAACAAACCGAGTGTACTTGGAATGTTTGCTTCTGCTGCTGGTTCACAACAGATATTTGAGCTTGAAGAACGAGTAGAAGATTTACAGGCAGAGATTACAAAATTAAAAGATGAAGAAGCACAGGGAAAGCTTGCTGAAGAAGAACGTACACTCCTCAATCAAACTATTGAAGACCTACGAGAACATTTGAAAGCATCTGGAATTTTTAAAATTCACTATAGTGAAGTAAGGCCCAATCCCAAACAAGCAAGGCAAACATTTACTTCGGATAGTATTCGGAGTATGGCTGTTTCAATTAGAGAGGAAGGGCAACAACAGCCGATTATTTTACTACCGGGAAATCTCATTTTTGATGGAGAACGGAGATGGAGATCCGTTGCAGAAGAGTTACAGCCAGAAATTGAAACGCTTGATGCAGTGATGCTTCTCAAAGAACTTTCTGAAGAGGAATTACATGCACGCACTTTATTAACTAGTCTTCACCGAGAAGGCTTGAATGAGCTAGATTTAGCCGAAGGTTTGATTCAACAGGCTAAGTTAGCTTTGGAATTTGAACAGGAAGAAGTAGTTAGAGGACTTAGGAGAGCAATAGCTAGATTAAACGCAAAAAAACTTTTGCCCCAATTAACTGAATTGGTTATTTTAACTAGAAAAGAGCAGTCAGAAGGCATTAAAGCATTTAATTTAGACGAAATAGAACAAAGTATTCTTCTGTTGTTATTACGTTTTCAACAAAATCCAGCATCAGTAGATGCAAATGTCTTTCCTTGCTTACGGCTTTCAGAAGACTTAAAAATTGCGATTAGAGAATCAGGACTTGGTGCAAACCATGCCCGTTCACTCCAAAAACTAAATTCTAAAAATTTAAAAGTTGAAGAAACTAAAGCTCTTAAAATCCGACAAGATGTTACATCACAAGTTTTGCAACAAAGGCTAACAGTCGCTCAAACTCGTTTTCTAGTTGCCCAAACTATTGCTGAACATGCTCCTGAAACAAAACCTAAACCAAGTCCCCAAATCAGTTCTCTAATTCGAGATGTCTCAGCAACTAAGATCGAAGATATCCAGCAAGAGCAACTAAGAGATTTATTGGCTGTACTAGAAGCTAAGGCAAAAGAAATTCGGAAAAAGTTGGACTAATACTATCTCGTCCGACTTAGTTCACTGAATCGGAGATGTCCATGTAATCTATAAGTGCTTATCTAAACTACCCAAATGGCTTTCGCCTGAATCCCGCAGAGTCAAACCAGAATTATCAGCCGAACGGTTTCAGCATGTGATATTTCTAGACTGCGACAAAGCAGTAAGCCGAATTATATTTGAGTACTGACACTGCCATAATCGAAGGTTGGCAGTAATCATTAAATGTTTTGCCAGTTGCCCTTGTTCAAGGATTTGGGTTAATTCTGCTTCTGTCTTATTCACCTCGGCAGAGAGTTCAGACCCATTTGGAGAACGCTTTAGCCGTTGCACGAGAAGATTTTTTACTGCTCAAGTGCCAGCATAGACCTTACTTCTCTTGCGTAGAAAATCTCAAGTTTTAGACAATAGCCTCTCGAAGCGACTAATTTCTCGTAGATAAATTCAAACTGGATCAGGGTCAGAGCTACATATTGCGCGCAAGTAAATTGCTAACAAAAGATTGACACTAAAGTATAAATCAAACTGTCAACGATGATCTAAATTAATTTTTGCTGCGTTGATAGAAAAGATTTCAAAAAAAAATGGGGGCTACATGGGGGCTATGTGTACCCCAAAGCAGTTTAGAGACTTGAGCAAAATTTGACTCCCACATGGGGGCTATATGGGGGCTATATGGGGTACATTTGACTGATTGAGATTTTACCCCACTTAGCCCCCAAGAGGTTATGATAATTTTTTGACGCTGAAGAAAAAAAGAGTAGTTATTTTATTCATCTCTTCTCTGCTCCCCACTTCACCTGAACAGATAACTTTCATAAATCAAAATCTATTACCTTTCTCTTTATGTCTAACATTCACACCTTGCAAAAAATTTTTCCTGCTGGCTTTGATAACGGTTATGGAAGCCTAAAACTTTTAGTCGATGGCTTTGAAGTAGTTCGTGTGCCCAGCTATATAACCAATGCCGAGATGGAAGACGTACCTGGGAGGGTCGTTTTTAACGGTACTGCTTACACAGTTGGAGAATCAGCTTTCCGCACAGGAAATTATTTTGACCGAAACACTGATAACAATGAAAACAAAGTCAATAATGCATTGCTGACATTATTCGGTGCATTGGCACATCTACCACACCGTAAGGCTTGGCATTTAAAATTAGTCGTCAGCTTACATGATGTTGCTCTGGCTGAAGAACTACAAAAAGTACTCAATGGAGAATATCAGCCAATACTTGCTGGCAAACAATCAGAGGTGAAGATCGAAGTCCTGAAAGTCGTACTAGAAGGGATGGGTGCATTGTTTGGGCATCAACTACCCAAAAAATTAACCATTTTAGATTTTGGCAATGGCACAACTTTGTATTCTCGTTACAACCAAGGGAAACGAGAAGTTCACACCGCCTACCCCACAGGCGTAGAAGTTCTCATCAATGATATTTCCCAAAAGATGAAGCATTTAAATGGCGGAAAAATCGGGGATGCATCCAAAATCCGATTTTGTCTGGAAATGGGGCATACTCGGTACAGCCGTGACATCGATATCAAAGATGTCTACAGTACTTGCTTAAAAGATTGGTATGAAAAATACTTGAAGAAAGTGGTGAATCTGACACTTGATGCCAAACACCAAGGGGATGAAATCTGGGCCATTGGTGGAGGTTGCCTGTTACCCGGATTTAAAAAGCTTTTAGAGAAGAACGGGTTCAAAATACTGGACAACCCGGTGGAAGCTAATGTCTTTGGGCTTTTAGAGATGGCAAAAGCCATCAGCAGCAAGAATTCGCCTACTACATCTCTTAAATGATCACAATGACAAATAAAGAAGACTTAGCTCCGATCAAAATTCGGCTCAAAGAAAACTATCGAGAACGCATATTTGCAGAGTCCCAACAACTAGGTAAAAGTTACCTGGAGACGCTTTACTTTATAATTGACTGCTATTTTGTTTTTATCAAGGCTGGATTAGCCACACAAAAACTAGCTTTCACGCCGATTACTACTGACGAGAACAGACTTCCTTCAATGACTTCAACTCCATTCGCACAAGAGAAAGAAGAAGATTCTTCAAGCGAAACCTTCAGCCTTGACTTTGATTTATAGCCGAATGGCACGCAAGATATGAGGCAATCCCTTATTTATAAGGTTTTTGGGTGTGGGGTGTAGTAATGCTCATGCCAGCGTTGCTCCCGCAAAGAAGTTTATCAAACAGAATTCAGGAGTCAGGAGTCAGAATACAGGAAAGGTATTGTGTATGACTGGCGGATAGCGAGTCTACGTACTCCTACGGAGAAGCAAGCTACGCATAGCGTCTCGTAGAGAGCGTCAAGATTGCTGACTCCTGAATTCTGAATAGCTGAATTCTTCTTCAATTATGTTCGCACTCATATTTACTTTTCTTGATTTTTTTCCTACACCCTACCCCAACAAGATAGTCAGCAAGCAGGTTTCACATAAATCAAGCGTACCATTCCATAAGCGATCGCACTTTGCACTGACCAAGCTAACAGCAGTACGGAGATTGCCGAATTTGTAATAATTAGAATATCAATGTTATTGATAAATATACAGGTATTATGAGTCTAAATTGTTAATTAATTCTTCTATTACTAAATTTTTTGTATCTTCAGGTAGATAATCAAAGATTTTTTTCAAAAATTCTGGAGACGCATTTTGAGCAAACCAGTCTTCACTAGGATTCTCTTGAATATTCAAAAAATATTTTAAACGTTCTTCTATAGCTTCTCTATCTGCTTTATCCAATTGTCCAATTCTCTCTAACCAATTGGCTGATGAGCCTTTAAAGCAATTAGCATCAACAGTACATATTTGATGAACTAAAGCGTATGAACTTTTATCAAGACCATTTCTACTTGTAGAGTTAATTGGATATGTGGTTGGTAAA
>NZ_JACJSF010000015.1 GCF_014698035.1 Desmonostoc muscorum FACHB-395
TTCGTATGCTCCTACTATTTTTTGCCGTAAATCTACAGAGTATGCCTTCATCTTTTTTTGATTCTCATACTCTGTTAGTGTACCTTATCGTTACGCAAAGTGCTGTATAAAACAAACGGTGCATTAGCCTTTGGCGTAACGCACCATAAAAAAATATATAAAACCTAATTATGAATTATTAATTAGACGCTGCTTTTTCTCCCACGTTACGAATTATTTCCTCCAGTGTTTGGAGTAATTCTTGCTCGTTATAAGGTTTAGAAAAGTAAGCCCGCGCCCCCAATTGCATAGCTAGTTGCCGATGTTTATTGCTGCTACGAGAAGTCAGCATTGCAACTGGAATATTTTTTGTATCAACGTCTGAATTTACCTTACCCAAAAAGCCATAACCATCAAGACGAGGCATTTCAATATCACAAATTACTGCCTCAACTCTCAATCCACTATGGAGTTTTTCTAAAGCATCTTGACCATCTTTCGCTTGCTCTACTTGATATCCTCCCTTTTCAAGGGTCAGAGCTAAAAAGCGGCGGACATTAATCGAGTCATCTACAATTAAAATTGTGCCTTTCTGCTTAACAGATGCTGCTGATATTTTGTTTTCATCAAATATCAAGAACGGTGTTTTTAACCTTGCTGATGGTAATTGAATACCTTTAGGAGTCCGGCGATTTGTAGCAATCCAATACAGCAATTCATTGACATTAACGAGTGGCACTACTCGACCATCACCGAGAATTGTGCAGTTGCTGAAACCTTCCGGTAAAGGTATATTTCCCTCAACTTGACGAATAGCAACTTCTTGTTCACCCCAGCAACGGTCTATTTGGATTGCTACTGGCTGATTATTCCCTTTGACTACTAATACACTGTTAGCATTAATTGCTGCCGGAGTCTCTAATTCTGAAGTATCATAGCGCAGACAATTAAACTCTAAATAGGGAGTCAGGCGAATCAGTGGCAGCATGGTTCCTTGCCAATTTAGAACTTCGCTACCTGCCATTTGAAAAACTCGCTCGTGTTGGAGTAAGAATATTTCTGAAATGACATCTGTGGGAAATGCCAACAGCATTTTGTTGATTTCTACCAGCAGAACTCGCGCAACGGAAAGTGTAAATGGTACTGATAGGGTGAAAGTAGTACCAACTCCTGGTTCCGTATCAACTTTCACATCTCCTCGAATTAGTTTGAGATTGTTACGAACTACATCCATGCCGACACCTCGACCAGATAATGCTGTAACTTGCTCGGAGGTGGTAAAACCTGGTTCAAAAATTAGTGATAATAGTTCTTCATCACTAGCATTAGCGAGTAGAGAAGCATCCAATCCCATAGCTAAAGCGCGGGTGCGAATTTTCTCTAGAGAAATGCCCCAACCATCATCTCGGATAGTAATCAGGGTGCGATTACTGCGGTGACTAGCTGTAATTTCAATCAATCCTTGTTCTGGTTTACCTAAAAGGCGACGAGTGCCAGAGTCTTCGATGCCATGATCGAAAGCATTCCTTAAGAGATGCATTAAAGGTTCGTTTAATGTTTCTAAAATGCTGCGTTCAATTAAAGTGTTGCCACCTTCAATTTTTAACTGAACATTTTTCCCATACTCTACATTTAAATCGCGCAAGGCTCTAGGAAAACGTTCGGTCAAATCGGACAGTGGCCGCATTCTGATGTGATTTAACTTTGTCTGTAACTGTTTGGATGTTTTGTTGATTTTACGAGCGATTTGGTCTGTATCATCTACACTGAGTTGCACATCAGTTGTAACTTCTTGTACCTGAACAATGGTTTCCATAACTTCCTGCGATCGCAGGTTTAAATCGTTATAGCGATCCATTTCTAAAGCATCAAATTCTCTGTCTGTGCCTTGTGTTTGGTGGTCATTTTCAGCTTGTACCCGTAGCCCAGCAGCTTGGGTAGAAATTTTGTCATAGGCTATACGCAAATCCTGGTTTTCTCGGTCGAGTACTTGTACTCGCTGGTTCAGGTTCCGAACCAGCTTGCGTAATCTTTCTAGTTGTGAGTTTAAGCCATTTCGCTGAACAATCAGTTCGCCAAATAAATCATTAATTTGCTCTAGTTGTTTACTGGGAACTCGGACGCTATTTTCATGAATTTCTCGATCTTTAACAACGCCATTTGACTCTCCTTTTCCTTCGCTATATTTAGCATCGGCAGGATTATTTTCTCTAGCAAATATGGGATTTTGTTCTGTAACATTGATAGAATTAACATCATCTGCAAATTCTGCATCTACAAATGTAAAATTAGCAGCGATACCTGCGCTAGGCTGCGCCAACGCTTCATCATTAGTCCAATTTTCTCTAGTATTTTCTGGCTGCCAAACAGGTGTTGGCACTGCTTCTGGCTCGACAATATCTATGTGTGCGATGGAAAGCTGTGGTATTACTTCTGCTGCTGGTAATAGTAACGGTGATTGCGTATAACTAGCAAAATCAAGTTCTGTAGGTAAGTTATCTAGTTGATTTATCAGCACCAAAGCTTGCGATCGCCGCCATGCTTGCAATGCTAATTGGGCAATTTCGGGAATGCGCGAACTGCTAACGGTTTCCAATTGCTGCGTTACTGACTCACAAAGCTTGGTAAAAGCTGCCAACTGGAGCATTTCACCCAAACCGCCCAATTCCGCTGCCATGATCACAATTTCTTCATGCAAACCAGGCTGTTCGCTATCTGCCAATATAGATTCTAAACGCTGCAAACACTCTTCTACTTCTGTGGCAAATAGCAAGGGGATAACATCTTGCCCATCCTCTGGGGATAGCATAGATGAAGCATCCTCCGGGGTGGGGTCGCCTAAGCGATCGTGCAACTCATCAAAAACTGGGTAACAAAAGGTTGCTAACCACGCATCTTCAACAACATTTCCTTCTGCCAGCAATTCGACAATCTGACGCAGCCAATCAACTCCAGATAGCAATAAACTTTGCAACTGGGTGTCAATTTCTAGAGAATTTTTTTTCGTTTTCAGAACTTTAAAAGAATCTTCCAAACGATGGGATAAATGACTTAGCGATTTAAATCCCATCATCCCCGCGCCACCTTTAATAGAATGAGCGGCTCGGAGTGCAGCATTGATTTTCTCTAAATCAATGCGGTTAGTAGTATCGATTTCTAGCAATACCCCTTCTAAGGTATTTAAGTAATCAGTTGCTTCTTCCAGAAACTGCATCTGGATTTCTAATTCTTTGTCTTGTAACATGGTTTTTGTCCTTAGTTATTGGTCATTAGTCATTGGTCATTAGTCATTGGTCATTGGTCATTGGTCATTGGTCATTGGTCATTGGTCATTAGTAAAATGACAATGGACAAATGACAACGGACAACGGACAAATGACAACTGACAACGGACAAATGACAAAATTAACTAACTTTGAAAGCCTCGACAGTCTCTTGTAACTGTTGAGAAATTTCCACCGTTTGTTGTAGAGATTCGGAAACTTGACGAGAAGAATCGCTGGTGCGTTGTGATATAGCAGCAATATCTTTCATCAATTGGCTAACACTTTGTGATGTTTCAACTTGAGATGCCGTTGCAGTGGAAATCGACTGTACTAAGGAGTCAATTTGACGCGATACATCCAAAATTTCACTCAGGCTTTGTTTAGCCTCCTCCACAATTAGAGTTCCTTCTACCACTTGGGTAGTGCCTATTTCCATCGCCTGAACCACTTCACTGGTTTCTCGTTGAATATTTTCAACAATTTGTTCAATTTCTTGAGTTGCTGCGGCACTCCTGACTGCTAATTCGCCGACTTCTTCAGCAACTACGGCAAAACCTTGACCTTCTTCACCTGCACGCGCTGCTTCAATGCCGGCGTTAATGGCTAGTAAGTTAGTTTGGATGGCGATTTGGTTAATCAAGGAAACTACACGGGAAATTTGTTGCGAAGATTCTCCCAAACGTTTCACTTTCTTAGCAGTTTCACCCACGGTTTCCCTTAAAGACAGGATATTTTGTACTGTTAAATCCATTGCGTGTCCACTCTTGGTAGCAGTGTTAGCCGCATGATTGGCAACGAAAGCAGCTTTTTCGGCGCTTTCGGCTACGGCTTTCATGGATTGGGTCATTTGGTCAACAGCATCTAGAGTGCGGTTGATTTCGGCAGCTTGCGTAAGTGCTTCTTCTGCTAAATGGCGCATCGCTCCTTCGTTAGAGCCAATGGCAGTATTAACGTGGGTGGCAGCTTTTTGAACTTGGGTAACAATATCGCGGAGACTTTCGACAATTGAGTTGAAAAAGTCGGCAACAGTGCCGATTTCTCCAGCCGTCACGTCTGCACGTACTGTCAAGTCGCCTCTGGCTGCACCTTCTACGTCGTTGAGTAGTTCTAAAAGTTGTTGTTGCAGTGTTTCTTTTTGATGCCGTTCGTCGTCAGAATCGGTGATTCCAATATTCCTAACTTGTTC
This sequence comes from Desmonostoc muscorum FACHB-395, assembly GCF_014698035.1. Classification (GTDB taxonomy): domain Bacteria; phylum Cyanobacteriota; class Cyanobacteriia; order Cyanobacteriales; family Nostocaceae; genus Nostoc; species Nostoc muscorum_A. Next base: position 4,432 of record NZ_JACJSF010000015.1, read on the forward strand.
TATCTCCTCTAATAACTTGGCTTGTTCTAAGGCATAGCCGACTTGAGTTGCTATCTGTTGAAATAAGTCAATTTCCGGCTGTTGCCAAACACGAACAGTTTCGTCGCAATGATGAGCAATTAATAAGCCTAAAAGTTTTTCTTGAGCAAGAATTGGTACAACCAAATTACCTTTGACGGCAAATTTTTCTAATAGTTGAATGTAACTGCTGGCATTTTTCAGGCTTTGGTCTTGATGAATATTTGCAACTGCTTGCACCTGTCCATCGCGCTCGCTTTCTATATAACGTTCCCGAAAATAAGGATCGTCGATTTTCACTCCGAGCATTTCCGGCCAATTACCAGTTACCGATTCCGCAACAACAACGCCATCCCGATTATCTGGATTCAGACTATAAATTATTACCCGGTCTGTTTTTATAACTTGGCGAACTTCTTTCACTGCTGCGTGATAAATATCTTCAGTTTTCAGACTTTTCCGAATTCGTAGGGTAATATCTGCTAGTAATTTTGCCCCTTCAACGTCTACTTCCTGTTCTTTAACTAAAACCTGCAATTGTTCGGCCATCAGGTTAATATTTGCACTCAATATCCCTAATTCGTCTTCTCTTTCGATTTCCACACGGGTATTGAATTTACCTTGACCAAGCTTTGTTAATGCCGCAGTTGCAGTGAGAATTGGCAGTGTAGTAAGTTTAGCTAACCAAGATGCGATCGCACCCACAATCAATGCTGTCAGTGCTGTACCAATCGCTATAGTCCACAACAATTGTCTTTGCGGCTCAAATACAGTTGCAGTGTCTGTGGACAAAAGTACTTGCCAGTTTAAATCAGGTAAGCCATCTAGCTTGGTGGCTGGTACGTAGCTGACTAATTTTTGTTTTTTGTCCGTTTTAGGAACATCTATAAAACTATCTACCTTCTTTGCTGTCAGCAGTTTAGGTAAATTAGCATACTCTCCCTTTGCCTCTTTCCCCAATAATCCCTTTTGGGGACTCAAGAAAACTGTTCCTGAAGCATCAAGCAATTGGTATTGTTGTCCATTGGCTACGTAGTTTTTGATGACTTCTTGTAAGGATGTTACAGGCAGCCGCGCTCTTACCACGCCAATGGTTTGACCCGTCCTTTTCTCTTTCACAGGTGCAGCTATATAAATACTCACTACACCAGTATTTTTTACTGCTTCCGGTTTACTGATGATAGGAGTATCTTTTTGTAAAGCGTCTTGAAAGTAGGTAAGGTCTTTTTGATTGTCTAGAGGTTCGCCTGTGGATTGGACAATTAAATTACCTTGACGATCAAAAACAGCCACGCTGTCATAAGCTTTGTAAGCTTCGACAATTCGATCTAAAACTGCTTGTTTTTGTGAATTGCTGGTACTTCCACTACCTTGGGGACTTGTCAAAAAAGGCAAACTTGATATTACCTGAATATCTCCGTAGCGTCCCAACATAAAACGGTTAATTTTATCACTTAACCCTATTGCTTCAGCTTGTTGAGACTGGGTAATTTGCTTAGTAATGGACTTGTTGGCAAAAGTAAAAGCGATCGCACCAATGCCCAATACTGGTATTGTACCGATTGCGATCGCTAAAATAGTCGCCTTCTTAGCCAATCCGAGTTTTGTAAAAAAGGCAAAAGCCTGATTTAGCGAAGAATTATTAGCAGTTCCGCTAGTATTCTTAGTTGGTAGTTTTATGACACCACTAGTTATTTTTTGAGATGAAATTAGCGATGCTCTATTTTGAGCGCTGTTACCTTGATTTGTGTTGGTTTTATTAAACATAAAAATAGTTCTCCTAACTATGTGAATAACAACACTAAAAATCCTTTTTAGTAGTACATTTTAATCACTGCGGAGAATAGAAGACTGCCCAATTGCCTGTGCATCTAATACCAGCAAGATTTCTTCTTGTTGGACAACGCAGCCACATAAATAAGGAACTAAACTGGATGCCACTTGTCCTATAGGAGAATGAATCTCATCAGCAATGAACTTAGTTGTACCTTTGATTTCTTGCACAACTAAACCTAGCACTAATGATTCAACTTGGATAACGATCGTACTGTATTGCCGCAGTCGATAATCGAGAGATTCTAAATTGAGCATTCTTGGTAAATCAACTACCCAAATTATCCGACTCCGCCAATTCATTAATCCTAATATGCAGGTGGGCATATTAGGCATTGAAGTTACAGATTCAATAGGTACAAGAATTGCTTCTTGCGTATGCTTCATTGATAAAACAGCAGCAGTCTGTTGATTTAGCTGAAACTTTAGATAACTGTCTGCTAAATTATTTTGATTTGGTTTTAAAGGAAGTGTAATGTTTGTACTAGTCATTGATTCAAATTACCACTGATTTAATAGTACGTAGGAGATGTTCGCGGGTGTAAGGTTTAGTTATGTAGGCATCTGCACCTTGTCTCATTGCCCATAAACGGTCAATTTCTTGATTTTTAGAACTACAAATCACAATCGGCACTTTTGCAGTAATCGGATTTCTTCTCAGAGAACGACACAATTCAAATCCGCTCATCTCTGGCATTACCACATCAGTAACGATCGCATCTGGTTTTTCTAACACAGCTTTTTCTAAACCCTCTTTTGCACCACTTGCTTTAATTACGTTGTAACCACTCTCTTTGAGATAATGGCTCATTAATTCCAATTCACTGGGAGAATCTTCTACAATCAGAATTGTGCCAAGTAAAGTTAGACTCACTATATAAATCTCCTAAAAAATAAATTAAATATATTAGCATTTTTTATTAGAATTTAGGAGTCAGAATTCAGAATTGAATTAGCATAGCTTGTTAGTAGCTTACTAACTTCCTCAAGCTTAAGTTTTAATTCCGAAGTCTCACCATATTCCAAATTATTTGAAAGAATTAGATAATAACGGCATTCTTCTAAAAAACCTTGTGCAATATTTAAAAAACGTCCTTTATCTGCTAATCCTTTTTTCTTAAATCCCTCCGCTATATTTGCTGGTATAGAAATTGCTGCTCGTCTAAATTGAGAGGTAAGCCCATATATTTCTGATTTAGGAAAGTGAGCAGTAAATGGGTACACTAATAAAATAAATTGATGTGCTTTCTGCCAAACTATCAAATCTTGAAATGTCTTCGCTGGCTGTCTCATTTTTTCTAACTCCTGACTCCTGAATTCTGACTACTAAAATTAACCAAGATGTTTAAAAACCATTTTTAGCAATTCTGATTGTGTAAAAGGCTTAGTCAAATATCCTGACGACCTAACCATTTTCGCTTTTGCCCTGTCGATAAATCCTGTTCTACCAGTCACCATAATGATAGGTGTGTGTTTAAAAGCTGAATGTTTTCGTAATAAGGAACATAGCTCATAACCATCTAAGCTTGGCATCTCAACATCTAATAAAATCAGATCGGGCTTACTCCGCAAAATTTGCATTAAAGCCTTCACCGGATCGTTGATCATGACAACAGAAAACGTATTTTCATCCAAAAAGTGTTTAATAGAATTTAAAACTGTTTGGCTATCATCAATGCAGGCAATTGTATATAGTTTTTTGGCAGCAGGTAGTTGATTAGTTTTATTATTTTCAGGAATATCAAAGTTGATTGATATCGGCAACTTTTGCCCAAGTTTTATTTGTAGTGGTGGCTGAATTTGAGATGGTTGTATTTTAGATAAAACTTGGGAACCTGCACCAGACGGAATTGATGACTGGATATTTTGCCGATTTCTTAACTGTCTTTGACAGTGTTCAACAAGTAACCGTAAATCCAGGCGACAGAACTTTGGTAATTCATCCAAAGAGCTTTCCGGGCTGAATTCATAGCTACCTTCTTTTAAACACAGAAATGATTCCAGTACTTCTTTTGCCAATTCTTCTATCAGGCTTGCTGCTTGCACAGCAGTAATATAATCCTGATTGACTAACCAACAAATAGCTTGGTAATCCGCATTGGGTATTGATTGATGTTCATTCTTCGTCTCAAACATCAGCCGCATTTGCACGCGAGTGGCACTGTTGAGAGTAGGAATCTGCTGGCTTAAGCGTCGTAAGTGACTGTCAAGCCGCTCAAACAGTTTATCTGAATAGGAGGCATAAGTAAGTTTACCGTCCTCTAGATAAATTGACCAAGAAACTATTCCAGTAAATATGCTTAAGCACCCTGTAGCACGCCGACTGGTTAATTGTGCCAACAGAGATAGCGGATGTAGTTTCTGGAACAACCTGTAGCTACCTATAGGAGTTGTGCTCATTTTGCTTTTACTTCAGCTAAATTCGATACGTGTAAGCTAAATTCGTATAGAGTTATTTCACAATTTAAATCAAGTAAAAAGCATCAAACTTTTGTATTTTAAAGTACATCAGTTTATATTTAGTGCTTGTGGTGAAACTCAACGAAAACAGCGTTATTTTCAAACGATCAAATCTCAGCAAATTCGTAAATTATTATTAATTTACTTCCTCTTACTGAGATTTACAGACATTTTTGGAGAATAAGGCATAAAAATGTCAAGACTAGATGAAGCCACTTTCCATTGAGTAACCCCAATCTGACCACAGGAATAATACTGATTTTATGAAAATAATATATTTGAACTTCTGTATTTACACTTAAGCAAAATCGAGTTTATAAGCATATAAGTACTAAATAAAGTCACTTTCAATTAAATAGCTCTGTTATGCCTACAGGGATAATACTGATTTTATTTGACAAAAATAAAACATAATTTACAACATTTAATGACTAGACCAGAAAAAGATATGAAATTAATCAAGTCTCCAGATGAATTTTTCTGTTTGTCCAAAAAGATTTGCGCGATCGCTAGTTTATTCGTACTGTGGATGTTAAGCGCATAGGCGTAGCACTTCTCTACGAGACACTGCGCGTAGCTTGCTTTCCCGGAGGGGTACGACAAGCTCAGTGACCATCGTAGACATCGCCACATCTCTAGATTAGGCATTAGATGTATAATTTCTGAATGCTTTGTGTATTTATTTACTGGTAAAAAACTATTAAATGTTTATCTTTACACTAAAGGAAATTGTATTAATTGCTCCAATTGTAGAACCATTGGCAGCTAGTGCAGGCATTCCTCACAATGGGAAAAGTTTCGTTTAACAGTCAAAAAAATTGAGTAACATTATGCGTTATTCTGTATTAGCCACTGACTACGACGGTACACTAGCAACTGACAATCATGTAAATGAAAAGACTTTGGCAGCACTTTCACGTCTGCGGAGTTCTGGTTACAAACTTATCTTGGTGACAGGCAGACAGCTAGATGAATTGCTGCAAGTTTTTGTACAAGTAGATTTATTTGATTATGTAGTGGCAGAAAACGGCGCTTTGCTGTACTCACCAGCTACCCGTCAGGAGAAATTATTAGGTTCGCAACCATCAGCAGAATTTATTAACGCATTGCGCTCACGCCAAGTTAAGTCTCTGTCAGTTGGTTGTGTAATTGTTGCCACTTGGCATCCCCAAGAAAGCATAGTTTTAGAAACTATTCGCGATATGGGATTAGAATTACAAGTCATATTGAATAAAGGTGCAGTGATGGTGCTACCCTCAGGAATTAACAAAGCCACAGGTTTAGCCGCAGCTTTGGCTGAGATGCAGTTATCACCTGAAAATGTAATCGGCATTGGTGATGCAGAAAATGACCATGATTTCCTCAATTTTTGTGGTTGTTCAGTAGCAGTTGCTAATGCTTGGCCAGCGCTCAAAGAGCGTGTGGATTTTGTGACTAATGGTAGCCGGGGAGATGGTGTTATAAAATTAATTGAAAAACTCATCACCTCAAATTTAGCTGAATTTGGCCATTAATTTGAGTAGGTTTATGCAAAAAAAGGAGAGTGTTGCTACTCTCCTAACGTAATATGAGTGAGTTAAAATTTATTTTCTTAGTGATGAAGTCTCGCTTGACGTTCACGCAGTTCGCGAGCGTGTTGTTCACGAGCTTGGCGCTCACGCAATTCACGAGCGCGTTGTTCACGAGCTTGACGTTCACGCAATTCACGAGCTTGGCGCTCACGTAATTCACGAGCGCGTTGTTCACGGACTTGACGTTCGTGTTGGAATTTACTGTTATTAAAAGCTACAGTATTACCATTAAAACGATCGCGATCGGATTTAAATTCAGCAGCATTAGCATTTTGAGAAATAGCAGCAATTGAAGCCGCTGCTAATAAGCCCCCAAGAAGAATAGATTTAAAGCGGTTCATATATCCTTTAATCTGCCTTGCGTTACTTGATTTGTACATCCTCAATGTAATCGGAATAATCAGTTATACGCCTGTATACAAAGTCATGTTGAAATAGTTACAAAAGTAACTAATATTAGGATGCATATTTGATTTTTTAAAATTTATAACGTTCAAAACCTTACCTGAAATGGGTTATGCCCTAGTGGTCTGTCCCATTAAATTTGAGAGATAACCCGGATTTCTCACGATACTGTAGGGAGGGGAGTGTGGGGAGTGTGGGGAGTGTGGCAGGGTGGATTAATTGTCTAGAGAGAAAAATTAAAACCCTCATTCTTGCGTTCATAAATCCAGTTCCCCTGTTAGCAGGCTGACGAGGTTACGGGGATTACAAATTTTCTCTCCGCACAATTAATCCACCCTGGGGAGTGTGGGGAGTGTGGGGGGTAAGACTTCTTCCCCATCCTCCCACACCTCCCACACTCCTAGATTTCTCACAAGTGAGAAATCTAGGATAAGTAGGCCGGCGCAATTAAGGCTAACTGGCTAAGGCTGTCATTTGTCATTAGTGAATGGCACTAAGAAAAGCTGAAACCTCCTCAGGGCATGGTATGGGAGGTGTGGAAGGATGGGGAGGCAATGCAGTATTTGTTGATATGCAGTTATTCAATTTCTCCTCTTTATCCCCACACTTCCCCCACTCCCCACACTCCCCACACTCAAAAAGCAAGTTATATCAGGGCTTTGCGATTAACAAGCGTGCCATTCGGTCATTAGTAAAGATTTTAAGCCTATTTACGTTTCGTAATATACTTGAGTTTTTTCGCGCCAATTTACTTAAGAGAACGAACCGCGTTCGCGCAGAGAAGGAAGAAGGAAAGAAGAGAAATTGAAGAATTTATCTACTCGTCAAAATTAATGACATGAACCACTAGTATGCCTAGCAAGACTCAAGCCGGATTGCTATATTTAGAGAGGATTATTCAAAACCTTATATAACTGAAAATCTCAAGAGACTCCCTGTACAGGACATTTTTCTCCCTTGAAGTTAGTGTTTAGCCTTGTGGCAAATGCGAGCGCCTACCTGCTTGAAAGCAAACCAGCGCTCATAGTGCAGTGCTACATAAGACGACAAAGCACAGCCACAGCCGGAAATTTTCTCTACAAAAGGTAGAAGGTGTGATCGCAAAGTTAAAAAATGCAGACAATAATTTCGTTACAACAGCAAAGTTCAGCTCTACTGACTCTCATGCTTGCAGTTGAGGAGCAATTAATTTATTTGCTGCCTAGCCTATTAGCTCATGCAGTTTTGGAAAATTAAAAATGCGGATAAAAGGACTTGAACCTTCACTCCTTTCGGAACTAGAACCTAAATCTAGCGCGTCTGCCAATTTCGCCATATCCGCATCAGTTTACTATCATACCATAAGAAATTATCTTTGGGAATAGGGAATTAGGGGGACAAGGTGACAAGGTGACAAAAGTTTAGAACTTACAACAAGTCTTTCCCCTTGTCCCCAATTCTCCTTGTCCCCAATTCTCCTTGTCCCCAAGTCCTTTTTCCCATTCCCAATGCCCCATACCCAATTACATAACCGCAACACGAGGCAGACGATGCTTGAAGCCGCAGAGAATTTCCCAAGAAATAGTGTTTAGTTGTTCTGCCCAATCGTCTGCGGAAATTTGTTCTTTTCCCTGTTCCCCTAGCAAAGTGACTACTTCTCCTTCTTGGATATTGGGTATAGCACTTACATCCAACATCAACTGATCCATTGTAATTGTGCCGATTTGCGACACTCTCTGACCACGAATTAACACCTGCATTTTGTTAGAAAGACTGCGAGGAACGCCGTCAGCATAACCAATGCCGACAACAGCGAGGCGAAGTTCACGCGGGGCAATAAATTTATGCCCGTAGCTAACAGCAGTTCCTGCGGCAATTGTTTTAACTTGGGTGACTCGTGCCTTAAGTTGCAAAACGGGCTTGAGGTCGATCGCATTTTGTAAATGCGGTGCTGGGTAAAGTCCGTAAACAGCTAAACCTACTCGCACAATGTCGTAATGCAATGCCGGATTTGTGAGTGCAGCTGCTGAGTTTGCCAAGTGCAAGCAAGGCACTTCAATTCCCATAGCTTTGATTTGAGCGATCGCTTCCTCAAATCGTCTATGCTGTTCTTCCATTGCCGTTGTATCAGGATCGTCTGCTGTTGCCAAATGAGAATAAATGCTGGCAATCGATAGATGTGGTAAGCGCTGCACTAATTGCACAAATTCACCAGCTTGCTGCCAATTAGTTCCTAATCTAGACATACCCGTGTCTAATTTGATGTGTACGGGCACTGGCGAACCATGATTCATGGATTCCAGGATATTGGAAAATACCAAAGCTTGTTTAGGGCTACAGAGTGTGGGCTGAAGTTTCCATTGTGCGATCGCATGAATCTGCTCTGGTGTATGAGTTGCTCCTAAAATCAAAATGGGCGCTTCAATCCCGCCTTCTCGCAATTGAATAGCTTCTGGAACTGTAGCGACTCCCAGCCAACTAGCTCCCGATTGAATTACAGTTTGGGCAACTGTCACCGCACCATGTCCATAAGCATCAGCTTTTACTACTGCCATCAACTGGGTACGCGGTGATAAAAACTGCACCAATTGCTGTACGTTGTACGACAACGCCCCCAAATCAATTTCTACCCAAGCTCGTTGCGAAAACCACGCGTAGGTGTCGCACTGCTGATTAGGAACTACACCAGGGATTTGTTTGCGACTTAACATTTGTACTGACTCCTATCCCACCACGGCTAAACTTTCAAGTTATCTATCTATACACGCTCCTAAAAGCGAGATCAGATTAAATAGGAAGTTTAACCTTCATATTGGAAGTGATACAAGATGTTGCAGTAGTAAACTAAAAGTTAAGATTTATGAGTAGGGAGTTAAAGGTAAATCTTATGGCTCGGTTTTTTGCTGTGTTATTTGCATTAACCTACGTAAAATCCTTGGTGTGACGTTAGAAGTTTTACTTCCAAACTCCTAACTCTTCACTCATAACTCTTAAGTCATAAATTAATTGCCGAATTCTGCCGAAAGTATAATTTATTCTCATCTCCCTAGCAGGGTGTATTTGTGTTAACATTTATGTAAAGCTAATACCCTGAGCGCAGATAAATGGGGAAGGTTTTAGTCTTAAACGCATCTTACGAACCTCTCAATATAACGAGTTGGCGGCGTGCTGTGGTTCTGTTAATCAAGGGCAAAGCAGAACGTGTAGAACACAACGGTAAATTTTTGTACTCGGATTTTCCGTTGCCGACCGTAATCCGGTTACGTCATTACGTGCGTGTTCCTTATAAAGAAATTCCTCTAACTCGCCGAAATATATTGCACCGTGATGGTCATGCCTGTCAATACTGTGGTTACACAGGAGATGAGTTGACTCTAGACCATGTAATACCGCGATCGCGCGGCGGGGGCGATGCCTGGGAGAACATTGTGACAGCTTGTGTTCGTTGCAATGTAAAAAAAGGCAGTCGGACTCCCCATGAAGCTCACATGCCTTTACGCCATCCTCCTCGCCAACCTTATAGCAGCCTCTATTTCGAAGTCAGCAAACATCTTAAGAGTGGACTGCATACAGAGTGGCAAAAGTATGTTATAGGTCTTTGAGTAAAAACGCAGAGGAGCAGAGGATAAAAAAGAAATACCTTATTGCTTTGGGAGCAACCCAACAGCTTTAGTAATGGAGTGTTGAAAAATTGGCGGCTATATGGCTCGTCACAAAGGCGATCGCGTCTCGTAGATTGGCGCAATGGTCAATGCTCAAGCCTATACACTTATGTATGTGGTTCAACTTTTGCTAGGCATCCTCTCTGATTTCTGAGACTTTTCAAAGGGGATACAAACAGGCGTTGTTAATTAAAAGTAATTGTTAATTGCTCAATAGTCATAATAATGAGATTATTGAGCATAAGAATATTTGAAATATTAAGGACTAACCCTAAAGTATAAGATAGAAAGTATACCCTAAGTCAGATAAAAAATTCAGATAAAAATCCTGCTGATTCAATTTAAGGAAGAGAAAAAAGCTCCTCAAACAGATTTATGCTGCCAGATACAGCCGAATATACAAAACTTGCTTGTTTTCAGCACTCATATACCCTCTAGTGGAATTTAATTGATATCAAGCGCTGTTACTGACAAAAAATATACTTAGATGTATAGTGCAATGTCTTGATATTTTTGCGAAGATCAAAATAATGTGGCTACATTCAGTGAATTGCTGATCTTAGTATTTCTGAATTAAAGGAGCCTCACACTTTAAAAAAGTTCCCTATGTACTTGAATTCTCCCGTTACTCAGTTTGAGAGTTTGTCATTGACCACAGCAGAGCCAAACCCAGAGGAACCTGAAATCGAGAAAGCGCCAGTGGAAGTTGCATTTAAAAGTCCATCATTACCGCCATCGGTAGGTGACGGAGCTATATTTCTTAGTCACCGTGGTAATTCTCTGGCACAACAAAAGTCCGAAGAACTGCAAAAAACCCTCTTGGCACATCGACACGATCGCCAACTGGTAATTTTGCAAGATTTTCCTGACCCTGATGCCCTTTCTTGTGCATGGGCTTATCAGTTAATTGCCCAGCAATATGATATCAAATGCGAAATCATTTATGCTGGCGCATTGAGCCATCAAGAAAATATTGCCTTGGTAAGGCTGACTAACTTACCTATCCAACGCTGGACACCGCAAACCTTGAAAACTAAAGATTTGTCATCTTATCAAGGTTTTGTATTAATTGATAACCAGGGAACTACTTCACAGCTACTATCAGCAGTGCAGCAGGCTAAGATTCCCCTAGTGGTACTCGTTGACCATCATAGTATCCAAGGCGATCTGCAATCAGAGTTTGAGGATATCCGTCCTTACGTAAGAGCAACGGCAACAATTTTTACACAGTATCTCCAAACGGGATTACTAGCATTAGATAGCAGCATAAATCAACACGTTAAATGTGCCACTGCCTTGATGCACGGCTTGCGATCGGATACAAATCGGTTAATGCAAGCGCAAGAAGAAGACTTTATGGCAGCTGCGTATTTAAGCCGATTTTATGATGCCCAATTGCTAAACGCCATTTTACAGGCGAACCGTTCCAAGCGGGTAATGGATGTGATCGAGCGATCGCTAAAAAATCGCATCGTCCAAAATAACTTTTCCATTGCTGGTGTTGGTTACTTACGCTACGATGACCGCGATGCCATTCCCCAAGCGGCTGATTTTCTCGTCACCGAAGAAAACGTTCACACTGCTGTAGTTTACGGCATTGTTCACGATGAAGACGATGAACTGGAAATAGTCATCGGTTCCCTGAGAACTAGCAAACTTACCCTTGACCCTGATGAATTCATCAAAGAAGCCTTTGGACAAGATAGCGCCGGGCGGTTTTTTGGTGGTGGAAGAACAAGCGCAGGCGGCTTTGAAATTCCAATGGGCTTCTTATCTGGCAGCAACGAAAATTCCGCTTATGCGAAAATGAAGTGGGAAGTATTCGACGCTCAAATTAAGCAAAAACTGCTGAGGTTAGTTAATCCTAGAGATAATCCGATTCAGTCGGAGTAGAGGGAACTCAAGGAGAGGCGGAGAACTCCTAACTAATGCAGCAGTCAAAGTGTTTGTTCATATAGCATCCCTTCCCGATTTTTGATAAAAGTCGGGAATTTGGGTTTTATGACGAAGGCTGAATTAAATCAAAGTTAACTTGCGCCTACTTATTTATTTGTGAAGAAGGAGCGCCATGAAGTCTATAAAACTCCAAATCTTACAAACTCTGTATGAGCAAGATTTTTATGCTTGGGTAGAGCAGACAGCAGAGCTTTTGCGATCGCATCAATGGGACACGCTGGATTTAGAACACTTAATTGAGGAAGTGGTGGACTTGGGTAAGAGTCAACAGCGAGCGTTGCAAAGTGCGTTGCGGTTAGTCTTATCGCATTTGTTGAAATGGAAGTATCAACCAGAACATCGTAGTCGCAGTTGGAAAGTGACCATTACCCGTGAGCGACTGAATATAGATGAATTGCTGGAAGAAAGTCCCAGCTTGCGGCGTTTTTTAAATGATGCCGAGTGGATAAATACTACCTATCAAAGAGCGCGGCGAGAGGCAATAGTGGAAACAAGTTTATCAGAAGATAACTTTGCGATCGCTTGTCCGTTTTCTGTTGATGAGATTTTAGATTTAGACTTTTATCCTAACGCTGACGAATAACCGTAATCTTGTCTTGTGAGTGATCGCTGAAAAATCGCATTGTGCAAAACGCTCATTGTATATTTAATTTAAAGAATGACAAGCTTTGTTTACCTAGATTATGAGTACCCTAAATGAAGTAGAACTCGCTGTTAGTCAACTTTCACCAGAGGATTTAGCTGCTTTTCGTGCCTGGTTTGCGGAATTCGATGCAGCAGCCTGGGATAAACAGATTGAAGAAGATGTGGCTGCTGGTCGGTTAGATGAATTGGCAGAGAAAGCACTCAAACATCTCCGAGAAGATCGTTGTACTGACCTGTGAAACATCAAGCAACCCCAGATTTTTGATATTACTATCACCAGTTACCAATTGATATCCAAGAGCTTGCTGATCGATGTTATGAGTTTCTTCGGGAAGATCCCAAATATCCATCATTGCATTTCAAAAAAGTTGGTCAGTTTTGGTCAGTGCGTATTGGTGTATATTATCGGGCGCTTGCTGTAAAAGAAGATGAAAATTTTGTATGGTTTTGGATTGGGTCACATCCAGAGTATGACAAATTGCTAAGTGGTAAATAGCGTTTTAAGATTGCCTAAGAGCAGCCTAACCGATCACTCATAATACAAAGTATGGAATTATACTTAATTCGTCATGGCATCGCCGAAGACAAGGGATTAGGCATCAAGGATGAGGAACGCAGCCTTACCAAAGAAGGAAGGCAAAAAACTGAGAAAGTTGCCCAGAAACTTGTTAAATTGGGTTTAAGCTTTGATTTGATTCTCACCAGCCCCTTAGTGCGGGCCCGCCAAACGGCTGAAATCCTGATAGCAGAAAAACTAAGCTCTCAGTTAGAGGAATCTAGCCACCTCGCCCACGATGGTCAAATTTCTAATTGGCTCAAAGACTGGTTAGAACCGAGAAATTATTCCCAAAATACCCAACTGGCGCTGGTTGGACACGAACCTGATTTGACCAATTGGGCAGAAATTCTCCTGTGGGGAGAAGTCAAAGAAAGCTTAGTCTTGAAAAAAGCAGGTATGATTGGGATAAAACTACCAGAAACAGGTTCTCCTCTGGGTCGGAGTCAGATGTTTTGGTTGACACCACCCAAGTACCTGCTATAACAGTTTTCCAACATTTTCGATTGTTGTTAGAACGGCTACTGTTATGGCGACAATAAATTTCTGGTAAGTTAGCTTGATCAGATATTTCAAAAAGCAAATGGTGGTGCCATGATGGTGTGCGAATACAAGCCTGGTTTAGAAGGCATTCCCGCCGCTCAATCAAGTATCAGCTATGTTGATGGGCAAAAAGGAATACTAGAATATCGTGGCATCCGGATTGAAGAACTAGCAGAAAAAAGTACATTCCTAGAAACTGCTTATCTCTTAATCTGGGGTGAACTGCCAAGCAAGGAAGAACTGGAAGGATTTGAGCATGAAGTTCGTTACCACCGGCGGATAAAATACCGCATTCGGGACATGATGAAATGCTTTCCAGAAAGCGGTCACCCAATGGATGCCCTACAAGCCTCTGCTGCTGCTTTAGGTTTGTTTTATTCACTCCGGGATTTACATAATCCTGCCTACATTCGAGATTCCGTGGTGCGCCTGATAGCAACCATTCCGACGATGGTGGCGGCGTTCCAACTGATGCGAAAAGGTAATGACCCGGTACGTCCCCGTGATGACTTAGACTATTCGTCCAACTTTTTATACATGCTCGATGAGAAAGAACCCGATCCTTTAATGGCGCGGATTTTTGATATCTGCTTGATACTTCAAGTCGAGCATACAATGAATGCTTCTACCTTCAGTGCCAGGGTTACAGCTTCTACCTTAACTGATCCTTACGCTGTGGTTGCTAGTGCTGTGGGAACATTGGGTGGACCCCTGCATGGTGGAGCCAATGAAGAAGTAATTCAGATGTTGGAAAAAATTGGCTCTGTAGAAAATGTCCGTCCCTACATAGATCATTGTCTAGAAACTAAATCTAAGATTATGGGCTTTGGACATCGTGTGTATAAAGTAAAAGACCCACGAGCCATAATTTTACAAGGTCTAGCAGAGCAACTGTTTGAGAAGTTTGGCTATGACAAATTCTATGACATTGCTCAAGAAATGGAACGAGTGGTAGAGGAAAAACTCGGTAGCAAAGGGATTTATCCCAATATTGACTTTTACTCAGGTTTGGTGTATAGGAAGATGGGGATTCCTACAGACTTGTTTACACCAATATTTGCGATCGCTCGCGTTGCTGGTTGGCTAGCCCACTGGAAAGAACAACTAGCAGAAAACCGGATTTTCCGTCCTACCCAGGTTTACAACGGCTTGCACGAAGTTACTTATACTCCCATTGACCAACGGTAACTTGGGGATTGGGCATGGGGCATTGGGCGTTGGGCATGGGCAAGAGGACAAGGGGACAAGGAGACAAGGGGACAAGGGGAAAGACTTGTTTCAAATTCTCACCTCTTGTCCCCTTGTCTCCCCTGCCCCCTGCTCCCATTCCCTCTGCCCCTTTTGTCCCTTGAATAGCCAATCCCAATGCCAACCATAAGTAGAAGTTCTCATATCGCTTCAGAGGGCTAAAACCATCCAAGGATATACTAGGCATGGGAATTAGCGACAAATCTTCAATCAAGCATCATCTGGGCAAAAATTAAAAATGGGTGAATTTACAGGTATTAATTTAACTAATAGTTGTAACTCACCATGACTCGATGTCTTAAAGAGCGGAAACATGAACTCAGGAATTGACCTCCAAGGAACTTTTATTGAATCCCTCCGGGATTTAGGTATACCAGCAGGGACAGCCAAAGCGATTTGGATGCCCCTGCCAATGATACTGATGCTGATTGGGGCAACAGTGGGGGTATTAGTTGCTACTTGGCTAGAACGGAAAATTTCCGCCTCCGCACAGCAGCGAATTGGGCCAGAATACCAGGGGCCTTTTGGTTTGCTGGTACCTGTAGCTGATGGTTTGAAGCTGGTATTTAAAGAAGATATAGTACCAGCCAAGTCTGACCCCTGGCTGTTTACCCTCGGCCCCATTATTGTTGTAATTCCGGTTTTTCTGTCGTTCCTGATCGTTCCCTTTGGGCAGAATATCGTTATTAGCAATGTGGGCATGGGCGTATTCTTGTGGATTGCCTTGTCAAGCATTCAACCCATTGGCTTGCTGATGGCTGGCTACGCATCTAATAACAAATACTCCCTCTTAGGGGGCTTGCGGGCAGCAGCGCAATCTATTAGCTATGAAATTCCTTTGGCGCTGGCGGTGTTAGCGATCGCTATGATGTCTAACAGCCTCAGTACCGTTGATATTGTCAATCAACAATCTGGCTACGGCATTCTGGGCTGGAACATTTGGCGACAACCAATCGGTTTTCTGATCTTTTGGATAGCCGCCCTAGCTGAATGCGAACGATTACCCTTTGACTTACCTGAAGCGGAAGAAGAAATCGTCGCAGGTTATCAGACTGAATACTCAGGCATGAAATTCGGTTTGTTCTACCTGGGTTCCTACGTTAACTTGATCCTTTCTTCCTTACTAGTAGCAATTCTCTACCTGGGCGGTTGGGACTTTCCTATTCCCCTCAACCTCATCGCTGGTTGGCTGGGAGTCAGTGAATTAAATCCCGTGTTCCAGATAGTAACTGCTTCTTTGGGAATCACGATGACCGTCTTCAAAGCCTATTTACTAGTGTTTGTCGCCATCCTGTTGCGCTGGACAGTGCCACGGGTACGGATTGACCAGCTGTTAGATTTAGGATGGAAGTTTTTGTTACCAGTTGGTTTGGTTAATCTTCTATTAACCGCCGCTCTGAAACTAGCCTTTCCCTTCGCTTTTGGTGGTTAGTCATTTAGTCATTAGTTATTAGTCATTTCTACAAATGACTAATGACCAAGGGCAAAAGACAAGGGATAAATAACGCTGATAGCTTAAAAAGAGAGAGTGAACCAAAAATGCTCAAGTTCCTGAAACAAGTTGGTGATTACGCCAAAGAAACGGTACAGGCTGCACGTTACATTGGTCAGGGGCTTTCTGTCACATTCGACCACATGCGGCGGCGACCGATTACCGTACAGTATCCTTACGAGAAACTAATTCCTGGCGAACGGTTTCGCGGTAGGATTCACTTTGAATTTGATAAGTGCATCGCCTGCGAAGTTTGCGTTCGCGTTTGTCCAATTAACCTACCTGTAGTCGATTGGGAATACGACAAAGCCAGCAAAAAGAAAAAACTCAACCACTACAGCATCGACTTTGGAGTTTGTATCTTTTGCGGTAACTGTGTGGAATTTTGCCCTACTAACTGTCTATCCATGACAGAAGAGTATGAGCTTGCCACTTACGATCGCCATGAATTGAATTATGACAACGTAGCCCTAGGTCGTCTGCCTTATAAAGTAACAGATGACCCAATGGTTACACCACTGCGCGAACTAGTTTACCTACCCAAGGGTGTCCTCGAACCCCACGGACTGCCCGCAGATGCGCCACGTGCAGGTGCGCGTCCAGAAGACCTGGTAGAACAAACAGAAAAATAAATGTCATTTGCAATTTGTCCATTGTCATTTGTCAATCGTCCTTTGTTATTTAACCAATGACTAATGACTAATGACCAATGACCAATGACTAATGACCAATGACTAATGACCAATGACAATTGACTAAGGACAAAAAACAGTGAATCTAGCAGAAGGAGTACAGTTAGTATCACTTGGCATACTGGGCGTGATGATGATTGGGGCAGCCATTGGTGTGGTGCTGTTCTCTAACATTGTCTATTCCGCCTTTATGCTGGGGGGTGTGTTTATCAGTATGGCGGGAATCTACCTGTTGCTAAATGGTGATTTTGTTGCAGCTGCACAAATCCTAATTTATGTTGGGGCGGTTAACGTGCTGATTTTGTTTGCCATTATGTTGGTGAACAAGCGTCAAGATTTTGTCGCATTTCCCAACTCTTGGGTGCGTAAATTACTTACTGGTCTAGTCAGCGTAGGATTGTTTGGTCTTTTAAGTACAATGGTGCTGGCTACTCCTTGGGCTTACTCAACTACTCCTGTAGTAGGTGGTGAAAGCTCAATAGTTGTAATTGGAGAGCATTTTTTCACTGACTTTTTACTACCTTTTGAACTGGCTTCCATTTTGCTGTTGATAGCAATGGTAGGAGCAATTATTTTGGCACGTCGTGAGTATTTGCCAGACCAATTGACACGATCCAATGTGGGGCAAACTGTTTTGACTTTACAAGAACGCCCCAGAGAACTAGTATCAACAACCAGCGAAACAAAAGAGTAATATTTGCGACCTGAATCGCAGATAAACAGCCAGTTTTTTCAGGAGGGATACCCAGATTCATGCAACTCCAGTACTTTTTATTACTAGCAGCAGCTTTATTCTGCATCGGCATCTACGGTTTAATTACTAGCCGCAACGCTGTGCGGGTGCTGATGTCAATTGAATTACTGCTCAATGCTGTTAATCTGAATTTAATGGCATTTTCCAACTTCCTCGACTCAACATTAATTAAGGGTCAGGTTTTCACAGTATTTGTGATTACCGTGGCCGCGGCCGAGGCGGCGGTGGGTTTAGCGATCGTGCTTGCCATTTATCGCAACCGCGATACCGTCGATATGGAGCAGTTCAATCTCCTGAAGTGGTAACTGTGCGTGCAACTCAAGCAGGTAATCATTGCTTATAAAGCGCGGGATGCCCGGAGTAAACAATGGGCAGAAATCTGTGCTAAACAACTAGAAAGCCGCGAGTGCCAGGTGTTGATGGGGCCGAGCGGGCCAAAAGACAACCCTTATCCAGTCTTTTTGGCTTCGGCGGCTCAACCAATCGATCTCGCCTTGGTACTTGGTGGCGATGGTACTGTTTTAACTGGTGCCAGACATTTAGCCCCAGCTGGTATCCCTATTCTGGGAGTGAATGTGGGAGGTCATCTGGGGTTTTTAACTGAGTCAGTGGAAGAGTTTCAGGATACAGAGAAAGTTTGGGATCGGCTGTTTGAGGATCGCTATGCTATCCAACGACGGATGATGTTACAAGCTGCGGTGTATGAGGGTCACGGGTCTAATTTAGAACCAGTGAGTGAGCGTTACCTGGCTTTGAATGAATTTTGTGTCAAACCCGCCTCTGCTGACCGAATGATAACCTCAATTCTAGAAATGGAAATCGATGGTGAGGTAGTCGATCAGTATGTCGGGGATGGGTTGATTATTTCGACTCCCACAGGTTCTACTGGTTACACCGTTTCTGCTAATGGGCCGATTATGCACGATGGTATGGAGGCGCTTACCATCACTCCCATTTGTGCAATGAGCCTTTCTAGTCGCCCCCTCGTTTTACCCCCTGGTTCTGTGGTGAGTATTTGGCCTTTGGGGGATTACGATTTGAGTACCAAACTCTGGACAGATGGGGTGTTAGGGACTTCTATTTGGCCTGGACACCGCGTTGATGTGCGGATGGCAGAATGTCGGGCTAAATTTATTATTTTGCGCGAGAACAATTCCTACTATCAGACGCTACGGGAGAAGTTGCTTTGGGCTGGTACAAGGGTTCACTACAACAATAATCACCGTAATTAATTAAGTATTTTAGAGTGCATCTACCGCAGATTGCGATCGCAGACCCGCCCACTTTATAGCGATCGCAACCAAAACCATCCAAGCCCCTAGATGAATCTAGGGGCTTTCCCCATTCTGCTGAGACTCATGGCAAAAGCCTATCTCCTTGTCCTTTTATTTGACTTGTATTTATAGCCTATATCAAAGGAAAATTTTGTATCTTATTGCCAGATTTTTTAGGAATTAATGTCCATAATAAAAGCACTATACCTCTAATCTAAAAGAGCAAGAAAGCTCTCTAGAGGTTATTTTATCGAAAACTGTCTCAATCACGCTTCGACACATTAATGGATAATGTGAGCTATTTGTATAGTGCCTAAATAAAAGTAGGATATTTTCGCAAATCTAAGTAGGAAGATAGATGGAAGTTTCTGGATGCAACATCAATTACTCACTGAATCCTCCTCCCTCTTTTGAAGATTTTCCCATACTTCAAACTGAAAAATATACCCTACGACTGGCTTCAACCGAAGAAGAATTAGAATCAATCTTTCGGTTACGCTTTGAGGTTTTTAATCTAGAACTAGGCTTGGGATTTTCTGCTTCTAACTTTACCCAGATGGATATAGATAAGTTTGATGCGGTTTGCCATCATCTAATCATGATTTCCAAACAAACGGGTAAAACCATTGGAACTTATCGGATGCAAACCTATACAATGGCTTCTCAAAGACTAGGCTTTGATGCTGCCGATATATTTAATCTTAATGCAATTCCTAATTCTGTGCTTCAGGCATCAGTTGAAGTTGGGCGTGCATGTATAGCTAAAGAATACCGCAACAGTCAGGCACTTTTACTATTATGGAAAGGGCTAGCAAATTATCTGATCTGGAGTAAAAATCAATACTTCTTTGGCTGTGCATCATTACTAACGCAATCTCCTTCGCACGCTACTTGCGCCTATAATTATTTTCAGCAGAATGGCTTGATGCATCCAAGTATTTTGGTTTATCCAAATTCACAATCTTGTCTAGAACTGCCTCAAAATTGTCCAGACTCGTATAATGTGGAAATTCCTAAAATTTTGCAGGCATACTTGAATATTGGAGCTAAAATATGCAGTATTCCTGCTATCGACCGACACTTTAAAACTATTGATTTTTTAACCATATCTAATACCAAAGATTTTGCTAGATGGCGTTATCAAATATCGTAAAAATTATCTTTAGTTCTAAGTCCCTTGGGATGTGTAATGAACAGAATTAGATATAACTCATAATTACGAATTACGTTAGCGAGTCTTGCCTATGGCACGCCAAGGGTGAACGAGCGTCATTACGAATTACGATGATGCGCGTAGCTGTGACACTTCATCTAGTAGCGCGCCTGACTGGATTATTTTAGATAAAATATTGGGAAAACTACTTATGCGCCACCTCAAATTTGCTCCGAGTTGGTTGCGATTTTTAATTATTTTCTTATTGACAATGGGTATATTGTTTCGCTTTTTTAACCTTGATACCAAGGTTTACTCTCATGATGAAACCTATACCTCATTGCGAATTTCTGGTTATACAATAACTGAAGCACAAAACGAACTATTTAATGGTAGTGTC
Source organism: Desmonostoc muscorum FACHB-395 (assembly GCF_014698035.1). Taxonomy (GTDB): domain Bacteria; phylum Cyanobacteriota; class Cyanobacteriia; order Cyanobacteriales; family Nostocaceae; genus Nostoc; species Nostoc muscorum_A. The sequence goes on from NZ_JACJSF010000015.1 coordinate 25,073, forward strand.
ATTGGCAAAGAAAGTTTTTCTCAGTTTCAAGGGGTAAGTCAAAAAAGCTTAAATGACACAATCATGACTTTGGCTAAAGAAGATTCTTTGCATCCGCCGCTTTATTACATAATAGCCAGATTGTGGTTGGAAGTTTTTGGTAATTCGGTGACGGCGATCAGAAGTTTATCTGCTTTGATCAGTTTACTGGTTTTCCCTAGTGTTTATTGGCTATGTCGAGAATTATTTAATGTGCCGCTATTAGTTCCTGGTGTAGCGATCGCACTTATGGCAATTTCTCCAATTCAACTAGTATACGCCCAAGAAGCACAAGAATATATTCTCTGGTTAGTTACCATATTACTATCTAGTGCTTCTTTGTTGCGAGCAATGCGCCTAGAATCACAAGATCAAGATCAGCTAACAAAACAAAGACAACAGCCAGAAACATTTACTATCTGGAGTATTTATGCAGTAACTTTGGCAATCAGTCTTTATACATTTCTTTGGAGTGCATTTGTCGCAGTTGCTCACGGAATTTATGTTATTACTACTACAAGATTCCAGTTCTCTTCAACTGTCAGAACTTATCTTCTAGCATCATTGATAGGTTTTTTAGCCTTCATGCCTTGGTTTGTGGTTGTGATAGGTGATTTTTTCCAATTTTTGATTTCAGCAGATAAGGCAACACCACAGTCATCTTTGATGCCTAGATTTGAATTTTTGTTGATGCAATTAAGCCGAATATTTTTTGATATAGACCTGAGTTTAGATAATCAATTTAACTATTTAATTACATTAATTTTTTCCATATTTGTAGGGTATTCAATTTATTTTCTTTGCCAAACAACTAACTATAAAGTTTGGTTGTTTATCATTATATTAATTGTCGTGCCAGCACTGCCTCTAATAATGTCAGATTTAATGGTTGAGGGTATACAATCACCTGAAGCATATTTCATACCATCTTATTTGGGAATTCAAATAGCTGTTGCTTACTTGCTAGGTACACAAATATATAATCAGAGCGTGTCACGCCAGAATATTTGGTATGCGATCGTCGGATTGATAATTATTTGTGGTTTAATTTCTTGTAAGGTTAATTTTCAAGCAGAAACTTGGTGGAATAAGGGTATAAGCTATGGCAATCCCCAAGTTGCCCAAATCATCAATCTGACCACTCGCCCACTTTTGATTAGTGATGCTTTGGGTAATAATTATGGAAATGTCTTTTCTCTAAGCTATCTTTTGGAGCCAAAGGTACAATTTTTGTTGGTTCAAAATCAAAAAATCCCTAAAATTCCTGATAGGTTTGCTGATATTTTTTTATTCAATCCTTCAGACAGTTGGCGCGAAAAAATAGAAAAAAACTATAATTTGAAGACAGAGATTGTTTATAGTGACAAATATTATTCGGTTTGGAAGTTAACTAAACCTCGCAGTGTACGGCAACGTGATACTCTCCGCAAGACGAAATTATCCAATCGGTGACTATCAGGTTATGAGACAACTTTAGTTTTAGATACTTATTGTTCAAAAGGCATTTGTATTTTTACTTGCTTAAAATTAGCTAAAAATAACAACAATAAATATTCAACAGATTCTTATCTAAAATTAATTTAAGTAGTACTACGATGCTTTAAATTGTCATTTGAGATTAATTTGATGATTAATTTAAAGGTGTTGTATGGGAATAGCAGATTTTCTTGGTCTTTTGCATCCAGCGATCGCAATCATATTCGTGTTTCCACTCATTGGGACAGTGATTAATTTTGCTTGGCAAACACGCCAACGCAGATTGCAAATTTTAGCCGGCAGTAAGAGCAAAATTCCTCCAGTAGTAGGTGTAGAACATAAGCAATTAGGTGAAAGACTAACAAGTGCCGTTGTCGGATTAACTTTAATCGGATTAAGCTACCCTATTGGTAAAAATATTATTAAAAATCAATTATGGAATAAAGCACCTTTTCAAGTTGTTTTTATCCTATTAATATTAGCTGCTACTATCGCCTCTTTAGTATTTCTTTATCGGGCAAAACAGCGAGTGTGGCGGGCGGCTTTTGCTACTTTAAGCGGTGCTGGTTTAGTCATACTAGGCTGTCAAGATGGAGTATTTCGCCGTACCAATGAGTGGTATTGGTCACATTATTATATTGGTATTACCGCAGCACTGCTAATGATTTTTTCATTAGCTATTGTTCAAGATATTTATCAAGACAAATCCAATCGCTGGCGGATTGTCCATACGATTTTAAACTGCATTGCTTTGTTGCTATTTATTGGACAAGGTATGACAGGAACGCGAGATTTATTAGAAATTCCTTTAAGTTGGCAAGAACCTTATATTTATCAGTGTGATTTTGCTAATAAAACTTGTCCAACGCCAAATTCTCAACCACCAAAGTAAACTAAGGGATTTCCAATAAATAAATTATCCAATCCCTCAATATCTAAGATTTCGCAGTCTACAATTAGTGGCGGGTTTGAATCTCCCACTCAAAGATTGCTGGATTCTGGATTCTTCTTCAACGAAGAGGCAGGGAGAATGAGACATTGGGAATTGAGCATAAAGAAGAGACAGGGAAGATGGAGAAGACTTGTCCCCCTTCTCCCAATACTTTTCGGGTTTTGGGGGAAAGGGGAAAGGGAAAGGGTTTAAATTTCCCTTTCCCCATTGCCCTTTAACCTTTCCCCAGACCAAAAGAGAGATTATTGGGTTTAACCGAAAAGTATTGCCCCTTGCTTCTTTTTTAAGCAATATTATCTACAAGCCGATCGCGAATTGTTTTAAGTTGGTCTTGAGTCTTAATTGGCTCTCGTGGTGCTGGCAGTTCTGTATTAGGCCAGTTAGGCAAACTATTACAGGGACATAACAATGCCGGCATCCCGACGTTTCGCGCGGCTACTGGCATACTGCAACGACCACAAGGAACCATATCCCATGCTGGTGTCAACAATTCAGCAATGGTTTCTTGCGTACCCTCTAAATGACAATCACCTGATTCAGGCGCAATAATTTTCTGCCAGCACTCTTCAAATTCTTCACTATAGCGATCGCCATTTAGCACCGATTTGGGCAAAATGCTTGCCTTCCCGTTGCCCGTAATCACTTTCTTACCCAACTGAAACCAGTAGGCAAGGTATCCTCTAACTTCTTGTTTGGTTGCCATAAGACAATTTTAGATTTTAGATTTTGGATTAATTTGAATCAATAGTTAAGAATTTTGACTTCTGAATACTCCAGCATCCTCTCTGGTTGGCAATGGCGAACCAAGGACACTGAGATTGAGAACATGACCACCAGTTACTAAATAAACAGTTTCACTAAGGGCAGCTAGTTGGCGTACTAAAGAACCCAAGCGATCGCGGAACATCCTCCCAAGGGGATAAGCTGGTACTACACCCCAACCTACCTCTTCTGCTACAAACAGCACATCAGCAGCAACTAGCTCTACTGTCTCTAATAACTCTACAACGATATTTTCCCAGCTAGATTCGTCCTCTTCTAAGAGATTAGCAACCCAAGTTCCTAAAGAATCGACTAAAAGGCAGTTATAGGGTTTGGCATCGGCGAGGGTAGCAGACAGTTCTATAGGTACGGATAGAGTTACCCAGTCTTGGGGACGGCGTTGTTGGTGTTCTAAAATACGTTGGTGCCATTCCTGGTCATCTGTGTTATCGGTCGCTGTTGCTACGTAAACAACTGCTTTCCCTGACTCCATAGCCAGAGTTTCCGCCCATTCACTTTTACCAGATCGTGCTGGCCCTGTTACCAAGATGATTTTACCCAAAGTTGTTTTCTGAGTATTGTAACAAAACGAGAATTCAGAAATCAGGAGCCAGAATAATACCTCCAGTAAGCTCCGCAAACAGGATTGAATTCTGTGTTATGGGGCTGAATCCCCAACTTTCTTGTTCTGAATTCTGAATTCTGAATTCTGTATTTTGCCTTCTTCAACAAGAATATGCTTACGGTTGCAATTTATCACCACATTTTTTACTTCATCAGCGAGATTTTTGGTTTCAAATAACTTTTAAGGGATAAAATTAGCACCAACATCATTGATGTCACAACTGGCAAAAGCCGAAAATCCCAACAACCCCATTCTTAATGATTCAACAAGAGGCAGGGGGCAGGGGGAAAAGGAGCAAGGGGAAATGATCCCTGCTCTCTGCTGTGGAGCGAAGCAGAACATGGGTCTGATTCCCCCACAACAACCAAGTGTGGTTCTAGTTCTATTGGGTCGAATCCCCATCTGAATTATCCCCCCTGCTCTCCTGCCTCTTCTTCAACACCATTGGGGACAGCAAAATTTAGGATGTCTTTCTTTATGAACGCAGGCTTAAAACGCATAGAAGCAACTCTACACGATTTAGGGAATCGCGGTACTGCCCCTGCCGCCGAAGCAACTGATTCGACGACAAAACGGCCTTTTTCCTTTAGAATCAGTGTCGGAGCCAACGAATCCGCAGAAAGTACACAAACTCTATCATCTCAGGAAGAACAAACAGTTGAATTGGGCGTAGATACTGAGAGTGATTATCCTCCTGAACAGAATTTCTTTCCTCACCATGACTCTGTGCAGACCTTTCAAACACAAGAGAATGGGGGCAAAACACCCAGCTTACCCAAGTTGAAAACTCCAAGTTTTAGTAACCATCGCCACGGAGCAAATCCAGCATTGGCGATGAATCTATTACAAGAAATTCAGGAAACTGTCGCGGGTTGGCAAATAGAACTGCAAAATATTTTGAACCAAATTCAGGATATTTACTTAGAAGGGCCAATTGTCAATGGCTGGTTAGAATCCAATCCCAGCGAACCAGAACCGGGAGGAACCGCAACACTGCGTCATGCAGAAGTTGACCGCCTGATGAACTACGTAGAAGAAATTTGCGCCACTGGTGGGAAAGTATCTTATAAATCATCTATTAATGGCTACCGCCTATGTGGTGTAGACGATGCTGGTAAAGTCTGGTCACGCCCATGTCCAGCAGATCAGGTTCCTAATGTTAGTATGGCGATCGCACGTTACCAAAAGTTACGTCAACTTTTGGGGCGCAAGCAATCTTTAGAAACCCGCCTGAGTCAACTGGCCCAAACACTTGTAGTTTTACACAGTCATATTCAACAAACGTGAAGTTTTAAAGATTATTTCCGAAGAAACTCGGTTGGTGGGTCGGTAATTTTTGGTTTAGATTAACTCTCAGCAGGTATGCGTTGGATTTAAGATTTTTATCTAAAATCCCAAATCTCAAATCCAAAATAAAATCTATGCCAGACACCCAAATCTCTGCCATTATCTGTACCCACAATCGAGATACCTATTTAGGGGCTGCAATTGATAGTCTTTTAGCGCAGGATTTTGCTGCTGACTTTGAAATTGTGGTAGTTGATAATGGATCTAGCGATCGCACCCGTGAGGTTGTAGAACAAAGGGCCCACAATCCGCGCCTGAAGTATGTATTTGAACCCACTATCGGTTTATCTGTCGCCCGCAACACAGGCGCAAAAGTAGCTAGTGGCGACATTCTGGCTTATCTGGATGACGATGCTGTTGCTAGCCCTGGGTGGCTACAAGTTTTATATTTTGCCTATTACAATAATTCTAAACTAGCGATCGCAGGTGGCAAAGTCACTCTCTTATGGCCCCCAGGAATCGAACAACCACGATGGCTATCTCCAGGGTTAGCGGCAAATCTGGGTGCATACGACTTGGGTGACAGTAACATCTACATCGAGCAACCTGGCTTAACACCCAGAGGCTTAAATTACTCTATCCGCCGCAGTTTCCTAGAAGAAATTGGCGGTTTTGATCCTCATCTCGGCCGAGTGGGGAAAAATCTATTATCAAATGAAGAACTGCAAATGACCGAATTTGCCCTACAGCGTGGTTGGCAAGTTGCTTATCTTCCTGAAGCACTGGTTGCTCACAATGTTGCCCCAGAACGCCTACAACGCACTTGGTTTTTAAATCGAGGCTGGTGGCAGGGTATCAGTGAATGCTATCGAGAACAACTTGCTGGTAAAGCTGGAATCGCTCAATTGCAGCGAGGTGGCGAACGGTTTGTGCGTGGCTTGTATAAAGCATTGCAATATTTTTCTGATCCAGCAGAACGGTTTGACAAACTTGTATATGCTTACGGTCAGATTGGTTACTTAAATGCTGCTATTCAAGGTCTTTTATTTACATCAAATAAGAAATAACCGATAACATAATTTATACTGATATGTCATCTAAAATACCAGTTTCTGTATTAATTCCGGCAAAAAACGAACAAGCAAACTTGCCCGCCTGCCTCGCTAGCCTCAGCAGAGCAGATGAAATATTTGTAGTAGATTCTCAAAGTACCGATAACAGCATTGAAATTGCGAAAAGCCACGGTGTTAATGTTGTGCAATTCAACTTCAATGGAGGCTGGCCCAAAAAGAAAAATTGGTCTTTAGATAATTTACCTTTCCGTAACGAATGGGTGCTAATTGTAGATTGCGATGAGCGCATCACCCCGGAACTTTGGGAAGAAATTGACCAAGCAATTCAAAATCAAGAATATACAGGTTATTACCTCAACCGCCGTGTCTTTTTCTTAGGAAAATGGATTCGTTACGGTGGGAAATATCCCGATTGGAATCTTCGTTTATTTCAGCATAAAAAAGGTCGCTACGAAAACCTAAATACAGAAGATATTCCTAATACTGGTGACAACGAAGTTCACGAACATGTGATTTTGCAGGGCAAAGTTGGGTATCTCAAAAATGATATGCTCCACGAGGACTTCCGCGACCTTTATCACTGGCTAGAACGGCACAATCGTTATTCTAACTGGGAAGCCAGCGTTTATTTTAATATTCTCACAGGTAAAGATGATAGCGGCACTATCGGCGCGAATCTATTTGGTGATGCAGTGCAACGTAAGCGCTTTTTGAAAAAAGTGTGGGTACACCTGCCATTTAAACCCATTTTACGGTTTGTTTTATTTTATATAATTCAACGCGGTTTTTTGGATGGCAAAGCTGGATATATTTATGCACGCTTGCTGAGTCAATATGAATATCAAATTGGCGTTAAACTTTACGAATTACGTAATTGTGGTGGTCATTTAAATACTGCAACTACCCCAAAGGCAGAAGCAGGGGAGCAGGAGAGCAGAGGAGCAGAGGTAAAGCTATTGACTATTGACTCATAACAAATGAAAAATGACCAATGACAAATGACCAACCTTTTGTAGATTTACGCAAATATGACCAATCTTGGTTTGATCGGGGACGGCCAAGTTGGTATGTATTGTTGTGGTGGCTTGTACAAGCGATCGCATTTCCCCTTACTCCTCAACCGTTAAATATTCTGCGTTGTGCTTTGCTACGACTATTTGGCGCTCGTATCGGCAAAGGTGTATTAATTCGACCCACCGCCCGCTTCACCTATCCTTGGAAAGTTACCATTGGCAACTACAGTTGGATTGGAGATAACGTAGTTTTTTACAGCCTCGATCAGATCCACATCGGTGAACACTGCGTAGTTTCCCAAAAAAGTTACCTGTGTACTGGTAGTCACGATCTCCAAGATCCTGCTTTTGGGTTAAAAACAGCGATTATCACTATTAACAATGGTGCATGGGTAGCAGCAGATTGTTTCGTTGGGCCGGGAGTGCAAATCGGCGCTAATGCTGTGATTGGCGCTCGTAGTACTGTTTTGACGAATATGCCTTCTGGACAGGTTTGTTGGGGAAGCCCCTGTCGTCCTAAGACGAGTCGCATAAAACTTGATACCCCTACAACCCCGTGATTTTATAGATAAACATATTAAGGTAGCCCAGCTAGCTGGGCTACCTTAAATTTTCTACATATTTTACTTATAGCGGTTCTCAATTGCATAGAATATAGGCCAATAAGGTTCAGTTAAGGGTAAAGCTCTGGCGTTAGCGTAGCGCAGCGTTAGCGTTCGTGCAGCGTCTCGTAGAGAGGAACGAGCGTCACCCGTAGGGCTTACCGGAGGCTACCACCATCGCGCAGTGTCTCGCAGAGAAGGAGACCAAAGATGCCAAGAGAAAGAAGAAATACTTAACTGAACTGTATTCACCTATAAACTCTGCTTTATACAGGTATTTCCTGGAGATAGTTTGCTTTTAATTAAATCTTTTTGCTTTCTAGTCCAAAATTCGTGCATATCTAAAAAATCTGGCAGAAGATGTGATGCGCCAAATCAGCCAAGTGATAGCCTAATTAGCAAAATTTTTTCTCATTCCCACAAGTGAGAGTCACCCAAATGTGTAAAAGTATAAGCTGTTATTGCGATCGCCTTTGGCGTTCTCGCAAGGTACCTAATAAAATGGAGCGTTCACCTAGCATCTTGTTAGAGAATTAATCGCAATAACAATATATATATCATCTTGGTCAATTTGCTTGCATTGGAATGCTCCCGAAGAATTAGGTGATGAAGTGCCCTTTGCCAACCATGTTCGTCAACTTGCCAAAGATTTTAAATATCAACAAATTCGATAAATTTAAAACAAATTTAATAGGAGGCAAGTATGAATTTTAACAAAGATGAAAAAAATGTCATTTTAATAGTTGATGATGCCCCTATTAATTTAGAGATATTATTCAAGCTTTTAGAGTATTACGGCTTGAAGGTTTTAGTATCTGAAGATGGAATGAATGCCATTGAAATTGCAGAGAATGCCTTACCCGACCTAATCTTATTGGATGTATTAATGCCAGGAATTGACGGCTTTGAAACTTGTAGACTTTTGAAAAAAAATCCAGCTACTCAAGATATTCCAGTAATATTTCTAACTGCTATAACCGATAAGATAGATCAAATCAAAGGTTTGAATCTTGGGGCAGTAGATTACATAACTAAACCTCTAGAACATAAAGAGGTTTTAGCTAGGGTAAATATCCATTTACGTTTACGAAACCTCACAAAAAAACTCACAGAGCAAAATAAACGTTTAGAAATAGAAATCTTTGAGCGCCAGCGAGTAGAAGAAGAACTGCGATGTCATTCAGCTGCATTAGATGAGTGGAACAATCGCTACCAAGCACTAATTCAAGCGAGTGGTCAAATTCTCTACGACTGGTACTTGGATACCAACGATATTAAATATGGTGGCAATGTAGAGCAAATATTAGGTTACTCTATGCCTGAGATGTTAGGAGGTTTGAAGCGTTGGTTAGAGTTAGTTCATCCTGATGATAGAAAATTATTCAATGAAGAGATTAACCACGTTTTATCCGCAAAAGAGCGATTCCACCTTGAGTTTCGCGTTGCTCGCAAAGATGGCACTTACATCACAGTTGAAAATAATGGTTATATCTTTTTAGACTCTACAGGCAAAGTTGCTCGGATGGCGGGCTTTGTAATTGATATTACCGAACAGCAAGCTGTGCTACGTGAACGCAAAAATGCAGAGCAAAAAATTCGTGAGCAAGCAGCTTGGCTCGATATCACCACAGACGCAATTATCGTTCAAGATTTAGTTAACAAAATTCAATTTTGGAATAAAGGGGCTGAACATCTGTACGGTTGGATTGCAGAAGAAGCATTGAGCAAGAATGCCAATCAGTTTTTGTATCAAAAGCAAAGTTTTGGCCAACTAAAAAACATCCAGAAAACTTTAGTTGAACATGGTTCGTGGCAAGGTGAATTATATCAAGTTACCAAACAAGGCCAAGAGATTATCGTTGCTAGCCGATGGACACTGGTAAATGATAATGAGGGACAAGCTAAATCCGTCCTAATTGTCAACTCCGACATTACAGAGAAAAAACAACTGGAAGCGCAGTTTCTCCGCGCCCAGCGAATGGAAAGCCTTGGCACTCTAGCAAGTGGTATTGCCCACGATCTTAACAATGCACTAACACCTATGTTGATGACAGTGCAACTTTTAGAGGCACAGCTTCCAGATGAAAAAAGTCAGCAATGGCTAACAATTATGGAAACAAATGTTAAACGCACCGCAGATTTAGTTAAACAAGTGTTATGGTTTTCACGCGGCTCTGTAGGGAACTTTAAAACCTTACAGGTGCGGTATTTGATTTCAGAAATTGAAAATATTATTAAGCAAACATTTTCCAGAGCTATTGAAATCCGTATTGATATTTCTGAGCAAAACTTATGGAATATCTTTGGCGATGCTACCCAGTTACACCAAGTGCTAATGAACCTATGTATCAATGCTCATGATGCCATGCCTAATGGCGGTATTCTAAAGATTTCTGCGAAGAATTTCTGGGTTGATAGTCATTACGCCAAAATGAATATTGATGCTAAGGTAGGTTCTTATGTAATGATTAGCGTCTCTGATACAGGCATAGGAATTAAGAGAGAAATAGTAGATAGAATTTTTGAGCCATTTTTCACAACAAAAGAAGTCGGAAAAGGCACAGGGCTTGGTCTTTCAACAGTGCTTGGGATTATAAAAAGCCACTTCGGTTTTGTGAATGTAGTGACTGACGTGGGCAAAGGCACAGAGTTTCAAGTTTGCTTACCCGCCACGCAAACAATGGAGACAGATAGTCAATTAGCTGGAGATGAATTACCACCGGGGCATGGAGAATTGATTCTCGTGGTTGATGATGAAGATTCAATTCGAGAGGTTACTCAAACCTGGTTAGAAAAAAATGCCTATAAAGTTATAGTAGCTAGTGATGGGATTGATGCGATCGCACTATATACAGAATATCAACAAGAAATTAGTGTAGTCTTAGTTGATATGATGATGCCAAACATGGATGGGCCAACAACCATTAATGTGTTGAAAAAAATTAATCCAGAGATCAAAATTATTGGTGTTAGTGGATTAGCTTCCAATCATGAAATAATTAAAATCCTTGGTAATAGTGTCAAAACCCTATTGTCCAAGCCCTACACCTCAAGCGACTTGTTAAGAAATTTACAGATGGTAATTAATACAAAGTAGAGTTTGTCATTCGTCATTTGTCATTTGTCATTGGTTATTTCTACCTCATCTCCCATTCCCCATTCCCCAGTGCCCATGAGTGGTAATATATTCTCATGGCTGCTCTAATCCTTGCTATTGATGAACAAACTACTGGATGAAACGCTGTCAATCGAAACTGCTGAACGCATAAACAGCAGAGCTAGCACTCCGTTTGATAATGCTTATAAAGCAGCATTGTCTACTGAGGGAGCAAGATATGTCCAAGGATTTTTAACTTTTGTGGGAAAGCCATACAGGCCCATTGAACACAGTTGGATTGAACTAGGCGATGCCTCTGAGGTACGCATTATCGATCCCACATTACCGCACCTGAACAAAAATCCCCAAGAACTCTGGTATTTTGCAGCACAAAGGCTAACGGTTAAAAAATTGAAAGCCATCATTGAAGAATCGAAAGAAGATTATCCAGAAGATGAACCATTACCAATCTATGGCGATCCACCTTATGAATATTATGGTGATGTGATGTTGGGTGGTCAGGACTATTTGGCAGCATATCAAGCCGCAGAAGCTAAGTGCAAAGAAATCAACAAACTCAACCCTGAGAGAAACTAAATAATTCATAATTACGAATTATTTAATAGGATTTACCATCGCTGCCAAAGTATTCCCTATAGCCACAAATTTTGTCTCCACGCACATCAAAAGAAACCACTACCCGATTTTTGTAAAGCTGCCCAAACAAAAGTCCCTCATCTCGAAACTCAAAAACAGCCGTTGTTTCATTGCTCGTAACACGGTCTAAGCCGGTCAAGTTCAAACCAGGGCTGAAGGCTTCAAAAACGTACTCGAAAAATTCTCTAGCTCGCTGTTTACCGACATTCAAACCGTGGAATTTACCCATTGGAAACCAAAGGGTAAAGTCTTCTGTGAGCATATCTAACAATGCTTCCCACTCTCCAGTTGCCATACCATACGTAAGATGCTCAAATGCCTGTCGAGCAACTTTTAAAGTATTTTCTGAGTCTTGTGTCATTCCCACCCGCGCTAACTAGATATAAACTAATGCTGTGTGACTTAAAACCTCACAACTACTTTCCCACAATTCTGACCACTGAAGAGATATTCTACAGCTTCGGGTATTGATTCTATGCCTTGAAAGTGTCTTGGGTCAACGGAAACTTTGAGTTTGTCTGTGTAGAACAGGTTTAATAGGCGATCGCGTGCCTCTGCCATATATTCTTTATAATGAGGCATGAGAAAGCCTCTCACAGAAGCAGCTTTCCAAAATAGCTGGTGATAAAGGCGTGGTTGTGTAATTTCTTCTACATCTTTTGCGTATTCGGAGATGAAACCAACTACAACTAAGCGTCCGCGCACTGCCAAGTTTTCAACGCAAGTATCAAAAACCTGTTTACCTACACAGTCAAAAATTAAATTAATCCCATTGGGGTATTCTTGCTTGAGGATTTGATTGAGATTTTCTGTGCGATAGTTGATAATGCGATCGCACCCTAATTCTCTCAGTAACTTTGCCTTCGCCTCAGAACTACAAGTACCAATGACATGATTCCCGGCTAACTTTGCCAATTGCACTGCAATATGACCGGTTCCCCCGGCGGCGGCTGTAACTAAAACCACTTCATTACTTTTCATCTCCCCCACTTGTTCCAATGCAACCAAAGCTGATACACCTGTAGGCATTAGTGTTAGCAACTCTGGCGTTGCTTCGCGCACCTTCACTGCTAAGTTTGCATCGATAACCTGATATTCTCGATAACCGCCGCCACGTGCAATAGTTATGACAGCATCACCAATTTGAAAATCTTTGACATTTTCACCCATAGCGATAACTTTCCCCACAGCTTCCACACCCAAATCAAAGGGAGGAATTAAGTTAATATATGGAACGTCACCACGACAAAGTAAGGTGTCAAAGCCACCGTTAACGCCAGCAAATTTATTTTGAATTAAAAGTTCGCTAGCCGCAGGTTGGGTAATAGGAATTTCGACAATTTTAATGGACAATTTAAAATCTTGATTCAGTTGATTTGCTATTAACTTTCTGTAGGTTTGTACATTCATTGATACAAGTAATTCGGTGCAAATATTAAAAGCTATGTTGAGAAATTTAAATTTAGGGTACGTTCGTTATGTTTTCACCTAACGCACTATTTATCAACAATACAAGGTGCATTTCACTATCCTTATAAAGCTTTATCCCACTCTAATTGATGAGCTAAACCATACTTGATAAAATCTTCTTCTTTAGCTTTATCGCTTTTACCAAAAACACCTAAGCTGTAAGGATTATCTTGCATCCGTTGTGTGACTTGCTCTTTCTCAAATCGGATCACTTCATCTCTAGGTTTATCTGGTTTAAAAAAGTCTACAACCAAAACAGTTCTATCATAATTAGTGTAATTATGTGGACAGTGTGGATAGCTATGATCTAAAACCAGGAATTTTCCTTCATGCCAATAAAGTTGATCGTGGCATATTTTCATAGCCACATCTCCCTCTGGAACTATTAATCCCAAATACCCACGATTTGTATGAGGGTTATAGTTTACATGCAGCTTAATATCTAATCCCGGATGAAATGTACCATAATAGACGTTTCTGATGATATCATCATCAATAAAATTCACATTTTTTATCAAATTAGCTAAATTTGGAAAATACTTCTCTCTTAATAAAAGTGCTTTTTTTGATGCCTCATCTGGCCCATAATCAGGATATTGTATTTGATAAGCTTGAATATATTGTTCAATAAAAAGACCTTGAAATAAAATACCAAAAGCGCTGTATTTTGCATTACCCTTGGTTTTAATTGTTTTACTTTTAGGACCCAGAATATCGTAAGTTAACTTTAGCTCTTCATCAGATGCCTGGTTAATAAAGCGTTTAAATTCTTCTCTAATCACTTGCCAGTTATCTTCAAAGATTTTGAGAAAAGTAAATTGATTTGGGTCTATATTATATTCATTAAAGCTTTCCATTGTTTTTTCTCCTGAAGATGATTTCATAAAAAACCGTTATATATAATGATAGGATTTGCTCTTCATCCAGATTCGATGTTGGAATTCCTGACTAAACTCATTTTAGTGTGAGGTCTACTGTGTCCAAAACTCCCCTATTAGATCAAATTATCAAAAATGTGCGGGTAGTTCGTCCCCATCAGGATGCAATCGAACTACTTGATTTAGGCATTAAGGATGGAAAATTTGCTCAGATTGCCTCTAATATTAGCGCAGACACAGGCAAACAGGTATTTGATGGTAAAAACCTGCTAGGCTTTCCTGGAGTCGTGGATGCCCACATGCACGTCGGTATCTATCAACCCCTCGACAAAGATGCTCTGACTGAAAGCAAAGCAGCCGCAATGGGAGGCGTAACTACCAGCTTAAATTACATCCGTACAGGGCAGTATTATCTTAACAAAGGCGGCTCCTACCGCGATTTTTTTCCAGAGGTTTTGGCCTTATCCACAGGTAATTTTTTTGTAGATTACGCCTATCACATCGCACCTATAGCTAGCCAGCATATCGACGAAATACCTTTATTGTTTGAGGAACACGGTATATCTTCGTTTAAAATCTTCATGTTTTATGGCGGCTATGGGTTGCATGGTTTATCAGACCAGCAAAACCTCTTTTTGATGATTAACAAAGAAGAAAGATACGACTTCGCGCATTTTGAATTTATTATGCGCGGTCTAACTCGCTTGATGGAAAAACATCCAGAAGCGCGAGATACTATCAGCTTGAGTTTGCACTGTGAAGTTGCAGAAATTCTCAATGCCTATACCAAAATAGTTGAAAATGATTCTAGTCTGAGCGGATTACACGCTTATAGTGCAGCGCGTCCACCTCATTCAGAAGGTTTAGCAATTTGCATTGCTTCTTATTTGGCTAATGAAACTAACTGTGCAAATATCAATTTGTTGCACCTTAGTTCGCGTAAAGCAATGGAAGCAGCTTTGACAATGCAAACTGCTTTTCCCCATATCAATTTTCGGCGAGAAGTTACTGTTGGACATTTGCTATTAGATGTAGATACTCCTAATGGTATTTGGGCAAAAGTTAACCCTCCTATCCGTCCTCGCGCTGATGTGGAATACTTGTGGCAAGCAGTACTAAACAATCAAGTAGATTGGATAGTTAGCGACCATGCTTGCTGTTCTGCTGAACAAAAAAGAAATGTTAAAGACCCGAATAATATTTGGTTAGCAAAGTCTGGTTTTGGTGGTACAGAATATTTACTTTCTGGTGTATTTAGTGAAGGTAGCAAGCGGGGAATGTCTTACAACCAGATGGCTAAGTTGCTATCTTGGAACCCATCACGGCGCTTTGGGTTGTTAGAAAAAGGCGATATTGTTGTTGGCTATGATGCTGATTTGGTGCTGGTAGACCCCAATGAAAGCTTTGTAGTAAGCGCTGCTAAGTCGGAGTCACAACAAGGTTATACACCTTTTGAAGGTGTAGAGTTAACTGGGCGGGTGAAGAGTACTTTTTTGCGTGGAAATCTTATTTATAACAATGGGCAAGTTTTAGGTTTACCCACTGGGCGGTATTTGAAACGCTCCCAGTCTTAAATAATTCCCTCTACATGAAAGTATTTGCAGGTTTAAAGTAGAGACAAGATTACTTCATATTTTGGCATCTATTTATTCCAACCCGAAGGATAGTACGTTTCTAATGGTGGTTCCCAGGCATGGTACGAAAGATGAGGATAGCCACCACGAATAAGAGCAAATAATCCAGTTTCAGTGTATGCTGGGGCGTGTGTAATAAGTGGTGGACGCGAAAAATAACAACCTGGAGTCAAGAGACCTACCTGTGTTTTCATACTTCCCTGGAGGACAAATCCCTCTTCTGTCATAGGATGATACTCTCCAAAAGTTTCAGCAAACTGTGGTAATAATCCGATCAACCAAGTGCTTCTTTTAATGTTACTATCGGCACGCAGAGTTTTTCTCATTGCTCCTGGAGGAAAACCTGGAGTGAGAGTTTGAGACCAAGGAATTAGATAGGAATTTAAAGAAGGTATATAATCTTGTCTTTTTGCTCCTGGTGCATCAGTTAGCGATTTTATAAAAATGGGTTCAGCGCTTGGCATCCATAGAGCTGTAGTATTTTCTTGAGTACTCCAAGCTTCCATGCAGACACCTTCAGGAATAAAGCCGTAAGTGTATTGTCCAAGATGCAGTTGTCCAATTTGCATTTGTCCACTAAGAACAAAAATTTCCATATCACAATTGAAATAACCAGAATCGCTTTTCCAGTGTTGCGTCCACTCAACAATTTCTGTAGTAGAACCGTTTTCAGTATCGAAACTCAGAATCTGTGTTTTAGCACCTTCCAAAAGACCATCAACAACCCAAGATTTCTGGGGGACATCTGCTGATTGAATAAACTCAATATGTTTTCTGGGCATAAAACTTTTAGAGGCTGTATATAGTTATTTACTCAGTTGTATTGCCCTATTTTGAGCAATATTAAAAGATTAAATTCTATTGGTTTTCAAAACTAGCTTATTCTAGAAAATCAATTACCACCTTTGATATTTCTTCAGGTATTTGATTCATCATACATATTGTTCCACCTTCAATATCAATCATCTTTGCATTAGGAATTGCGGTTAAAATAAACTCTCTATTGTCTGCGTTAGCAAAACCTAGTCTTTCTAATTGTTTTACGTCCTCTGTTCCAGACAATATTAGAGTTGGAGATTTAATTAAACGAAATCTTGCTTCTATTCTTTGGCAGTAATCGATAACAGCTAAAGGTGCATACCAAGGATAGCCAAAACCTTTTAAATCGTCCAAAACCCAACGATGATTTAACTCAGCAGAACCTATATAGTTTGCTCTGGCTGACCATCTTTGCATAAGATGGGAACCGTCTGCTTTTATCTTGAGATTTTCAAATTTATTGGATAAAGCTGCCTTTCCGTCTTCGCTAAAGTTATCTATGTTACATAATATAATTTTTGCGACTCTCTCAGGATAAGCTGCTGCAACTTCTGCTGCTACACAAGCACCTGTATGGTTCCCAAGAATACTTGTGGTTTTTATTCCTAATTCGTCTAGCAGTAAAATAACAGTTTTTGCGTAATCTTCAATTGAATACATTCGGGGTGGTTTATCTGAATCTCCTAATCCTAAAAAATCCATAGCGATAACTAGTCTTTTTTGAGCAAAGATTGGGATCAATTCACGAAATTCGTCACCACTTCTGAAGTTTTGATGAAGTAAAAAAAGTGGTTCTCCTTCGCCACCAATACGATAAAGAATTTGTCCATCTTCTGTGTCTAAAAAAGCTCGTTTGATTGGTTTGTTCATAAGACCCTGATAAATTCATTTAACTTATTCAGCAAATTACCTTTTCTGTGCTACAGTTTGCAGCCATTCAATCAGGGGTCTCAAGGTTCCTGGCAATGCTGCTTCACTGACAGTCACCGTATGCTGCTTACCGTTATCTTCTACTGTTAACTTATACTGAAAGCGATCGCTCTGGGGATTTGGCGAGGTAATTAGTTCAGGTAGCCTAAATAAATCTGCAACTTCCACCAGTCGGGGAAGTGTCGCAGCTTCATCCGGCGGGAGAGTATCTGTATCAACGGTTGTCTTCTTGCTGATTCCAGCAAAGCCACCTGTGCGTTCAAAGGATATCCGCATTTTTTGCTCTCCGTTGTGTTATTTAGTTGGGATAAATACTTAAAATGGGAGACGATAGTTCTCACACCCCACTTTAGCAACAATACACAACAGATTTATCAGTCCTGAGTGTTGAGTGAGGGAGTGGAAGGTATTGACTATTTATTCCTGACTCCTCACTCCTCACTCATAACTTCTAGATAACTCCTACCTTTTGCCAAGCATCCTGTACAGCTTTTTGCTCATCACTACCATTACCGTAGAGTTCGCCAGCAATTTGAATGGTGACGTTGGCAGCTTTTTTAAAATCTGCTTTGGCTTTCAAGCGATCGCGTAAAGCTATGTACCAGATTTTGCCTGTTTTTTCCCAAGCATAGCCACCAATGCTAACAGCCGCTAAATAAAACGCATGGTTAGGAATTCCTGAGTTGATATGCACGCCACCGTTATCATCAGTACCAGTGTATTTATCTTTTACATGGGCTGGTTGAGGATCTTTACCCAATACTGGATCATCATAAGCTGTTCCCGGTGCTTTCATCGATCGCAGGGCAACACCTTTGACAGTTGGTACTAACAGACCTTCGCCAATGAGCCAATCTGCCTCTTGTACGGTCTGATTATTGATCTTCTGTTTCACCAGGGAACCGAAGACATCAGAAAACGATTCATTTAATGCCCCTGGTTCGCCATAGTACTGTAAACCCGCTTCATACTGGGTTATACCATGAGTTAGCTCATGCCCAATTACATCAATTGACTTGGTGAAGCGTTGAAACAGTTCTCCGTCGCCATCGCCATAAACCATCTGGTCGCCGTTCCAAAAGGCATTGTCATATTTAACCCCATAATGCACGGTGGAGTCTAAACGTAGCCCTTTATCGTCAATGGAATTGCGATCGAATATCTCATAAAACAAATCATAAGTAGCACCAGCACCATCATAGGCTTCATTCACTGCTACATCACTGCTCGGAGGATCGCCTTCACCGCGCACTAATGTACCAGGAAGTTGCTGACCATATTTTGCATCGTAGATGGTACGGCGCTTTTCACCCGGAGAAGGTGCAAATGAGACAGTACCTATGACATCTCTCCGTCCGCGAAACTGTGCCGAAACATTTAATGTACGAAAAGCCCAATTACGCTGTTGAGGATTGCCATTTACAACGACATGTTCCAGTATATGGGGCGGGATAATACAACAAATCGGGCATCTAGACACAAGTGGATGCTCATACTTAAACCCGGCTGATTTCTTTTTATTTCGAGCCATCCAAGATATTCTCCTTTTAAAACTAAGTGATGGCAAACAGTGGCTTTAACCCCACTGGAGATAGGCGCAGAAAAACGAATCCAAATTGCGTGTCCCTGGTTTCTTTTCTAAAGAAAATTTTCTACTCTGTATTTTCGGATAGGTCTGTAGAGGATTGATAGTACCCTCATGGGTACTTCTGATGTGGGAATATTGCATCAAAACACAAGGACGGCTTAGATACCATAAGTCTCAGCCAAAATCTTTGCGTGAGTTAGCAAGACCTCCTTTACAGACCTAAAGCGTCTATATATTAGTTCTAATCAAGAGAAATAATGTTATTTATTACTGTTTTGTTACCATAAGTCTGCTAATCCGATAAATATCGATTAGGGACAGGTAAATTCCCAATCCAGTATCCAAAACCCAAAATTTTCATAGCCAGCCACCTAACACCGCCAGACCATAATATTTCCAAGGTACTGCAACTGTTTTAAATCCAGCTTTGCTCAACATCTGTAAATGAGCATCTAAGCTAGCTAGCTGGTCTTGACTAGAGTAACCTTGAGTACTGCTCGCACCAAGCTTTGCGCGAATCTCTGTTAAATTAGTTCCCTGTTCAACTGACCATTCTTCTCGTGCAGCCTGATAAACTTCTGCTAAGGCTGATGATTCCGGTAAAATTGGGTCTCCATTCCAAAAACAGCCATCTTGAGTGAGGCTAGCAGCAATTTGGCTAAATAACTTTAATTTCATCTCATCCTGGAGATGATGAATTGCCAAGGATGAGACACAGGCATCAAATTCGCTACCAATATCTAATTTTTCTGGATTATTTGCCCAATCACCAAAGTCTGCTTGTGTACCAACCCAACGTTTTTGATATCCAGATGCTGTGATTTTATCTTGGGCAAATTGTAACATTCGAGGTGAGTAATCTAGAGCAATTACTTGGGCATTTGGAAAGCGTTTGAGTATTTTGAGACTAAGTTCGCCTGTACCACAACCTAATTCTAATATCCGCAGACTTGTGGAAGGTAGACAACGGCTAATTACCTCCAACATTTCATCGTATCTGGGTATCAGTTGGCGAATACCAATGTCAAAATCAGCAGTGCTGGCGAATACCTCTCCGGGAAATAACTGTTGCATAGGGATTAGAACGAATATACACACTTACTAATATTAATCATCCATCATTACTGAGGTATAGACTACATCGGTAGAATCAACTTTTAGTATAAAAAAATATTCACTTCATATACTTTTGGCAGAATACACATATCACTTTTTATGTTATTGACCAGAAAATCATCTCTTAATTTAAGCTGAAATCCTATAATTTTGAACGAAAAAGCCAATTTAACTCTTTTTTAAGATTTGTAAATATAAAATGACTCATGTCTTGAGTTAAACTGATATGTGTAATTAGTAACTCTGATTAATTAAAATTTTGGGTTTTCAAAAGTTACTGACGTTGGTATATTAAATACTGAACAGAAAGTTAACTAAAATAAACTAGAAGTCCACTGGCACTCTGAGTAAAACAGAGCGTAGCAAGTTTAGCGATAAAAGGTTCGAGACTAATGCTAAAAAACAGCGAACTGAAGGTTAATCAGGGCTGTAATCTTAAATGGAAGCCTGGAGATAAACTATTTATCCAGTTTTCTCTCTTAGAAATTTTGCGAATTAAAACAGTTGTCAAACCTCTATATCTATAGATAGATATAGCAGAGTTAATAGTAAAGTTAATCTAAATTTAAGGTTAACTTGCCGAATTCAGGTCAACAATCCCAAAAGAGCGCAAGCGTTATGACGATAAATTCTTAATGGGACTAGTTGATTAGTCTTGGGGCAACCTTAAATTAGAGGTTAGCTTAGAGAATTTAGATCAATAACGGTGCTATTTAGTGGCATCGCTCGGTAATAATAATAAGCTTTTCTAGTAAAAGCTGGCTTTAGAATGCCTAAAAGTTTTGGCATTCATGAGCATGATTTGTTATTGCCATACATCAGGGTAAATCTCAAATATTGCCTGAATTTTCACAAATTTTTCAGTTCTATCAAGGTCAATAATAATGAGTAATGTTCAAGCATCGTTTGAAGCAACAGAAGCTGAATTTCGCGTGGAAGGTTACGAAAAAATTGAGTTTAGTCTTATCTATGTCAATGGTGCATTTGATATCAGTAACAGAGAAATTGCAGACAGCTATGAGAAGTTTGGCCGTTGTTTGACTGTAATTGATGCTAATGTCAACAGATTATATGGCAAGCAAATCAAGTCATATTTTAGACACTATGGTATTGATCTGACCGTAGTTCCCATTGTGATTACTGAGCCTACTAAAACCCTTGCAACCTTTGAGAAAATTGTTGATGCTTTTTCTGACTTTGGTTTAATCCGCAAGGAACCAGTATTAGTAGTGGGTGGTGGTTTAACCACTGATGTAGCTGGGTTTGCGTGCGCTGCTTACCGTCGTAAGAGTAACTATATTCGGGTTCCGACAACGCTGATTGGTTTGATTGATGCAGGTGTAGCAATTAAGGTTGCAGTCAACCATCGCAAGTTAAAAAATCGCTTGGGTGCATATCATGCTCCTTTGAAAGTCATCCTCGATTTTTCCTTCTTGCAAACATTACCAACGGCTCAAGTTCGTAATGGGATGGCAGAGTTGGTCAAAATTGCTGTTGTGGCGAACTCTGAAGTCTTTGAATTGCTGTATGAGTATGGCGAAGAGTTGCTTTCCACTCACTTTGGATATGTGAATGGCACAAAGGAACTGAAAGCGATCGCACATAAACTCAATTACGAGGCAATAAAAACTATGCTGGAGTTGGAGACTCCAAACTTGCATGAGTTAGACCTCGATCGCGTCATTGCCTACGGTCACACTTGGAGTCCGACCTTAGAATTAGCTCCGATGATACCGTTGTTTCACGGTCATGCCGTCAATATAGATATGGCTTTGTCTGCAACCATTGCAGCAAGACGTGGCTACATTACATCAGGAGAACGCGATCGCATTTTGAGCTTGATGAGTCGTATAGGTTTATCAATCGATCATCCTCTACTAGATGGCGATTTGCTCTGGTATGCTACCCAATCTATTAGCTTGACGCGAGACGGTAAACAACGCGCAGCTATGCCCAAACCCATTGGTGAGTGCTTCTTTGTCAACGATTTCACCCGTGAAGAACTAGATGCAGCTTTAGCTGAACATAAACGTCTGTGTGCTACATACCCTCGTGGCGGAGATGGTATTGACGCTTACATAGAAACTCAAGAAGAATCCAAACTATTGGGAGTGTGAAAACATGACCAGTATTTTAGGACGAGATACCGCAAGACCAATAACGCCACATAGCATTCTAGTAGCACAGCTACAAAAAACCCTCAGAATGGCAGAGGAAAGTAATATTCCTTCAGAGATACTGACCTCTCTGCGCCAAGGGTTGCAATTAGCAGCAGGTTTAGATTCCTATCTGGATGATTGCACTACCCCTGAATCGACCGCATTGACAGCACTAGCGCAGAAGACCAGCATAGAAGACTGGAGTAAACGCTTCAGTGATGGTGAAACAGTGCGTCAATTAGAGCAAGAAATGCTCTCAGGACATCTTGAAGGACAAACACTAAAGATGTTTGTGCATATCACTAAGGCTAAAAGCATCCTAGAAGTGGGAATGTTCACAGGATATTCAGCTTTGGCAATGGCAGAGGCTTTACCAGATGATGGGCGACTGATTGCTTGTGAAGTAGACTCTTATGTGGCCGAGTTTGCTCAAACTTGCTTTCAAGAGTCTCCCCACGGCAGCAAGATTTTTGTAGAAGTAGCACCTGCACTAGAGACGCTGCACAAGCTGGCAGCTAAAAAAGAATCCTTTGATCTGATCTTCATTGATGCGGATAAAAAGGAGTATGTAGAGTACTTCCAAATTATCTTGGATAGCCATTTACTAGCTCCCCACGGGTTAATCTGTGTAGATAATACTTTGTTGCAAGGACAAGTCTACCTGCCATCAGAACAGCGTACAGCCAATGGTGAAGCGATCGCTCAATTCAACCGCATTGTCGCCGCAGATCCTCGTGTAGAGCAAGTTCTGTTACCCATACGAGATGGTATAACCCTGATTAGACGCTTGGTATAACAGGCTCTTCTCAATTCAAGGCATCTGATGTTATAGCAGTTCTCATTTGGATGCAATATCCGGTAGGGACGCACATCTGTGCGTCCCTATAAAAGAACCGCATTCCACGTCAAGGAAAAATTTATGGCACAATCAATCTCTTTATCTCTTCCTCAATCCACAACGCCATCAAAGGGTGTGAGGATAAAAATAGCAGCTCTATTCAAGACTATCGGGACTTTAACACTACTGCTGATAGCCTTACCGCTTAATGCTTTGATAGTATTGATATCTCTGATGTGGGGGCCGTTTACAAAAAAACCAGCCGTAGCCGCCCATCCCCAGAATATCTTGGTCAGTGGCGGTAAAATGACCAAAGCATTACAACTTGCCCGCTCCTTCCATGCAGCCGGACACAGAGTTATTCTGATTGAAGGTCATAAATACTGGTTATCAGGGCATAGATTCTCAAATGCTGTGAGTCGTTTTTATACAGTTGCTGCACCACAAGACGACCCAGAAGGCTATACCCAGGCGCTATTGGAAATTGTCAAACGAGAGAAGATTGACGTTTATGTACCCGTATGCAGCCCTGTAGCTAGTTATTACGACTCTTTGGCAAAGTCTGCACTATCAGAATATTGTGAGGTTTTTCACTTTGATGCTGATATAACCAAGATGCTGGATGATAAATTTGCCTTTACCGATCAGGCGCGATCGCTTGGTTTATCAGTCCCCAAATCATTTAAAATCACCGATCCTGAACAAGTTATCAACTTCGATTTTAGTAAAGAAACGCGCAAATATATTCTTAAGAGTATTTCTTACGACTCAGTTCGCCGCTTAAATTTAACCAAACTTCCTTGTGATACTCCAGAAGAGACAGCAGCGTTTGTCAAGAGTTTACCCATCAGCCCAGAAAAACCTTGGATTATGCAAGAATTTATTCCTGGGAAAGAATTATGCACCCATAGCACAGTCCGAGACGGCGAATTAAGGTTGCATTGCTGTTCAAATTCTTCAGCGTTTCAGATTAACTATGAAAATGTCGAAAATCCCCAAATTCAAGAATGGGTACAACATTTCGTCAAAAGTTTACGGCTGACTGGACAAATATCTCTTGACTTTATCCAAGCTGAAGATGGTACAGCTTATGCCATTGAATGTAATCCTCGCACCCATTCGGCGATCACAATGTTCTACAATCACCCAGGTGTTGCAGAAGCCTATCTTGGTAAAACTCCTCTAGCTGCACCTTTGGAACCTCTTGCAGATAGCAAGCCCACTTACTGGATATATCACGAAATCTGGCGATTGACTGGGATTCGCTCTGGGCAACAATTGCAAACTTGGTTTGGGAGATTAGTCAGAGGTACAGATGCCATTTATCGCCTGGATGATCCGATACCATTTTTAACTTTGCACCATTGGCAGATTACTTTACTTTTGCTACAAAATCTGCAACGACTCAAAGGTTGGGTCAAAATCGATTTTAATATCGGTAAACTCGTGGAATTAGGGGGCGACTGAGTAATTCGTAATTGGTAATTTGTAGTTATGATGTCTGCCGAATCAATCATAATAAATAGTTTGTAGTGGGGACTGAAGTCCCCAAAGACAGGACTAAAGTCCTTATTACGAACAAGCTCATTTTGACTAATGAATTTCGAATTCTGTTGTATTACTTGCCCAACGTTTCATTTATAGCGGTTATTAATAAATCATTTAGAGGGATTCCGGCTGCTTTCGCCATAGAAGAAATCACACTTTTGGGGGCAAAAGAACAATACAATCCTGCTTCTAAGAACCAAGGTTGTCCCTTTGGATCAATCCGAAAGTCAAATAAACTGTAATGGCGACAACCCAAAGCCTGATGACACTTTTTAGCGACTTGCTGAACCTTTTGGGTGATTGGGTCGTTAGGGTCTAAAATCCAAGCCTTGATATTATCTTTAGCAGTCAAATGCAAGTCTCCATCGTCCGTTTGTTGGAGTTTATCAGCATAGTTGCGAATGGGTTTATCGTGGGGATCTACCAGATATTCTTCAAGGGGTAAACCTATTAGTTCACCGTCTTTTACAATGATGCCACATCTGACTTCTCGACCAAGTTCGATGAATGCTTCTACGATGACCTCATCTGCATATTCAAATGCTTTCTTTAAGGCAGCATCATATTCAGTCACATCTTTAACTAAGACTACTCCTAAAGAGTTGTCAGAACTTACGGGTTTGACGACTGCTGGAGGTGTAATTGTTGGAATATCTCCTTGGCGAAGCAATTCTCCATGAGGCACTTTTACCCCTGCTGCTTCGACAATTGCTTTGGCTCTGGCTTTGTGGGCCGCGATCGCCATAATATCTGGGGTATTCCCTACATAAGGGATCTTGAGCAGATCGAATAGGGCACGGTACTGAGTCATTCCAGGAATACAAAACATTTGTGGTAACATCATGTCAATGTTTTGACCTGTTAGAAATTGTATGGCATCAAACACAGGAATCGGTTTGGTGAGAGCAATATTTTCTCGACTGAGAGAGTCAGGAAATCGCCACTGCCGATCGGGTGTGATATATGCAATTTGAAAATTATAAAGCGATGGATCTGCTGTTGCAGCCAAACAGTCTTGGGCGTAAAGACGTGATAAATCACAGTAAAAATTATTGTGTGCAGACCCAACTAAATGAAGGATGTTAAGTACTGGCATAATTCATCTTTTTATCTATTATTATAGCTGGATTTTACTGATTAATAAAGTTCTAAGACAACGCTTTTTCTAAAAATTGCACTAGCCTATTAGATTGTGAGATATTCAAAATTCCACTATGACAGCAATTTAAATGTCATCACTCTTGCATTCCGATATATTATCGTAGTATAAATAAGGTAAAGTCTGATATTTTTCAGAGTATCTTTGCAGAAGTTTTGTGTTTATGTAAGGAAATTTAAACGACTTACGAGAGTAATTAACCAAACCTTCAGTTAATAGTTAGTTTAATCGAAGTCGATGATAAAAATAAACCGAGTTGCCTTCATTAATTAATTATTTAAGAGTAAATTTGAATACTTATTCAATACTGAGTTGGGAATCCAATGAACACAAAATAACGGAAAATTATAAGCTATAAAGCATCCTTGCTCCTCGTTCTCATAACCCAAAGAAAGAAACCAAGAAGAAAACAGAAGCCAAGGAAATCTGGTGCAGCCTTACAAATAAATGGTATAAATACTTACAAGATGAAAATCTAGTGCTATAGGAATAAAGCAGTTAAGCCTTCCTGTGCGATGAGCTTAAAATAAGAAAACGGTAAACTTAGAAGATAACAAGATAGTAACCCATTTTGCTATCAGTTAAGCTCAACTTTCGCTTCCCATATTTGGGAAACTATATGCTACAGCTTCTCCTCATTGTGTTTGTTATCCTTTTAGGTTCAGCAATTTGTTCTAGTGTAGAAACAGCCCTGTTTTCTGTTTCAACCCTGAGAGTCAGACAATTAGCACAATCCAATAGTCCATCCGCAGTAAGACTTTTAGCGATTCGTGAAAATATGAATCGACCGATTGCGGCTCTTGTAATCCTCAATAATACTTTCAATATCATTGGTAGTATTCTTACAGGTAGTATTGCTGTTCAGGTTTTAGGAGACAAATGGCTTGGTGTATTTTCAGGAATATTGACATTCTTGATTATCATCTTTGGTGAAATCATCCCAAAGACAATTGGAGAGCGTTATTCTGAGCAACTCGCCATACTTGCGGCTTTACCTGTAGCTGGACTTGCTATTGCTTTCACACCCTTAGTCTGGATTCTAGAAAATGTTACTGCACCCTTTGCCAAAGGGAAAAAACGACCAACCACGAATGAGGCTGAAATCAAGCTATTGGCAAAGATTGGGCATCAAGAGGGAATTATCGAAAGCGATGAAGCAGAAATGATCCAGCGAGTGTTTAGATTAAATGATGTGACAGCATCTGACTTAATGACACCCCGAATCATGCTGACATATATTTATGGAAATATGACTCTTGCTGAGGCGAAAGCAAATATTATCGCGTCTCAACACACCCGGATTATTGTAATAAATGAATCTCTGGATGAAATTATTGGATATGCTCTCAAACAGAATTTACTGACAGCGATGGTTGAAGGAAGTAACAATCAAAAAATCGCTAGTCTGGCTCGAAAAGTCAACTTTGTTCCTGAGATAATTCGAGCAGATAAACTGTTAAAAAATTTCATAGAAGCTCGTGAACATCTTGCAGTAGTGGTAGACGAATATGGAAGCATCGCTGGTGTCGTCACTTTGGAAGATGTGCTTGAGGTGATAACTGGTGAAATTGTAGATGAGACTGATAGAACTGTTGATTTGCAAGAAATTGCCCGCAAGAAACGAGAAAAAATGTTGCAATCTGCCGCTAGTAGCAATTAATGCAGTTACCTAAATAATCACACGGTACATTAATTTCCTCCTCTCTTTTCTCTGCGTTCTCAGCGCCTCTGCGGTTCGATTCCTAAAAACGATCGCCATCTGGTGCGTCAAACCCCGTTAACGCACCCCACCAATCATCTATTCGTCAATTTGACCAACGCGGCGAATATTCAAAATGTCGCTCATTTTCTTAATTTGGACGAACACTTGCTCTAATTGGGAGCGATCGCGTATATCTATTCCTAAATCCATCAATGCAGGTTGACCAACAGAGGTTTTCACCTGAGCATGGCGAACATTGATTCCTTGGTCACTCAACCGTGACAAAATATCTTTTAGCACCCCTACACGGTCAAGGGCTTCAATTTGAACATCTACTGGATACGTGTGCGGACGACCGCTATTTTCGGCGCTTGGGTTCCACCTAACTGGTACTAAGCGCTCATATTCCACAGTCTCTAGATTATGGCAGCCTTGGCGATGAATTGAAATCCCCCTACCTCGCGTCACCACACCAATAATCGGTTCGCCAGGAATCGGGGTACAACATCCAGCTAAATGATATACCAACCCCTCTACCCCAACAATAGGCGAATCACTGGCGCGGGAAGTAGTTGGAGGCGCATCTCGTAAAGCTTTTGATGTAGTAGATGGTTCTTTGGGGATAAATGGCGACACTGTGGAAACTGGTTGTTGTCCCTTCGCCACTTCTCGCCAACGATTTAGCACCAAGTTCAACGTCACTTCACCGTAACCCAAACCGGCAAGTAAATCGTCCACACTGTGGTAGTTACATTTTTCAGCAACAATCTGCATTGCATCGGACTTTAGTAAACTATCAAAACCAGTTTTACCTAGTTCCTTTTCTAACAATTCCCGTCCACGGGCAACATTTTCTTCGCGGCGCGATCGCTTGTACCATTGTTTGATCCGATATTTTGCCGCCGAACTTCTGACAAAGTTCAACCAATCCAAACTCGGATGGCAGTTCTTTTGGGTAAGAACCTCTACAATATCGCCATTTTGCAGTCGGGTTGACAGAGACACCATTCGCCCATTTACCCGCGCCCCTGAACAGTGGTTTCCAACTTCCGTATGAATGCGATAAGCAAAATCTACAGTGGTAGAACCGGGGCTTAAAGGAACAACATCCCCCTTAGGGGTGAAGACATAGACATCATCTTCAAATAGATTATCCTTGACACTATCAAGATATTCTTGTGCGTCCTTGAGATCGGTTTGCCATTCTAGCAGTTGCCGCAGCCAAGTAAACTTGTCATCTGTCCCTGTCAAATGGCTAATACTAGAACCTCCAGTTTCTTTGTATTTCCAATGGGCGGCAATCCCATACTCGGCGATATGATGCATTTCGATTGTTCGAATTTGCACCTCTAAGGGACGGCCAGTTAGTCCAATCACCCCAGTATGCAACGACTGGTAACGGTTAGGCTTGGGCAGCCCAATGTAATCTTTAAATCTCCCAGGAATTGGGCGAAAAGCATCATGAACCACCGCCAACGCCCGATAGCATTCCTCATTGCTTTGAACAATAATCCGCAGCGCTGCCAAATCGTAAATTTCATGAAATTCCTTTTGCTGGCGGTGCATTTTTTGGTAAATGCTATAAAGGTGCTTGGGACGACCGCTAATATCCTGAAAGCGGATTCCGGCTTGCTGCAAACGCTCTTGCAACATATTCGTAGCTCTAGCCAGTTTCTCTTCTCGCGCCGTCCGTTTTTCAGAAACAAGCTCTTGCATTTGGCGA
Source organism: Desmonostoc muscorum FACHB-395 (assembly GCF_014698035.1). Taxonomy (GTDB): domain Bacteria; phylum Cyanobacteriota; class Cyanobacteriia; order Cyanobacteriales; family Nostocaceae; genus Nostoc; species Nostoc muscorum_A. The sequence continues at coordinate 54,199 of NZ_JACJSF010000015.1, forward strand.
AAAGCTTCTGGTTCCAAATACTTAAAAGCCAAATCTTCCAGTTCCCATTTAATTCGCCAAATCCCCAAGCGATTGGCTAAAGGCGCGAATATATCTCGCGTTTCTTGGGCACTGCGGCGGCGGCTGGCCTCTGACATATATTGTAAAGTTCGCATATTATGCAAACGATCTGCCAATTTCACTACAATGACCCGAATATCTTGCGCCATTGCCAAAAACATCCGCCGGAAGTTTTCGGCTTGGCTTTCGGTTTTGCTGGTGAAATTGATTTTAGAAAGCTTTGTTACACCTTCAACCAATTGCCGCACTTCTGCGCCAAAGCGTTCTTCAATTTCTTGACTTGTAACTTCTGTATCTTCAACTACATCATGGAGAAATCCAGCTGCTATCATAGCAGCACTACCTCCCAAGTCATGCAGCAAGTCGGCTACAGCAATGGGATGAGCAATGTATGGTTCTCCAGATTTGCGGTATTGACCTTGATGCAGTTGGTAAGCAAATTCAAATGCGCGACCAATTAAAACTGCATCACTATGCCTTCGGTCATCTTCTACTTCGCCGTTACTTGTCGATGACTCCTTCAAACATTTTTTTAACCATTCCGGAATGGCTAGATCAACTGATGAATTTATAGCTAGACTGCTCATACAAGTGGGTTTGGATAGGATCGGTAGATAAGTGAATGATAAATAAAAGTGGCAGCATCACCTTAAGAAAATGCTGTCGCCTATTAACCTTGAAAATCCATTGATGGCAAACAAAGCCTCAAATCCTGATTTGAGGCTTTTAGTGCTGATAAGCCTTTAAGAAAGTTTATTGTAAAAGAAAAATTACTTGACACTAATACTATCTTAACTAGCACTGGATGTCTTTAAACCCTGAGAAATATTTGGCACTCGTAACCTTGCTAGAGCAATTACGCTCCGATGCCACAACGACCCAAATTGCTGCGCCTGAACTGCGAGTGCGTGTAGCCTCGTTGCAGCAATTTTTCGGACAGCAGATTGTGCCTTTGGCTGATGAAAACTGGCGAGTGCAGTCTTATCAAACGGAAATGAGCAAGCAATTGCGTTTGTTGGCAATAGATGTGATGTTTTTGCAAGGAGCGCGGCAGGCATCGACTGCACAGACGAGACTTCAGGCGATTAGCGATCGCTTGACAACCCTCATTCAGTACTGTAATGCTATTCTGCAACCAGAAGCGGAAGGAGAAAAATAACAATTGTTCACCTTTTTCTCTAATTAATCCATCATCTCATTTACGACCGTTCGTGAAAAGTTATTTTGCTAACAAGTTATAAGGTGGGAATTGGGAATTGGGAATTGGGAATTGGGAATTGAGCATAGGTTATTCTTTCTCCTTGTCCCCCTTGTCCCCCTTGTCCCCCTTGTCCCCCTTGCCCCCCTTGCCCCCCTTGCCCTATGCCCCATGCCCAATCCCTTCGATGAGAAGATTCATTGTGCGGCGCATATATGCTTCTACTGGCTCGGTTGTGGGTTTAAAGATCAGTGCATAATATAGTGACCCACTCACCAGGTCGATAATTAAGTCTACGTCTGCATCCTTGTGTATTTCACCTCTAGATTGGGCACGCTCAAGTACTTTAGAGAATGCTTCACGTCGAAGTTTTGTATATTTTGTCCAGTAAACCTCTGCAAACTGAGGATTGCTAGACGCTGTACTAATTATCAAAGCGAGTGTTTGACGACCAAGGGGACTATCTATCTTTTTGGCGGCATTTTTGATCAAAATATCCATGTCTCCCCAAAAGCTGCTAGTATCGGGGATCGCTAAATCATCTCTCAAACTTTCTATCGCGTCTGCAACTAGTTCTTCTTTGGAAGTGTAACGCCGATAGATGGTCGTTTTACCAACTCCAGCACGAGAAGCGATCGCTTCTATACTCATGCTCTGATATCCTACCTCTGCAAGCAAATCTAAGGTCGCTTGCAGAATCGCTTGGTCGGCGTGGATGCTACGTGGTCGTCCAGAAGGGCTGTTGATTTGGTTACTCATAAAAATATCATCCCCAAGAAATATCTTCTTGGCAATTTGCTTCTACCTTTGGGCATAGAACGTACCATCTGGGAAACGAAGAAGCCCTACTACCCTGTTACGCAAATAAGATTGCACATCAACTGGTGAGGTTGTCCTTTGTCCTTGGTAAACACTTTTGACTAATGACTAATGACGGTCTACACGGAAAATATTGCAATATGTAGGCGCATTCGCTTACCCAGTTTTCATGCACGAGAACAGCAAAAGTGACTATCCATCTTTAGCATAAGTATTTCTGCCGCTTTTCGTTGAAGTCTCCCTTGACCATTTTCATATGATACGTTACCGTAGCGTATATATAAGATATTTAATTTTTGCTTTGGGAATCGCTCTGACAATGGCTACCAACATTAAACGTTCTAGTTTTGATCAATTTGGTTATGTCCACGGGCCATTGAAGTGGGCGATCGCTTTAACAGCTTCTCTGGGTGCAATTTTAGAAGTAATTGATACTAGTATTGTTAACGTTGCTCTGACGGATATGCAAGCTAGTTTGGGTGCAACTGTCAGTGAGGTAGGTTGGGTAGTAACTGGATATGCGATCGCAAATGTCGTCTTAATTCCCTTATCTGCATGGCTGGGAGATTACTTTGGACGCAAAACCTACTTTATTTTTTCGTTGATTGGCTTTACCATTGCCTCGGTTTTATGCGGGTTAGCATTCAATTTACCGATGCTGGTTCTTTCCCGAATTCTTCAAGGTTTATGTGGTGGCGGGTTGCTAGCTAAAGCCCAAGCAATTTTGTTTGAGACTTTTCCACCTGCTGAACAGGGTTTGGCACAGGCAGTTTTTGGAGTAGGTGTAATTGCTGGCCCAGCTATCGGCCCGACTTTAGGAGGATTCTTGGTAGATGGTTTGGGCTGGCGGTGGATTTTCTTTGTTAATATTCCCTTCGGGATCGTTGCAGTAGCAATGTCCTTCATGTTTTTGCCCAAAGACAAAGACAAAAGCGAGACACAAAGCCAATCCGTCGATTGGTTCGGCATTGGGTTTTTGATTATTGCGATCGGCTGTCTGCAAACTTTGTTAGAAGAAGGAGAGAAAGAAGACTGGTTTTCCTCCGGTTTCATCACCACGTTAGCGATCGCCAGTATTATCGGATTAGGGCTATTTATTTGGTACGAGTTGAAAATAGCGCATCCTGCCGTTGATTTGAGAGTTTTGCGTCACCGTTCTTTAGCTGCGGGAAGCGTTCTCTCAGCAGTGGTGGGTATGGGGCTTTATGGCACACTCTTTGCTGTGCCGATATTTGCTCAAAGTGTACTGCACTTTACGGCAACGCAGACAGGACTATTGTTAGCGCCTGGTGCTTTAGCGTCTGCGATCGTTATGGTTCTATTAGGCAAGCTGTCCAGTAAAATTGATGCCCGATTTTTAATTGCAATGGGCGCTGTCGGATCATCTGGAGTTATGTTTCAACTAGCAGCAATTACCCCACAAACTGGCACAGATGATTTATTTTGGCCATTGGTATGGCGTGGGGCTTTTACTGTGTTGATGTTTCTGCCTTTGAGTTTGGCAGTTTTAGGCCCGCTACCCAAACAAGATGTTTCTGCTGGGTCTGGTTTCTATAACCTGACTCGACAACTAGGTGGCAGTATCGGCATTGCCCTACTTACCACTCTGCTTGACCGAAGACAAACTTTTCATCGAGCTATCTTGTTAGCAAAACTTAGCCCTTATGACCCAGAAACCAATCAACGTCTAGATTTGCTCAATGGGGCACTTCAAAGCCAAGGCATGGATGCGGCAACAGCACAACAACAAGCACTAGCTTTATTAAGTCAAACAGTAAATACTCAAGCTGCTGTTTTATCTTACGCAGATTGCTTTCGAGTGGTAGGGATCGGGTTCCTTTGCTCATTACCCCTATTACTATTCTTGGGTAAAGGCGGTGCCGGAGCGAAAGCACCAATCAGTCATTAGACGGATACCAATTTTAAGCTCTCTGATGTAAAACTATGTAAAAACACGGCTTAAAAATCCTTCTGAGCCGAAAATCACAGAAAAAAAATTAATATACACTGATAAATTTAGATAAAAAATAAAAATCCCACTCAGTTTTGAGCAGGACTATGTGAAGTCTTATTGCTAAAATTAGAAATTTCAATCTTAGAAAAAGTTCATTATTGTAATAACGCCAACACTGGTTAACATCATTAAAGCGCCCATAATTATAGATTGGCCTAATGGATTGCTGAATTTTGAATCGTTCATTTAAGTAAAAATCCTTTTTTTAATAGTTCCTTAACCATATCAAAATCAGTATAAATATCTATAAAAGCGCTGTAAAACTTAAAATCCCGTAAATTTTCTTAACAAAAAATTAATTTACAACTTAAGTATCGGTTTTTACTTATGAGGAGTTAGTCTTCTAGTCTCCCCCACTTCTTATTCTCCAGTTCCAAAATGTAGTAATTTCCGAACAGAATAAATACCTGAACTCCGAGCGGAATATGCGCCTTTATGGAGTAAAATAAATCTTAATCAAGGTAGAAATATTTGAATAGAAGATTATCATGACAGTCTCTACGGCATCTAGAAACCAAGCGATCGCTTTTGACTTAGAAAAATTAAATCAGCAATTTGAAACTGCCACTCCTAAAGAGATACTGGCATGGTCTATAGAAAATATCCCAACGGGATTGGTGCAAACCAGCGCCTTTAACGTGGATGACATGATAATTACCCATATTCTTTACAGTGAACTGAAGCATCCCGTTCCTGTAATCTTTCTCGACACCTTGCACCACTTCCCTGAAAGCCTAGAATTAGTTGCCAAAGCCAAAGAAATTTACAACCTGGACTTACAAACTTTCAAAACTCCAGACGTAGAAACCCGTGAAGCCTTTGAAGCCAAATATGGCGACAAACTTTGGGATACGGATATTGCTAAATTCCACCACATTACAAAAATTGAACCACTGTTACGGGGTCTAGACGAACTCAACAGCGTGGCTTGGATTACCGGTCGCCGTCGTGACCAAGCAGTAACCCGTGCGAATATGCCCATATTTGAATTTGATGGTAAAGGTCGGCTGAAAGTAAATCCCATTGCTACCTGGACACGCCAAGATAGCTGGGTTTACGTGGCTGAACACGGAGTCATCTACAACCCACTCCATGACAAAGGTTATCCCAGCATCGGCGACCAACCTATCACCACCAAAGTAGGCGAAGGTGAAGACGAACGCGCCGGACGTTGGCGGGGAAGTGATAAAACAGAATGTGGAATTCATATTTAGTTATTAGTCATTGGTCATTTGTCATTTGTCATTAGTATTAGACAAAGGATAAATGACTAAGGATGAAAGACAAATATGATTAAAATCCTCCATCTTTCCGACATCCACATGGGAAGCGGCTTCTCCCACGGACGAATTAATCCTGCGACTGGATTAAATACACGATTGGAGGATTTTGTCAATACCTTATCTATATGTATTGACCGAGCGCTGACAGATGCTGTTGATATGGTGATATTTGGTGGCGATGCTTTCCCGGATGCTACACCCCCGCCTTATGTACAACAAGCTTTTGCCAGCCAATTTCGCCGTCTTATGGATGCCAATATTCCAACAGTATTGTTGGTAGGCAACCACGACCAACACTCCCAAGGACAGGGAGGAGCGAGTTTAAATATTTACCGCACTTTGGGAGTGCCAGGATTTGTTGTTGGTGATACATTAACTACTCACTGCATCGAAACCCGCAATGGGAAAGTGCAAGTAATTACCCTCCCTTGGTTGACTCGTTCTACCCTGATGACTCGCCAAGAGACAGAAGGTTCGTCTTTGGCGGAAGTCAACGAACTGTTAACGGAACGCCTGCGAGTTGTTATGGAAGGGGAAATTCGCCGTCTTGACCCCGATGTGCCAACAGTGCTTTTAGCTCATTTGATGGCTGACAATGCTAGCTTGGGGGCAGAACGCTTTTTGGCAGTAGGTAAAGGCTTTACTCTACCCCTATCTTTGCTGACGCGACCTTGTTTTGATTATGTAGCGTTGGGACACGTCCACCGCCACCAGAACCTCAATAAATCCAACAACCCGCCGGTGATTTATCCGGGAAGTATTGAGCGGGTTGATTTTAGTGAAGAAAAAGAAGACAAAGGCTATGTAATGCTGGAACTTGAGCGGGGGAGCGCTGAATGGGAATTTTGCCCCTTAACAGTTCGGACTTTCCGCACCATTGAGGTGGATATCTCGAAAGCAGATGAGCCGCAAGCAGTATTAATGAAAGCGATCGCTAAGTATGATATTCAAGATGCTGTAGTACGGCTAATTTATAAACTCCGCTCCGAACAGATGGATTTAATTGACAGTTCCTCTCTACATACTGCTTTAAGTCCCGCTCATACCTACACCATTCAAGCAGAATTAGTAAGTCAACTAGCCAGACCCCGCATTCCTGAATTGAGCGCAAGTAGCAGCATCGACCCAATGGAAGCCTTGAAAACTTACTTGAACAACCGCGAAGACCTCAAAGACATAGCAACATCAATGCTAGATGCTGCACAGAAGTTGCTAGCGGATGATGTGGAAATCTGGCTAGAAGCAGCAACTAGCGAGTAGGATAGATGCCAACTATATTAAATACAGTTTGTAGAGACGGGAAATTTAGGGTCATCTGGAAAACCCACGAAAAAACTAACTCCCTTTCCGACACGGGAAGGGGGAAATTTCAAAGTATCTCCTTAAAGGAAAGAGATTTTCCAGATAACCTAAATGGGGTTCTTCTACAAGGTGCTAGAACCCTTTGATGAATTTTCCCATACAGGTTAGGATAATCCATCAATTAAAGGAAAAACTTCAAACCCGCTTAATCGCGCTGTAACACGAAAGTCACCCAAATTTATATTTTTGGGCAGATTATTGAGGAGTTTGCTACTCTACTATCAACTATTGTTTTTCTTCTAGCTAGAGGAAATTTTTGACTTAGTAAAAAAAGTTATCGAGCCTTGAATAAGCTACTCTTTACAGGTAAATCTTTTCGTTTTATGGCTTTTGTCTTACCACTAATTATCTGGTGGGGATACAAAGAAGTACAAAACCAATTTGTACAGCCGCAAGCAGTTGTAGTGTTGGGTGGTTCAACGAGACGTTTAGAGCGAGAGAAGTTTACGGCCGAATTTGTCCGCCAGCATCCAAATATACCAATTTGGATTACTGGGGGTAGTCCACCTAGATTCACCCAACGAGTCTTTACCAAAGCTGGTGTTGATCCCAAGCGTTTACACCTGGATTATGAAGCCGTAGATACAGTTACTAATTTTACTACGTTAGTAGATGATTTGCAAGCTCGTGGTATCAAGAGCGTTTATTTAATTACTTCAGACTTCCACATGCGCCGGGCTTGTGTCATCGGCGAAATTATTTTGGGTAGTCGAGGTATTTATTTAAAACCAGTGCCTGTCCCTTCAGAAAAACCCCCTGAATCTATCGAAAAATCTATCCGCGATGGAGCCAGAGCCATACTTTGGATAGCAACTGGTTACACTGGTGTGGATGCAGCTAAAAATAAACGGTAAATCATCAGTGATAATTTGCATCATCTTGATGTAACTCAAGATAGGTAAATTAAGAGCATTAATACCAATAATCGTGATAATAACTAAGTAATAATAGACACATGAAAGCACAGCGATCACAAAACTAGCGCAACATTAACCCTCAAACAACACAATAGAAAAACCAATTAACTGTTTTTGCTCATTTGGTTGCTTAGTTAATACTTTGCGTCCATCAAAGTTTTGAGTGGTAACTTGCGTAAATGGAATTTATCTGTGTAGCTCAGGGAAAAAAACGCCCCAACTTATCTCACAATTTGATACCCTAGCTTAAACAGATTTGAATAAAAGTTAAAGCGTGGAAATTCAACTTGGGCGGGGAAAAACAGCTCGCAGAGCTTACGGAATAGATGAAATTGCTCTAGTTCCTGGTAACAGAACACTAGATCCTAGTTTGGCAGATACTAAGTGGCGTATTGGCAATATTGAGCGAGAAATTCCGATAATTGCCAGTGCAATGGATGGCGTAGTAGATGTTCGTATGGCTGTACGTTTGTCACAGTTGGGAGCATTAGGTGTCCTCAATTTAGAGGGGATTCACACTCGCTACGTTGACCCAGAGCCAATATTAGATCGGATTGCCTCTGTGGGGAAAGATGAATTTGTTGCCCTGATGCAAGAACTCTATGCCGAACCAATAAAGCCGGAATTAATTGAAAAACGTATTCAGGAAATTAAAGAACAAGGTGGCATTGCGGCGGTAAGCGCAACTCCAGCCGGTGCAAGTAAATACGGTGAGGCGGTAGCAAAAGCTGGGGCCGATTTATTTTTTGTTCAAGCTACAGTAGTCTCTACTGCACATCTGTCACCAGAGTCTATAATACCACTTGATTTAGCAGAATTTTGCCGTTCTATGCCCATCCCTGTGGTGTTAGGGAATTGCGTGACTTACGATGTGACGTTGAATTTATTGAAAGCTGGGGCGGCTGGCGTACTAGTGGGAATTGGCCCTGGTGCTGCTTGTACATCCCGTGGGGTATTGGGTGTGGGTGTGCCACAGGCAACTGCGATCGCAGATTGTGCAGCAGCACGAGATGATTACTACAAGGAAACTGGCAACTATATTCCCATTATCGCTGATGGCGGTTTAATCACCGGTGGCGACATTTGTAAATGCATCGCCTGCGGTGCTGATGGTGTGATGATTGGTTCCCCCTTTGCCAGAGCCGCAGAAGCCCCAGGACGAGGTTATCATTGGGGTATGGCGACTCCTAGCCCGGTGTTGCCTCGTGGCACCCGCATTCGCGTTGCTACCACCGGTAGCCTAGAGCAAATACTCATTGGCCCCGCCGGACTAGATGATGGCACTCACAATCTTTTAGGAGCCTTAAAAACGAGCATGGGCACTTTAGGAGCCAAAAATATTAAAGAAATGCAGCAAGTGGAAGTTGTGATTGCGCCTTCTCTATTAACCGAGGGTAAAGTTTACCAAAAAGCTCAACAATTAGGTATGGGGAAATAAAATTGGGTTATGGGGCAGGGGGACAAGAAGTGAGAACTTGAAACAAGTCTTTCCCCTTGTCCCCAATTCTCCTTGTCCCCAAGTCCTCTTCCCAATTCCCACTCCCAAATTCTTCAATAAATTTTTCCAGCCCCCTAAACAATTGCTGGAAAAATCCGATATGTCGCCTACAATAGAGATAGCGGAGACGAATGTTTCCGTTCACTCCTCACACCACACTCCGCCCGGACTACTGTTCGGGCGGTTCCTTATGTTTGTAAATAAATTCGAGAGCTTCTTTGCAAATGTACATCCTTAGACTCCCAAGCTGATGTTTTTGCTATGGTAGAATTTTCACCAAGTTCAGATATTATTGGCGAAGGTTTTAGGCATGTCAACAGCCGCACAAGTTACCGATTCTAGTTTCAAGCAAGAAGTACTCGACAGCGATGTACCCGTTTTAGTTGACTTTTGGGCACCCTGGTGCGGACCATGCCGTATGGTAGCTCCTGTTGTCGATGAAATCTCCGAACAGTACAAAGGTCAAATCAAGGTCGTCAAAGTCAACACGGATGAAAATCCTCAAGTTGCTAGTCAGTACGGCATCCGCAGTATTCCTACATTAATGATTTTTAAAGATGGACAAAAAGTAGATATGGTGGTAGGTGCTGTACCTAAAAGTACATTAGCTTCCACTCTAGAAAAGTATCTTTGAAACTCAATTGGTAACAAAGTCCCTTTGAGTTATCAATGTTTTTGTAGCTTTAGGTTAATTTTTACAAACAAGTTTGAGAGGCGCGAATTTCTCGTTTTTCAAACTTGTTTACATTTGTATACAATCTCAGAAGATTTTTAGGAGTTTTCTAGCTCAAAAATAATTCTCTAATTCCTGTACTACCAATTTCCACTGCTAGCGCCGCCAACAGAAAGCCCAAAAGCTGAGTTACAATAACTCCACCTTCTGCACCAATCCACTGATCAATCAGATTTGCTAAACGCAAAATCAACCAAGTGATAAACATCGCCCCTAAGATACCCACCGCCACAGCAATATGTGGACTTTGTGATTTCGACATCAGTAACATCACCGTTGTCAAAGTTCCCGGCCCCGCTAACAGTGGTAAAGCTAGTGGAGTAATTGCGACATCGCGTCCTTCTTCAATAATTGGCTGATCTAATTCTCCCCGCAGCATTTGCAAAGCAATTAACAGCAACAATATACCTCCTGCTACTCGCAAAGAGCCGATACGAATTTCCAAATAATTTAAAATTACTTGCCCAGCAAAAGCAAATAGCAAAAGAACTGCGATCGCAACGATAATTGCTTTATCTATAACTTTGTTTCTTTGGTCTGGCATCATGCCCTTGGTCAAAACTAAAACAATTGGTATGTTGCCCACAGCATCTGCTAGGACAAACACAGCGATAAATGTTTGAACGAGAATAGAAATATCCACAGCAGGTAACTTTATATCAGGGTTCGATCATAAATTAATGCCAATCTTACTCAGTTTGCCAGAACCTAGAGGAAGATTAAAATCAGCAATAAAATAAGTCTGTTAAAGAAAATCTTGGCTGAAGTATTTCTAATTAAGTTCCATATATGTTGAAGTAGCGATATATTTTGATAATCTATCTTCCATAAATCAACTGTTCGTTGTTGAATCTATGAAGTCTTATTTAGCCGCCGCTATTCAATTGACAAGTGTGCCCGATCTACACAAAAATTTGGCTCAGGCAGAAGAATTAATAGAGCTTGCCGTGCGTCAAGGCGCTGAATTGGTTGGCTTGCCAGAAAACTTTTCCTATATGGGCGAAGAAAAAGATAAACTCGCGCAAGGCGATGCGATCGCTCTTGAAAGTGAAAAATTTCTCAAAAAAATGGCTCAACGCTTTCAAATTACGATCTTGGGCGGCAGCTTTCCACTTCCTGTAGACAATACAGGCAAAGTTTATAACACCACTCTACTTATCGACCCAAGCGGTCAAGAACTTTCCCGCTACTACAAAGTACACCTATTCGATGTTGATGTTCCCGACGGCAACACCTATCGGGAATCCAGCACTGTTGTGGCTGGTACGCAATTACCCCCCGTCCATTTTTCAGAAAAACTCGGTAATCTAGGACTTTCTATTTGTTATGATGTCCGGTTCCCTGAACTGTATCGTCATTTGGCAGAGAAGGGAGCCGATGTTATCTTTATTCCCGCCGCCTTTACTGCCTTTACTGGCAAAGATCACTGGCAAGTACTACTACAAGCCAGAGCCATCGAAAATACCGCCTACGTCATTGCTCCTGCCCAAACGGGGAATAACTACGGTCGCCGTCTAACCCACGGCCACGCCGTTATTATCGACCCTTGGGGTGTAATTTTAGCCGATGCTGGGGAAAAACCGGGAATTGCGATCGCAGAAATCAAGCCAACTAGGTTAGAACAAGTCCGCCGTCAAATGCCTTCTTTGCAACATCGGGTGTTCTAGGGATTGGGGACTGGGGACACGGAGAGCAATACCGCCCTTATGAATGAATATAGGGCTTCTCGAATGGAAGCAATATACTTTGACCTCTCTCCTAACCTCTCTCCTAAAAGGAGAGAGGCTTTGAATTTTGCTCCCCTTCCCTTGCAGGGAAGGGGCTGGGGGTTAGGTCTGTATTCCATGCAAAAGAGAACTGCTACAAAATAAAAAACCGGGTATTTACCCGGTTTATATCAATATTAAAATCCTCAATTTTTTAGGAGCATAGCAGTACTATGCACCTATTTATTGGTTGTCAGAATTAAACTTTGGCAGCAGCTTTGGTAACAACATTGAGTTCACCTTTAGCATACTTAGCAGCAAAATCTTCCAAAGAAATTTGCTTAATCTTGCTTGCATTGCCAGCTGTGCCAAATTGTTGATAGCGTTCAGCACAAACTTTTTGCATGTATGTAATAGAAGGCTTGAGGAAGTGACGGGGGTCAAACTCCTCTGGTTTTTTAGCCAAAGCTTCACGTACAGCAGCAGTGATTGCCAAACGGTTGTCGGTGTCGATGTTTACTTTACGTACACCACTCTTAATACCTTTTTGGATTTCTTCTACAGGTACACCGTAGGTTTCAGGAATTGCACCACCATACTGGTTAATCAGTGCAAGTAAATCTTCAGGTACAGAGGATGAACCGTGCATTACCAAGTGGGTGTTAGGCAGACGGCGGTGAATTTCTTCAATGCGGCTGATGGCCAAAATTTCACCAGTCGGCTTGCGGGTAAACTTGTAAGCACCGTGGCTTGTGCCAATGGCAACAGCCAATGCATCTACTTGGGTTGCTTCTACAAAGTCAACAGCTTCATCGGGGTCGGTTAGCAGTTGTGAGTGGTCGAGTGTACCTTCAAACCCGTGACCATCTTCAGCTTCACCAGCACCAGTTTCTAGAGAACCCAAACAACCGAGTTCACCTTCAACGCTGACACCCAAAGCATGAGCTACATTTACAACTTCGCGGGTAACATTGACGTTGTACTCGAAGCTAGCAGGAGTTTTAGCATCAGCTTCTAAAGAACCATCCATCATCACGCTGGTGAAGTTGTTCTTAATTGCTGAGTAGCAGGTAGCAGGAGCATTCCCATGATCTTGGTGCATGACAATGGGAATGTGAGGATAGGTTTCTACCGCTGCCAAAATCAGGTGGCGGAGGAAGTTTTCGCCAGCATAATTACGAGCGCCGCGTGAAGCTTGTAAAATTACGGGGCTATCTGTCTCTACAGCAGCCTTCAGGATTGCCTGAATCTGCTCCAAATTGTTAACGTTGAAAGCTGGGATGCCGTAACCGTTTTCAGCTGCGTGATCCAACAGCAGCCGCAGTGGTACAAGCGCCATAGATAGTCCTCCTAATGTGGTTGTCAGCTAGTCGGTCTGAGAGAAGCGTATTTATTACGCTAAATCTTAAGAGTTTTTTCAACTTATAGGAAATTATAACTAGTGTCGTGTATCTATGTTGAAAAAGTTTATGCCATCGTTACTATAACTATGTTCTATACTCCTGTACTATGAACCATCGTTGCTCTGTATCGCTGTAGATTTAGTTACCCTACAGCTAGTAGCTCTGGTAGCCTAGTATCCCAAATGGTCATCTCGAAGCGATCGCTTCAACTTAAACACACTAACTTCTGACAAATGCTATCAGGGTGTTTTTCCCTGACTATTGCATTTGGGATCAAACTATGCGTAGTTTACATAAATTAACATGAGTCTCCAAGGGACACTCACATTCAATATAGCGTAGCTTGCTTCCGCGTTCGCGTAGCGTCCCGTAGAGAAGCTGTACTTCGACTACGGTTCCATCGAGCGAAGTCGAGATGCTCAGTACAAGTCTGTTTCCACCGCAGGTATCGCTATCATCAAAATTATTCACTAGACGATAACCGAATGTTCGTTTATTATAGAATTTATGAGGCACAAAGACGACAAAAAAAATCAAGCAATCTGTGATGCGGCAATCGAACTGATTACTGCAAATGGTTTTGCTGATACTTCGATGTCGAAAATTGCAAAAACCGCGAATGTTTCGCCCGCGACAATATATGTCTATTTTGAAAACAAGGAAAATCTTCTCAATAAAATATATTTATTCGTGAAGCAGGAAATGAGTGCAGAAATTTTGAAAGGTGTCAACCAGCACCTATCGGTGGAGAAAGCCTTTAAAATTGTCTGGAATAATTATTATCAATATGCAATTAAAAATCCGGTCAGATTTGCTTTTACGGAGCAATTTGCTAATTCCCCGATGGTTGAACGCATTTGCAAAGATGAAAGTTCGAGTTATTTCCAGCCAATGTTAGATTTGTTCAATCGCGGTAAAGAGGAGAAAGTTTTTAAGGATATTTCTCTGGAAATTTTTACCGCTTTTACCTTTGCGCCTCTGACTGGATTGATAAAAGAGCATTTTAGTGGTGTTTTGATTTTGGATGAAAAAATGTTAGAAACCGCCTATAAAATTGCGTGGGATGCAGTAACGAATTAATTCTTTTTTTGAGAGTTAATTAAACGAACGTTCGATTAATTAAGCCGGAGTAAATAAAATGAAAAATGAAAAATGGAACGCGGAAAATATTCTGAGTCAAAAAGGAAGAGTAGCGATTGTAACGGGTTCGAGCAGCGGCATCGGTTATGAGACGGCGCGGGTTTTAGCTAATAAACAAGCGTCTGTAATCATTGCGGTTCGCAATTTGGACAAAGGAAACAAGGCATTGGCAAAAATTCTTCAACAGAATCAAGATGCCGATGTCAAGGTGATGGAACTTGATTTGGCGAATTTAGCATCAGTTAAAAATTTTGCTGAAAACTTTCAGAAAAATTATGTGCGTCTGGATTTGCTGATTAATAATGCGGGTGTGATGATTCCGCCATATTCAAAAACTACGGACGGTTTTGAATTGCAGTTCGGCACTAATCATCTTGGACATTTTGCTTTGACAGGACAGCTTTTGGAACGTTTGATCGACACCGAAGGCTCACGAATTGTCAATGTTTCGAGCGGCGCACATAGTATAGGCAAAATAGATTTCGATGATTTGAATTGGGAAAAGAGAAGTTATGCCAAATGGAAAGCTTACGGCGACAGCAAACTTGCCAACATCTTTTTTACCTACGAACTCGACCGAAAACTAAAAGATAACGGTATCGACACACTTGTAACCGCCTCGCATCCGGGCTGGACAGCAACCGAATTGCAGAGAACTGCGGGTGGCGTTGTGAAATATCTCAACGGCATCCTTGCTCAAGACATCACGATGGGCGCATTACCAACTCTGCGGGCAGCAATCGAAGCAGGCTTAAAAGGCGCGGAATATTTCGGCCCCAATGGGTTTATGGAGATACGCGGCTATCCAATAAAAGTCGAATCAAACGAGTTATCCAAAGACCAAGCGATCGCTAAAAAACTATGGGAAGTATCAGAAAAACTCACCGATGTGAAATTTGAATTTAATAAAAAGCCCCAAAGCGCGGGCAAATGACCAAATTCACACATCTGCTAACTAACAGATTTTATAATGGGCGATCGCACTTCCTTCGGTAAGATAGCGATCGCTTAACCGAAAATTTTTGTTCTCTAGAGCGATCGGATTCGCAAATAGGACTTATGCAAAACCAAACGTTGTAGGGGCAATTCATGTAGACACAAAGCGGCTTCCCGCAGGGTATTGCCATAACTTAAAATTAGGGTTTCGGCTATTATTTGCGTTAGTCCTAACAAATTTCCTAATAATAAAACTCGCCTCTGCTTTTTATATCAAAAGCAAAGGCGAGTGTTACTTAAACCCTTATATGGGTCGCCCGGGATTCGAACCCGGAACTAATCGGTTAAAAGCCGAGTACTCTACCGTTGAGTTAGCGACCCTTTCGCTGCATTTCGCAACTTTGCAATCATAGCATATACATCTGTAGATTTGTAAAGGGGTTTAGAAAAAATTAGCCGTCAACCTTACAGATGCTGTGTGGCTAGCTCCTGGTGCTAACACAGTCAGGTTATCACCAGTATTGAGAGAGTTACGGGTGGCACTCCACGGTTCTAGACAGTAGAATTCTTTGCCCTTGACTGTCCAAAATACCAGCCAGGTAGAGAAATCATCATAATCCAAGGTGAGTTTTAACTTCCGGCTACGATCTATCGCAGTGGCTGATTTACTTGTTAGCTGTCCAAAGGCAAAATCAATTTCGTCACGGCTAAAGTCAAAATTGCCATCAAAAGAGTGAAATTCCTTAGTTTGATTGTCTTGATACTGCTTTGAAGGAATTTCAACCTCTAGCTGAGTTTTATCACCACATAAAAAGTAGGGATGGAAACCAGCCGAAAAGGGCATTGGTGTGGATGATAAGTTTTTATACTGCTGGCGGACTTCTAGGGTATTACCTTGAAGTTCGTAGGTGAAAGCCAGTTGAAAATCAAAAGGATAAACTGCCTTAGTTTGCTCATTGCTATCAAGAACAACAGTGAGACTAGCTTTATCTCCAGTTTCCTGTTCTGTTACTTTCCACGGCAATTCACGGGCAAAACCGTGTTGTTTGAGAGTATATTTTTGCCCGTTGTGGATGTAAGTATTATCTGGGAGATTGCCACAAATAGGAAACAAAATTGGGTTCCCACCTCTGACACTCAAATCAGGATGAGTAAAGCGTTCAGTGTCTAAGTAGAAAATTTCTTGTCCTTGAATGCGCCAACGAGTGATGATACCACCGCGTTCAGGTACGACTTCCAATTGAGAACCAGCGGCTTCATCAGAAAGAATGTACGTCTTGTACTGTTGCTGTTGAACTGCAATGCTAAACACAAATTTTAGTCCTGAGTAAGGTGTAGTACTGAGTACATAGTGCTGAGTCCTGAGCAAAATAAAAAGTACTCAGCACTCAGCACTCATAACTCAGCACTGTTTATTCGTCTTCTGCAAACACGAAACGATATAACTCGCTGGGGTCTGGTTCGGGGCTGTTTTCGGCGAATTTAACTGCCTCGTCGATTACATCCTGAATTTTACGATCAATAGCTTTGATTTCTGCCTCATTCGCTAGATTTTGCTCTAACAAATAAGCAGCCAGCTTCTTAATTGGGTCACGGGCAAACCAAAATTCTTTCTCAGCTTTGCTCCTCATTTCATCTGGGTCAGCCAAGGAGTGACCACGGAAGCGGTAGGTAAGCGCCTCAATTAATGTTGGGCCTTCACCTGCACGGGCACGGGCGACGGCTTCTTGAGCGACGGCTCGGACTGCTAGAACATCCATGCCATCTACTTCCACGCCCACCATGTTAAATGCACTAGCTTTTTTATAAATCTCTGGCTGAGAAGTGGCTCGTTCGTGAGACATCCCAATGGCCCACTTATTATTTTCGACTACAAAAAGAATTGGCAGTTTCCATAGGGCTGCCATATTTAGCGTCTCGAAAAACTGACCATTGTTAGCTGCACCGTCGCCAAAAAAGCAAGCTGTCACTTGGTCAGCATTTTTATCTCCTAGTACTTCGCGGCGGTATTTGCTTTGAAAAGCCGCTCCAGCTGCTACAGGAATTCCCTCAGCCACAAAAGCATAGCCACCCAGCAAACGATGTTCGGCAGAAAACATGTGCATTGAACCACCGCGCCCTTTGCTGCAACCTGTGGCTTTGCCAAATAATTCTGCCATTACCTCTCTTGCTGGTACTCCCGCACTCAGAGCATGAACGTGGTCGCGGTAAGTACTACAAACGTAATCTTCACCCGGTCGCATTGACTGTACAACACCTGTACAAACAGCTTCTTGACCGTTGTACAAATGGACAAAACCAAACATTTTGCCCCTGTAGTACATTTCAGCGCACTTGTCTTCAAACAAGCGCCCTAAAACCATATCCTCATACAACCATAACCCTTCTTCTTTAGTAATTTGCGTAGTAGCAGGATTAAATGTGGGTAAAGTACGCTCTTGAACCATTATTTTTGAGTATCCCTGTTGTACAACTTAAAGTTACGGTCTTAAATAAGTTGGTCTGATAACACCTCGGCTTTTAACAGGCTAGCGTTTGTAAGACTCAACAATCAAACTTTATTTATGCACCAAAAAAGGGTCTTAGGGAATAGCTGAATTTTTAATTTTTGATTTTTAACTTTTCAGCCCATACCCTGTGAGGATTTGACTCTAACGACAATATATATCGCTTTGGGTTTTTCTCTCTCACCAAAACAGTGCTGAGTACCGTTAGCGGAAAGCTAAGGTTTAGCTCGTGCTGAGTAAAAAGTAAAATTAGACCGATTAGGCATCAAATCAGTTACGAGTAGCGAGTACTTAGAAAAAGATTCACAAGTACTACGTCTTACTCATTACTTCTTACTCAGAACTCAGCACTCCTGAATATTCCCCTTCATAGACTAGCAATCAAGATAGACTGCTTTCTGCATATCCATTAACAATTTAGAAAAAATGAAGCAAAAGTCCATATACCCAAATAGGTAATTGTAATTAAAGGTTAATTATGATATTATTTTTGTTCTCCTGTTATCAGGGTCAATCCCCAATAGTAGTATTTTTGTTACTTCATACTGGGAAAGTCCCAAAAAAATCAATTATCAATAGATTCTTGCAACCACAACATTTATGCCGTGATTAAAAGCGGTAGTTGTGGTTTGTGGTATCGAAGGCTGATAATAGTCGTGTTAAACAAAAATACTAAGAATTAAGACAAACAATTGAGGCTTTCTAGGCGAAAGCAAAAAATTAGTACTAGAATGTGACTCAAAATTTCGGGAAGTTACAAAACGAGTTGTTGCAATATACACTTGTAGAGTAAATTCTATACGGCATTTTTATGGCACGGTTTTACAGGCCTGGAAAGCTCTAGGTGAATTATGTTGATCACGGTGCAGGGGAAGTAGGCTGTGCGAATTCCGCTAGATTACTACCGAATTTTAGGACTACCGTTAGCGGCAAGTGAAGAACAATTGCGACAGGCATACAGCGATCGCATTGTACAATTGCCACGACGTGAGTATTCTCAGGCAGCAATTTCTTCTCGTAAACAACTCATAGAAGAAGCTTACGTGGTTTTATCAGATCCAAAACAACGCAGTACCTACGATCAGCTTTATCTTGCCCACGCCTATGACCCTGATAACCTTGCTGCTGCCGCAGTAGCACAGGAAAATCGTACAGAAAGCACCAAAAGGGGTAGTGATACCCAAAGTCTTGGTATCGAAATTACCCAAGACGAATTAGTTGGCGCTTTATTAATTTTGCAAGAGTTGGGGGAATACGAACTTGTACTGAAACTAGGTCGTCCGTACCTGGTAAATAAAAATAGTGCTACAAGTGCAAGAAAGAGCAATAACTTAGCAGACGAAGAAATTTATGAAAGTGCTGAACACCCAGATGTTGTTCTCACTGTTGCTCTTGCCTGCCTAGAATTAGGTCGGGAACAGTGGCAGCAAGGTCACTACGAAAATGCCGCCATATCCCTAGAAACTGGTCAAGAACTGCTAGTACGCGAAGGTTTTTTCTCTAGTATTCAGGCAGAAATTCAGGCTGATCTTTACAAATTGCGGCCATATCGAATTTTGGAGTTGCTCGCATTACCTCAAGAAAAGACTGCCGAACGCAGCCAAGGCTTGGAATTATTGCAAAATCTCTTAGAAGATCGTGGCGGCATTGATGGCACGAATAATGATGACTCTGGTTTAAACATAGATGACTTTCTACGATTTATTCAGCAGTTACGCAACCACTTAACAGTCGCAGAACAGCACAAGTTATTTGAAGCCCAAAGCAAACGCAATTCTGCTGTTGCCACTTACTTAGCTGTTTATGCCTTGATAGCGCGAGGATTTGCCCAACGGCAACCTGCTTTAATTCGTCAAGCAAGACAAATGCTTGTGCGTCTGGGCAAGCGCCAAGATGTACATTTAGAACAGTCGCTATGTGCCTTACTATTGGGACAAACTGAAGAAGCAACTCGGGTTTTAGAACTTAGTCAGGAGTACGAAGCTTTAGCTTTTATTCGGGAAAAATCTCAGGACTCTCCAGATTTGTTACCAGGGCTTTGTCTATATGCAGAACAGTGGCTACAACACGAAGTCTTTCCCCATTTTCGAGATTTAGCAAACCAGCAAGCTTTTTTAAAAGATTATTTTGCTAACCAACAGGTACAAGCTTATTTAGAAGCACTGCCAACTGATGCCGAAACAACTAATGAATGGGCTGTAATTAACCCCCAGTATTTTCCCCAAGCCAAGGCAAAGAATACTCATTTTCATAACAATTCAACTAAGACTTCAGCACAATTTAATCACAGCAAAATACCTAACCCCGATTTACCAGAAACACCAACAAAAGAAACACCCGAATATCCAAACTTCTCACCACCTATGTGGAGTTCATCGGGAAGTGTAAAATCAGACGTTCCTGCTGCTGAACGGATGAGCAGAGGCACTAATCAGCATTTGAACGGTTCTGCTAAAAGTGCTACACCAGTTCATAACCAAAAGCGTAGGCGGAGAAAACCCACTCCATCTGCTATCCGAGAGCGTGTACCAGATAATCGTCCTCATTCTCGTCGTCCCCGACGGCGGCGAACTTTTGCGAACACCATAGAAGGGAAAACACGGCTGGTATGGAGAGTGTTTATTTCTTTGGTGAGCATATTAGTTTTTTGGGTATTAGCCACAACAACTTTTGGATGGTTAAAAAATCTGTTTTTTCCTCAACCTCCTCCGCCTGATCTACAGTTGTTTGTACAAATAAACCAACCACCGGTAACTATTCCCGATCCAAATAGACAACCAGAATTAGCAGAAGGCCTTTTAACAAATGCAGAGGCAGAACAAGTTATTAACACTTGGTTATCTACCAAAGCCACAGCTTTAGGTCCAAATCATGAGATTAATAATTTAGAGCAAATTTTAACTGGTTCAGCTTTATCTCAATGGCGGTTGATTGCTCAACAGAATAGGTTAGACAATCGCTACCGCAAGTTCGACCATAGTTTGAAGATAGAATCGGTTGAGAAAATTGGTTTATTTGCAGATCGGGCCGCAGTAGAAGCTACGGTCAATGAAGTGACGCAGTTATATGAAAATGGTCAGTTTAAAAACTCTTCTAACGATAAATTGAGAGTTCGGTATGACTTGATTAGAGAACGAGGTAAATGGCGTATTCAGAGTACATCTGTTGTAAATCAATTCACCAGATAAGTTGGAATTTTTCGGCGAGAATCTGCAACAAGCTGTATCATTCAATTTAATTAGGAAAGGTTTTTCACATAGTTATTACTGAGATAAGTAAGTTGGCGTAAAAAACTAAGTCTGTTACGAAACGTAAATAGGTATTGTAGTGGCGTGTCAAGGCTAAAATATTGCAAAAAATTGATTGTAGGTTGGGTGGAGGCTTTGCGTAACCCAACATTCTTATATATGTTGGGTTGCGCTTCGCTTCACCCAACCTACTTTTAATAAACTATTTTAGTCTTGCCATGCCACTACATATATTTTCAAACATCAAATAGTAAGCCTAAAAAATACTTAGTAGCAAAAATGTCTGATATTGAGTATCGCCTCCCCATGATCTGGAATCCAGGCTAGCCACTCATCTGTTGAAACCGGACATAATAAAAGTGCTTCGTCAAAACTAAAGGGGTTAGGAAGTTGCAAAAGTTTTACCCAATTTAAATCCTCCAGATTCTGCCTTCTTGGTTGCACAGCAAAATCTGGTCTACGAGAATCTAGTTTCATAGCTTTCTATTAGCCTTCACAAGTGGGCTAATCTAAAATTATTTCTGTAACCTAGACTACAAAATAAATAATCTTTGTGAAAAGCATCTGTCGTATAACTTTACGTTGGCTGTGGGGAACTGTTTGCTTATATTGCAGACCACACAGGTGTGGCACGACAGGTTGTAGACTGGGCATTAGATTCGCATTCCCAACTAGCTTATGTCATTTACTTCTATGCCCTCGCTGCGTGAGCAACAACATCCCCTAATTCGTCAGCTAGCTGATTGTATTGAGGCAGCTTGGCATCAGCACCTGGATCTATCGCCCTACCATTTGCCTGATGAGTTGGGGTATGTGGAAGGTAGACTAGAAGGCGAAAAACTGACGATTGAAAATCGCTGCTATCAAACGCCCCAGTTTCGCAAAATGCACTTGGAACTGGCAAAAATCGGAAATATGCTGGATATTTTGCACTGCGTCATGTTTCCCCGGCCAGAATACAACCTGCCGATGTTTGGTTGCGATTTAGTTGGGGGTAGAGGTCAAATTAGTGCAGCGATCGCAGACCTTTCCCCTATCCAATTAGAGCGCACCTTACCCGAATCTTATACTATTGCACTGGCACAGCTACCAGTGCTTAACTTTTCCCAACCCCGTGAATTACCAGAATGGGGAAATATTTTTTCGGATTTTTGCATCTTTGTGCGCCCCGGTTCCCCAGAAGAAGAAGCAATGTTTCTGTCGCGTGTGCGAGAATTTTTAGACATTCATTGTATGCAAGCGATCGCCTCACATCCTGTTTCAGTCGAACAAGTCACACAAAACCTTGCCGGACAACACAACTACTGCACCAAACAGCAGCAAAACGATAAAACCCGCCGTGTACTAGAAAAAGCCTTTGGTCCAGTTTGGGCAGAAAATTATATGACCACAGTTTTATTCGACCTTCCAACTTAATCATTCCCTCATCTCCTCATCTGTAGGCTCTGTTACGTTTTCACGTCACAGATAAATGTAGAATTCATTCAACGAGAGTTTAATGGAGTCCCAAAACGCCAACAGGGAGAGTAGTCAGGTCTTTGAAGCAAATATCACAAAATGGTTGGTTGTCTTGGCAGGTGCAAGCAACTAGAGACAGCTAACTCATTGACCAGAAAGTTAAGGAAACTCTGATGTTAGGAATGCTCAAGTTGATAGATATTTTTTAGTTAGTTAATCATTCATTCACTTAAGGAAGACTAACTTTTGTAGCAAGATTGTATCCAAACAAGGCAACAGTCTATTTTTGTCAATTTTGGGACAAATGTAGCCGTAGTTGATGTAGCAGTACAGTATCGCATCATACCATTTTGGGATTTTGTGTAGAGACATGATATATCGCGTCTCTATATCTAGATTTGATTCTGCTAATTTCCATTACACTCATGTCTCAATAATACTCAGAGTTATTGAATAGCCAGCTACTATAGCGCTTCTCGGTTTCAATACAGACCTAACCCCAAGTAAGCAAGCTTCCATTCTTCTCTCCTAAAAGGCAAGAAGAATGGAAGTGAGGTCAATGTATTGCATACATAGACGCATAGCGGCTACCCCTAGCAATACTGCTTCGTTAAGGGGAAAAGGAGTGGAAGGCTCGATATATAAAGTCCCTTTCCCCCAAAGCCCGACAAGTATTGCTACCCGTAGGGTACGTAGACGCATTAGCGAAGCGGTAGCGACGTTCGCGTAGCGTCTCGCAGAGAAGGAGCGTCAGCGTCTTGTCGTCAGACATCGCTATTAGAAAACACCATTTTGCAAAACCATAGTGTTGAGCGTTCATCACGCAATGGATTTTAAGCCATACCCAGCTTTAAAGCACTGTTGTTTGTCCTAAGCAGCTGGCTGTTGATTAAAAACCCTTTTATTTTTACTTCCATCAGCACAATTCAGGTAAACGGGCAACATACTATGTCAAGGGTGACTGAAAAGCCAAAGCCAAGTGAGCAGGCACTTAATCAAGAACAACCTAAGATTTGGTGGGGTATCGCTGTAGCTGTGCCAATAGTAATCGCGGCTGGGATACTAGGTACAGCTAAAATCGAGCAGCTGAGAAAACTCACTACATCTGTACCCGTAATGCCATCTACCAATAGCATTAGTGCTGTAGGGCGTTTGGAACCGCGAGGCGAGGTTGTTAAATTGTCCGCCCCATCATCAGGATTATCGCCATCGTCACGAATTCAGCAACTTCTGGTGAGAGAGGGTGAACAAGTAAAGCAAGGCCAAATTTTGGCAATTTTGGACAACCGCGATACCCAAATAGCCGGACTAGAAGAGGCTAAAGCCAAAGTGCAAGAAGCCCGTGCGAATTTAGCGCAAGTTAGGGCTGGATCTCCAAGAGATATTCAAGCTCAAAGAGCAGTTGTTGCTCGCCTACAAGCGCAGTTTGTTGGGGAAAGGGATGCTCAACAAGCAACGATCGCCCGGATTGCAGCTCAGTTAAGTGGGGATAAACTTGTTCAGCAAGCAACTGTGAATCGTTTAGAAGCTGAACTCAGTGGGCAAAGAGAAGCTCTCAGAGCAACGCTTACACGTATCCGAGCCGAACAGCGCAATGCCCAAGTCGATGCCGGACGCTATGATTTTTTATACCGAGAAGGTGCGATTTCTCAGCAAGAGCGCGATCGCAGACGCTTGAGTGCAGTAACTTCTAATCAACAGGTGGCCGAAAGCCAAGCTACCCTAAAGCAGACGTTAGCAACCATACGACAGCAACTTGCCGAGGCTAGAGCTAACCAAATACAAAATTTAGCAACATTGCAACAGCAGTTAATCGAAGCGAAAGTTAACCGTGACAAAACTTTAGCAACTTTGCAAAGACAAATTGAGGAAGAAAAGGCCAAACTAAGCAGGATTTTAGATGTTAGTCCTACCGATGTGCAAGTAGCGCAAGCTCAAGTTAGTAATGCGATCGCAAATGTCAGAAAAGCCGAAGCACAACTAAGGTTAAGCTACGTTCAAGCACCAATTGCTGGAGAGATTTTAAAAGTTTATACCAAATCAGGCGAAGCCATTGGTGCAAATGGTATTGCTGAAATTGGCCAAACTAGCCAAATGTATGTGATTGCTGAAGTAGCCGAAGACAGCATTGGTAAAGTGCAAATTGGTCAAAATGCCACTATCAGCAGCGATAATGGAGCATTTAGCGGTGAATTGAAGGGAACTGTCACTGAAATTGGCAGAAAAATTGGTAAAAAGGACGTGCTAAATACAGATCCAGCAGCAGATGTGGATGCCAGAGTTGTAGAAGTTAAAATTGCTTTGCCTCCAGAAGATAGTCAAAAAGTTTCTGGTTTAACTTACGCTAAAGTGGTTGTTGAAATTAATAACTAGTTAAGTTATGGATGAGCAGTAATCCCAATTTCTGATTTGATACTTTGAATTGGAGATGTTCTTAGCTAGGCTGTTTTATCAACTTTAAACATTCTATAAACAATGCCTGATAAATTACAGCAGTTTGTAATTAAGTCAGGTAAATAACCTAAACTTCAAAGCCAGGTATTAAAACTTGCTACATCTGGTTTCTGACTACTAAATTCTGAATTCTGCTGTAAATAATAGCTGTGCTTGGATACCTATAAAATGAATCAAAAAATACCTCTGTCGTGGCTACAACTGACAAGGGAAAAAACTCGCCTAGCTGTGGCTTTAGCAGGAATTTCTTTTGCTGATATTTTAATGTTTATGCAACTCGGCTTTCGAGATGCCTTATATTATAGTAACGTTCGATTTCATAACAGCTTGCAAGGCGATATTGTCTTAATTAATAGTCAATCTAGCGCTGTTTTGGCGATGAGGAGCTTTTCTCAAAGACGTTTATATAAAGCTTTAGAGTTACCCGCAGTACAATCAGTACATCCTATATATTTGGACTTTACAATCTGGAAAAATCCTATAACAGGTCGTCCTCGTAGTATTCTAATTTTTGGAATGAACCCAGAAACTAATATAGTTAACTTACCTGGGGTTCAGGAGAACTTAGAGAAACTTAAACTCCCGGATGTAGTTTTATTTGACCGTTCTTCTCGGATAGAGTATGGGCCTATTGCTGCTAATTTTAGCCAAGGAAAGACTGTAACAGCAGAGGTACGAAGGCGGCGAATTAAAGTAGAGGGACTATTTACATTAGGTGCATCATTCGGTGCAGATGGTAATTTAATTACGAGTGATATTAATTTTCTACGAATATTTAGTAATCGTCAAAAAGGATTAATTGATATTGGGCTAATTAGATTAAAACCGGGAGCAGATGCTCAAGTTGTTGCTCAAGAACTACGACAATATTTACCTAAAGAGGTAAATGTTTTAACCAAGCAGGAATTTATTGATTTTGAGCGGAATTATTGGGCAAACAGTACAGCTATTGGATTTATTTTTACATTAGGGACTGTCATGGGTTTCATTGTAGGAACTGTGATTGTTTATCAGATTCTTTATACCGAAGTTGCAGATCACTTAGCTGAATACGCTACTCTCAAAGCAATAGGCTATACACAAAACTATTTATTAACCGTAATTCTTCAAGAGGCTTTGCTATTAGCCGTTTTAGGATACTTCCCTGGAATAGTT
The DNA here is from genome assembly GCF_014698035.1 of Desmonostoc muscorum FACHB-395. Lineage (GTDB taxonomy): Bacteria > Cyanobacteriota > Cyanobacteriia > Cyanobacteriales > Nostocaceae > Nostoc > Nostoc muscorum_A. Next base: position 80,090 of record NZ_JACJSF010000015.1, read on the forward strand.
TTTTCTTTATTTATGTATCAGAGTGCTAGGGATGCAACACTTTTACCAGTTTTTATGAGTTTTGATCGTGCCGTAATGGTATTAATTTTGACTATGCTGATGTGTATTATTTCTGGTGCGATCGCAGTCCGAAAATTACGTTCCGCAGATCCAGCAGATATCTTTTAATTAATGTGATATTAGTTAAAATTAATAATCAATAGATAGAGCTTATAAAATTGAGAATTAAGAAAACTTAATTTTTGAAAACCCCAACTTACAGCTAATAAAAACATGATCGAAAAAGAACCTGTAATTGCCATTAAGAATCTCAATCATTACTATGGCAAAGGCGCATTAAGAAAACAGATATTATTTGATATCAACCTAGAAATTTATCCTGGTGAAATTGTAATTATGACCGGTCCATCAGGTTCCGGTAAAACCACATTACTGAGCTTAATTGGTGGCTTGCGGTCTGTACAAGAGGGAAGTTTAAAATTTTTAGGTGAAGAACTAGTTGGTGTTAGTCAAAACAAACTGGTACAAATGCGACGCAACATCGGTTATATTTTTCAAGCTCACAATTTACTAGGGTTCTTGACTGCGAAGCAAAATGTGCAGATGGCGGTAGAGTTGAATGATAATATTTCTCAAACAGAAGCAATGGCTAAATCAAAAGCCATGCTGGGGTCTGTTGGTTTAGAAGAACGAGTTGATTACTACCCAGATAATCTTTCTGGTGGACAGAAACAAAGAATTGCGATCGCTCGCGCCTTAGTGAATCGTCCCCCACTGGTGCTAGCAGACGAACCAACAGCAGCATTAGACAAACAATCAGGACGCGATGTTGTGGAAATAATGCAGAGTCTGGCCAAAAATCAGGGAACTACTATCTTATTAGTGACACACGACAACCGCATTTTAGACATAGCCGATCGCATTGTAGAAATGGAAGATGGTCTTTTAACCCGTAATTCCTCAAATGCACCCATTTAGCCATTTGCCCTTTCTAAATGACCAATGACAGCCAGAATTTATTGTCTAGCCGAGCCTGATTTTTTCATTCCAGGTTGGTTTGGCGGAGTTGGGGCATTTGGTTGGCGACTAGTACGGAAAGTCACATTCACACCTTCATTCGATTGCTCCAGAACCAGCAGAGGCGTGGGTTTAGCCTTTTGATCCCAATGCATAGTAGCAATCCGACCTTGAATTGTTGGTTGCCAACTATCTTCATCTTCTATGGGACTTAGGTAAGTTTCTATACAGTCAATAATTTGACTAATAGTTGCAGAAGTTGCTTGCGTTGGTAACTTCATTAACCGGACTTGAATACGGAACAGCACTCGTTTAGCAGAATTTCCTGGACTACCAGTTTCATACTCTACATCAAAAATTTCATCTACTTGCCGTCCAGCGCTATTAGCAATTCCGACAGATCCTTGTTGCGCTTGATTTGGCCGCAGGGCTTGAGTAACTTTTTCTTTGATCTGAATCTTCACTTGATTAAGGATTGCAAAATGAAACACCTCCTCTGACATCCGCATTCGCAGATAATCTAGGTTAAAATCCCGTGAGTTGACCAAATCGGGATTAGTTTCCATTTTGCGAATCGTTTCCAGCGCCAGCTTAAACTTTTTCTCTAATTCTCGCGCCCGGAATTGTTCAAACTTAATTTTTTTCTCCAGCTTATCCATCTGGAGTTTACTATATACAATCAAAGCAATCACCACTAAAGCCAGTCCTCCAGAAGTTACCAACAATAACGTTGGTATTTGAGGATTACTTGCTGGCACTTCCTGGGATGCCTTTTTAGGCTTTGATCCTGAGGATTGGGCAAGATACATCGAAGTGGGCATGGTTGGAAACTGAAAAACTTGACTCCTGATGTTTAGGATGCCCAAATCTTCAATGCCATCTTGCTGTATCATTAATATTTTTAACAGTTTTTACAAAACCGCGTATGTCCAGACACCAGAATGTCCCTGCCCTGTCTGACGTTTCATCTACAAGCTTTAGCAATATTCGTCTGATAGCCACAGACATGGATGGCACGCTAACTAGACGAGGAAAATTTACTACCCCACTGCTACAAGCTTTAGAGGATTTAGCGGCAGTTGACATTAAGGTGATGATTGTTACAGGGCGTTCTGCTGGGTGGGTGAGTGGATTGAGTAGCCTGATGCCGGTTGCAGGTGCGATCGCAGAAAATGGTGGTTTGTACTTTCCATCTGGGAATCACAAACCAGTAGTATTAACACCTATTTCCGATTTAGCCAAACATCGCCAGCACTTGGCTACGACTTTTGAAAATTTACAAACTAAATTTCCTCAAATCCAAGAATCTGCTGATAATCGCTTTCGTGTCACTGACTGGACTTTTGATGTAGCTGGTTTGAGTCAAGATGAACTACAAACCCTAGACAGTCTTTGTCAACAAATGGGTTGGGGATTTACCTATAGCAACGTGCAGTGTCACATTAAACCCCAAGGGCAAGATAAAGCTGTGGGATTGTTGCAGGTATTGCGCGAATATTTGCCCCATTACTCGCCAGAACAAATTGTCACTGTTGGCGATAGTCCCAATGATGAAAGTTTATTTGATCGGCGTTATTTTCCTGTTTCTGTAGGCGTGGCAAACGTTTTGGAATATGTGAATCAGTTGAAATATCACCCTGCTTATATTACCAATGCTGCCGAAGGTGAAGGATTTTGCGAGTTATCTAGTTATATTTTGAAAAGCTTGCACATCTCAAGTTAGGGAGAAGTAAAGTTGTTCTACAATAATCTCGTAGCACTGATTTTACAACTATGACGGCTACTCTACCTGTTAGTGTCGAATCAGAAATCTTCTACCCCAGTGCTGATGGTCAACCAGTGGCAGAAACTTACGACCACCTTTATGCCTTGCTAACTACCTTAGAAGTCCTGCAACAGTATTTGGCAAATAGTCAGGCAACAGTATTGGGAAATCAATTTCTTTACTATGCACAAGGCTTTCCTAAGTTGCGGGTAGCCCCAGATGTGATGGTGATTTTTGATGTTGCACCCGGTGGTCGGGACAACTATAAAATCTGGGAAGAGGGTCAAGTACCCACAGTTATTTTTGAAATGACATCCTTTGGGACTAAGGGACAAGACGAAATCTTTAAAAAGACTCTCTATGAGCAGTTAGGTGTCAAGGAATACTGGCTATTTGACCCTAAAGGCGAGTGGGTGGAACAACAGCTACGTGGCTATCGCCTGCGGGGAGAAATTTACGAACCTATACAAGATGGGCGCAGTGAACCGTTACAACTACGCTTGGTGGTTGAGGGAAGGCTAATTGGATTTTATCGAGAGGATACAGGGGAAAAATTACTGATTCCAAATGAACTGTTAGAAGCTTTACGACAAGAAGTTTTAGCAAGACAGCAGGCAGAAGAACTAGTAGAACAAGAACGTCAACGAGCAGAACAGGAACGTCAACGAGCAGAACAAGCAGAATTGCAGATAGAACAGTTAAAGGCGAGGTTGCGATCGCTTAATGTAGACCCTGATACTATTCAGTAACATACAGGCTGTAAGTCCAGAAGTTGCTGTAGCTATATCCGTCGTAGATATTGCATCCATTTTACTGGGTAATAATAGTTTCATGGTAGTACCCTCAAACCTCATCGTCTTTGAGACATAAATCACTAGACATCAGGAAATCTAATGATAAAGACGTGAATATTTAGCGATCTCTTTTCAAGTGGTTATGAAACTAAGATACGTGTAATTTACTGCAATACGGTTTGAAAAACTTTACCCTGTCTGGGTTTGGTAATTTGCTATATCTGAATTTTTCACCCGTTAATTTACAACAGAAAATTAAGCCGTTCGAGATCATCTACCAAGTTTTGTTTCTATCTCAGCCCAATCCCAAGTAAACAATTTGTTACCTATGTCTTTGCTATATTTATTACCTTAGACAGAATACAATATATGGGGTATACCACGTTTCAATCTCAGAAATCTCAACAGTACTAATTTGATTGAGGAAACTGTTTTATACAGTGATTTTCAGAGGTTAGCGTTTTATTTACAACTTCCAATAGAAATTCCAAGACCAATGTAAAGTCAAGAATTTACCTTTAAATACCGAGGTATTAAATTATGCAGGAAATTGAAAGATTCTTTAGCAACTTCTTCAGTGGCATAATCAACCGTTTTAAGTATTCTGCGATGGACGCTGCCGATCGCAAAATGAGAGAAACTATCGACGAGCAGGTAGAACAAAGACGACAAAAACCCAAGCCCAAGGATGAGGAAGAACGCTAGTAGATAGGTTTTTTGGGCTAGTTTAACTAATTGGTAATTTCTGAGTTAAATAAAAGCATAGCGCTTCCTATTGTTGAGTGGGCAGCGCTTTTTATCGCCCTTACCAAACACTCTAGCGAATGTGCTAACCTAGTATGGTTAACTAATCTCGCACATCTGAGAATTCGGGTGTTTCCCAGGTTGGGAAATACACTTGGATGGAGGTTTAACCCGAATCGGAGTTGAAAAATATATGCCAGTAGTTTCATTGGCTCAAATGATGGAGTCAGGGGTTCACTTTGGGCATCAGACCCGGCGTTGGAACCCAAAAATGTCTCCTTACATTTATACTTCCCGCAATGGTGTGCATATTATCGACTTGGTGCAAACTGCCCAGTTGATGGATAATGCTTACAATTACATGCGATCGCACGCAGAACAAGGGAAGAAATTTCTTTTCGTCGGCACCAAGCGCCAAGCAGCTGGAATTATCGCCCAAGAAGCTAGTCGTTGTGGTTCCCACTACATTAACCAACGCTGGTTGGGCGGAATGTTGACCAACTGGGCAACCATCAAAACACGGGTTGACCGTTTGAAAGATTTAGAACGCCGTGAAGAAACTGGCGCACTAGATTTATTACCGAAAAAAGAAGCCTCAATGCTACGTCGGGAAATGACGAAGCTTCAGAAATATTTAGGCGGCATTAAAACAATGCGGAAAGTGCCCGATATCGTGGTAATCGTAGACCAACGACGGGAATATAACGCAGTTCAAGAATGCCAAAAGCTGAATATTCCTATTGTGTCTATGTTGGATACAAACTGCGATCCAGATGTAGTAGATATCCCCATTCCAGCAAACGACGATGCTATCAGATCAATTAAGCTGATAGTCGGAAAATTGGCAGATGCCATTTATGAAGGTCGTCACGGTCAGCTAGATGCTGAAGATGATTACGAAGATTACGACGGTAGTGAGTATGACGATGACTACGAAGAAACCGAATATACTGATGCCGTAATTCCCGAAGAGGAACCAGAAGAATAGTGCTGTTAGCGGAAAGCTAAGGTTTAGCCCGTGCTGAGTAAGATAGAAAGACTCAGCAAATTTAATAATGCTGAGTCTTGATTTTTGAAGTTGTTAAGTTGTGATTTGTCAATGAAGAATAAAATTGATGACTGAACACTCAAAACTCAGCACTCAGCACTAAATTAGGTGAGTGATTACAACTCGAGGTCAAGTTAGGAATTGAGGCAAAATGGCGGAAATATCTGCAAAACTCGTCCAAGAGCTACGCCAAAAAACTGGTGCCGGCATGATGGACTGCAAAAAGGCGCTGATAGAGACTGAAGGCAACGTAGAAGAAGCCGCAGACTGGCTACGGAAAAAGGGCATCTCTAAAGCGGGGGCAAAAAGCGATCGCATTGCGGCAGAAGGTCTAGTAGACACTTACATTCAGCCAGGTGGTCGAGTGGGTGTACTCATTGAAGTCAACTGCCAAACCGACTTTGTTGCTCGTAACGAGGCTTTTAAAGCTTTAGTTAAGAACCTGGCAAAGCAAGCAGCGACAGCTAATAGTGTTGAGTCTTTGCTGGCTCAACCCTATATTGAGAATGAAAGTGCGACTGTAGAAGAATCCATCAAGCAAACTATTGCCACCCTTGGTGAAAACATCCAAGTGCGCCGCTTTGTTAATTTTGCAATAGCAGAAGGCACACAAGGCGTAGTAGACAGCTACATTCACACTGGCGGTCGAGTTGGTGTATTAGTAGAACTGGGTTCTCAAACTGAGTCAGTGGCTACTAACTCAGACTTTCAAAGCTTGGCACGGAACACTGCAATGCAAGTTGCGGCTTGTCCAAATGTCGAGTATGTAAGCGTAGACCAAATCCCCGCCGAAATCGCCCAAAAAGAAAAAGACATTGAAATGGGCAAGGATGATTTGGCGAACAAGCCAGAGAATATCAAAGAAAAGATTGTTCAGGGACGGATTGAAAAACGCCTGAAAGAATTGACTTTGATCGATCAGCCTTACATCCGCGATCAGAGTATTTCCGTGGAAGACCTTTTTAAGCAATCGAAGGCGCAATTAGGCGAAGAGATTCAAGTGACTCGCTTTGTCCGCTATATATTGGGCGAAGGCATTGAGAAGCAAGAAATTAGCTTTGCTGATGAAGTCGCTGCACAAATGGGCGGTAAGTAATATTATTGGTCATTGGTCATTGGTCATTCACAAATGACAAAGGACAAATGACTCTTTACCAAACAGGTCAAGCAAATAGCCTGACCTGTGTTTTTTTAGTAGAGACGCGAAATATCGCACTTAAATTTAAAATCTAAACTTCTTTGGGAAGTTATTATAAAATAAATTCGTACATTTGTACTATGTAATAGTTCACATGGACAAGAACGAAAAGATATGGCAAGAGCAATCGAGCGAATTGAACGGGATATTGCAGCATTAAAAGAAGCGATTCGGGCGATCGCAGTAGAGCTACAAACCGCTTATGCTAGTTATCTAAACACCTTGGGGCTAGCTGTACGAAAACAGTTGATCCTAGCGAGTTATCACCTTTGTACACAGGGGTATCCCGAAAACTTTCTGCATTTGTCATTGAATCAGCGCCAGCAATTGCAACAAGCCATCCGCAAGTTGGGGCAAGTGGCAGCGCAACAATTGCTCACTTCTATTAAAATTCAGGAAGTTGGGTTAGATAAAGGAGATGAAGATGAAGATGAGGAGAATAAGGAAGTAACATCTTCTGAACTTCTGGACACCTCGAATTCTCAGTCTCTCACCGCCGACACCTCTAATCCTATAGAACTAGTAAAATGGCAACAGAACTTAGAAGAAGTAACGCAAGATATACTGAAAAAACTATCACATGATGCTAATGTTTTAATACAAAAGTCTGGAATATTACCTAAAAAATTACCAGAACCGATTTTAGCAGCAGCTGCGGCTGCATCAGAAGCATCGGCTGAAGTCATGCCAGGACCACCCAACTTATTAAACTTAGTAATTGAAATTGAAAATGAGCAGCAGTCAGAAGATTCTGGGCTGACGCAAATTATGGCTATTAACCTGCGGCTAGGAGAAATTGAATTTGCTGATGTGACACTCTCATCTGAGCGCAGGCAAATCCGCAGTATTTTAGTTCAGCTAAACAAGCTAGGACGAGAGTATCAAAAGAAACATCGAGAAAGAGCGATCGCTGAAGCTGAAGCTGCATGGCGTGCTAGTTGGTTTGAGGATTAGTCATTTGTCCTTTGTCCTTTGTCCTTTGTCCAGAGTCAAATGACCAATGACCAATGACTAATGACTAATGACTTATGACTAATGACTTATGACCAATGACTAATGAAAAACCAGATTGGATACGATTGCACAAAGCCTTGGCAATAGAAGCCGAACGGGGCTTTACAGACTTGATGGGTAGAGAATATCGCTTCAGTGAATTTTTAAGCCTGACTTTGGGCAAATTCCCAACAGGCTTACCCCAAACTGAACGCCGCCGTTGGCAAGGACTAGCAGTGCAATTTGCTAGTTATCCACATCTAGCACTGGAAGAAAGACAATATTTAATAGCAGAAACTCGTAGGTATCTATCACAACTCCAGCAAAATGAGCAGGGGGAGGAAGGGAAGCAGGGGAGCAGGGGAGCAGGGGAGCAGGGGAGAATTAATCAATTAAAAATTCAAGTTGCGCTTCCAGCGCACCAAAGGCGCGACCCAAAATCTCCCATTGTTAGTGAGATGAGTCGGAGGCTTGCACCGAAAATTGACCAAAAACTCAGTGATTTACCAGAAATAGGTTTCAAAAAAGCTGATAATTTGGCGCGGCTTGGTTTACACACCGTCCGCGACTTGCTTTTCTATTATCCTCGTGACCACATTGATTATGCGCGTCAGGTGAATATCCGCGAGTTACAGGCAGGTGAGACGGTGACAATAGTGGCTACAGTGAAGCGTTGTAACTGCTTTAGTAGCCCTAAAAATCAGAAATTATCAATTTTAGAACTGGTCGTAAAAGATAATAGCGGTCAACTCAAAATTGGTCGTTTTTACGCAGGTACACGCTTTAGTAGTCGCGCTTGGCAAGAAAGTTTAAAACGTCGTTATCCAGTGGGTAGTATTTTAGCCGCGTGTGGGTTGGTGAAAGAAAGTAAATACGGCTTGACGCTTGATAATCCAGAACTAGAGGTTTTGGCAAATCCAGGAGATTCGATTGAGTCGCTAAATATTGGGCGAGTAGTGCCAATTTATGGATTGACTGAAGGCGTAGTGGCGAATACAGTCCGACAGGCGGTAATTACTGCTTTACCTGCTGCGGCTAACCTGAAAGACCCTTTACCAAGTGGTTTGCGGCAGAAATATGGTTTGATGGAATTGAAAGATGCGATCGCTAATATCCATTTTCCCAGCGATAGCGCCGCCCTACAAGTTGCCCGTCGCCGCCTAGTTTTTGATGAATTTTTCTACCTACAACTTGGATTACTGCAACGTCAGCAGCAAGCAAGAGCGATTCAAACTAGCGCCATCCTTGTCCCGCGAGGTCAACTTGTAGAAAAATTCCACGAAATACTGCCTTTTAAACTCACTGGCGCACAGCAACGAGTTCTCAACGACATTCTCAACGACTTACAAAAACCTGTGCCAATGAATCGTTTGGTGCAAGGCGATGTCGGTTCTGGTAAAACCGTCGTCGCTGTGCTAGCTATCCTCGCAGCAATTCAATCTGGCTACCAAGCGGCGTTAATGGCTCCCACAGAAGTTTTGGCAGAACAACATTATCGCAAGTTAGTTAGCTGGTTTAACCTCTTGCATTTACCAGTGGAATTACTGACAGGTTCTACTAAAACTGCTAAACGAAGACAAATACATTCTCAGTTAGGAACTGGTGAATTACCCTTGTTAGTGGGAACTCATGCCTTAATTCAAGACTCTGTAAACTTCCAGCAACTGGGGTTAGTGGTAATAGATGAACAGCATCGCTTTGGAGTAGAACAACGGGCGCGTTTGCAACAAAAAGGCGAACAACCCCATGTGTTAACTATGACAGCTACCCCGATTCCTCGAACCTTGGCACTGACGATACACGGGGATTTAGATGTCAGCCAGATTGATGAGTTACCACCAGGACGGCAAAAGATTCAGACAACAGTATTGTCAGGACAGCAACGCAACCATGCTTACGACCTCATCCGTCGAGAAATTGCCCAAGGTAGACAAGTTTATGTGGTTTTGCCCTTGGTCGAGGAATCAGAAAAACTGGATTTGCGATCGGCTGTTGATGAGCATCAAAAGTTACAAGAAAGTATTTTTCCCGATTTTCAAGTGGGATTACTGCACGGTCGTATGAGTTCAGCCGAAAAGGACGAATCTATTACCAAATTCCGTGATAACCAAACGCAGGTTTTGGTTTCTACTACCGTTGTCGAGGTTGGTGTAGACGTACCTAACGCTACAGTAATGCTCATCGAAAATGCAGAGCGATTTGGCTTATCACAACTGCACCAATTGCGTGGGCGTGTAGGTCGTGGTGCGGCTCAATCTTACTGTCTGTTGATGAGCAGTTCCAGAAGTCCTGATGCTCAACAACGGTTGAAAGTGTTGGAACAATCTCAGGATGGCTTTTTCATTTCTGAGATGGATATGCGTTTTCGGGGCCCAGGGCAAGTGCTGGGAACTCGTCAATCGGGAGTGCCAGATTTTACCTTAGCAAGCTTGGTTGAAGATGAAGAAGTTTTACTTTTAGCGCGGCAAGCAGCAGAAAAAATAATAGAGATGGATGTTACTCTAGAGCGCTGGTATTTGATGAAAGAAGAGTTGAAGTATCGATATGAACGGTTAATGGGTGGAGCGATTTTGACGTAATGTGACCGGATAAAATACCAATCTCATAGCTATTTAATCACAATGCTTGCTGCATTTCGGCATAGGCTTCATAAACACCCTTCACGTTATACCAGTTGAGAAAGATTCGAGCAATTTCTAAAGCTAATTGCGGTTTACCTAAATTAATTAGCCATTGCAATAACGGAGCCATTGTCCGTTCATTTAGCGCCCCGTTAAGTGACAAAATTCCCCAAAGTAAGCGATGCAGCCAAGTCATTTGAATCATCATTCGCACTTCCCATGTGGGATGCTTTTGATAAAACAAAACTCCCATACGTCCGCGTTGAATTTCTTGGTCAATTAATCGGGGAATTTGCTCTAAGTTAAATGCTGGATGCCAGTGATATCCTACGGCTTCTGGACATTTAATTAGTGTCAAACCTAGTTTTTTCAGCCGCACTCCTAATTCTAAATCTTCCCAGCCATAGAGTTGAAAGCTCGTGTCAAAAAGTCCGGCTTTGTCTAACCAATGTTTAGGGATTGCTACATTTCCCGTAGCAAAAAAAGCTGCTGAAAAATCTGTAACTTTGTAGGGTTCAGCCGTTGGATTGTCGAAATTGCAAGTATTAATAACTGCACCGTAAGTGAAAAAGCGATCGCTCCCCAATTTCTCTTTCCCCTGCACTAACGCGTCAGCATGAGCTTGCAGGAAATTCTTCAGCACTACTAGATCGCTATCAATAAAGATAATTGTGTCTCCCTGCGCCTGTTCTACCCCCAAATTCCGAGCCGCAGCTGGACCAGCATGATCTTGTTGAAACCATCGCACATGGCGAAACTCTTCTTTGTGTTCTGCCAACCACTCCAATGTGCCATCAGTAGAACCATCATCCACCAAGACAATCTCGTAATCAGTAACCGAACTTGGCTGGCTTAACTCTTGCACCTCCAAGGCACGGAGGCACTTTTCTAAGATCGGTTGGCGATTATAAGTCGGTATCACAACGCTGAAAAACACGGTCTCACCCACAACATTATTTATCCATCTCCAGGATAGGACAGATGGAGCGCTGACACTGTTCCTTAGCTGATTCTGGTTAAGAAAATGTCAAAGGAAATAATTTTTATAGGTATTCCCCGACCATCTGTAATTGGTATCCGTCCGAAAAATTCTCAAATTAAGTTTATTTAACAAGGCAGAATTCAGAATGAATTCTGACTCCTGACTGCTGAATTCTGTTTGATAAATCTCCATTAATCAAGATATAACCTGATGTTAATTTTTGGTCATTAGATTATATGACAAACTTAAAATTTTTTGTCTAGTTATTTAACCTAAATAGCAAACAACATTTTGTTAATAACAGGTTACTTACTGTTCAAAATCTGTGGCATTTCACGTAAATAATTGATGGCTTTTTCTGCCATCAATCAAGATTTGCCTCTACTAAATTTTTTATGTCACAACAGAGGAGAATTTAATGTCTCAATTAAGTCGCAGACAAATTTTAGTATTTTTTGCTGGCAGTGCTGGTGCTGCTGTATTGGGAGACACAATTCTAGATGGTGTTTCTAGTATTGCAGGAGCAAATAACAGGACACTAAGCTTTACACCAGTGCGCTTACCCCATCCTTTGCCCGTTTATAAACAGCAAAAAAGTTTCTTGCCAACTGCAATTGGTCAGGGACAGGTAATCAATCCATCTGCAAATGCGAAGTTAAACAGCTACAACGTAGTTGATGATGTTGTAGTGCCACCAGAGTATGAACGTTATGTAATTATCAGCTGGGGCGATCGCGTTTTTCCTAACAAAGATGAATATTTCGGTTACAACAACGATTATACGGGTTTTATTCCTCTGGGCAGAACCAACGATATCGGCTATTTGTGGGTCAATCACGAATATGTGAGTTTTCCATTTTCCGATCTAGCACCAGAAGCTCCTGCTGATGTTAAAGGATTGCCTACCACCTTTGAATCAGTGATTGGTTGGGCTTTACCTTCCACTAGAAATATTGAATTTGACGGCGAAGCACTATATAACTTAGGTGGATCAATCGTCCGCATCTCCCGACGTAATTCCAGTAACCGTTATGCTGTGGTTAAAGCTGATGCGAGAAATCGCCGCCTTCATGGTCTTTCTGGATTGGGAATTAATAGCCAAAGGAGTGATGAATATAAAAATGTCACTTCTTGGGGAAGTCGTAGCTACCAAAAAGGCGATCAAAACTATCTCATCGCAACTGGCCCAGCTGCAACCCAAGTATTTAACCTCTCCTCCGATGGACTAGGTAACAAAATTATTGGCACTGGCTATAACTGTTCTGGCGGTACAACTCCTTGGGGAACTATTTTAAGTGCTGAAGAAAACTTTCAAGGAAGTGTAGGATCTTTTGTTGGTGTCACAGAATCAGTTAACCCTAATGGTACTCAAACAGGTTACATCGATGGCACCACTGGTAAGACCTTCGGTTTAGTTGGTGAAAAATACGGTTGGATTGTCGAAATTGATCCCGTTAATCCAAATTTCCGCCCTCGCAAACATACTTCGTTGGGTCGTTTCCGCCATGAAAACGTTGCTATCCGTGCTGAAGCTAAGAAACCATTAATCGCCTACATGGGTGATGACAGACGTGGCGGACACACCTGGAAATTTGTCAGTGCAGGTGTTATTTCTTCACCAACCAGCAAAGCCAACAGCAATTTGTGGGATAGTGGTACATTGTATGTCGCCCGCTACAATCCAAATGGTACGGGTCAATGGATACCGTTACGTTTAACTACTCCCACCAATCCCATTTCGCCATCGGTAATTTCTTCTGTGGAGTTTGCTGCTTTGGGTTCGGCTCAAAGAAATGGTCTTTTACCTCTACCAAAACGTAATGGTATTGCAGGTCAAACTACAGATGGTGGTGCCCTCGCAGTCGATCGCACCAATGAAGCTGATAGACTACCTGGTTATCAAGGTAAGAAGCTATCTGACTTCTACACTTCCCAAGGTGCTATTCTCGTTGATGCTTTCTTAGCAGCAAATTTGGCTGGCGGAACTCCCACAGCACGTCCAGAAGATATAGAAGTACATCCGACTACCAAAGAAGTCTTCATTGCCTATACTGATGGTGCGCCGGGAAGTGACGGTTATCCAGATTCGCGCATTTTCCAGGTTGCCAAGTTGAGTACAGATGTTAACGCAACGCAGCAATCAGGGGGACTGTACAAGATTATTGAAGATAGTGCCGATGGTACAGGTCTAACCTTCCGTTGGAAGAGATTTGCTCAAGGTGGAGAAGCCGGATCAGTTTCTGGTGCTGGTTTTGCCAATGTAGATAACTTAGTGTTCGACAATAAAGCAAATGTTTGGGGTGTGACAGATATGTCTACCACCACTCACAATGGTTTTAATGTTGGTGCTGCCGGTACTGTAACTACCATCGACCACGCTGCCAGTGGTAATGTTTCTAACTTCACAGGAGTTTTCGGTAATAACTGGTTATTCTACATTCCTACTACTGGTGCTAATGCGGGAGAGGTAATACCATTTGCTCATGGGCCGGTGCGTTGTGAGATGACAGGGCCAACTTTTGTAGGAGATACGCTGATTATTTCGGTACAGCATCCCGGCGAAGATAGCCCAATTAACGATGGCACAATTCTGAGTCGTGATATTGAATTACTGGATTTGAGTGGTGTTACATTCAATCAGGCTCGGACTGTGGCTCGTGGTAGTAGTTGGCCAAGTAACATCCCAACTGCTGACGGTGGTAAAGGTCAACCTAGAAGCTTTCCTAAACCATCTGTAATTGGCATCAAACGTAAGAATCCTACTGGTAATTTTACTTAGGATTACGAATGTAGAGACGTTATTTATAATGTCTCTACATTGATTTGCAAGGTAGCGCTACTAATTCACTCCAGATAGTTTTTTCTTGCGTTTCATCCCCAACGCCATAGCACCTGCGATCGCTATACCACCAATAGTCATCGGTTCTGGTACGGGTGTACTCTTAGAGTAGCTTACTGTACCCACCTCTGTTGTAGACAATAAGTCAGCACTCAGAATGCTATAAAATTTTGTTCCTCCTGTATTTGAATTACCTGGATCTTTACCAATGAAAAACTGATCTTCAACCAAATAGCTCAGTCCTGACAGGTTGCCATCTGTAAAGCTGACTACAGGAGATGATGGGTAATCAAAATCACTTGCCTCTGTATATTGAGTACCCAAGTAGTTAAACGCAATAGATAATCCATTGCTAATGCCTAGGGTTTCCTCACCTATGCCGGTTAAGGTCGAATCATTATATTGAAAAGAGCCGAAATATTGACCGGGATTATCGCCCGATGTTGCATTCACGGTGAAACCATAATTCACCAAGGCAGCTTGCGTCGGTTTAGCAATAGTAGCAACCGAGATAGCAACAGCAAAAGCAGCAATGCTAATATCTTTAGCTAATTTCATCAGACAATGCTCCGAAGCTAAAAAATGAATAATTCTGTAATTTCACTTAAATAAACTTTCAACCTATGTATATAGGTTAAGAAATAATAAACAAAAGATGATCGTGGTTAAATCTTCAAGTTTGTCAGCTATATATAAAAGTTGTGTAAACTTATTCCATATTTACAGCAAGCTATGTTTATATCTGAAGCTGATTATCAACATTTCTTGAAAACAAAAAATATTTTCGACTAATCTCATTAAGAATATTCAGACGTTCAAAACTGGCTTAAAAATATTTATATACAAGCGATCGCTTTATAAGTAAACTTCCACGAGAGTGAACCGTAATTCTGACTCCAAACTTCTAAATCCTTCTATAGGTTGTTGCATGAATAAAATATACCTGGGTTAGTTCAGATATAATAATGACTCATTGTTTGTTGTCCTAAGTGGAGAAATTAATGGGTCGCGCCAAAAAGGTTGTCCTGGCATATTCTGGTGGAGTGGATACTTCCGTTTGCATCCCTTACCTCAAACAGGAGTGGGGTGTGGAAGAGGTGATTACCCTAGCAGCAGATTTAGGTCAGGGAGATGAATTAGAGCCAATTCGAGAAAAAGCCCTGAAATCGGGTGCAAGTGAATCACTCGTGGCGGATGTCAAAGACAGCTTCGTTAAAGATTACGCTTTTGGAGCGATTCAAGCCAACGCACTTTATGAAAATCGTTATCCTCTAGGAACTGCTCTTGCCCGCCCATTGATCGCTAAGATATTAGTAGAAACGGCTGAAAAATATGGTGCTGATGCGATCGCTCACGGTTGCACCGGCAAAGGTAACGATCAGGTTCGTTTTGATGTCTCTGTAACCGCGCTGAACCCCAACCTAAAAATCCTCGCACCAGCCAGAGAATGGGGTATGAGCCGTGAGGAAACCATCGCTTATGGTGAGAAGTTTGGTATCCCCTCACCGGTCAAAAAATCTTCTCCCTACAGCATTGACAAAAATTTGCTCGGTCGTAGCATTGAAGCTGGTTTACTCGAAGATCCGTCATTTGAGCCACCAGAAGAAATTTATGAGATGACCAAAGCTATCGCTGACACTCCCAAC
Source organism: Desmonostoc muscorum FACHB-395 (assembly GCF_014698035.1). Classification (GTDB taxonomy): domain Bacteria; phylum Cyanobacteriota; class Cyanobacteriia; order Cyanobacteriales; family Nostocaceae; genus Nostoc; species Nostoc muscorum_A. Next base: position 95,737 of record NZ_JACJSF010000015.1, read on the forward strand.
GAGCCAGAGTACATCGAAATTGGTTTCCACGGTGGTATTCCCACAACCATCAACGGCATAGCCAAACAGCCAGTTGAACTAATTGAAGAACTCAATCAGCTTGTAGGAAATCACGCCGTTGGACGGATAGATATGATTGAAAACCGTCTGGTTGGCATCAAATCGCGGGAAATCTACGAATCACCTGCGATGTTAGTGCTAATCCAGGCACATAGAGATTTAGAAAGCTTGACTCTAACGGCAGATGTCACCCATTACAAGCGTGGCATTGAAGAAACTTATAGCCAAATCGTTTACAACGGTTTGTGGTACAGTCCACTCAAAGTTGCACTAGATGCCTTTATTCAAAAGACACAAGAGCGAGTCTCTGGAACTGTGCGAGTGAAGTTATTCAAGGGTAACTCCACGATAGTTGGGCGTTCGAGCGACAATTCCCTCTATACTCCTGATTTGGCAACCTACGGAGCCGATGACCAATTTGACCATAAAGCTGCTGAAGGTTTTATCTATGTTTGGGGATTACCAACTCGCATTTGGTCGCGGCAAATAAAAAGTTAGGAGTCAATTCAATTTTAGATTTTGGATTGAAGGAGAAATCTAAAATCGGCAGAGTTAGGAGTTAAAATGCAAAATACAAAAGTAAAAATTCAAAAAATAACTTTTTACTTTACTCCTAACTCCCCAGTTTTACTCTTCACTACTCGCTTCTTTAACTTGGCGAGACTCTAGCCACAGGGGTACAACAATTAAGGCAGTGATGATTAATAAAGCTGCGATCGCAAATTGACCTACCCAAGCAACCAATTGTTCTAAAGAGACAATTTTGCCAGCAAAAAAAGCTAATGTCACCATCAAACTAGCCCAAGCAACTGCTCCTAAAAAATTGTATAAAAAGAATTTTCCAAAAGGCATTTCGGCTATACCAGCTAGTGGTGCCGCAAAAACTCGCAATAATGCTAAAAAACGTCCGAAAAATACAGCTTTAGCAGAATTTTGACTAAATTGATCTTTAATAGTCAGCAACCGCACTTCAGAAATCCGAAATATGCTACCAACTTTTACCAGAAAAGGCCAACCGCTAACTCTACCAATCCAATAGCCACAAGTGCCGCCAATTACCGCACCCATAATTGCGTCACCGAGAACCAGCCAGTAATTTAGTTCATCGCTGCCAGCTAAAAACCCGCCCACAAGGGTCACGGTTTCACCAGGAAGGGGAATGCCTAAATTTTCTAGCAAAATTCCCAAAAAAATTGCCCAATACCCGTAATTATGGGCCAATTCCTGGATATTTTCTAGTGAAATCAGCTCTAAAGACATTCCGCACCGCCGTCTTTACAAATTTTTACTTTTACTATATCTTTGCTTGTTTTTGGGCGGGGTGTCAATCAAACCGCTACATTGACTTATTTGGTCATTAGTTTAATTCTGAGTAATCCATAGTTCATAGTTCTATGGAAACTATTAATTTTTGAGTATTAGCTGTATAAATCTTAGCATTTCCTACCACAAGTTAATTTTATTTAAAAATAAATAAAAAGAAATTACAAAAACTTTATATATCTCTAGTTAAATTATAAAAATTTCGTAAAAGATACGGTTGATACCGAAATTATAGAGTCATTATGCCTATATTTATGAAAGTTATCACAAATTATACGACATGAATACTGAAATAATTACTTTCAATTGCAAGGCTGAAATCCCCTAAATATCTAGGGAAAACAGTCATTTTGCCGTTGAAAGAGAAGAGGTATTTATGTCATTTTTCGATTTTTAGTCAAGTGTTCAATTACCCTGTTGAATTTATGATTCTCACACAAGAACTTCAAGTTATTTTGTTTAAGCCCCAAGGAAGCATAGATTTAGAAGGCGGAAAGGCTTTGAGTGAACAGATGGCTGGAGTAGTGCCTCAAGCTCATCAACTCTGGGTTATTGACTTAGCAAAGGTTAATTTCATGGACAGTTCTGGGTTAGTCCCTTTAGTCAAAGGGTTGAAAGCTGCACGTCAGAGCGGTTGCCGTTTAGTTCTATGCAACGTGCAAACTCCTGTACGGCTAATTTTGGAACTTACCCAGCTAGATACAGTATTTGAAATTTTTCCCACTTACGAAGACATTTTTACTGGCGAAGATATTTAGTCTGGTGCTAGCAGGCTTAGATAATAAATCTACCTATAGATGGATGGTAGAGTCAATCAATATTTGCATTTTTTCACATTTCCCCAAATATTCTCACATCCTCAAAGATAACAGTCTGGTGCTAGCAGGCTGATTTTTTATATTATCTAGATAATGAAATGTTAAGGAAAACTCATGGCTTTAATCTAGGTAGTCTTAACGACATCTAAAAGCGGAAAATTACTAAAATCAGTCAAAGAAAATGCAATTCTTTGCATTCTTCCCTAGCACTATTAAATTACTCGAAGCTAATTGCTCTAAATCCGACGCAACTAACGCAAGGAAGCAAGAGGTAAGAAAGGTTAGAATATTAGCCTTTGCGTTATTTCTAACTCTATAGTGATTTTTACCTTAATGTATTACCTGGATGTCTCCAAGATGCTTTGCTATGACAATTTCTTACCTCTTCGATTCCACCATAATGGTAACTTTAGGCATTCTGGGGAGTTGAAAGATTAGTTTGTTCCGACGCTGGGCGGGGAAAATTTGGCAAATCAATTCCACTGTGACTAGCATTGCGAGTTTTGAGTGCTAAACGGTAACTCACACTTTGCAGTTCTGCTTGCAGTTTGCGATTTTCCCGTTGTAGCATTGCTACCTTTTCTCTCACTGGTGTCATCCGCTCCTCAAACTTTCGACGGTAAATTTGAGGCAACTCTTGTACTACTTGCTCTAACATCCGAGTGCGATCTGTAAGTTCTTGGACTGACTGTCGCAATTGATAAATTTCGGAGTCACGAGTTGTAATTTGCTCTTGGTAGAACGCCACCTGCTGCTCAACAGCTTGGAGTTGTTCTTGCAATGCCTGTAACTGGCTCAGATCGCGCTCAAGATCCGGCTGCTGGGGCATAAAACTAGTATTACCCTTTACTAGCCGGAAGAGTTCTTGAGATAGTTGTTGCACTAATTGATCGCGGAGTTGCAACTCTTGGCGTAGCTGCGAAACTTCCGTAGAGAGAACTTGAATATTTGGTGTATCAGATTGGCTCACAGTAGCTTACAGCTCCCATTCAGAATCTTGTCCACTCTTAGGTATAACTGCGGGAGTACTACCTTTGGCAAGTATTTGTTAATTTAGCATTCCCAATTAAGTTACGAAAAAAGAAGAAGACAAAATTTTACTGAATGGAAATTGGGAATTGGGAATTGAGAAAAGGATAAGGGGACAAGGAGAATTGGGGACAAGGGGAAAGACTTGTTTCAAGTTCTCACTTCTTGTCCCCTGCTACCTGCTCCCTAATCTTTAGACAGGTGCAGCTACTTTAGTGGGCTTTTCCTTTTCCTCTTTAGGGGGTTTTTCCTCTGCGATATCCTGCTTAATTGTCAAATAACGAATCACTTCTTCACTCAAGCGCATAGCGCGTTCAAAAGGAGCGATCGCAGTTGCAGGCGCAGTGTAGTTTAACTGGATATAGATCCCATCGCGGTGTTTTTTGATTTCATAAGCTAGACGACGCTTACCACGATTTTGAATTTGGATATCCTCAGCGCCTTGATCGCGAAGCAAATTCTGATATTTAGTAATTGCTTGCTCTGCCTGTTCGTCTCCTAGGTCGGGACGGAGGATGTACATTGTTTCGTAATTTGTAGTCATATTTTCCAGTTTCCTTATGGACAAAAAGGTTGCTGATATTAATTTATACTTGATTTAAATTTAAAATACTAGTATTAATCAACATCGGAAGCAACAAGGAACTATAATCTTACCAGTTTTCAATTTGAATCATTAGCCAAATCGCCGAAGTTTGTATATTTTGGATGTACCTAATGAAAACTAGGTCGTAAGGCTACCTACAGAGCCTCTTACTGACCCGCAAGGGGAGTGAGGAGACGACAATATCTTTCTGTAAGGACATCTTCTATAGCAAGTTTCAGGCTCAACGCTAAATCGGTTTGCTAAAAAGCTAACTCAGAATTGCTACCCGCTCGAAGTTTCTAATCGCAGAAAAAAGGATATTCATCAAGGTTATGGCACAGCGCTACGTGCGGATTCAAAATCAAGAAGGACAGATTTACTATGGGATACTACAACTATCCCTCAATGTACAGGTGCTAGATGCTCCGCCCTGGTTACAAGGACAACCAACTGATTTAATTTTGACACCAGAAAATTATCAAATTCTGGCTCCTTGCGCTCCCTCAAAAATTGTGGCGGTGGGTAAGAATTATGCAGAACATGCAGCCGAAATGGGAACTCCAGTACCTTCTGAACCACTAATTTTTCTCAAGCCACCCACGACTATCATTCCATCTGAGAGAGAAATTAAGTACCCTCCCCAGTCACAAAGAGTTGACTACGAAGGAGAGTTAGCATTAGTGATTGGCGATTACGCTTTTGAATGTACACCAGAGGTAGCCCAAACAAAAATTTGGGGCTACACCATTGCCAATGACGTAACAGCGCGGGATTTACAAAAACTGGATGCTCAATGGACGCGAGCTAAAGGTTTTGATACTTTCTGTCCTTTGGGTCCTTGGATTGTGCGGGAGTTAAATCCAGGAGCGAGATTGCAGACTTTTGTGAATGACGATGTTAACCCAGTTCAATCTGCCTGTATCGATCAGATGGTATTTTCCCCTGATGTTTTAGTTTCCTACATTAGCCAGGTGATGACGCTACTACCCGGTGATTTGATACTTACAGGTACACCAGAGGGTGTAAGTCAATTACATCCAGGCGATCGCGTCCGCGTCGAAATTGAAGGTATTGGTCGCCTGGAAAACACCGTAGTGGCTCGTTAACGATTAGCGTACTTGCATGTACACTGCATCCGAAATCGCTGGGATTTCTGCATAACGCCCGCTTACAGACTGGATTACTGAATATGCAACTGCTCCCACTATGCCAATAAAAATGGTTGTGGATAGAGTTTGGATTGCAAAACCACCAACGGGAACTAGTCCCACAACATCAGTGAGGATGTTAAACAAAAAGATAATGATATCCAAAAGGATTGCTTGCATGGTGTTGAAACGAATAAAGTGACTAATTTTTTCGTTTCTGACTACTAGCAAAAATAAAGCAAAGAAAATAATCATTCCTGCATAACGCACGCCGTAGTATATTCTCAACAATGGCAGAAGCGGCAGAAACAGTAGTTGTAGCGGTGGAAAATCTGATAGTAAATATCTACCAAATACAAAAACCTCAATTAGAGGAAGCAAATAAGGCAAACAAGCAAAAATTCTATCTGAAACCGTTGTAGACCCGCGCCAAGACATTATGCGTTCTCCTGTGGTTAAATTTATATAGTTACTTGAGCTTAGGATAACGCAGTTACTTGGTCTTGCTGGTAAATTAAACTATTCTATATGGGCAACGCGAAAGCCCATCATGCACTCATACTGGTCTGGCTGCTGTTGAGTAAGTTTGCGAATGGCTTGACCACAGCGTAGTTCACCTCCACGCCAACGGGGTTGACCGCTCCTGTCAGCGAGTAAACAAGACTGGCAAACTTGCTCAGGGGCAAGGATTTGCTCGTCCATTAAAATGACTAGCATCGAATCCCTCCTGTAAATCCTTATTGTCACCTACATTTCACTCAGGTGAGGATACTTCTTTGAACCGCTTCAGCCTGGATTTCTCACAAGTGAGAAATCCAAGGGGTGTGGGAGGATTGGGAAGAAGTCTTACCCCCCACACTCCCAACACTCCCCACACTCCTCTTCTCCCTCTGCCTACACTATGCGTGAGAAATCCGGGTTCAGGTAAGTTGGGCGCGTGCTACGCGATTAACTGTGGATTTGCATCTGCCGGAGGCGATCGCAAATCACACTTAAGAGCCACATCCTACTTTCCTTTTTGTAGCAAAAAAGTGGATAACCACAATTCAAGAACAATTGTCAAGTGAATCTTAATTTTTATTGTATGTTGTGTTTATTGCAAATTTGACACTTCTAGTAAAAAATGATACAAAAATATTCCTATTAATTTTGATTGTAGACAGCCAACAGTGTCCATTGTATTCATGTTAATTTAGCCGTGAAGAGTGCAAAAGTTAATATTCAGGAAACAACAAAAGCTTTACATACAAGCAACACGGCGATCCATTGAATTTTCCGGTAAAACGGAGTTAACTTGATAGCTATTTAAGGGGTACATTTACAAAATACTGGGGTAAACTTGCAAGCAAGTTAATACACAATATTACTCAGAGGCTCGTCGGTCTGGGCATCACTCACAATGGAACACTGGCAATTTCTGATACAGAAACAAGGCGCTCGCTCGTGGCATATCCTAGAATCGCCAAATTTGGAAATTTTGGAAGGGCAGTATAGAGTTTTGGCTCGTTCTAGCTTTTCGAATACAGACGTGGAAGTGCGGGTAACTCACTCTTCAACTCAGGAAATTCAACCAACGCGGCGAATTTTCAAGCGATCGCGTCGCACTAATTCAGAAGGCTTAATGGCGGTAATTCCCTTTACTTACTTTGATGCGGGAGTTTGGGAGTTGCGCTGTAACGGCGATTTGATGTCGGATTTACTCGGTAAATCTTGGCAATACAGTGTCCAAATTAAAGTATTGTCTGAGGAAGAAGAGGCAGAGCAAAGGAAAAATCTAGAGTCAAATTTACTTAATCAGGCTGATACTGTTTCTGAAAACTTGGATACTGCCCCGGAAGAACGTGCAATTACTCTAGATGAAGCGATCGCAGTTTCGGCAGAATTGCCTACCACAGTTGTTCCAGATGAAGAGAACTTGGATACTGCCCCAGAAGAAACTGTAATTACTTTAGATGAAGCGATCGCAATTTCAGCAGAATTGGCTACCACAGTTGTTCCCAATGAAGAGAATTTGGATGCTGCCCCAGAAGAATCTGTAATTACTTTAGATGAAGCGATAGCAGTTTCGGCAGAATTGGCTACCACAGTTGTTCCAGATGAAGAGAACTTGGATACTGACCCAGAAGAACCTGCAATTACTTTAGATGAAGCGATCGCAGTTGCGGCAGAATTGGCTACCACAGTTGTTCCAGATGAAGAGAACTTGGATACTGACCCAGAAGAACCTGCAATTACTTTAGATGAAGCGATCGCAGTTGCGGCAGAACTGGCTACCACAGTTGTTCCAGATGAAACGGGAAAAGATATAGTTATCGATGATCCTGTGAGTCCTGTATGGCTCAAAGGTGAGACGGCAGAGCAAATTTTACAAAATTTAATAGATTTAGCTTTACCCGATTCTGAACTGCTTCTGAATGATGAAGAGGTTACAGATTCGCCAGCAGCAGAACTACCCTTATTGTTAACTTTAGATCAAGATAGTTATATTGCTCGTTGGGGACAGGCTTTAACAATCAATGGGCACATAGAACTTAAAGACAAGACAAATTTAGAGCAGGGTGAAACATTATCTCCAAAAAGCCTGCAAGCGCTTGAACTAGGGATTGAACTGCGATCGCCCCTAGAGTCGGAAATCTTGACTCAGATACGGCACTTACCAGACCAGGAGTTGCCCTTCACCATCAATACCTCAATTGATATTCCTGCTGACTTTGAATCGAAGTTAATTTTGGCAGATATCAGTTTGTATGGTCGATTCACCGATGTTGATGAAATCATCCGGTTAGCCAGCCAGTCCTTCACTATTACAGCAGAGGTAACAGAATTACTGGCAATAACAGCCGCAGCAAAACCTAGTACATCTTTAAATGACCCTATAGCCCCATCGGACTCGCCTGATGCTTCCACAGAGCCAGAGACCGCCGTGAGGATCGATTTAAAACTATTCAATCTGGTCAAGATTTCAAAAACAGATCAGTCCCAAATACTCAATCCATCTCCAAATACAGCCCTACCGCCGCAAATTAACCTGCAAGTTCTGCGAGAAACCACTCTGCGGAAATCTAAAAATTCAGGCAATTCGCCTCAATTGCCGAAATTGCCACCTCTTCAAATCGATGCCAATCCTCAAACAGATGTTATTGCAGAATCCCCTACACAAGAGGAAGTTCTAGAAAAGGATACTACTATAGCTGCTATCAACTTGGAGCAGTTAGTTATCAAGCAACGTCGAATGTCAATACTCAATACGACTTTTCCATACTTGAGACGGGTACAAGCTTTGCCAGGTGATGCAGAAGAAGAAGTAAATAATGTCTCTCCAGATACATTGGAAGTTGAAGCGGCTGAAGACTTCTCACAATTAAACGCAATTGTAGCTGAGGATGAAAATATACCGGAATTAGTGTTAGATGATGCACATTTTCAGGAAGAATCTGTTGCTGAGGCAGAAACCCAGCCAAATGAACAACTTCAGGAAGAATCTGTTGCTGAGGTAGAAACCCAGCAAAATGAACAATTTCAGGAAGAATCCGTTGCTGAGGTAAAAACCCAGCCAAATGCACAATTCATTACAACAGGCAATCTCTACTCATCTCCCTTACTGAGGAAGTGGATGCAGAGCCAAGGATACTCTTTGCCTGAATCCATCAATGAACTGGAATCTCAAAACTACGATCGCAATCTTCCAGCCCAGCAGACCCAGCTTTTTCTGAGTGCTGGAACTCCCGATGTTGATGTCGACTTGCCATTAAGTCTGGATGATGCAACAGAGACGTGGGAAGAAAGCCAAGAGTCGGTTTTTGATCTTGAGAACTTAGGGGAAGATGCAGACACAGTAAATGAAGCTGATTTAGAGGGACTGGAAAATACAGTAGTCGAAAAAGTATCTGAACCAACACTTTCAATGGCTCTGGTAAGACAACTACCGCCTCCCCCTCCTCCCATAAAAGTAAATATAGCGTCAGCTTGGTTGGCGCAAGAAATCGTTGTAGATGATACAGATAGTGAACTAGAAGCCGATGCAACGAATAATTACTTATTAGAAGAAGATAAGGAACCATTGTTAGCTTTATCCCCTTCTCTATCCATAACTACGGGAGCCATTGAGCCTTTGCCAATTCCGCAACTGCATGTACCAGAAGGCGAACTAATCGCCGACAAGTTGATCATAGTGCGCGTAGTACTGCCTGAAGTACCTCCCCAAGTGGTTGTGAAGTTATGGGTTGAAGATTATCAAACTCGCTGGTTACTAGATGGGCCCCATTTATTGACAAATTTACTACCTAGTGGATTGGGAGGCTTGGAAGTAATGACACAATTAAAGATTCCCTTTGGCTGTATAGAAATTCGCATAGAAGCGATCGCACTTGATTTGACAACCCAACAAGAGAGCCATAAAGTCACAACAGTACGGACTGTAATTCCTCCAGACTTGCCAAACTTGCAGCTAGATGAACTACTGGGTATGTAACTCAGGGATGAAGGGGAATTGGGGATTGGGCATGGGCAAGAGGACTTGGGGACAAGGAGAATTGGGGACAAGAGGTGAGAAGTTGAAACAAGTCTTTCCCCTTGTCCCCAATTCTCCCCTGCCTCCCCTGCCCCTTGTCCTCTGCTCCCCTTCTCTCCCAAGATGGGCTGTGTTAAAAATCTTTAGAATTTCAAAAATCTGGCAGAATTTGCAGTAAGCTCATTTTGAATTGTAGTGTTATTTAGCAGGAACTTTTACTATGGCAGCTTCCTTTTTGCCTTCTATCTTCGTTCCCATCATTGGTTGGGTTTTGCCAGCTATAACCTTCGCATTTCTGTTTTTATACATTGAAAGCGACGATATCAGCTGATTTAGTCATGAGTCATTAGTCATTAGTCATTTGCGAAAAACAAATGACAAAGGATAAAGGACAAATGACTATTGACCAAAATTAATACCGCCTATCTCATAGAGACAGGCGGTTTTTTTAAGGTTGATTTCTCAACAAATGCTAGAAAATCCTAACTTATAGTGTTCGGTTCAAACTAACTAATGTTAAATCGAAGAACCGAGTCCGGCGTAGGCACCATAAAAGAAAATGCCCAAGACTGTAATTATACCTAAACCTGCGATCGTAGCGACGACCCACAGGGGAATTCTCCCACTTCCAGACACAGCTTCTCTCCTCCCTTAACAACAAATCAACACACGCTCAACAAACAAAAATTAAAAAGAGTAGTTCCAGTTAGTTAAAGAAGTAACTAGAAAACAGAATCCCCAGAACGAAAACTAGTAGTAGTCCCAGGTATAGCGAAGTCCGGTTTAGTTCAACCGGCTGATTATTGGGATTGGGCGATCTTTCTACCATAATTGCTCCTAACGGTGAATAAATTGCATTGCGGCGATCGCGCCTAAAAAGAATACAGTTGGTACACCTAAAGTGTGTACTGCCAGCCATCTAACGGTAAAAATTGGATAGGTAACTGGTTGATTGATGTTATTGCCGCTAGTCATGATCTCAAACTACTTTCCAATAAATTGTTCAACTTGTTTTTTAGCTTCAAAACGGTTCTTCACAATAGGCACTTCTTGCCGTGCTGGTGTGAAATACTCATTGGGACGGGGTGTACCAAAAGCATCATAAGCCAGTCCGGTGCTGACAAATAGCCAACCAGCAATAAACAATGCTGGGATGGTGATGCTGTGAATTACCCAGTAACGAACGCTAGTAATGATGTCCGAAAACGGACGTTCTCCAGTGGTACCTGACATTTAGATCCCTACCTTATACATAGAGTGTTATTGAGTTTATTATCCTACAAAGTTAAGAAAGAGTTACAAGTTGCAAAGTTCTTCTCAGAAATTAGGTATTGGGATTAGGTGAGAGGTTATAGGTGACAGGGGAGAGCGAATAATCTGTAACCTGTAACCTGTACCCTATTCCCTTCTTCACTCCCCACTCACTAAGCCGCCTCTGGGGAAGTGGTTTCAGGGTTTGGTAAATATTTGAGCAAAACGCCGCGATCGCCAATTATAAATCCCCGTTCTGGCTCTAAGAACACAATCTTATACAAATTAGCCGCAACTTCTTCTATGTCACGGTCTTTTTCCCAGGTTTTGCCACCGTCGCCACTGCGTAGCAAATTACCGCTACCGCCACCTACCCAAATTTCATCGGGTGTACGATATGCCAAATCCAGTAAACCCCAACTGGTGGATAACTCTGGATATTTTGCCTCTTGCCATTCTTCAGGTTTAGTTGGGTCACTAAACTGAACTTGACCTCCTCTAGCTAGCAACCACAATTGCCCATTTTCAGTAAAACCCATGTTTTCTAACCGCCGAGAATTATTGCGGTTATGAGGTACCCAAGCATCTTGCCCTGGTTCCCAAGTCGAGTAGAAACTACCCTTAGCGGAAACTGCAATATATTTACCATCAGCAGAACGTTCCAAGTTACGCACTACACCGACTGCTGATTCCACCTGGGCTTTCCAGTTTTTGCCGCCGTCTGTGGTCTTATATATGGCTCCAACATCAGTAGCCATTTCAGCTGTATTGTCTGATAGTGCCTTAACTGCGATCGGGCTACCTGGTAGCTTTTCGCTCAGGGGAATACGCGACCAAGAAGCACCTTCATCGGTAGTGTGCAGCAACAGTCCAGGCTCTCCAGCAATCCAGCCTTCTTTACCTGCAAAACTTACTGAGTCAAAACGATACTTTTGCTCATCCAGTTGCAGTGTTATTGGTTTCCAGGTATTACCACCGTCATTGGTTTCCAATAGGGTGGCATTGCTACCTACTAAGTAGCCATGCTCAGGGTTATTAGTAAAAGCAATATCCAGTAGATTCGAGTCTGTTGGTACAGAAATGACTTTCCAGGGGTTGTAGCTAACAGAAGGAACTTTGCTACAACCGATGCACATGATGACTACTATTAACAAGGCAGCTATTCGTTGCCAACCTTTCACAATTGAATGCATTAGTATTTCTTAAGTTGTTTCTAAATTTCTGTAGGTGTTCTGTAAAAGGTTTACCTTATACCAGTTTCGGATTTTGGATTGTAGATTTGGAATTAAAAAGCTTTCCAAAAATCCCAAAAAATCTTAGCCCAATATGGTATTGAGGGTCATTGCCGCTCTACGGAACTGGTAAAACGACACAATTATGTGATTTTAATTACACAATAACTCCCTATTTCCCAAATAACGGCCGTCATTGTAAGCCGTAGAGACTGATAAAAAACAAGAAGCCAAGGGCCAAAGCGCCAAAAATTAAGATATTCTTTTGGGTTGGCGTTAGGTTATTGACACCCAAACCGTAACCGAGATTTTCTTTGAAGCCGGATGCAGTACCCGCAGGGCCGATGTTGGCAAAAGCGGTTTTCTTGGCACTACAAACTGGACAGCGCCAATTTATAGGCAGTTCTGCAAAGAGTATCCCTGAAGGAATATCATGCTTGTCGTCTCCCTTTTCAGGTTCGTAAACATAACCGCAGGCGCGACACTCGTAGCGGTCTAACACCGGAGTCTCAACAGCTGGTTCGCTCATGGCTAGGGCCTCGCAGAGGAGAATTCTTAAATATACGTTAAAAATTATGACATAATTGTCAGGCTTTTCTATCACTATCAAAAGCTAATTAAATACTTGAAGTGTATCTATTTCCCAGATTTCAGAAAAACCAAACATATATAATGTAAAAGAAAGTAACGTAATTCAAGGGATTGGGCATTGGGCATTGGGCATTGGGCATTGAGGCAGGAGGGAGATAAAACTCCTAACTAATAACTTCTAACTCCTAACTCCTAACTCCCCACTCCCCACTCCCAACTTAAAATACTCCATAAGCGGTAGATACTCATTGTGTTTGTCCTCAGCGGTTACGAGTACCTTCTAGGCTTCTTCATAATCTGTAGCCTAGTACCTGCCTTAGCGCTCTCAGCTTCCAAGCTCCTACGACCCAGTAGTTACAGCCCAGAACGTCGCACTACTTATGAATCTGGCATGGAACCCATCGGGGGAGCCTGGATTCAGTTCAACATCCGCTACTACATGTTTGCTCTAGTCTTCGTTGTCTTTGATGTGGAGACTGTTTTCTTGTATCCTTGGGCGGTAGCTTTCCACCGTTTGGGGCTATTGGCTTTTATTGAAGCGCTAGTCTTTATTGCAATTCTTGTAGTCGCTTTAGTTTACGCGTGGCGTAAAGGAGCTTTGGAATGGTCTTGAATTCTAATTTAACAACTCAGGACAAACAGCGAATCATCAACCCCATTGAGCGGACTACAATCACTCAAGACCTTTCAGAAAACGTCATTTTGACGACGGTTGATGACCTCTACGACTGGGCGCGGCTTTCTAGTCTGTGGCCGTTGCTGTTTGGTACTGCTTGCTGCTTTATTGAGTTTGCAGCTTTAATTGGCTCCCGATTTGACTTTGACCGTTTTGGACTAATTCCCCGTTCTAGCCCCCGCCAAGCCGATTTAATTATTACGGCAGGGACTATCACGATGAAGATGGCTCCCCAACTGGTGCGTCTTTATGAACAAATGCCAGAACCGAAGTATGTAATTGCGATGGGAGCTTGCACAATTACTGGCGGGATGTTCAGCGTTGATTCCCCCACAGCAGTGCGCGGAGTCGATAAACTGATTCCTGTAGATGTTTACTTGCCTGGTTGTCCTCCCCGTCCAGAAGCAATTATCGACGCAATCATTAAGCTGCGGAAGAAAATCTCCAATGAATCGATGCAAGAGCGGGATAAAATTAAGCAAACTCACCGCTACTACAGCACGACTCATAACCTGAAGCCAGTAGAGGAAATCTTAACTGGTAAGTATTTGCAGTCAGATACTCGCTCTGCACCACCGAAGGAATTAGCAGAAGCGATTGGTATGCCAATACCACCTGCACTACTGACAGAAAAGGCGCAAAAGGAGGAACAAACCCGTGGCTGAAGAAGAATCTAAACCAGTACCAGCAGCGAAAGAAGAGGCATTGGTACAAGCGGGTAAAGTTTCCCAGTGGTTGACGGAAAACGGCTTTGACCATGAGTTTTTAGCACCAGATAAAAATGGTGTAGAGATAATTAAGGTGTCGGCAGATTTCTTGCTTCCCACCGCTACAGCCCTTTATGCTTATGGGTTTAATTATCTCCAGTGTCAAGGTGGTATAGACCTTGGCCCAGGACAAGAATTGGTGAGCATGTATCACTTGATTAAAGTCGGTGATAATAGCGATCGCCCCGAAGAAGTTCGAGTTAAGGTATTCTTACCACGGGAAAACCCTGTAGTGCCTTCTGTGTACTGGATTTGGAAAACCGCAGATTGGCAAGAGCGCGAGTCTTACGATATGTACGGCATTATCTACGAAGGACACCCAAATCTCAAGCGGATTTTGATGCCGGAAGATTGGGTGGGTTGGCCTTTGCGGAAGGATTACATCTCGCCTGATTTCTACGAGTTGCAAGACGCTTATTAGAGATTGCTGAATGAGACGCGATGAATCGCGTCTGTACAATATAGTTTCGGCAGTGATTAACCCCTTTCCGGTGGCGGAGAGGGGTTATGTTTTTGGTGTTTCATGTCAAGTTGGTTGACAAAATTAGCTGTAATTGGAGGCAATACGGTTCGGTTAAGGTTTTTTGATGAAAATTCTAGATTGCTAAAGATGCGATAATTCATCACCAAGACGCGATAAATTGCCGTCTCTACAAAACGACTGATTATTGTAGAGACGGCGATTCATCGCGTCTCTTGTCTAGGGAAACGCGGAGGTTCGCAAAGTAGGGAGAGGTGGGATAGAGATATTCAGTGAAATTTCCTAGTAATTGGAATCGCTATCTCCACCGTTGTATCTGTATTTATGGGAAGATTTAATGTAAATATTTAAAGTAATATGTCAGAAACACCCCAAAACGACGGCATTTGGATTGTAACGGATGAAGTGCCGCAAATATCGATTCCTGATGGTGCTAAAGGCGGGAGTACTAATACACGCAGTTGGGGAGACGAAACTATCAGGGAAAGCACTGGTAGCAAAGGGGTAGGAGATGCCGTTAAGGTTAGCGCTCAAACATTAGAGCAAAATATGACTCACTTTCTCAAACTCGTGGGAAGTTTGTTTAGTCAAGCTGAACAGCAAGCAAAAGTTAACTCCAAGATGCAGCTAGATGAAATTGAACTATCGGTTGAAATTAGTGCAGATGGGGAAGTTAAATTAATTGGCAGTGGTGTCAAAGCTGGGAGCAAAGGAGCGATTAAGCTGAAGTTTAAGCGCCAAGAACAAGTGTGAGATGGCAAAAAATTGGGCGATCGCGATCGGAATTAACCAGTATGATTATCTGCAACCGCTAAACTATGCCAAGCGGGATGCACTGTTAATGCAAGAGTTTCTGAGCAATGAGGCAGGATTTGAGCGGATATTCTTCTTCTCCGATGACTCCCCCAATGTTGGCGGAAAATCAACTCGCCCAAATCGCGCAAATTTGCGTCAAGTCTTCTTGGAATTATTTAACAAACCCTTCATGGAAGCAGGGGATAATTTTTGGTTCTTCTTTAGTGGTCATGGGATAAGACACGCTGACCGTGATTATCTTATGCCGTTGGATGGAAATCCAGCAGACATTGAAGAAACGGCAATTCCGATTAACTTCGTTGCTGAACGTCTGCGTCGCTGCGGTGCTGATAATGTTGTCCTAATTCTGGATGCTTGTCGTAGTCTAGGTACTCGTGCTGGCGAAGGAATTGGGCGACAAACGGAAGAAGAAGCACGTCAAAAAGGAGTTATTAGCATATTTTCTTGTAGCCCACAGGAGTATTCTTATGAAATTGAGGCTTTACAACAAGGTGCTTTTACTACTGCACTACTAGAAGGGTTAGGAATTCAAGGTCAATGCGCCACCGTTGAGCGGTTGAATCAGTATCTCAAGTCTCGTGTGCCGGAAATTGTTAGTAAGCATAAAAATGCGAGGCAAACGCCTTATGTGATTGCTGAACCTGTTAATAAATACCACCTAATACTTGTGCCACGATATGCAACTCTAGCGGATATCGCCACGTTGAAAATTGATGCTTATCAAGCAGAAGTAAACAGGAATTTAGATTTAGCAGAGCAATTATGGATTCGGGTATTAGCTGCGGCTTCAGGGCAAGATATGGACGCAATCAAAGCAATTCAAAGAATTGAAAGGTTGCGCTGGGAACCTCAAGAACCATTTTCACCACAACCTCGTCCTAGTGTTGAAAATTCCACTAAGGGAGTATTTACAGTTGAAAAAAATCCCTTAAAAACCTTTCAATTTGAAGTGGTTACGGTAAATGCAAAAGGAAATATCACCAACTGCCGTAATGAAGAAGCGAAATATTTTGAAGAAAATTTAGGAAATGGTATCACTTTGGAAATGGTGCAGATACCAGGGGGAACCTTTATGATGGGTTCACTGGAAGGAGAAGCAGATCGAGAAGATTATGAAAGTCCACTGCATCAAGTAACAGTTCCTAAGTTTTTCATGGGGAAATATGCAGTTACCCAGGCACAGTATCAAGCAATTATGGGCAGTAATCCTTCTGAGTTCAAAAGCGAGAAACGACCTGTAGAACAAGTAAATTGGGATGAGGCGGTAGAGTTTTGTAAAAAGTTGAGTCAGAAAACAGAACACACCTACAGGCTACCCAGTGAAGCCGAATGGGAATATGCTTGTCGTGCCAGAACAACTACACCGTTTTATTTTGGTGAAACGATTACCACAGATTTAGTTAACTACGACGGTAACTATCCTTACGGCTCTGCACGAAAGGGCGAAGCTCGTCACCAAACAATAAATGTAGGAAAATTTCCGCCTAATTCTTTTGGTTTATACGATATGCATGGTAATGTATGGGAATGGTGTAAAGATGTATACAATTGTAATTACATAGACGCACCAACAAATGGTAGACCGTGGTTGACTGGTAGCGATAATAAGATAAGGCTGCGGCGTGGCGGTGGTTGGCTCGACCATGCCTGGGAGTGCCGTTCTGCCATTCGCGATAGGGACGCGCGCGCGAGTCGTTGCAGCGATAGTGGTTTTCGTGTGGTGGCGGTGGCTGTGGCGTGAGTACTCCCCAAAGTCAGAGTTGATAAATGGGAATTTATCGAGCGTACATCAGGGAATCCAGACCTGAACCAGCGAGGAAGGCGACAACCTCCGAATATAAAACCGAGTCGGATAGCTTGGTAGGTTGCAAAACCGAACAGTTGTTCGACTCAATTAATTCTGCAAGATTCCCGACTTTTTAAAAAAGTCAACCCAACATTACCCATCACAATTGGTTTCACTTCGTTATACTGTATTTACTCTAATAACCACCCAAAAACAGACGCAACGCTGAGATTTAACTCATTAGCAAAAGATGGAACAGGAAGTTTTTGCTCTGGTTCATCAAATACTTCTGGTTGCTGCTTGGGAAGATAAACAAACACTGTTTGTTCATTCGGATCAATTAACCAACCCATTTGAGTGCCAAAATTGAGGCAACGCAAAATATTTTTGGTGACTTTTGTTTGACTTTGGTCAGGTGAGAGAATTTCAATTGTCCAGTCAGGAGCTATTAAAAAGGTATTAGCAACCTCGCCTTTTTCGTCGCGGGGAATTCTACCCCAAGTAAACACAGACACATCTGGAATTATTGATCGTCCATCAAATGTGCAACGTAACTCTGAAAATGCTCGTGCAATCTGTTGCGGTTTAAGAATTACGTTGACAGTAGTAGAGAACTCGGTTTGAATTGTGCTGTGCTTACCCTGTGGCATTGGTTTCTGGATGATTTGCCCATCAATATATTCGCTAGCAGGTTCTGTTTCTGGTAGCTTGAGAAACTCATCTAAAGTTATCGATTTAGATGGGGTTTGTAGCATTAGGGCTTTCTTGTAAAAAAGAGTTTGATTAGCTTTATATTAATTTTAATGGTGCGTTGTCACAAAGGTCAACGCACCCTTATCTAAAGAAGCGGCAACTCCAAGCAATTACTTCACAGATGTCACTGTTTGTTTTACAACTGGGCGTGGTTTCTTGCGGTCTGACCTGCGCGTTCCACCAGCCATCTCATACTCATCACTATTTTTGCCATAGCGAGATGCAACATTCAACAGCATTTGCTCAGAATAAGTATTCAACTCACGTTCTGCTTCTAATAATGCATTGTGTGTCTTATCTACTATTGTTTGTGCTTGATTATAGGCGGCTAGCTTTTCTCGTAATTCAATAACTCTAGTGTTGTAAGTAGCAATTGAAAACCCATTACTAAAGTCTAACTGAGGGTTAATTGTCTGCATTCCTTCAATCCGTCGTTCAGCTTTGGTTAGTGACATGGAGTTTCGTTTCCGTTGCGTCATATAGTTTTCCTGTTTGGATTAATTTATAAATAACCCTAATTTTATACACTGAGTTATTTATATATCATCAAAATACGCAATGAGCAGATGCACCAGCCACAGTGAAGTTACAGAATTATAAAAGCATTGGATGGCATTAGCCGCTAGAGAGATGCGGGTATATTTGCTGAAATTCGTTGAGAAAAGCAGGTTTTGAAGTCGCAAAAGTAGGTTTTGAAGTCACAAATGCAAGTTTTGATGTCGCAAATGCAGGTTTTGATGTCGCAAATGCAAGTTTTGATGTTGCAAATGCAGGTTTTGATGTCGCAAATACAAGTTTTGATGTCGCGAAGCTGCTTTATCTCATGTAGAGACGCGATTTATCGCGTTTAAAAGACTGACACGTTAGAGAGACGCAATAAATCGCCGTCTCTAGAGAGAATGTACTCGTCAATTATTCCTTGACAGACTACTAACGAATAGTAACAACAGCTACCCATTGCATCGGTTAGAGGAGGATGAGACAAAGCACACTGAAAATTTATTTTTATAACTGAAAATTTTATTTTATTTATGTGTTAAGTAGCTTTCAGGATGTTATCTGTATAATCTATCATTCAGTCTGAAATATCGAATGTATCATCTATCATTCAGTCTGATTGATTATTGACCTCTGTTACTCATTGATAGGTTGAAATTTGGGAATTAGGGTATCTCTTTTTAAGACATAACATACTACTCACCTAGTAGTTATTTATTAACGGAATTTGAGAAGTTATGTAAGCATACTCTATCCTAGACATTGCCTGAACTTGTGCTTCAAAAATCATGAGCCATTATATGAATAGTTAGCACGTTTACGGCACTATCCAATGTCTGAAGATTTATTAAATTCCTTTCAAGAAGCATACAGCAATCTCGAACTGTTTCCGTTGATGGAACGGAACGAAATGGAAAGATTTAGAGTCGAATATGGTGATGATTTGATTGCAGACCTGAACCAATTAGTGGAAGATAGTCCTAATGGAGATGGCAAAATTGTCTTTACAGGACATCGGGGATGTGGTAAGTCTACTTTGTTAGCTGAGTTTAGCCGACAAATTCAAGATAAATATTTTGTAGTTCTCTTTTCTATTGCCGACAAAATTGAAATGTCGGCTGTTAATCATATTAATATACTGTTTGCGATCGCAGTTAATTTAATGACAGAGGCAGAAGCCCGCAAAGTTGATATTCCGCAATCTACTAAAGAAGCTCTTTATAAGTGGTTTGCTACCCGCACTCGCACGGAAGAATCAAATTTGCAAGCAGAAGTTAGTATAGGTTTTGACCTTTTAAAGTTGATTAGCTCTAAATTAAAAGCTGATGCCAGCGTTCGGGATGAAATTAAGCAAGAATTTGAACGCAAGTTATCAGATTTAGTTGCAAGGATTAATGAAATAGCTGCTTTAATTCAAGCTGCAACTAAACAAAATGTTTTGGTAATTATTGATGATTTAGATAAACTTGACTTAGGCAGAGTTAACGAAATTTATCGAGATAACATTAAAGCTCTTTGTCAACCTAACTTTCAAATTATCTACACAATTCCGATCGCAGTCCTTCGAGAGACATTTATTAGCACAATAATTGCTACTGAAACCAACGATCAAGTTGTAGCGATGCCTGTCTTAAAAATTTTTGATAAAGGTAAAAATCGCTTCCCTAATGCCCAACCTCGCCCGGAAGCAACAAAGATTCTCGGTGAAGTTTTGCAAAAACGGATTCCTAGTGAATTAATTGCAGCAGAAACGGCTGAAAAAATTGTAATTTACAGTGGTGGCGTATTGCGAGAGTTAATTCGGATCTCTAAAGAATGCTGCCGCATTTGTTTGCGGATGATCCGGCGAAATCCCTCAGCCAAAGTTATTATTGATGATAAAATTCTTCTGCAAGCAATCAATAAAATTCGCAATGATTTTTCCATACGCTTAGGAAAAACTGATATCGATATTTTGCAGAGTGTTTATGAGCAGTTTATGCCCAATGATCCCAAACAAGCAGAGTTTTTGGATTTACTACATGGGCTGTATGTTCTAGAATATCGTACTGATGAAACTTGGTACGACGTTCATCCAATTATTATCGAAAGCTTGAAAAGACAGGGAGCCATTAATGTTGAATGAAGAATTATTTGATGAAGGAGAAAATCAAGATGCTTATGATGATTTAATTGTTTCTATTGAAGCTCAAAAGCGGGGATTAAATTTACTGATTGCAGTTTGCGATGATGCTAGCTTTCGTGATGAGATTATTGCTCAATATGAAGCTGAACTACAACCCGCCTTCCGTGCATATCGAGTAACTTTAGCACGTCAGGAACCAAGCCTCAAAGCTGCTCTTAACCAACTGGTACAACAAGAAGAATATCTCCGTCAGCAGAACCCGGTTGTGATTACTGTGACAGGTGCTGAACAATTGTATTTTCTCAGGTTGGGAAATGAGCAATCAGAACAGGAGAAATTTTTTGGTTACTTACAGTGGACAAGGGAAGGATTGCGCGAATTTCCATTTGCGATCGTGCTTTGGGTAACTAACCAAATTTTAGTTAACTTGATTAAAAAAGCTCCTGATTTTTGGAGTTGGCGCAATGGTGTATTTCGGTTTGAATCTCAAAAAACAAATGCTATTCCTGGTAAAGAATTAGAAAATATCCGCTTTGTTTTTCGAGATACAGAATTAGCTAGTACAGATACTAATGAAACTAATCGCTTTTTCTTACCCATTCAAGATTTACAAAGATTAATCGAGAAAGTAGAACAAGAACGAGGAACTAAAGACCCCACCTTGGCTACTTTATACTCAAGATTGGGCGATATTTACCACAGCAGATTAGATCGGGGTGAATCTCAAAATTATCAAGAAGAACAGGAATTAGCAATTAAATATTGGCGACAGGCGAGTGAGCTACAAAATGAATTAGGTTTGCAGATAGATTTAGCTAATAGCCTCAACAATTTAGCCGGAATCTATCGTGCAACAGGACAGTACAGCGAAGCCGAACCCTTATATAAACAAGCTTTAGAACTGAGAAAACGCCTGCTAGGAGACAATCATCCTTCTTTTGCTACTAGCCTGAATAATTTGGCGGGACTTTACAAATCTACTGGACAATATGCTAAAGCGGAACTCCTATATCAACAAGCTTTGGAACTGAGGAAACGTCTGTGGGGAGAAAACCATGCGGATGTCGCCGTCAGTCTGAACAATTTGGCATTACTATATGATGAGCAAGGACGTTATGACGAAGCAGAACCTTTGTATCTGCAATCATTAGAACTTGAAAAACGTTTGGTTGGTGAAAATCATCTTTCTTTCGCTCTTATACTAAATAATTTAGCGCTACTTTATTATCATCAAGGACGTTACAGTGAAGCTGAACCGTTGTCACAACAAGCAATAGAATTAGATAAGCGATTTTTGGGAGAAGAGAATCCTGATGTTGCAACAGATTTGCACAATTTAGGATTGATATACCGCGCTCAAGGACGCTACGAGCAAGCAGAATCTTTGTTTTTAGAATCCTTGGAACTGAAGCAGCGTCTATTGCAAAAGGCGCATCCACTTTTAGCAGATACTATATATGCTCTTGGTTATATGTACAGGGAGCAAGGACGCTACAATGAAGCGGAATCTTTATGTATAAAAGCCTTAGAACTTGATAAGCACCTATTGGGAGAAAATCATCCCAATGTTGCCGAAAGTCTCAATAATTTGGCAGAAATTTATCGTGCAACTGGACGTTATGCTGAAGCAAAACCGCTCTATTTGCAAGCTTTAGATATTTGTGAGCGAGTCTGGGGTGTAAATCATCACCGTAGTGTCTCTATTCGTCAAAATCTAGAAAAACTTGCCACAGCAATGGAGAATAATGGAGAGTGTGATGTCTTGTCTACGACACGCTGCGCCAACGACAACCCCTTTGGGGAACCCATTGCATAGAGCTTTATTGCAGATTCAGATATCAGTGAATTTCATACTGCACTAGGACAATATCTAAATTACTGCCAAGCTATTGAAGAACAAGAAGTAGACAGAGCGCTTTACCTAGCAGTTCCTATTGAAACATATCAAGACTTTTTTCAACTTTCTTTTGTCCAACGCGCTCTTCATCGTTACCAAGTTAAGTTGATAGTTTACGACCCAAGATGTGAGGAAATTCGACTATGGATAAAATAGAACGCTATCGACAACTTATCAAACAAGTATTAAGCGAACATCAACAAATAGCATCTAATACCGATACAGTAAATTCACAATTAATTTTAGACAATGAAAATGACCATTATCAACTAGCTTATGTTGGCTGGCAAGGAGATAAGCGGGTGTTTGGCCCGGTCATGCATTTTGATATTCAAAATGAGAAAATATGGATTCAGTATAATGGTACAGAAGAGTCTGTTGCTGAACGATTGGTTGAGTTAGGTGTACCCCGTTCTGATATTGTGATTGGGTTTCATTCTCCTTTTAAACGCCAATTTACTTCTTATGCTGTCGAGTGAATGTGAATATTTTCAACTCAGAGCTTCTATAAGAAACCCGACTTATTAAAGAAGTCGGGTTTCTTGGGAAAGGGGGCTTAATTGTCATCCAAATCTACTAGTCAACACTGACGAAACCAGCTTGCTCAATTGCTCTTTGTCCCTGGTCAGTTAATAAAAGTTTGGTGTATGCATCCCCAATTTGTTGTTCCCGACCTTTATTCTGTTTAATAATCACAAACAAATTAGCAATTATGGGATAGCTACCATTTTTGATAGCTTCAGTATTTAGCTGATTGCGCTGACGCGGACATTGCTCAGGTGACACCATCGGTTCCCGATAGGGGGGAATTAATTGACCAGCAGTCTGACCCAATGGCAAAGCCTTCACACTACATTGAGGCACTACCGAACGGGCAGAACCGTAATACACACCACCAGGGATTTTACTGAGTTGGCGCACTGCTTCTGTAGTAGAGTAGACATATTGCACATTGGAGCCAAGTATTTGCCCTTTCAAGTCGCTATTGCTAGGAAATATTACTGTATCTGCGTCCTCTGGTCGTTGAGATAAAGGTGTGATGGGTAGGTTTGGCCCACCTACTTGATTCCAGTTAGTAATTTTCCCCAAATAAATCTGCTGCAATTGGTCAACAGTTAAACCTGACACTTTCAGGGATGGGTTGACTACCACTGCTATTCCATCCATACCTATCTGACGTTGCTCAAGGGTGAAGCCTCGCGCTTTTGCCATAGCTTGTTCTTCATCTGTAAGGGGACGAGAAGACTGAGCAAAATCTAGTTTTCCATCAAGTAACATCCGAATGCCTGAGCTAGAACCAGGGCTAGCATTAACAGGGTCTACATAACGTAATTGTAGTTCCGGGCGATCGCTCTGGATCTGAGAATCTACCAATTGCCGAATAGATGCCCAAGCTGTACTTCCTCCGTAGTTAAATGAGGCAGTGGGAACATCTGCAACTGTCTGAAAACTGGATGCGGTATTAGAGACGGTCTTAAAATTTTGATTAGAAGAAGAGTTAACGCTGTTACGGGACAATAAATTCGGCTTTAGTAACCACCAAAGCAGCCCACCAATAACCATAAGTGTCAGCACTTTACCAATAATCAAACCTCTAAGAAAGAGGGAGATTTCGCTGTTAATTAAAGCTTTTTTTTGATTTGTATTGTCCATATTTTTAAATTTTGTTTATTATATTGATCTTACAGGAATCTCTAAGTAATTATCCTAGAATAATTTTTAGAATATTTAGATTTAAATTAAATACGTAATAGCTAGTTAATAGGTATTTTTATGATTGCTGCTAGATTATTAACTTTTTCTAATGTATGGACTCATATTTGAATTTTGTGAAGCTAGACCTATCGCGCTTGCTCTGCGCGCACCACACAAATAAATCTGGCTACACCACGCTGCACGAACAGAAATTAAAGTGGAATGCTATCATGAGATTCAATTTGATTTTTAGTAGTTTTTGCAACGCTGCAATTGTTTTTACAGACTCCTTTTTTAGCTGCTGATTTGGCTATTAGGCTATTCACATTGGCATTAGTAAATCGTTGCTCAACAAATTTTTCTATAAAATTATTTAATTGAGTAGGTTGGTTTGGAGACGATGCACCTGTATTAATAAATGTATAGATTAAAATTAATACTATAAAACTAGTGGTAGCGCCAAGTCCTATTCCTAGAAGCAAAAGAAAGTTTCTATAATTTAGCAAATAAGTATCATCAGCATTTTGGTTGATGCCAGCAGATTCTGATGACTGTGGCAACATTAGAGCAGAATTAAGTGCTTGTAAAGCTTCTGCGGCAGACTGATAACGTTGGTTGTAGCGATCGCGAACCATTGTATCTAAAATATTTGCAAGAGCATCACTTACCTGTACCTGATCGCGCCAGAGAACTTCTCCAGTATTAGGATCTTCTTTTATTTGCTCAGGAATTAAACCTGTCAAAGCTTGAATGCCTATCATCCCGACTGCGTAGATATCGCTGCAAAGTTTTGGCTTTCCTTTAGCCTGTTCGCTTGGCATATAACCAGGAGTTCCAACAGCAATTGTTAAACCTGCTCCCAAAGCACCAATTTTCTTAATACTCCCAAAGTCAATTAGCACAATTTTTTGATCGGAGTGCCGCCGCATTAAATTTTGGGGCTTAATATCGCGATGAATAATGTTATTTTGGTGAACGAATGCCAATACTTCCAGGATGTCTTTTAATAAACTTAAGACTGCACTCTCGCTCAGACGCTGACCTGATACAATTTCTTGGGTTAACGCATGACCATCAATAAATTCTTGGACTAAATAGAAATCTCCATCTTCATCAAAATGGGCAAACAGTCTAGGAATTTGATCGTGGTCGTTGCCTAGCTGGTATAAAACTTCCGCTTCTCGATCAAATAACTTTTTAGCGATGGGTAGAACAGCAGGATTAGAATCTTTTGGTTGGAAATGTTTTACCACACAATGGGGTTGTCCTGGTAAATCTAGGTCTACGGCTAAGTATGTATCACCAGAGCCTCCGCTTCCTAAGTGTTTGATAATTTCAAACCGATTACGAAGTGTTTTTCTGGGGAGAGAATATTGATCCCTGTTACCTCTAGCACCTGCTAACAAGTAAGTATTACCAGAACCTCCGCTTTCCAGCAGTTTGACAGTCTCAAAGCGACTCCGAAGTTTTTTTCTAACTAGAGGGTTCTGGCTCATGTGGCGTATACTACTTGTCAATTTACTGACCATTCAGAGCTTGGGTGAGGTATGAATACCTGCCGCTAGATTTGTTACTATTTGAGGAAGTTAGCTTTTCAGGCAAACCATACTTTGGAGCATTTTCATGGTTAGCTCCTTAACTTGGTTAATTTGATACCTTTACAGATATCTTAATATAAATATAAAATTTATTTTTGGAATAATTCAATAATTTTATCACTTAAGTAAATTTAATACTAGCCTCCAGTATTTATAACTGTAGACAGAAGACAACATTCAGTAGTTAGAAGATTTATTTAAAAAACATCCGACTTTTCCGACTTTTCCCACCTTTTAGTTTCGTCTATAGTAATCCGCTATGATTTTTGTTCGCGCAGCGTGGCGTAGCCCTACTTACTTGCATGAGTAGGCAATAGGAAAGAAGGCTTTTTGAGTTGTACGAAGTTCTCTTCAAAAATAAAATATGAGTACTATATATCACTTGCAATAAGTCAGTTACATTTAAAAAAGTAATAGTGTGAGTAGTTTAAGCTTGTTTTAGTATATTTTCTATAAACTTTGCTAAGTGAAAAATAAAATATTAATTAAAAAAGCCCCCTATTGGGGGCCTATTAAGTTGTTTGCGTGGAGTAAACAACTAAATAATTAATACTCACAGGAGATAGAGTAATCCGAACAAAATAATCCAAATCACGTCAACGAAGTGCCAGTAGATTTCGGCTGCTTCAATACCAAAGTGCTTTTCGTCACTATAGTGACCCGGAAGGCGCGATCGCCACAACACAGCAACAATAGCCAAAACGCCAATGGTAACGTGCAATCCGTGGAAACCAGTCAAAACATAAAATGCACTAGCAAATAAATTGGTAGTTAAACCAAATTCTAAATGGGTATATTCATATACTTGACCCACTAAGAAAGTAGCGCCCATCACGGCGGTAATTGCTAACCAGATTCGCGCACCTCGCGTATCGTTCTTTTTGATAGCAGTGTCAGCATTGTGCATGACAAAACTACTAGAAATTAGATTGATGGTGTTGACTCCAGGTAACAATAATTCTAATTCTGGAGTACCTGCTGGCGGCCACACAGGTAAGGTAGCACGGAAAGCTAAGTAGGCTCCGAACAGACCCATAAAAATCATCCCTTCAGCAATCAGGAAGACATATAGCCCAAACAGACGATGGTCTGGATGTTCTTCGTGATGGCCAACGGACGCTTCCACCGCGTGGTGATGATTAAGTTCGGTTTTAGCTGGGTCAATGATTTGACTTTGCATGAATTTTGATGAGTGGGGAGTGGGGAATGGGGAATGGGGAATGGGGAGCAGAGGAGAAGAAATTCCTAGTCCCCAGTCCACAGTCGCAAGTTTATTTGCGGTCTTCGGGATTGGCAGCAACGGCTGGATCGGGTTCTGCTCTTAATACTGAGTTTGGCCCACCAGACAAGATTGGATTGGGATCGTATAAGGGTACATCTTCATTAGCCCTTTCCAAACCGTAGTCGTAGGGGCCTGTAGCCAGCACTGGGGTTTGATCAAAATTTTCGATCGCAGGTGGTGAAGTTGTCATCCATTCTAAGGTAAGTGCCCTCCAAGGATTATTAGCAGCTTTCTCACCGTACAACCAACTCCAAACCGCATTGATGATGAAGGGGAATGTCGAAATTGCCAGTATGTAAGAACCATACGTACAAATTTCGTTCAATGTGGTGAATTTGGGATCGTATTGGGCAATGCGGCGATTCATGCCCATTAAACCCAGTTTGTGCATAGGTAAGAAGGTCATGTTTAGACCGACAATAGTCAAGGCAAAATGAACCTTACCCCAAAATTCGTTGATCATCCGTCCCGTCATTTTTGGGAACCAGTGGTAAATGGCGGCAAAAATCCCTAGCACGCTACCACCAAATAGCACATAGTGCAAGTGGGCTACCACAAAATAGGTGTCGTGAACGTGAATGTCAAAGGGCACTGATGCCAACATCACGCCACTGATCCCACCGATTACAAAAGTGCCGACAAAGCCGATAGCGAACAACATCGCACTGTTAAGCTGGATTTTTCCACCCCACATGGTTGCTAACCAGCTAAATATTTTAATCCCCGTGGGTACAGCGATGATCATGGTGGTGATCATAAAGAACATCCGTAACCAACCGGGGATACCACTGGTAAACATGTGGTGCGCCCAGACGATTAGCCCCAAAAAGCTGATTGCTAGAGATGAATAAGCGATCGCTTTATAGCCAAAAATCGGCTTGCGGGAATGCACGGGGATAATTTCTGAAATTGCTCCAAAGAAGGGCAAAATCATGATGTAAACGGCTGGGTGGGAGTAAAACCAGAACATGTGCTGGTATACAACCGGGTCGCCACCGCCAGTTGGGTTAAAAAATGTTGTCCCGGCAATTAAGTCAAAAGAAAGCAGAATCAGACCGGCTGCAAGAACTGGGGTGGATACTAAAACTAGCGCCGAAGTTGCAAACATTGCCCAGCAGAACAAGGGCATTTTGTGTATGTCCATGCTGGGGATACGCATTTTTAGCAATGTCACCAGGAAATTTATCGACCCCAAAATTGAGGACGTACCCAGCAGCAGGACACTCATAATCCAAATGCCTTGCCCCACTTGTCCTGTTACCAAACTCAGGGGAGGGTAGGAAGTCCAACCCGCATCCGGTGCATCGCCTACCGCTAAACTGGCGATCAGCAATATACCCGCAGGGGGGATCATCCAAAAGGCAACAGCATTCAGCCGAGGAAATGCCATATCTTTTGCCCCAATCATCAGGGGAATTAGATAGTTAGCAAACCCTGCCCCGGTTGGCACGATCCACAAGAAAATCATGATCGTGGCGTGCAGCGTAAACAGACTGTTGTAGACTTCTGGGGTAACAAAATCTACCTCTGGGGTTCGTAGTTCAGTACGAACCAAGTCAGCCATTACGCCGCCAATGCAGTAGAAAATAAACGAAGTGACTAGGTATTGAATCCCAATCACCTTATGGTCGGTTTGAAAGCCAAAGAAGTCTTGCCATTTTCTGATCCCTGGTTCCTCAAGAAGGGCAGGGATATTGGCAGTTTCTTGCAACTGAGCTTGTGTCATAGTCATTAGTCATTAGTCATTAGTCATTGGTCATTAGTCACTGGATTTTGACTAAATAACATATTGACTAATGGTGAACTTGATGAAGGATTTCTGGCTTAATTCCCATTTCCTTGGTGTAAGGAGCAAGAAAATCATTTGGGGATAAATTCGCTGGGTTAACAGCAACGGCTTGATTTAGTGTTTCTTTGCTGGCAACTAGCTGTTCTTGCATCCATTTGGCAAATGCTTCTTCTGACTCAACAACTACTGGCGCTCTCATTGCACCGTGGTAGGGGCCACAAAGTTCGGCACAGATTAGGACATAATCTCCTGCTGTTTTGGGGGTGAAGCGAATCTCGCTTTGTCTACCAGGGATCGCATCTTGTTTCAGGCGGAACTCTGGCACCCAGAAAGCATGGATGACATCGTTGGCTGTCATATTGATTTCCACTTCTCGCCCGATGGGAACGTGCATTTCACCTGTAGTTATACCAGTTTCAGGATAGGTGAAAATCCAGGCATATTGTAGACCTGTGACGTTGACCTGTAATTGTGCTGGTTTGCCTGCTTTATCAGGACTTCCCCCAATTGTTGGAGCAACACTACCGACACCTGGGGCATTCCGCAGTTGGGGAATTTGGTCAGCATTGCGGACTTCTGCGGTAGCTGGGTCTTGCATTGCCTCATCAGATTTTTCTTGATTGAGGTTAGGTTCGGTGCTGGGAGGAGTATCGCTTAAAGTTGCGGCCATCGCACTTCCAGGCATTGCCATAGACTCCTGATTCATCGGCGCTTGATGGATGGCATGGGGATCAAAGCCACCGATTTCGTTGTAGACATCAAAGCTGTAAACAGAAATACCGATAACGATAATTGCTGGGATCGCCGTCCAGAGAATTTCTAGAGGTATATTGCCCTCAACTGGTGGGCCGTCTTCATTGTCACCTGCACGCCGACGGTATTTAAATGCGGAGTAAATCAAAATACCTTCAACTAACAGGAATATACCTGTAGAAACGATCATCATCGCGTTGAACAGACCATCCACCAAGACGGCTTCATCCGTGGCTGCTGCTGGCAACAGACCGTGATTTTGACCGTACCAAAGGCTGGCTAGCGTTAGCACGATGCCAATGAGTAATGTCCAGATTGAACTTGGAATCTTCACGGCTTACTTAATTGAATTTACTACGTTATCTTAAAGCTGCCCACTTACTAAGGTAGTCTAGGCTGGAAGGCATAGAGTCCAAAGGTCTGAAATTTTTATTAATTTTTTTAACTATTTTACTAATATTGGGTACAAGGTGACTATCAGGAGGCATGAGGCAGGAAGCAAGAGGAGAAGGCAGGACGTAGAAGTAAGCCAGATATACTTAAAAGCTGGGGATTTAAGGACTGGGTTTTATACCCAAAACTAAAGTTTTCATTCATTATTATTTCCTCCTGCCTCCTGCCTTCTTCTAAAATCAGTGGGAAAATTTAAGGAAAAATTTAGAATGTTTAAATTAATTGTGATTAATCAATTTTTCACATCTTGAAAAATACCTAAAGCTTCAGACAGAACCTTCCTAGAGTGATTCAAAGTATAAGTGAGTGCTAATCTATAAACCCTTAGCCTATACGCTAGGGTGAAGATGGGACACTAAAAGAAAATTGAAAATTTTAAGAGAGCCACCAAGAGCGGGCAGAAGGTATCATTCATGAGCGAATTTGTCCTACAACAACAAAATGAAGCGGCAGTTGAGCAGCAAAAGCCCAAGGAAATGATTCGGCGCTTGGTGTGGAAAATGTGCATAGCCACCTTAATTTTGATGGCAATAGGCAGTGCCACCCGCGTGATGAATGCTGGACTTGCTTGCCCAGACTGGCCCTTATGCTATGGCGAACTTGTGCCAGCCAAGCAAATGAATCTCCAGGTGTTCCTAGAGTGGTTTCACAGATTGGATGCAGCTTTAATTGGTTTAAGCGCGATCGCACTTTTTGGTTTGTCCTGGTGGCATCGTCGTTTCTTACCCAGATGGCTGCCTTGGGCATCCACATTCGCCCTATTTTTAATCGTCTTCCAAGGCATTTTGGGAGGACTCACCGTTACCGAACTGTTGCGGTTTGATATTGTTACTGCTCATTTAGGAACGGCGCTGTTATTTTTTTGCACCCTTTTGATTATCGGCACGGCACTCACTCCCTATCAGGGAACTGGAACCGTTGGGAAGTTGCCTTGGGTAGGTTTAACTGCTGCTATTCTGGTTTACCTGCAAAGTCTCTTGGGTGCTTTGGTAGGCTCTCGCTGGGCGCTACACCAATGCTTCGGTGGTTCTCAACTTTGTACTGTAATGTACAGCCATATTGCTGGTTTGGTGCCGCCAACAGTGACAACCTTGGCAATGGTATTTATCTGTTGGCGTACACCAGCACTACATCCAGCCTTGCGGCGACTGGCAAATATAGCTGGTGGTTTGTTGACCTTACAAATTTTGTTGGGATTCGCCACTTTCAAATTACATCTCCAAGTCGAGCCTCTCACCGTCTCCCACCAAGCTATAGGAGCAGCTTTGTTAGGTACTTTGGTGGCTTTCACAGTTCTCGCACAGCGTGACTCAGTTAGTGCTGAGTCACGTTAGCGGTAGCGGGGCGTTTAGCCCGTGCTGAGTGCTGAGTAAGAAATGGGGAAGATGAGGAAGACGAGGGAGCAGAGAAAGAATTTCTAACTCTTAACTCCTAACTCAGCACTCCTAACGGACTAAACGCCCCGCTACCGCTAACAGCACTCAGCACTAATAATGCGACCTACCCAGGGACAGAAAATCTGTGTTTTTATTTGCCTGAAAGAGCCAGCTTGAGCGTGGGCTGCATATAAGTTGTTGAAAAATAAGGAACCAGAGCCAAAATGATTGAGACTAATGTCTCTCGCCACCACGAAACGTTTTTCCAGGTAGTTCAAAGTTATTACCAGCTAACAAAGCCTCGGATTATTCCGTTGCTTTTGATTACGACGGCTGGGAGTATGTGGATTGCTGCTAAGGGAGAAGTAGACCCATTGCTGTTGCTAGTAACTCTCACTGGTGGCACTTTGGCTGCTGCAAGCGCTCAGACGATTAACTGTATCTACGATCGCGATATTGATTATGACATGGAGCGGACGCGTCATCGTCCGATGCCTTCCGGTAAGGTGCAGCCACGCGATGCTCTAATTTTTGCGATCGCACTGGCGACGATTTCCTTTACACTCCTAGCAGTATTTGCCAATCTGTTAGCTGCCCTGCTAGCTTTCTCTGGCATCGTCTTTTACATTTTGGTCTATACCCACTGGCTAAAACGCCACACTCCTCAGAATATCGTTGTTGGTGGTGCGGCTGGGGCAATTCCGGCTTTAGTGGGTTGGGCTGCTGTCACAGGGACATTAAGCTGGTCAGCATGGCTGATTTTTGCCATCGTCTTTTTATGGACACCACCCCATTTCTGGGCGCTAGCTCTGATGATTAAAGATGACTACGCAAAAGTTGGGATACCAATGTTACCTGTGATTGAAGGTACTACGGCAACTGTAAAGCAGATTTGGTATTACACGCTGGTGACAGTATTTGCAACCGTGTTGTTGTTTTATCCTTTGGGCGCAAGTGGAATTCTTTATGCTGCGATCGCTGTTAGTCTGGGAGGATTATTTATCCACAAATCTTGGCGTTTGTTGCACAACCCAGAGGATCGCGCTGTAGCTAAAGAGTTGTTTCTCTTTTCCATCTCCTACATGATGCTGTTGTGTCTGGGGATGGTAGTTGATAGTCTTCCCGTTACCCATAATCTAATTAATGCAGCGATCAATCAGTTGCATTTTATTGCTTAGGGGATAGAAAATTTAGCGATCGCGTTTGGTAAAGGGGCGCGATCGCATTTTCGGAAATTTAAAAATATACATAATAATTAGAGTTTGGCGGATTTGCGATATCTACGATGGGCTAAGCCTACGCGAGTAAAGTTTCAATCATAAGTGAATTTATTAAACATTAATTACACTTACCTATTTATCCATTTTTAATAGCTATGGAAAAAGCAACGTAAGTAATTCGTCACGAGTGAAACCAGCATGAGCAGCAACATCTCTCAGTATGGCGTTAAGTATGCCAATTTTAATCGGGTCATGGGCGGTAACTGTGATATGATGCTCACCATTCTGTTGAGTAGTTAACCGAATGTAGCTACCCTTTTGATGACTAATCTCATATCCCAGACGAGCTAAAACGTTAACTAATTCTGAACCAGATAAGTCTCGTGGGAGCTTCAAGAAGCTATTACCTCATCACGGACTATGTGTAACCGAATAATTTTAGGACGGTTTTGTTCATTAGGAAAATGGCAATGAACCGCATCACGGATCATTTCGCGTAATGTTTCTATATCGTCAGCTTGAGTAAAAATTGACTTGGTTAAAGCTCTAGCTGTATAACCACCATCAGGATCATCTTCAACGAGAAACACAATTTCAGTCATAACTCTTCCCTTAATTACTAAATTTTACGATCGCTCATGAGACAATAATCTCTCGTGCGATCGCACCAGGGGCTAACTCAATTGATTCCGGCTGTAAATCCAATTGAATTGCTTCTTTAATATTTTTCAAAGCTTTTTCTTCAGTTTGTCCTGCTGAAGTATAGCCATCTAACTCTGGACACCATACAGCCCAATCGCCTGTTTCTAGGTCTGATTCAACAAGAATCACGTGCCATTCCATAGCTAATCCTCTGGGATGTAAACTACTAAATTTTACTTAAAATTACATTTTTAGAGTCGCGAAATTAGACAAGAAAATCTAGAAGTCCAATTACCCAACCCCTGACATAACATAAAAATTCCACTTGGTAGATGTCATTTAGGTGCTGATAAAGTGAAGTCAAAGTCACTATAGTTTTTCCAAGAACTGTTCATACACCATCCCACCCTATTACCAAAATCACACCAGATTTGATAGTTATTAGAAGATTTTCCCCCAATGCTATCCCAAATTAACCTCTGCACAGTGAATCCAAATTTTCCATAGCTGTAATCAACCCACAGGTTGTTTGTTGTGTGTATTAGCTGATGGTGGAATCTGCTAATATATCCTTCAAAGCACTTATCTATTTCTTGACCATATACTTTGAGAAAGATAGCCATAGTTTCTTCATCAGCATCTCTCCATCTTTGTTGTATTAATAATTCCTCCAGTTTTTTGTAATCTATCTGTGCGAGCATACGATAATTTTGTTGGGTAGATGTATTACTGTTTATATATTTTCCATATCTGGATGTAGAAGATGGATAAATAATAGGATTGAAATTTTTTATTACTTAATCAACAGATTGATAGCGTTCCTTCACATAATCCTGAATTAACTTATCTAAAACTTTCCCAAAGTCAGGAGTAATACTTTTACCTTGTGGTAAGTATTTTCTCCAAATCCAGCAACCCCTGAGCGCATCATAAAGTTCATCAGAACCATCTGCTTTTGGAAAACGTTGAGTTAATAAACGAATACAAGTTACACCCAAACTATAAAGGTCACTTGCAGAGAAAACTTGACCACGCATTTGCTCTAGTGGTGTATATCCAGGCGTTCCTACTGTTGTGCCAACACCTACAAAAGTTTTCGTAATTTGTTTAGAAACACCAAAATCAATTAATATTAAATTGCCATCCAGACGACGCATGATATTTTCTGGCTTGATGTCTCGGTGAATTACACCGCGTTCATGGATAAACTTCAGGATAGGCAATAAATCACTTAAAAGCTGCTTTATCTTTTCTTCGCTAAAAGCTCCCTGCTGCTGCAATTCTTGTAATAAATTTTGCCCTTCAATCAACTCTTGTACCAAATAAAGCCGCTTATCCTGTTCAAAATAAGCAATCAGGCGGGGAATTTGCGGGTGTTCTCCCAAGTCATACAGACGCTTCGCCTCTTGCTTAAATAACTCTGTTGCTTTTTCAAGTGCAGCCGTTCCTTCAAATTGAGGGACAAATTGCTTAATTACGCAAGGTTCGTCTATTTTATCTGCATCCCTAGCCTCATAAGTTTTGCTAAATCCACCCTCACCCAAAAGTCGTATTACCCGGAAACGGTTTCTGAGTAATGGTGTGAGTGTTTGTCCACACTTAATACAAAACTTATCATCATCAGTATTAAAAGGATTTGAACAACTGGAATTAGAACAGTAAAGCATAGTTGGGAATAAGAAGATGGTGTCTATTAAGTTTTCCCATTTTCTGCTTACTGGGTTTCACGAGTCTTTATATTTTTGAGCAGATTTACTTCTCGTGGCGGCTCCAGTCTCAAGTTACTTTTGCTAGCGTAGTGATATAAGGTTTATCGCTCCCCACTAAGCAGTTGGAAGCAAAAGGATTAATATGGCTCATTTAAATCAGCGTCGCTCTCAAAATGTCAACGGCGATTTTTATGTAGATACTACCTGTATTGATTGTGATACCTGTCGCTGGATGACTCCTGAAGTGTTTTCTCGTGTTGATGAACAGTCGGCAGTTTATCATCAACCAACGAATGAAGTGGAAAGATTAGCAGCACTGGAAGCACTTTTAGCTTGTCCTACTAGTTCTATTGGGACTTTTGAAAAACCAAAAGATATCAAAGTTGCTCAAGAAAAGTTTCCAATATTAGTAGCGGAAAATGTTTACCACTGCGGCTATCATTCTGAAAAATCTTATGGTGCTGCTAGCTATTTAATTCAACTTCCAGAAGGTAATATTTTGGTGGATTCTCCCCGGTTTACGCCGCCTTTAGTCAAGCGTTTAGAAGAACTGGGGTCAATTCGTTATATGTACCTCACTCATAAGGATGATGTGGCAGATCATCAAAAATTTGCCGAGCATTTTCAGTGCGATCGCATTCTCCATGCTGATGATATTACTACGGACACTCGCAATGTAGAAATACAGCTAACTGGTTCTGAACCATTTACTTTGACACCAGATTTATTAATTATCCCAGTTCCCGGTCACACCAAAGGACAAACTGTTTTACTCTATAAAAATAAGTTTCTGTTCACTGGCGACCATCTCGCTTGGTCAGAAAGCTTGCACCAATTGGCTGCATTCCGCGATTTCTGCTGGTATTCTTGGTCAGAACAAATTAAATCAATGCGTAACTTGGCTAATTATTCTTTTGAGTGGCTGCTACCAGGTCATGGGCGAAGGTTTCATGCTGATAAGGAAACCATGCGCCAGCAGATGCACAAGTGTATTGAGTGGATGGAATCTTTAGATTGACATTACAGCTATTTTCAGGTAAACAGGACACGTAGTAGGGGCGCAAGGTCTTGCGCCCCTACTGATACGGTGTACACAAAAGTCTTCTAAAGCTGCCCCACATCCTAACCTGTAATGCCAATGCATCAACCTGCAATGTTAATGCATCGGCTTGCAGTGCTAAGGGACTTCCAAGAAATAAATTATCCAAATAAACGAACCACAGAGACGCAGAGAACACAGAGAAATAGAGAGGATTTTTGCGTCAGTTTTGGGATATTTTTTACTTGGAAGTTCTTAATACATCGACTTGCAATGCTAATGCAACACCAAAGCTTTGTAGAACAGAGATTTAGATAGAGGTCAGACTCTATTGCATAGAAACGAGAAGCGCTATAACCTGGGTTTTAGCAACCTTTTAACCAAACACGGATTATGAAAAAGCTGATCAACAAGCCGGAAGACTTTGTGCGAGAAAGTCTAGAAGGTATGGCGGCGGCTCATTCCGATTTAATTAAAGTAAACTATGATCCCACTTTTGTTTATCGAGCCGATGCACCTATACAAGGTAAAGTAGCAATTATTTCAGGTGGTGGCAGTGGACATGAACCAATGCACGCTGGCTTTGTGGGCAAAGGAATGCTTGATGCAGCTTGTACTGGTGAAGTTTTCACTTCACCGACTCCAGACCAAATGCTAGAAGCAGCAAAGCTTGTAGATGGAGGCTCTGGTATCCTTTACATCGTCAAAAATTACAGTGGCGATGTCATGAACTTTGAAATGGCAACGGAGTTAGCTCGTAGTGAAGGCATTCGATCGCTAAATATTTTGATTGATGACGATGTAGCAGTGAAAGATAGCCTCTATACCCAAGGACGACGGGGTGTGGGAACAACAATACTAGCGGAAAAAATTTGTGGCGCGGCGGCTGAGGCTGGGTATGATTTGCCACAAATAGCAAATTTATGTCGCCGAGTAAATTTGAATGGGCGGAGTATGGGAATTGCTTTAACGTCTTGTACAGTGCCAGCTAATGGAACACCGACATTTGAATTGAGCGATCGCGAAATCGAATTAGGTATCGGTATCCACGGTGAGCCAGGAATAGAACGTACAGTCATCAAAGCAGCAGATGAGATTACCGAAGTTTTGACGCGATCGCTCCTTGAGGATGCAGCATACAGCCGCACACTGCGCGAGTGGGATGAAGACAAAGGAGAATGGGTAGATGTAGAGCTAACAAGTCTACCATTTGCCAAAGGCGATCGCTTATTAGCTTTCGTCAATAGTATGGGTGGAACTCCGGTTTCCGAACTATATATTGTTTACCGCAAACTCGCCCAAATCTGCGAACAGCAAGGATTGCAAATTGTGCGAAACTTAATCGGCCCTTACATCACATCTCTAGAAATGCAAGGTTGCTCCATTACCTTGCTGAAATTAGATGATGAGATGATCCGATTATGGGATGCACCAGTCAAAACACCAAGTTGGCACTGGGGAATTTCATAATTACGTTAGCGAGTATTCGAGCGTTATTACGAATTACGAATTATGTTGAGCCAGGCGCAGATATTACAATGGTTGCAGGCTTATGCAACCGAGATAGAGCAGAATAAATCATATTTGACAGAATTAGATGCTGCGATCGGAGATGCTGACCACGGTATAAATATGGATCGCGGCTTTAAAAAGGTAAGTATTCAGTTACCAACTCTTACAGACAAAGACATCAGCAACATTCTCAAAGCTGTGAGTATGACCTTGATTTCTTCCATTGGCGGTGCTAGTGGCCCTCTTTATGGAACCTGGTTTTTACGAGCTAGTACAGCAGTAGTAGATAAGCAAGAATTAACAGAACAAGATGTGTTAGGGCTACTTCAAGCAGGCTTAGACGGCGTGCTGCAACGTGGCAAAGCGCAACTAGGAGACAAAACAATGGTGGATGTGCTATCTCCGGCTGTAGTCGCTTTTGGGCAAGCTGTAGGAGAAAGTAAGGGAACGCTGGAAGCGATGCAACAGGCTGTAGCAACAGCCCAAAAGGGGTTACAAGAAACTATACCTATGCAGGCCAAAAAGGGACGGGCTAGCTATCTGGGGGAAAGAAGTATCGGACATCAAGATCCAGGAGGGACTTCTGCTTATTTAATGTTGAAAAGTTTGTTAGAGGTGCTGGAAAGTGGCCAAACAACTGACCATTGAAAATTAACAATCGGCGCAATAACTATTGCCAGAAATCAGTGACATCGTATCCTAGTTCCGCTAATATCTGCCGGAGCAGGGGTAAACTGAGTCCTATTACATTGCTGTGACAGCCTTCAATTTTTTCAACAAAGAAACTACCAAAACCTTCAATGGCAAAGGCTCCAGCACACTTGAGTGGTTCACCTGTGGCAACATAAGCAAGAATTGCGCGATCGCTCATTTGAGCAAAGTAAACTCTTGTAACTTGAGACTTGACTATAGTGCGGTTTTGCTCAAGGTCAATTAAGGCGTGACCTGTATACAAGTCACCAAAGCTACCTTGCATTATCTGCCAACGGGCGATCGCTTCAGAAGTGTCTGCTGGTTTGCCGTAAATTTCACCATTCATCGACAAAACTGAATCACAACCCATAATCAAAGCTGATT
The DNA here is from genome assembly GCF_014698035.1 of Desmonostoc muscorum FACHB-395. Lineage (GTDB taxonomy): Bacteria > Cyanobacteriota > Cyanobacteriia > Cyanobacteriales > Nostocaceae > Nostoc > Nostoc muscorum_A. The sequence goes on from NZ_JACJSF010000015.1 coordinate 134,229, forward strand.
CAAACTGCGGGGCTACAGTTTCCGCCTTATATTGGGCAAGAGTTTTGACCAATTCTGCTGGTTCACTTAATTGGATTTGCGACTCGTCAAAGTCACTAGCTCGAACTATCGGTTCAATACCAACAGTTTGCAGCAAGCGGCGACGAGCCGGGGAAGCTGAGGCAAGTACAAAGGGTGGAATTTTCATGAGATTTATAAAAAACTTGTTAATTGGGTATGGGGCATGGGGGATTGGTGATTAAATTTCTTCTCTATCCCCCATTCCCTATTCCCTATTTCCCAATTAATAGACAGTAAATGAATTTACAACCTCATCAATCATTCCTTTAACTCTTTGCCAGCGTTTTTCAGGAATTGAGGCGTTGAGGGTAAAAAGTTTGCCACGACTAACAGCAACGCTGGCGATGTTATGCCGTTGCTGTTTATTGGGGAGTTTAACCTCATACTCTAAAAGGTAATAGGTTTTACCATCTACTTCTCGCTCTGCGGCATTGACTAATTCAGCCGAACGACCAGAATCAGGAGGCGCAAGAGCAGCTTTTCCCAACTTATATCCTACTTCTGTTGGGGTTCCCAATTCTGATAAAGTTTTGCCTTCTGGAACTGGGCTAATCACAACCGAAACGTTTTCAGACACCTCAATCAAATCGTGGAAAACCACATCTGGCCCGTCGGCAACTTTAACTTGCAGCCAGCCGTTAGGATATGAAAACTGATAGCCATCACTAGTGTCTACAAAGCTTTTAAGTCCAGCCGCAGCCGCTATATCAGAATTACTCAGGCTGAAACTCAACACCAATAGCAAAATTAATACAATTCTTTTCCACATTTATACGAGTTCCTTTAGGCTGGGGACAACACCAGGCTTGCATCATTTATCGTTTTTATTCTCCCACCAAGCGGGACGCTTCGGATGACGCGTTTCGGGGTTGCTTAAGCGATCGTCTGTTTTTGGAAAGACTGTTTCTTTACATATCCCTGATTTCATCAAATACCCGAATAGTAAGTTATTGCGCTGTCTTAAGCTAACTAAAAGTGAGCGTAAATCTTTGACAACTTTTACTAAATCTAAGTAAGTTGGCACAATAAAACCAAACTATGTAAAGAGAAATGAACTAGGCTAAAATCCTTATACCTATTGCCTATTGCCTGTTGTCTATTGCCTTATCTCAACGACAATTATTTACGCTCACTTACTTAAGTTAGCTAGTGAAATGATTAAGTTGCGCGATCAATTTTTTGCACTTCTTCTTCAGATAGTTTCACATTGATAGCTTGTGCTGAGTCTTCAATGCTAGAAACCTTGCTAGCACCAGGAATTGGCAAAATAGCGGGCGATTTGGAGCGTAACCACGCTAGAACGATACTATATACCGACACGCCTTTTTCTTTCGCTAACTTAGCGATCGCCGGAATATCTTGTAAATCCTGATGGCGACGTTTACCACCAAAGGGACTCCAAGGCAAAAATGTCAATTCTTGTTGTTCGCAATACTTCAACACGCCGTCCTTTTCTGGCTGTCGTTGCCAAGGGCTGTATTGATTCTGCACCGAGACAATATCTACTACGTCTTGCGCCCGCTTAATTTGTTCAACCGAAAAGTTAGAAACTCCCACAAACCTAATCAAACCTGCCTCCACTGCTTCTTTCACTGGCGCAAGGGATTCTTCAATGGTGTACTTACTATCGGGAGAATGGTATTGCCAAACATCGATGGGTTTAGCACCACCTAACGCCTCAAAACTGACTCGAATTGTTTCGCGCAAATGTTCTGGGTTGCCGTTGCTTGTCCAGTTGCCATCGGGACGCATCAAACCGCCCTTAGTTGCCACAATTACTTGGCTAACATCGCCTTTGTAACTAGTAAGCGCCTTGTGAATTAGTCGCTCGTTGTGGTGTTTTTCTGACTCATCTTTGCAGTAAGAGTCGGCAGTGTCAATAAATGTAATACCCAAATCCAAAGCCCGATGAATAACTTCGATTGATTGCGATTCGGGAGGGCGATTAGAGATTGACATGGGCATACCACCCAAACCGATCGCACTCACAAATACACCAGTTTTTCCTAGCTGTTTGGTTTCCATGCTTCTAGCTATAGCTTTCTGACCCAATTATCCCAGCTAGTCAAAGCTTTTTGAGCGATTTATCATAAATCCTCCCTAGTACTTAGATTTGGTGATAAGTGAATGGGCTACTAAGGGAATACTCTACTCAGGGGTTAAGTATTCTATACACAAGCACCGATGAAAATTGTCGAGGAAACCCGTACCAGATTGCAGCTAAAGCATCAACCACTCAGATATTGGTTCATTGGGTGGTGCATTTTTACTGCCTGCTTAAGCTTTTTGATTTACTGCTTATTTTTTGAGTCTGCTTCAGTGAGTCTCAATTGCGATCGCCTCTCGCCAAGCAAAATTAATTGTGAATTGAGACGGTTTAATTTGCTGGGAAGGATGGAGAAACTCAGAATGTTTGATCCCAGTGAAGCATACATTCTCACAAAGACTGGCAGCAAAGGGTCGAAAAGCTATCAGGTTATAATTGTGACTCCATTTAAAGATTTTCCTCTTTTATCCCATCTTAGCTATGAACAAAATCAAGAATTTACCTTGAAAACCAATGATTTTATCAACTCTAGTAAAACTTCTCTATTAGTACAGCAAAATCAGCGAAATTATCTATTTTTCTTAAGTTTATCTATATTAATTATCATGGCGATCGCTGCTTTTTTTGCAACATCACCTGTAACTACCTGCACCTTCTATAAAAGTATCGATAAGGTCTTTGTCGAACGTAAAAGTCTTCGTGGCAATCAAGTTATTGAATATCCACTAGAAAATATTCTGTGTTTTGACATTCAAGAAAAGCAATATAAATACTCTAAGCTTTATCGGGCTGTAATTGTGCTGAAATCTTTCAAAGAAATCCCAATCAATCCACAATACACTGATGAAAGAAGCGTTAGATATGCAGTTTCTAGGATACTCTCATTTCTAAAACTTTAACAAAAACTATCCCCACTACTTACCACTGTGCCCATAGACTGAAGTCATAGATCGCTGACTTATCTAGAAAGCTGGGGATATTGCCTATCAAAAATGATTTAGGATTTGCTATATAGACACGAAACGCTTAGATTAAAGAAGTTTGAGTCACTTTCAACTGAAATTTTACATCCAGCATTCTCCATTAGTACCATTCTGACTCAACTAAAAATACTCACTTTGTCAGTTTGTCTATTTAGACTATGTTTGGTACATAAAATAAGAAGCCTACATGATTGGCTGTTATTCTACACTTGACATAAAGCATTGTGAGTGCTAAAAGACGACTGCCAGAAACTATTGCCCATGTCAGAATCACCCGCCAATCTTGGCAACACGGCTTCCTTGAGGGTGAAGTGAGTGCAGGTGAATTTGAGTGGCATTTCCAGTGGCATTTTCGCCGGGGAGAACTTGCCGTCAAGCCTTCCCAAGGCCGCGCTTTAATCAAAGAACCCCTTGGTCGATTTTTGGAGCAACAAGATTATCAGCTAGAGCCTGGAGGAGATTATGCTTTTACTATTCGGGCGGAACTTTAAAAGTTAGGAATTAGGAGAGACGCGACGAGTTGCTACAACAGCGGGAACCCCCGCAACGCGCTGGCTCATTAATCGCGTCTGTACAAGAGTTAAGGATGTCATCAAAAATATGGGTCTGAAACCCCGTGCTTCACGCAATGCTTTAAAGTAAGGAGTAATGAGTAATGAGTGGATGAAAAATGGGTATTTACTCATTACTCATTACTTATTACTCATTACTCCAGAATCACCGTGCGTACCCTTCTCCTGACGGAGACGCTGCGCGAACGGGAACGCCAAGGGCGAACACGCCGGGGAGTATGTCAATCCTCACTCTTGACTGCTGAGTGTTGATTCTGTGAGGCGGTTTAAGTATCTTTCAATTAAGAGAATGGCAACAATGTCATCTATCGGTCTTGGAGGCTGTCGTAGACCTGGTGGCAATAGCTTTGTTAGCCCTTTGGGTGGGAACATTTGCCAATAGCGATCGCGTGCTTCTAAGGTTGTATATCGCTCATCCACTAAAATAATACTCAGAGGTTCTGTCAATTCCTGATACAATTTCTGTCTCCACTGCTTGGCTGTAGTTTGGTCGCCCATCACCATCAAGGAGATCGGAAACTTTTGACGCAGTGTTTCAATGGTAGCGATCGCCTCTTTTGCTAGCACGACTTGATGATAATACAATTGCCGATCCAGTCCCATCACCGCTAACCCACACTTATCTCGACCTGGATCAAACCCCAATATGACTGGTTGCGTTGGTGAAAATTCGCGTAAAGTCATAAGAAATTAAAAATAAAAATTGAGAATTAGAAATCAATAAATGCAATCACAGCAACTATTTTGACTGCTGTTGAATATGTTTAAATCTTACTAATAACAGTGTGCAAATAATGTTTTAAGTACTAAAAATAATTTTTCCGTTGACTATTGCCACTAATTTTACTCTCAATGGCCCGGCTGTATAAGTGTCCTCTGCTGCGATCGCTTTGATCTCCAAGGGTTGATTGTACTGTCTTAATTGGGCGACAAAGCGCAAGAAAGTCCCCTCTACTTGCACATCTTCGACAATTCCGGCATTACGAGCGCGAAATTGGGAAGCAGAAATTAGTATTTCCAAGCGCTGCTGTAACTGATAGGATGTCATGGTTTTGGAATCGGCACTAGTTGTAGCTAGGACTGCGCCTCCCGAAAAAACCAATTGATTTCGCGCTGTATCGGCGAAAAACTCTATCTGCTTTTCTCCCCTGACGTAATTACCAGCCGAGAAAATTCGCACCACATATTCTTGACCATCGCTAATCTGCTTGCTCAATTGGTCAATCCTATCCTGAGTCACGCGCAGTAGCTCTACATTGGCAGGATTTGCCCCAGGCTCACTTAATTCGAGGTTGGCGTTGCGATTGGCTTCTTGTAAAAGTTGTACCACTGCCCGACGAGCCGCAGCAGGTTGGGTAACACGAATTACAGCAGCAGACAAAACTTGACCGCGAACTAAGGCCAACTTACCTAGACGCAGGTCGCGGTAAGACTGATAATATTTTTCCAACCTGGCAACTTCTAGTTCTAGTTGCTCTTGTTGTGCTTCCAATTCTTTGAGGCGCGATTCCCGTTTGGCAATCACTTCTTCTCGTGCTGCAACTTCTACATTACGCTTTTGAATCAATTGATCGAGTTGGCCGATTTTTTGATCGCGTACTTCTATGGCTTCTTGACGGTTAGCGAGTTCGCGATCGCGTTTTTCAATAGCTGTTTTGGCTTCGTCGATGGCTTTTTTCGCTTCAGCGTACAGTCGTTGTCGTTCTGTCTTCAGTAGTTCAACTGCCGCCTGTAGCTCTTTTCTTTGATTAGAAACGCTTTGCAACTCAGCTATGGCTTTTTGGTACTGAGTTACAACTTGTCCTAGCTGACCTTGAGTGCGTTGGAGTTGAGTTTGAGTTTGAGCTTGTTGACTAATGGTGCGGTTCAACTGAGCTTGTGTTTGGAGTTGTTTGGCATTTGCTGCCTGTAAAGACTGATTAATTGCCTGTAAGTCTTGTTGTGCTTTTGCTTGGGCAATTCTTGCTTGATTTAGCTCACTTTCTACCTGACTTTTCTGAGTTTCTGCGGTTTTTAGCTGTTCCCGCTTCTGTCTGAGGTCTGTTTGAATATCTTCTAATTCAAAAACTCCCTTTCGCAAACCTTCATCGGCAGCGAATAAAATTCCTAATGTTGATGCTGAAATCAAACCGCCCGTAAAAATAGTTACCACGACAGCAGTATTTTTCGGACGAAGCTTAAAAAGTGAGAGGCGGGCTTTGCCAACTCGTGTGCCGATGCGATCGCCCACGGTGGCAATTACGCCTCCCAAGATTAAAATTGCTGCGATGAGGATGTATCCGGTGGTCATCTTTAGCTACCGAAATCCTTCCAGATACAGCCTACTACTTTTAAGCATTGTCTGCGGAGAAGTGGAAGTTGGCAATAGCTGAAATTATTCAATTTTAGATTTACCTCTAGCTATTAGTGTCATCTTTCAAAATAGAACACGCGCCGATTCCCCTTTCTCCGATTGATTTTATGTGAATTGCCTACTTAAGGTAACAGGTTTATGCACAGTAATCTTCTTTTTGTGGATAGAAATCATCTTTTTCTCACGCAAATCCCCTAGTAGCCTAGTAACGGTAACACGAGTTGAACCAATTGCTTCTGCGATCGCCTGATGAGATAACTTCAGATCAATAGTGATCCCATCAGCACAAGGAACGCCAAAATCCCGACAAAGAATTAACAAAAAACTCACCAACCTAGAACCCATATCTCGGTGAGCGAGAGTTTCAATCATCATCTCTGTCTGTAAAATGCGCGAAGAAAGACCCCGCAGCATTAACATTGATAATTCTGGATTTTCCTTGAGTGCTTGCTCTACTTGTTCAATTGGGGCTGACAGTAATTCCACAGGGGTAAATGCAACCGCATGGTAAAACCTATCCGACTTATTTCCTGTCAGCAATGACAAAACACCAAAAACACTATTTTCCCGAAGCAATGCTACTGTTATTTCCTCTCCTGCCTCGTACACCCTAGAAAGTTTAACAGCACCTTTCAAAAGAAAATAAACTCGTTCGGCAGGATCGCCAGGAAAAAAGATCGTTTTATTGCGTTCAAACGTTTCCACAACTGGCGGAAACGCCCCGGTCGCCATCTGACGAAATACATTTGCTAGGGCTTTATCTTGTGTCACGATCATCTCCCTTCCCCTACCCAATGCCGGAAAAACAAAAACTGATTACCTAAGAATACACCCGAAAAATGAATAAAGCACCGTCAACCTTTCTGTACTTTCCTATACTCAAACTAATCGCTTCATAACTGTTTGTTTATAATGATACATAATTGTTGATCCTTTCAGCTACTAATTGTTGATAAGTAGTTCCAATAACTGTATTAAAAAGGGTTTTTTAAAGAACAAATAAAGATATCTTGAGAAAATCTTTAGGAAAAATCAAGATTTTTGTCATAGCAAACACCCTTCTCAATATTCATTTTTGCAAATCCTGTATAAAACAAAGACAAACGTGCCTCAGATTCTAGTATGCTCCTAATGATCGATCGCATTAACAATTTCTATGCTGAATCTGACTGGAAAAAATGCTCTTGTTACAGGTATTGCCAATAACCGCTCGATCGCCTGGGGCATCGCCCAACAGCTGCATAAAGCCGGAGCAAACCTGGGTATTACCTACCTGCCGGATGAACGCGGCAAAATGGAGAAAAAAGTTGCGGAGTTGGTAGAACCCCTCAACCCAAGCTTATTTCTTCCTTGTAATGTCCAAGATGAAGAACAGATTCAATCTACCTTTGAGACAATTCGTGAGCAATGGGGGAAGCTAGACATTCTCATCCATTGTCTGGCCTTTGCTAGTAAAGACGATTTAAGTGGAGACTTTAGCCAAACCTCTCGTTCTGGCTTCAACACTGCCTTAGAAATCAGTACCTACTCGCTGGTGCAGTTAAGTGGTGCAGCGAAACCTTTGATGACTGAGGGAGGTAGTATCGTCACGCTGACATATTTAGGCGGTGTTAGAGCAATTCCTAACTACAACGTTATGGGAGTTGCGAAAGCAGGATTAGAAATGAGCGTGCGTTACCTAGCTGCTGAACTAGGTCCGCAAAATATCCGCGTCAATGCCATCTCCGCAGGCCCCATCCGCACCTTAGCATCTTCAGCAGTTGGTGGAATTTTGGATATGATCCATCATGTCGAAGAAGTAGCCCCCCTGCGCCGTACTGTCACTCAGCTAGAAGTGGGTAATACTGCCGCTTTCTTATGTAGTGATTTGTCCAGTGGTATTACCGGACAAGTTCTATATGTAGATGCAGGATATGAAATTATGGGAATGTAAGATAATTTGGGCATAGGGCATTAGGCATTGGGCATTGAGTATTAGTAAAATTCTTGCCCATTAGTCATTCCCTCCCCATTCCCCATTCCCCATTCCCAATGCAAATTAGCAAAGTTAATTCAAACTACGACCAGTCAACTAAAACTCCTCGGATTGCCACTGTTCACCGTACTACTGGTGAAACTGATGTACAAGTTACCATCAATCTCGATGGTAGAGGAACTTGCACGGCAGCAACAGGCATTCCGTTTTTAGATCACATGTTGCATCAAATTGCCTCCCACGGGCTGATTGATATAGATGTCCAAGCCAAAGGAGACTGGGAAATTGATGACCATCACACCAACGAAGATGTAGGCATTACTTTAGGCCAAGCTTTCAACCAAGCACTAGGCGACAGAAAAGGTATTGTCCGTTTTGGTAATTTTCTTGCGCCATTGGATGAAGCTTTAGTTCAGGTAGCGCTAGACTTTTCGGGACGGCCTCACCTCAGCTACGGCTTGCAAATTCCTACCCAGCGCGTAGGAACCTATGACACCCAACTCGTGCGCGAATTCTTTGTAGCATTGGTGAACCATAGCCAAATGACACTCCACATTCGGCAACTGGATGGCATTAATTCCCATCACATCATAGAGGCGACATTTAAAGCCTTTGCAAGAGCCACACGCCTAGCAGTGGAGATTGACCCCCGTCGTGCTGGTCTAATTCCCAGTTCTAAAGGCGTTCTCTGAAAGTAGTCAAATGGGGCATTAATTATTTCCCCTCTAGTTTCCAATCCCCAATAATTGACACACGGCTTGGTGATGGTTATTATCAGCCTACTAGGTAATTTTTAATTAATACCAAGCTGGTAATTAGCGGTTGAACCAAGATGAAGTCTGTTGCAGATGACCCTGATTCTCAACTTAATCCGGCAGACACTCCGCCAGTAGTCCTAACTTCTGAGCTGCGAAAAGTCTATCGCACTGGTTTTTGGCTAAATCAAAAAGTCGTATCTCTCAAAAACTGTTCTTTAACGGTTTACAAAGGCGAAACCTTTGGGTTGCTGGGGCCAAACGGTGCTGGTAAAACCACCCTTTTAAAATTGTTGCTGGGAATTATTCATCCCACTTCTGGACAGGGATTGTTATTGGATAAGCCTATAGGCGATCGCAGTGTTAAGCAACATATCGGCTATTTGCCAGAAAATCCCTATTTGTATGACTATCTCACTGGCTGGGAATTTTTGCAGCTAGCTGCTGGACTATTCCAAATTCCCCAAAGTGTCCAACGCCAACGCATTCCCCAACTGCTGGAATTAGTGGGTTTATCCCAAGCTGATGCTCGTAAAAAGCTTTTACGCCGCTATTCAAAAGGAATGCTACAGCGTGTTGGTATGGCACAGGCGCTAATTAACGAGCCAGATTTAGTTTTTCTGGATGAACCGATGTCTGGTCTCGACCCGGTGGGACGTTACCAAATGCGGGAAATTATCTTGGCGCTAAAAGCTGCTGGGAAGACGATTTTTTTCAATAGCCACGTTCTCAGTGAAGTAGAACAGATTTGCGATCGCATTGCCATCCTTGCTCAAGGTGAACTAATTTGCTCTGGTTCCCTTAATGAACTGTTAGGCGTAGACAACACATATTATGTAAAAGGTCAAGGTGGTGACTGGGAAATTCTCAAAAAATGGATACCCACTCTCAGATTTGAACCTGATGGTTCCTGGCAAGGTACACTACAAGACGATTACTATGATTTCCTCGCTAGTGTTCGTCTGATGGAAGGTAAAATTATTGCCATGAACTTATCGCGTTACTCCCTAGAAGAGTTTTTTATTCAACAAATTCAAAGAAAAAATAACTCTGTTAATTAATTTCGTTGCCAAATACTCAATTTTAGATTTGTTTGAGCAACGTATATACGTAGTCTCTTTTTACAGAAGAACATTAAATTCCCGCCTTTTTGAGTTTTTTTGCTCAATCTAACTCACAAAAAACTAAATTCCAACCTTTTTTCAAGGTTATTTGTAGTTAATCGATAATGGAGTTCATAATTTTTGCAAAAATTACTACTAATAGAATATTTAGAATCACAGTTTAAGTGTAATTTAATTGACTTTGGTAGAAATGCATTATTCGTAAGTACCTCTTTACATAACAGACAATTTTTTATATAAACTGCGTTTATCTGCGTAAGTCACATATTTTTTGAGAATCCCCATATTCAAGTTTGCTCAACTTTAAATTAACTTCACTAAAAATTCAAATTCAATAAACAAATTTCCTCCGGAAAATTACACTTTTCGGGGAAAATAAGAGTGTTGGGGAACTTGAATACTTAGGTATAGTCAAAATAAAAATGTTTAGACAGTACTTTATTAATCGTAGTTTCAGAATCTCAGGTAAATATGCTTAACACAAGTTTGTTTAAATTCCTAACTCAGCCAGTTGTGGGTGTGGCTTTGTTAAGTGCTGTCAATGTCGCTGTACCATTTGCGAGTCTAGCTCAGGGACAACCATTACCAACAACTACACAAACACCAAGCACACAAACACAATTAGATACTAATTATTCATTAGGAGGCGGCGATCGCATCCGGGTAAATGTATTTGAAGTACCTGAATATACAGGAGAATACCAAGTTCCCCCAGGTGGAGCAATCAACCTACCTTTAATTGGCAGTGTGTCAGTCCTCGGTCTAACAACTGAACAGGCTGCTGACGAAATTGCTAGAAGATATGCTCGCTTCCTCAAACGTCCCTTAATCTCAGTCAATCTGTTATCGCCTCGTCCTATCAATGTTTTTGTTGCCGGAGAAGTGACACGTCCAGGAGCTTACACTCTTAGCTTGAGCGGAGGCGCGGGAGACAATCCAGGCGTACAGTACCCCACTGTATTAGCCGCATTGACAACAGCACAGGGCGTAACCTTGGCTGCGGATGTGAGTCAAATTCAATTAAGGCGTAAAATAGGACGTTCTTCAGAGCAAGCCGTTAGCGTCAATTTGAAGGAACTTATCCAAACAGGTAGGTTATCACAGGATATTACCTTGCGTGATGGAGACACCATAGTTGTACCAACAGCAACCAACTTCAACGTGGCAGAATCTCGTAATATATTTGCATCTAACTTTGCTGCCAGCCAAACCACGCCTCGCACGGTAACAATTATCGGTGAAGTTAACCGTCCCGGTTCGTATCTTGTCACCCCAGCCAGCACAGATGCTCAGGGGGGCGCAGCAACTAACAGTGGCACTGCTAATCCCAATGGTCTACCAAATGTGACACGGGTTATTCAACTAGCTGGAGGAATTACAGCACAGGCTGATGTTCGTAATCTCAGGCTACGTCGACTTACAAGAACTGGCTCAGAACAAGCTATAGATATTAACCTTTGGCAACTATTGCAGAGTGGCGATGCTAGTCAAGACATCATCGTGCAAGACGGAGATACGATTGTTATTCCGACGGCAACTGAGATTAACCCAGCAGAAGCTACTCAATTAGCTACCACTACTTTGTCTCCTACACGCATTCAAGTTGGCGTGGTAGGTGAAGTTAAGAAACCAGGGTTAACAGATGTTCAGCCGAATAGCTCTTTAAATCAAGCTATACTGGCAGCTGGCGGATTTAATGATGCCAGAGCTAGCAGCAGTGCTGTTGATTTGATTCGCCTCAACCCTAACGGTTCTGTCACTAAACGCATAGTAAAAGTGGATTTTTCTGCTGGCATTAATGAGCAAACTAATCCCATACTCCGCAATAATGATGTTGTGGTAGTTAACCGATCGGGTTCCGCTAAGACTGGCGATACCATAAACACTATAACTGGTCCTCTCGGTGTTATCTTTAATCTTCTGAACTTGTTCGGACTCTAGTTTTAGACACAGATGCAAATTGGGGGCGTTGGTTAAACTTCTCCGTCCCCAAAATTACAATATATATATAGTCAAAAAGATTGCTCTTGGTGTATTCCCTTGCGAGAGAGCAATATTCATCTCTCTTGAACTGTCCTCCACAATAACCACCTCTTTTATTAACTGAACTTACGCACTCAAAACCAGAAAGCTCGATCCCTCTTAAAAAAAAGCGAGTCTCTCTTACGCGTAAGTATTAGTTAAATTACAGCAGTTGCCAGTAAATGAAATACACTTCTCCCCAACGCTTTCCATATACTCTTATTTGACCATAGGATAAGACAATACTAGAGTACATAATAAATTCTTTATATTTTATACTAATTTTTATAAAAGTCTAAGCCTTATTACTGAGCTTCAAATTCCGTAAACCGAAAGCTATCACTGAAGTTTCTGAATTTGTCATTGATATACCCTTTAAAACTTTGTTTTAGTTACTCTGATTTTTTATGATAATGAGAATACTTTAGAAGGTAAAGATTGTATAATCTACTCCCTGCAAGACTTGGTTCCTCGCTCTAATTATCATTATCATAAGAATTATTTAAGTAAAATAACTGTTTAATGACAGATATACTATCTTAACTACAGATACCGCGTATACACAGTAGAATGATGTCCAATTGGAAATGATGTCATTTGTACGGTTGGTTAGTGTCCATTAATGGGATGACTCTGCATACTGAAAACTTTTCAGTAATTTTACCAGATGGCTGCCTTTTTTTTAACACTACTTAGAAAGACATTTCAGCAATTTTTGCGTGGAAATGCTCAGGTGTAAACCTGATAAACCGTTTATAAACTTACAAATGGCAGTTACACGACCGTATCCAATACTGACTTACTGACCAAGGCTAGAGTTACTGACCGTTGACGATTCAGTTTTTGCAATATACCCTATTTTTCCCTATGATGATTCATGGTTTAGGCTTTCTCAGTTTAAGTGCATCTCTTGTACTCCCCTGGGCGTTAACAGGTCTGGTTCAAGGACAGAGAATAACAGAGTCTTTAGTTAAAGACGTTCGTCAGTTATCCACCGATCAAAGCACACCACTACCAAGTCGCAAGCTGATCAGCCAGGTTACAACTACAACATACTATGTTAGTGGTAACGGAAGTGACAAAAATAGCGGACTCACTCCGTCATCTGCCTTTAGGACAATTCAAAGAGCAGCAGACCTAACTAGTCCTGGCACTACAGTACTGATCATGGACGGAGTATACAAGAATAGTAACCCCAATGGCTCAGTACTAGTAATTAAACGCTCTGGAACGGCAAATTCATGGATTACCTATAAGGCATATCCTGGAGATAAGCCAAAAATCCAGCACAATGGATGGAATGGAATTTCCATTGAGAATGGAACCTCATATATTGAGATAAATGGTCTGGAGGTTGCAGGGAACAATACCAATATAACCCTGAGTTATGCGTTGAGTCAGAAGTATAATACATCTAACCCACTGACGAGTGGAAACTGCATAAACACAGATGGACGAAAAAATGGTCGTTCCCACCACATACGTATTCTCAACAACAAGGTACATGATTGTGGCGGTGCCGGTATTTCAGTTATTGAATCGGACTATGTAACAGTGGACAACAACGAGGTATATAATAATGCCTGGTACTCACCATACGGGGCTAGTGGCATTTCACTGCTCAACAATTGGAATTATGATAATAACCAGAACTATAGGATGTATGTTACCAGAAACAAAGTCTACAACAATCAAATGTTTGTTCCCTGGTATTACAATGGAAAGTTCCAAGACGGTAATGGTATTATTGTTGATAAGTCACGAGATAATGGGTATCAAGGACGTACTTTGATTGCCAACAATATCTCATATAAAAATGGTGGTACGGGCATTCATACTTTTTCAAGCGACCATGTGGATATTGTCCACAACACAGTTTATCTGAATAACCAGACTAAGGAAATTACTCACGGGCAAATCATGAGTAATTATTCAGGTGATGTCAAGGTTATCAATAACATCATTTATGCTGCGCCTAACAAAACAATAAGTACGAATAATAAAAGTACCAACACTACTTTTAACTACAACCTCTACAACAACAATGGTTCTCGTGCAGTTTCTGTGGGACCTAACGATATTATGGCAGATCCACAATTTGTAAATGCCTCAGGTGGTGACTTTAGAATAAAGGGGACTAGTCGGGCCATCAATAATGGTTTTAAGTGGAATAATTTGAAAAATGATTATTTTGGTAAACCTCGTCCTGTTGGTGCTGGATATGATATTGGGGCACACGAATATCAGTAACCGTAATATTGTGTCCTGAAATCTACACCCAACAATCTACAACACATAGTTCTGTCAGGCTGAAGTCTAGAGTTATACAAAACAATAAGCCTACTTTCACAGGTAGGCTTATTGTTTTTTGGCTAAATAATTAAACAGATATGATACAAGTATCCCAACAGAATTAATTATTGATGTTTTACTAGGCAAGAATTTCAGCCAAGTTATGTGTAATTAATCCTCTACTATTATTTACCAGTTATGGTATTAAATAACTGGTAAGACAAAATCCTAATTTATTTAACTTAATTTATACAGAGGTTTTGTCTGGAATACGTTTTTTTAGCTTTGTCTCTTTTGCCAAATCTTGATGATTAAAGTATTGTTTAACATGGTTGAAATAACTACTAGATTCATTTTTATCAATGATACCATTCACAACTAAACCTAATACGTTGTGACTGGATCTCTCTAGCATTTCTTGAGCGGCAGATGCACTGTTAGAATCAATTACCCCAGGTCGAGCGACTAACAAAATCCCATCAGTCATTTGGCTTATAGTCAAAGCATCGGCTGCCAAAAGCAAGGGAGGAGCATCAATAATTACAAAATCATATTTATATTGAGATGAAAAACTTTCAATTAGCGATGCCATTCGCTTTGAGTCAAGCAAAGCAAGTGGATTGGGAGGTCTAGAGCCAGCAGTTAAGACATCAAGATTATCCATTACTTTAGATAAAGCAACATCAAATTCAGTCTGACCTATAAGAACTTCACTCAAGCCATCTGCATTACTTACTTCCCACAAATGATGCTGAGAAGGAACTCGCATATCTGCATCTATTAGTAAAACTCGACGTCCTAATTGAGCGATCGCTGTTGCCAAATTAGCTGAAACTGTAGACTTGCCTTCTTTAGGAACTGCGCTAGTTACCACAATAGTTTTCAGCACTTTATCTGAACTCAGGAATTTCAGATTCGCTTGAATCATTCTGTACATTTCGCTAGTTAAAGAGTAAGGCGTATCTCTGACAGCAATTGTTTGATTTATTGATTCTGCGTTTGAATAACGGGAGCGAATCTTTTTAACAGACAAAGGCACAACGCCTAACAAAGTATATCTAAATATATCTCTGATTTCTTGAAGGGTTTTCAGAGATCTATCTCTCATACCTAGAACAAGAACTGTTGTAGTAGCCAAGAATAAACCGAACATTACTCCTAGCACTAAAACAATAATTTTTTTGCTTTCTACCGGCTTATCTGGCACTATAGCCTGAGCAATAATCCGCGAGCTGGCTGTATTTGTATTCTCAACTAACTGTAATTCTTGAACCTTTTTTAACAGAGTTTGATATGTTGATTCTGCAACTTCAACTTTTCGTTCTAACTCCCTCTGATTTTGTGCTAGTTGGGGTATGAGTTTAACGCGCTTTTCGTATATAGAACGGGAGTTATATAAAGAGGAGAGTCTTTTTGCTAAACCAATGCGCTGTATTTCTGACTGCAGAAAATTTTGGATCAGGTTTTGTCTTAGTTCTCCAATCTGTAATAGGTTCTGTGAAACTTCTGTTTTATTGCCAACAGTCTGACCAATTTGCTGTTGTAAAAGGGATTTTAAGCTAGATTTTTTTGCTTCTAAGTTAATAATAACAGGATTGTCATCTAGGAAACGGCTACGCTCAATTGCTAGCTGTCGGTCAGTTTCTTGAAGTTGTGCAAGAACTCCCTGCACTGCCGGTGACTGACTAAGGGCACTCACAGCGATCGCTTCCTGAGAATTTAGCTCTACTTTATGGCGCAGTTCATTGGTTTGGGCGTTTATCTCATCCAGCTGAGCCTTAACATTATTCATCTCATTGTCTAGATTTCCAATAGTTGAAACAGCTGACTTTGTCTCCTCTGACAGGTCTGCTATCTGATACTTCTGTTTAAATATACGTAGTGCTACTTCTGTATTATTAACAACCTCTTGAGTTTTAGGAAGCTGCCTGGCAATAAATTGACGAGTTGCTGCCGCCTCAGAGCGATTTGTCAGAATATCATTATCCAAATAAAGACTCATAATTGTGTTGACCACTGCTGCTGATTGCTCGGGGTCAGGGCTGGTATAGCTAATTCGCAATACATCTGTTGCACTAACAATTTTCAGGGTCAAAGATTTTCGGAGCTTTTCTACTTCTAAAGGTTTTCCTTCTTGGTCTTTTAGTTGTAGCTTATCTATTGTCTTTTGCAATAAAGCAGGGGAAGAAATAACTTCTATCTGAGTGTTTATAGGATTTTGAGTTGCTAGCAGCGATTTTAAATCCCCTGCATCTCCTCCTTCTGTATTACTAGGCAAAAGACTAGATCCTACTACTTTAAAAGAAGGAATTCTAAATAATAGTTTCCCTTCGGCTTCATAGGATGGCTTCATAAATTGTGTAGCTATAGCACTGAGGATAACTGTAGCTGTAAATATCGCCGTAGCAGGTAGCCACCATCGTTTCAATATGAATAGGTAACGACTGAGGTCTAAATCAATAGATTCTCTAGATTCCGTAGATTTTTCTGACATAAATCTTCCCAAATACAGATATTAAGTAAGAAACTAAAAAAGACTTAGAGAATGCACAAACCACTGCAATTGACAAGAATGATGCGATTTGACAATATGACAATAGTATAGACTATCTAAGTTATAAATTTAGTTGGCATTGTCGCACAACAATGCCAACTAGCTTTGCCAAATCTTATCATAAGCTTCTAACAATTTTGGAGCTTGATATTGCCATTCAAGAATCTTCTCCATTCTCAGTCGTCCCTCGGCTCCTATCTTTTCTCTTAGTTCAGGAGAATCTAGAAGCTCTAGAATTTTCGGTTCTTCCGGTGCTTTTATGGTGGTTACTAAATTTTAGTAAATTTTATTAACTACATTTTAATGATATTTATCCTTAAAACATATACTGTGTAAGCATTGTAG
>NZ_JACJSF010000150.1 GCF_014698035.1 Desmonostoc muscorum FACHB-395
AAAACACCACACCAGAGCCACCACAACAACAAAATACTGTTTGGGCGTATTCTAGAAAATACCCTCTTCAACACACGGGTAAAACAACGGCTAATGCTTGATTATTTGACCGCGAGTATTGCATTTTGGATGACTTTGTTTGGAGTACAAGAGTCGTTGTTAGAATTTCGCCTGGGTTATCTCGGTCGCTACTGGTTTCTTGCGATTAGCGCTAGCTTACTTCTGAGCTTTTTGCTCTCTGCCCCGATTATTATCACGCTAATCATTAGATTTACAGTAGATCCGTTTAGTTTCCCAGGTAATCTGATTCTCTCAGGAATTGCTGCGGCAATCTTTGGTGTGATTCTCACCCTGGCGCAATGGCTGATACTTCGTCAAACCCAGATGACACCGAGAGTTTTTGCACCGATCAATACTGTTATTGGAATTCTCGTTTACTTCCTACTAGTGTGGCTCAATGAGGGTAGTTTGGAGTGGAGCGGTAATCCCATTCAAGGCTGGAAAACTGTAATAATATTTTTGGCTGGTGGTGCAATTACCGGAGCAGCCACTGGTAAAGCCTTGGATTTTTACTGTGAGAGAGTGGAGCAGCGATTAATTCAACTTGAGAGAGAAAGAGAAGAGAAAGAAAGGCAGAGAAGAGAAAGAATAGAAAGAGAAAGATTTGAAAGAGAAAAGCTTGAAAGTGAAATTCTAGAAAGTGAAATTCTAGAAAGAAAAATCATCGAGAGAGAAATCGCTTTGGAGGAAGAAAGAAAGTGGTATGAAGAACATGGTGATGATAATTTCGATTATGACGAAGATGAAGATAAAGATGAAGAATAATATCTTGGCTTCGTATTATCAGTTATACAAAATACTACAATCTTAAACATACAATTGTTAGCTTCGACAACTATTCAATCAAAGTATATATTTAATATGGCTATCAAACACCCTTTTTTATTTGCACTGTTAACGCTCTCCATTATTTGTGTTGGTACGAGTTCTGGCTCTGCACTACTGACAGATATTGCTCAACAAACAGACAACCAAAAGTCCCCATCGATTATTTTCTTCCTGCCCAAAGAACGACCTCAGACCGGAGTCGGTTGGGAAATCACTACCACTTCAGGGAAGGCAGAACTAGCCTTGGCGAAGCATTTGGTGTATATCGGGGCAAAAGAATATGTTTCTTGGTGGTGTCCTCACTGTCACGAACAAAAGTTAATCTTTGGGAAGCAAGCCTACCAAATAATCAACGACAGTATTAAAGTTGAGTGCGATAAGAGAGGTATCAATCCCCACCCAGACTTGTGCAATGCGGCGAAAGTCCCAGGTGTACCAACTTGGGTTATCAATGGACATCAGTATACCGGCGTGCAAAACCTTAAGGATCTTGCGAAAGCTTCTGGCTACAAGGGGGATATGAACTTTCGTTATATCCAAAGCGAATAAGAAGTATATTTGCTTTTTAAGCTGAAGGCAAAGTATTTGGTGGTTGAGAAAGTTGAGCAAATATGTTTAAAAATTTACCGTTCTCGCAACTGACAGTCATAAGCTTTCCTGTTTATCAAAATTTCCTAAGATATTAAACATCTAATATCAAGCTAATAAATGTTGGCAGCTTAAGTTCAAGATGAAAATCATGATTTTCCCTTGCTAAGGTAGTCCGAAATTAGCAATTCTGACAAAAGAAGGTTTTGTCGCAAATAACTATTTTTGTCAGTAGTTAACAACGCTGTCAATAATAGTACAAGCAACTGCTTTCAATGAAGAACAATTGTCTGTTGTGTTTCCTGTGTGTTCGTGATTTAGCTGAGTTTCCCTAATTTCTATGAGTTACAAAAAATACATTCCTGGCATTCCAAACATTGCCAAACTAAAGCTTACAAGCAAAGGCAGTATCCGCGATTGCAACCTACAGATACCGGATTTTGCTAACTTCAACACCTATACTAACGCTTGAATACTTAACAAGCGCCATGCAGACTTAGTTGGTAAGCTGGTTGTGCTTAAAAATATCAAAGTAATTTAGTAATGAAATATTGGTGCGCTCAAGGATCTGGCAGTGGATCTATACAGATAGAGGGACGCAGAGTTACGCTTACAGATGGCTCAGTAATCTTAAATCAAAATCAAGGAACACTACCAGGAGGCACACTAAACGTGAATGCTTCGGAGTCTTTGTCAGTGAGTGGTAGCGATCCAATTGCTAGGACAGCTGGTGGTTTGCGGAGCGAAACTTTGGGATTTGGCAAAGCTGGAGACATTGCAATTTCAACCAAACAGGTAATTATTAAAAATGGAGGACAAATAAATAATTTAACCTTTGGTGCTGCAACAAGTGGCAATATAAATGTGAATGCCTCTGATTCTATACAATTGCTTGGGGTTTCGCCTTTTGACCCTGCTGTTTTTAGTACTATCAGCACTGCAACTTTCAATTCTGGAAACGCAAACAATATTACAGTGTCAACAGGACAATTCGTTGCCACGGATGGAGGTAACTTGTCCTCTTCAACCTTTGGAACTGGTAGAGGAGGAGATGTCACTGTAAGTGCAACTGACTCTATAGAAATAATAGGAGCTTCACCAATAACCTTTCAGCCAAGTATTTTATCTTCCATATCGCTCAATGCTGGCAAAGCTGGCAGCCTAACAATCAGTACATCAAAGTTGATGGTTCAAGATGGCGGGAGGGTTGACGCTTCTACTTTAGCAAGTGGGGAGGGCGGTAGTGTTACGATTAACGCCTTTAAATCTGTAGAGGTAAGTGGTAAGATACTTGGTTTTGGAGAGCCTAGTTTGGTGATCTCCAGTGCTAATATCGTCTCTCCAATCTTGCAAAAGTTATACAGACTCCCTTCAGTGCCTTCTGGAAAATCTGGAAACGTGACGATTAATACTGGTCAGTTGAGTGTTACAGACGGTGCTGAAGTTAACGTGAGAAATGACGGTTCTAACGATGCTGGAACACTCAGAATCAATGCTGTTTCTGTTTCTTTAAACAAACAAAGTGCCATTACAGCAACTACTGCTAACGGCGAAGGCGGTAATATTTTCGTGAATACACGGTATTTGCAGCTAAGTAATTACAGTGTTGTAACGACGACCGCAGGTAGTAGAGGCAATGGCGGTAATATAAACATCAATGCAGATATATTAAGTGCTTGGGGGAAGAGCAGTATTGCTGCCAATGCTTTCTATGGGTATGGAGGAAATGTACTAATTAATACTAGAGGACTTTTTATTGCTCGTGACAGTCAAATTTCTGCAAGTTCTAAATACGGAATTAACGGCACTGTTAGCATTAACAATACTGGTGGTGAAATTTATCCTACTAAACTCAAATCAGAATCGATTCCAGTAGCTCCTCAAATAGCATCAGTTTGTCAAAAAAATTCAGATATACCAATCAGTAAATTTGTGAATGTTGGCACCGGTGGACTGCCAGCTAATTCTGATGATATGCCATATATGAATTATGAACAGCAAAATAACTCTGTTTCAATCCACAATAATAATAACTTAGAGGCATCGAAGGCATCACAAACTGAAGAACCTATACAGATAATAGAAGCTCAGGGTTGGATAATAAATCTTGATGGGAATGTCGTCTTAACTGCACAAAACAATACAGCAACCCCTAATAGCTCATTATCTGCCTTGGCGTGTCGTTAAAAGTTTTTTGTATAAGCAAGACTGGTAATGGAGCGAAAATGCTTAAATATCGGTATTGGTTCAAGTATTTATTGTTAGTCATTCTCGGCTTATTCATAGTTATTACCCAACCATCCTTTATATTAGCTCAGGAGGTAAATAAAGCAACACAACAACAAAAGCAGGCACAATTGTTGACTCAAAAAGGTTACGATCAATTGAATCAAGGTCAGGCAGCATCAGCCCTTGAAACTTGGCAAAAAGCCACAATAATTTACCGTCAACTAAACGATCAAAAGTTACTTACCAAAAGCTTAATCAATGAAAATATTGCTCTGCAAACTTTAGGTTTGTATCCTCGTGCATGTAATACGCTTTTGTCAGCTTTGAAGTTAAATGCAAATACTTCTCTTTGCGCCAATACGCCACAGCAACCTACTGAATATATGGAAAAACTGCTGACGGCAGTCATCAATAAGCAAACTACTTCACCCCTAAATTTGCTCGGATTGCACAACTTAGGAGAAGTCTTGCGTCGGTTAGGCAAGCTTGATGAATCAAAAAAAGTTTTGTCAGAAATATTATCTGCTGCTAAGTTTATCCCTTCTATTGATACTAGTGGCATTCTGCTTTCATTAGGTATTACTAAACAGGATATTTACAAACAAGCACGGAATCAATATTCTGAAATAGAAGAACCCATTTCCCAGAAACAATTTGTCACTTTCATTCAACAACCGGTACTTGAGTCTCTCGATATTTATCAACAAGTGATTAGTACCTCAAATGCTCCAAAGGAAATAAAATTGCAAGCTCAATTACACCGCTTGAGCTTACTGGTAGACTTTGAGCAGTGGTTGGTAGTAGAGACCAATTCAAGTAATACAAAATTAGCCTCCCTTCGTACTAGGATCACTCAACAGATACAGCCATCTGTAGCTTTACTGTTGGAAAATAATTCAGTCTTTTCTCAACTACCAACCAGCTATTCTGTTTATGCCAAGCTGAATTTCGCTAAAAGTCTAAATAAAATTCCAGGAGAACAGTTCCATTCCCTAGCTATTGAATATGCTGAATCTGCTTTAGAAAAGGCTAAAAGCACTAATAGTCAGAGATTACAGTCAGAGAGTTTTGGCACTTTAGGAAAGTTAAAACTAGAGCGGTCACAACCATATTTTGAACAGGCTTTGGGATTGGCTCAATCAGTTCAAGCATGGGATCTTGCCTATCAATGGCAGCATGAATTAGGAATTTTGTACAAGGAGCAGGGAAAATATAAAGAGGCTCTCCAAGCTTATAGTGCCGCAATTGAAAACGTGACTCAAGTTCGCAACAATCTTTTGTCAAATAATACAGATTTACAGTTCTCATTCAAAGAAAAAGTGGAGCCTTTGTATCGTGACTATATGCGATTGCTCCTAACAGATTATAATCCTAATTTGGAGCGCATAATTCAGACTAATGAAAGACTGCAAATAGCAAAGTTGGAAAATTATCTTCAATGTGGCAAGCTAAATCTTGTGGCTTTGAATGATTTGAAAAATTTAGATAGCATTCCTTCAGTAATTCACATTATTGATTTAGGCAATAGTATAGAGGTGGTTGTTCAGTCACCTGACAAATCCGTTCACCACCACTCTGTTGCTCCAAAGTTAGTGAAATTTCATGCAGATCATCTTTTACAAACTTTACAGGATCAGAATTTTGCTAATACTAAAATCCAGGTTATTCTTGATTATTCTCAAGCACTTTATAATTTGCTTATTGCACCTATAAAGAAATATTTGCCCCAAGATGGAACATTAGTGTTTACTTTAGATACATCTTTCCAAAGTTTACCTATGGGCTTGCTTCATGATGGAAAAGATTATTTACTGAAGCACTACAACATTGCTGAGACTTTGGGTTCTAAAGTTCGGCAGCCCAAACTTTTACTTAGAAAACAATTAAGAGCTTTAATTGCTGGACTCTCTAAATCTAGTCCCAGCTTCAAAGCCGCAAATGCTCCTTCATACCTGACAGAACTGCCATCTGTGGTAGAAGAAATAGCAAACGTCAAAGAGCAAACCAATTCTTCACTCTCGTTACTCAATGAAGAATTCACTTATAAGCGTTTTATAAAAGAAGTAAGTAGAGAGACTTTTCCGATTATTCACTTAACAACTCATGCTCAATTTAATTCGGTTCCTCAACTGACAATGTTTTTTAGCTGGGACAAGCCAATCAACTTATTAGAGTTTGACAGTTTACTCAAACAAAAAAATCAAATCAATGAAGATGCAATTGAGTTATTGGTTTTGAGTGGTTGTGAGACAGCTAAGGGAAATAAGCGCTCGGCATTAGGAATCGCTGGGATCGCAGCCCAAGGAGGAGCAAGGAGTACTGTCGCAACTTTATGGCGCGTAGATGATAAATCTACCGCTATGCTCATGAAAGAATTTTACAAGGAGTTGAAAGATGGTAAAACTAAAACAGAGGCACTAAGTCTTGCACAATTAAGTTTGTTATCAAATCCAGATTACTCCCACCCTTACTATTGGGCAGGTTTCCTCCTCATCGGTGGTTGGCTTTGAGATTTCATCAATTTTAGCCGTGACTGCACCTGAGCTAATTCATTAGAGTTGCCACTACTTTTCGCCAACCACTCTGCCATTTTATATTCACGAAAAGCTTCATCTAGTAACCATGCGTCCAAATAACGATCTCCTAGTACTCTAAACAGAGTCGGATTTTTACTACCTGCTGCCACTCTTGCTTTTAATGAATTAATTGTTTCATTTAAAAACCCTTTTGACATATATATAATATCTAGATCGAGAAAAGCAGCTTCGTCGGCAGATAAGCCTAATTTGTTAATTACATCCACCTCCTCTAAAACCTGTTTAACATCACTTTCAGGCAATACATGGACTACTAACTTTCCAGGAGAATTAATAGGAGAGTTACCTTTATTTGCAGTTACTGTAATTGTATACGCAGCACTGTACTCCAATTCTTTTCGTTTTTTTGGATAGGGCAGTATAGTATCTTTTACTTCTGCTTCCCAGTGAAATTCGTAACTAGTGATCTCTACTGTATAGCTGGTAGCATTCTTAACAGGATGCCAAGAAATTGTCGGTCGGGTATTTAAAAGTATATTTCCGTAGGGAGTAATCAGCTTTAGTGAATCTTGATCTTCACTTGGCCCTTTCATCTTCGGACAGGCATTCCGATTTAGAGGTGTACATTGCCGTCGTTCTGCTTGAACCTGTTGTGGCGTACATATACCTGAGACACCGAAAACAGCACCTTGCTGAAATTCTAAAACCTGGCGACTCGAATAGCACACAGCCTTAACCGTACTTCCATTAGCTGGGTTAATCTTATCTCCTAGACAAATCTCACTTCCGACTGCTAGATAGCGATCGCCTGAGCTGATAATTCGACCAACTTCATTAATGCAGACACGCTTTGCTACTAGTTGGGGTTGAGCCAATACGCCGCCAGAGTTTGATAGAAGCATTATTGATGCAATTGTTACCAATGGAACTCTAGAGACTTTTTTCCCTACTTCGTTTGTTGAGTCCGGTGTGGCTAGATTGGGCATTGAAAATATTGTCTGGTTATCTTTAAGTTAGTAGCATAACGGGATTAGGGAACAAAAAAAAGCCTATGGTGAAGATTCCGGCACAATATCTCCCAACAACCGCTTTAATACTTGTTTTCTCCATTTCTGAACCTCTAACTGGTTAGACTCAGCAACCAAGCAGACTTCCCAGGATATCCTGGCATGATTAATTTCACCCAAAACTTCATGTACTTGTGCTAGCAGGCAGTAAGCATCTGTTCTTTTGGAGTCTAATTTAATCGCCTTTTCTAAATATTCCTTCGCTTCGCCATATTTCTTTTGCCCTAATTTCGCCCACCCTAAATTCTTGTACAAAGTAGCTTGTCTTTCAGGATCTTTAGTTTTTTTTAAGCCTTCTAGAGCTAAACCAACTGCTGCATTATAATCCCCAGTTATATTCTTTAATCTTGATAGATTATTAAGGGGTTGTGCATCTTTGTTGCTATTTTGTATAGCCAATTTATATTGGATTTCTGCTAATGTGTATTCGCCTCGATCATCGTAAAAACTTCCCAATCCGTAATGCCCTTCCCAAGCATTAGGTTTTAATTTAAACAGGGTTTCATAACTATCGTTAACGCACTTGTCATCACCTAAGTCTTGACATACTAAAGCCAAGTTATTGTAAATGACTACATCTTTAGGATTAAATTTGATAGCGAGTACATAGTATTTTTTAGCAATTTCAGGAGCTATTCCGCGCCGATCAGCCTGCTCAAAGTAGAACTTAGAGATTGAATAAGTTAAATTAGGATTGTATTTGACTGCTGCTTCAAAGTCTTTTCCAGCATCTATAATACGATTTTCTTTATGTGATTTTTCACCTTGCTCAAAAAAAGAGGTTGCTACTATAAGATTTAACTTATTATTCAAATTAACTGCTTTTTGAAAATAACTTTTTGCTTCCTCAAACCTATTTTGTTGTTGAGCTTTTTTACCTTCATTTAGATAATAATTTGCTACTAAAGGTAGGGACGCATATATCAAAGTAGCGATGCTTAAAAACCCGAATACGCCTACACCAACTCTAAATAACCTCGATTTAATTAGTCGGTTAAGTTTTGATTTAAATGGTAAACGCTCCAAACGCTGCAAAATTACTCCTGTAGTTTGCGGGCGTTGCCCTGGCAAGGGAGCCATTAAATCTTCTATAAAATCAGCGAAAGGTCTGTCTATCTGTGAAGCCTTGTCTCGCCAAATTAAATTTCCTGTACTCTTATCTGTTGGCAGACGCATTAGTGACATACCACTAACTAAATGTACAAGGGTTCGCCCTAAAGCATAAAAATCTGATTGAGGTACTGCTTGTCCATTTATCTGCTCTAAAGGGGTATAACGAGGTGTGACAACAGCTGTAATTTCATATACTCCTCCCCTGCCTGCACTAGTTCCCCCACTTCCACTAACTTTTGCTAGGTAGGTGTCAGTTACTCGCCGTGCAGTACCAAAATCAACTAATGCCAGTTGACCATTTATCTGAAGAACTATATTAGAAGGTTTGATATCTCGATGAAAAAAATTAGAGCGGTGTACTGTATCAAGAATTTCAACTAACTGCTTAAGCCATTCTAACGCTAGAGATTGTGAAATTTTCCCATTAAATTCTATCCATTCCTCCAAGTTTTGTCCATCAAATTTATCCATAACTAAGCAATGTAATGTTAGAAGACTATTGTTTGGAACAAAAGTAAAATAGTCATCTAAAGTACTGCGAGGAATTTTTGGGTGTCGAATTAGTTGTAACGTGAGAGATTCCCGCTCAATTAACTCTACAAGCTTAGGTGTATTCCATTTTAGAACTTTCATGACTCGTTGTTCACGAACTGGATGCCACTTAGTACCAGTGTCATCTACTTCAAAAACATCAAAGTAGTTGTATGGATTATCAGTAAGCGCTTTTAATGGTTTGACTAGACGGATACGGTTATTAATCAGTAGTGAAGTACCACATGATACACACTTTTCAACGTTGCCTGGATTTTGACGGTGAGAGCATAGGGGATTGATACAGTAACTCACAAAACTTCCTCGCGCCTTCCTCCTCCGGGTTTAAAACATGAAGACTTACCTAGTAAATATTTATTTTGTACATGTGTATTCATAATCGTCAGCTTTATGTAGTATTTAGTAGTCTGATCAGCTAAAACTTAAATATTAGTTGCCTAAACCCACATTTCTCACAAGTCCCACAATGGCTACGCTTACCGCAGGCATCAGATTCATCGTAACCTCTACCCAAAATATCTTTCAGTCATTTCTGACAGCTAAAAATTTTGATCCAGTGTGAAACGCCTGAATTTACGTTATTTAAGGGTTTGAGAAAACGAGTGATAAATCCGAGCTAAAGACCTCGGCAAGAAACTAAGGGTTGCTGACCTATTTGAAGGTCTAAGTGGTTTTATTAGAAAATATTATGATAAATGTGTAATGTAAACAATTATGAACAACGCTCAAGTATCATAAAAGTGCAGTATATTTTTAGAGGTGCAGTATACTTTTTACTTGAGCTAGCTCTAATCTACAATAAAAAATCCTCATAGATAAATACACTAACAAAAATTATAAAGATATGGATTTTAGTGCTGAATCAAGACTTAAGTCTACTAACGCTTCCTCTGTTCTTGTGAAAGAACAGAAAGTTTTAGGGCAAAGATTTTCAGCAGATGTAACTTTTGAAGATGCCTTGGCTGTAGTAGACAACTTAGTGTTAACCGAAAGGCGCAAACGCTTGTCTCCGCCTGAGATTCTTGTTATTAAAGCAGCTTGGGATGGAAAGGAGTATAAGGATGTAGCAAGCAATTCGACTTATAGTCTTAACTACTTGCAACGACGAGTAGCCTCTCCCCTGTGGAATATGCTTTCAACAACGATTGGAGATGGCGAACGAGTTGAAAAACAAAGCTTGCGGTATTTTTTAGAGCGAGTAACAAAAAAGTATCAGTTTCAAGATGCCATACATGAACAACAAACATACCCTGCTAAGAATCGGATACAAGTGATTGGTACTAAATCACCTGATGTTTCCAGTTTCTATGGTCGTGTACAAGAACTAATACATTTAAAAGAGTTAGCGATTAAGCAGAGATCCATATTGCTAGTAGGGGCAGCAGGAATTGGCAAAAGCGCATTAGCAGCAAAACTATTAGAAGAACTTAGTTTGGAGTCTCAGCCTAGATTTGATTGTTTAATCTGGAAATCGGTGGCCCACGCACCATTAGTTCAAGACTTAGTAGGTGATTTGATAGAGTTAATCGAACCTACAGAAATATCTTCAAGCTTGCCTGAGCATACACAGTCTATGATTTCGATATTGATCAAGCAGTTGCAATCACGTCGCTGCTTGCTCGTATTGGATGCATCTGAAGCTTTATTTCAAACAAGTAACTTTCAGTATCGACGAGACTATGGATTATTTTTTCGTCGCTTAACAGAGGAGCTGTGTCAAAGCTGCGTAATAATAACTAGCCGAGTTTTTCCTGATGAGATTGAGAGTTTAATAGCAGCTGAATTACCTATCGATTTTCTTAGAATTGAAGGGTTAGAGGCAGACGCTGCGTTACAGCTTTTATCTAGCAAAGGATTAATAGATCAAGAAAAATGCAATGATTTAATTAAAACTTATAGAGGTAATCCTTCCGAATTAAAAGCAGTAGTTAATCGGATTCATCACTTTTTTGGAGGTAGCACTGAAAAGTTTTTTGAAAACCCAACTACATTAGTTAGTGACCAGTTTCAAGAAATGCTTAATCATGTATTTAGTCAATTATTGAGCAAAACTCAGAAGCGAATTATGATTTATTTAACAGAGGAAGTAACTTTAAATTCACAATACGTTGGCTTTGATAAATTATTAAATGACATGAATCGTGAACAGCAAACGCCAGTTTCAAAATTTGAGCTAATTAAGGCATTAGAGGTACTTGAAAAACACTCATTAATTGAAACTATCAAAGATCCTATTACAGAAGAAATCAGCTTTAATTTAGAACCAGTGGTGAAGAAGTATATTAAAACAGATCCACAAGGATTGGTATACACATCCAACGCTTCATCCAATTTAGCGTTGGCATCATAAGAATATACAAATAAATTTCGAGCGCAAGCTTAAACCAGAGGCAAAAGTCATGACTGGTACTGCTTGAGCCAGGGTAATCACACCCTACACAGAGGTGCTACCAACCCTCGATTACCCCTAAAGCAATCTTTAGCAAATATGGAGGCCGCAAGTAAAAATCAAAACAACGCCAGATACCAGATGACCAGAAGTTCTGTAAGATTAAAACGAACAAGAAATGGAGGGAGATATACAATAGCACCAAAAATTTAAAGGACAAAATGCCACTAAGGAGTAAGCGCTTTGTCCAAAGAGCAAAAAACTGAATAATTTCAGAGCGGGATTATCTCAAAGCAACCAAGACAGTGGCGTTTAAAGTTTGGCGACTTGCATTCCACTAACTGGTCAGATGAGATAAAATTTGCGCTGCTTCTCGTATTATACGAGAAGTCACACGAAACGCCTAGTTTTGTGTGGCACTTTTGGCTGTCAAAATTAATATTTTTGTGTCAAGTTAAGTTTTGTTAAGAAAATGTTCCAAATTTTGTAGTTAAAAGCAGTAGCAGCACGAATAACAGTTGCCAATTACCAGTTACTAGTTGGGAGTAGAGTCCAAGATTAGATAACTGTTAACTGTTAACTGATGCAACCCCCTCTGAACTTGTAAACCGAGTTATCAGGGGAAAATATCATGACAAACAGAGAACGCCCCAAGAGCGCAGTGTTAGAGCGCATGGGGTCGAGTGCAGCTTTCGCATGGCAATTTTGTGCTGTGACGAAGGGAAATTTTCGGAATATCCAGGCTAGTAGTCTGGCAAGTCAACTTTGCATGGAGGTTAGCAGAGGGGCAGAGGGGCTCTTGGGCAGAGGGGAAAGAACTTGTATAAGCCTCTCCTCTGCTCCCCTGCTCCCCTGCACAAGCGCCG
>NZ_JACJSF010000151.1 GCF_014698035.1 Desmonostoc muscorum FACHB-395
AGTATCCCAACTAGACGGGTTTCGACTGCGCTCAACCCTCAGCCATCGAGAGTTGAGCGCAGTCGAAACTCGGTTTACTGGTACTTTATTTTTACGCAAGTCCCTTAAGACGATTTTTGAAGCAAAGGCATTAAGGATTGGTATCCAATAATGGAATCTATCATTAGCTTCTGTCTTAGAAACTCCGAACAACATTACTAATACTTGAAATGTCGGCATCTGTAGTAAATGAAATAAGCATAAACATGCTTTCTGCATTTCTCACAAGTGAGAAATGCGGGGAAGTCTATTCAAAAATCAAATAGGATTCCTATATACCTAAACAATAATAGCCTCAAGCCAATATTTATCTACTGCGGCACGAAGTATTGAATACTAAAACTAAAATTATTCCACCTATAAATGAGATGAAAAGTAGCATCCAAAGCATTCTAGCCTTATCGTTGACGATATCGTAAGAATCTTTCCTAAAACTCAAAGAAAGCAAGCTAAAAGCTGCAAGACCATTTACTAAAAAAGAAATACTTAATGCAAGAACTAGAACAGTACACATCACATCGCTTTGTAGATTCAGCATAATTTTTCCTGGTAAAACTAAATACAATTAATCAGTATATTTAAACACAAAAAAATAGAAATCAAGGGCTAGGACGATACCGATACTGTAAGGCAGGAATGGCACTAAAAAAACGCAAATCCTTAATATGGTTAGCTTTTGAGTGTAGATGAACTTCAATATCATTAGGGATTTCCAGAAAATAAAATGCCCAGCCGTCGATGAAAGCCCCTCAGTCCTTGGTTTAGCCAAAATATATTTGATACGGTGAAGCAGCGCGGTCTTCTCCCAAAGGGAGAGGCTAGCGCCTTTCCTTCTCTACGAGAGGCTGCGCCAACGGAACGCTCCGCGAACGCAAAGCGTCTCGTAGAGAACGGGGTTTCCCCCATGAGCGACTGCACTAAGCCCGCAGGGGCTGGGCATTTTATTACCTGTAGGTGCCTTAAAAGCCTAGTCTGTTGACTACTACGGGGACTCTATAACCATAGAGGTCGCCCTCCTCTGTTACCATACAAAACTTATATGCAGTAGTCTTTTGATACATTCCATAACCTAATTGAGAAGTTATGCCTGCTCTGTAGACTGATTATTTAGAAATGCGATCGCACTTGGTAATTATTAATATCTTCAGTATTTTTTCGGATACTTTTAACAATAGATGTAATATATAGTTAAAATACTCAATAAATACGTAAGTGCCTCAGAGTACAACTATTAATTTTGTTTTATTAATAAATCAACGAGTTATTGCCAGCATAATATGCAAATAAGTAGAAATAAATAATGAAAAGATGGCGTAAGTAGGTACAAAACGCAAAAATAGTAGATTACGGTTTCCATAACTCACCCTATAACAGTTCCCTCCTTACTTGAGTCAGTTAATTTTTAAGCGAAATCACCTTTAATTATGGTAAATTTTTAGCATAATTCAAGTTTTTAATAATCTAATTATAACTGTTTAAACATATATGAAACCTGTATTAATATCGCTTCTTGAACCATTAAATAAACTTTCGAAATCCGAACAAATAGTTTTAGAAAAAATAATGGAACCTGTTAGTTTTTCAGCCGGAACTTATATATTTAAAGAAGGTTCATTCGCGGATAGCTGTTACATCCTTGAAGAAGGTATAGTACGGATTGAAACAGCATCAGAAAATAGTTCTAATTTTGTAGTTAATTATTTGGAAGCTGGGACAATTTTTGGAGAAATAAGCTTATTAGATAAAATGCCTCGTTCAGCTACTGCTTATGCCCAAACAAATATAATAGCTAAAAAAATACTAATTCAAGAGTTAGAAATATTATTAGAAACTTCGCCAAGAATATTGATTTGTCTCTGGGAAATGTTTAGAAAGGCTGCTGCACTTGGAGTTCGTTCTTTAAATGAACTTACAATTAAAAAAAATCACTTTGCGATAAACCCAGAAGTGGAAGTAATGTTAGATAAAGCTTTACTAGCTCAAAAAGAAATTCAAACTTGGTCTGAAGAACGTATAGATGCCTTATTACTGGTAATTGCTTCATCGATTGCACAACATGCAGAATCATTAGCAACAGCAACAGTAAAGGCTACTCGTGTTGGGAATATTTTGGATAAAGTTACTAAGAATAAAATTGCTAGCTTGGGTATTTATCGTTCGCTAGTTGGTAAATCTGGATGCGGGTTTATTTCGAATAATAAAATTAATAATGTTTGTGAAATAGCAAGTCCAATGGGAATTATTTTTGGAATGATTCCCATGACTAACCCAGTTGCAACAGCAGTTTTTAAAGCTTTAATTTGTATAAAAAGCCGTAATGCGCTGATTTTAAGTTTCCCACTTTCTACTAAGAATGTTGGCACGTTAGCTTGTGAAATTATTCAGGAAGCTTTAATTCGGCAAGATGCACCTGTAGAGCTGATTCAGTGGTTAAAACATCGCAGTTCCCGTGAACAAACAGAAATATTAATGAAGCACAAAAATGTCTCTTTAATTTTAGCGACAGGAGGTGCGAGTATGGTAAAGGCTGCTTATAGTTCAGGAACTCCGGCAATTGGTGTGGGTCCTGCTAATACTCCTACATTAATTTGTGCGGATGCAAATATTCAACATGCTGCCCGCAGTATTATTATAAGTAAATCATTTGATAATGGATTAATTTGTGGCTCTGAACATAATTTGATAGTTGATGCACGCGTTAGGAAGAACTTTATTAAAGTATTAGAACAAGAAGGTGCAGCAATACTTACACATGAGGAAAAAAACAACTTTAGCACAGTCGCTTTTGAAGATAACTCGAATCGATTGCAAGCAAAAATTATTGGTCAGTCAGCAGCTAAAATTGCCGTTATGGCAAATATTAAACGCGATTATCCCATTAAATTAATTATAGTTCCGAATGAGTTTGTAAGTTTAGATAATCCCTATGCTTATGAAAAGATGGCACCGATAGTGAGTTTATTTACAGTTCAAAATGAGATTGAAGGTATAGAACTTTGTCGGTCAATACTACAGATAGAAGGGAAAGGACATACAGCAATTATTCACACGAAAAATAAGGCAGTGGTGAGAAAGTTTGGTTTAGAAATGCCAGCCAGTAGAATATTAGTAAATTCGCCGGGAGTACATGGAATCATCGGTCTTACAAGTTCTTTAGACCCATCCTTCACATTAGGGTGCGGCACGTTTGGGGGAAATTCAACTACTGATAATGTTACTTATAGCAATCTTTTGAATTTAAAACGGGTCGCATATTATCAAGCACCAAAATTTTTAGATCCAGAGATATTTAAAAATACATATCCTCAGTGGTTACTGCAATTACTGAACTTATTAAACTGTTTAAAACTCAATGCTTTAGTGACATTTATCTCGCAACGAGTTTCGATTCAGTTGAGAAGATAAAATTATGAGTAATCCAATACGTGTTGTCTGTCTGGGTGGCGGCTATGTTGCCATGTGGTTAACGAAAGCACTGCGAAATGCCATCATATATAAAAAAGTCGAGATGATTGTTATCAGTCGGGATAATTATCATACTTATCACGGGTTTATTGCTGAGATGTTGACTGGAAAAATTCAACCTAGTCAAGTTGCAAGTCCAGCTAGAAGAATATTTGAACCCGCATATTTTTATAATGCAGAAATTGAGAATATAGATGTTATCAAGCAAGTTATTACTACTAGTCGTTCTCTAGATGGAAGGCAATATGAAGTATCTTACGACCATTTAGTGATTTCATTAGGTTCGGTGGATGACTTATCTAGGTATCCCGGTATTGCTGAACATGCAATGAAATTAAAATCTTTTAATGACTGTTATAAAATCCGCAATCACATCATTCAAATGTTGGAATTAGCGGAAATTGAAACAGACGCAGAAGAGCGATCGCGTTTGCTAACTTTTGTAATTGCTGGAGGGAATTATGGTGGTATTGAAGTTGCAACTGAGCTAGCTGACCATTTCCGTCTTTTGATTAAAAAGGAGTATCGGCAAATTGCACCTGATGAAATAAAGGTAATAGTTATTCATAGCGGGGAGAGAATTTTATCCGAATTAGTATTACGGTTTCCAGAGTTGGTAAGGTATGCTGAAAACTTTCTCCATGACGAATTCTCTAATTTAGAAATTATTACTAATACTCGTATTGTTGCCGCGACACCAGAAGAAGCAATACTTAGTAATGGAGAGCGAATTTCAACTCGGACAATTATTAGTTGTACGGGAACAGCACAATCACCTTTATTAGACAAACTACCGTTGGAACGGGATAAATACGGCAAAATTGTTACAGATGAGTTTGTCCGAGTCAAAGGAACAAATAATGTTTGGGCAGGAGGAGATTGTGCTGCGGTTCCTTTACCAACGGGAGGTACTTGTCCACCCTTAGCTATTTATGCTTTGACTTGTGGCTATCAAATTGGTGGAAATATTCTACGTTCGATCGAAAGTAGAAAGCTAAAAACTTATAAATTTACTGGACTTGGGGATGCTGTTTCTCTGGGAAATCGTCACGCAATCGCACATTTAAAAGGTGTGCCATTATACGGGTTTAATGCTTGGGTTGCTTGGAGAATAGCTTTGTTTATTTTTGTTCCATCGTGGGAGCGAAAGCTTCGACTTCTAATCGATTGGTCAATGTGGCCTTTTTTAGGTCGAGATATTATCAGCATGAAGGTGCAAGAAAAGCAAAGTTTAAAACAAGCATATTTTCAGCCAGGACAAGTCATTGTTAAACAAGGAGATATTGGTCGTTGCTTATATTTAATCCGCAATGGAGAGGTGGAAGTTTTACAAGAAATGTCGAATGGAGAAATAATTATTCAAACTCTCGGTTCTGGCGAACACTTTGGTGAAACAAGTGTCATAGAAAATAGTCCTCACATTGCAACTGTCCGTGCTAAAACAAGCGTGCAATTAGTGGTGATTGATAGAGAAGAAGCATTATTATTGAGTAATTCTTTGTCTGCTTTTAACGATACTAATCGCTTATTATCATCCGATACATTTGTCAAAGAAAATATTGATGAATATCATGCGATCACATCAGACATCCCCAGAGGGAGTATCGCACCAGTTAACTCGGTCATGTCTGCGACTTTAGAAGCAGCTCCTGGGCAAGAGTTACCATTAAAAGCACCAGCGAGGATTGGTAGCAGCCGCATATTGACAAGATCGGAATCATCGCAGCCTAGTAAGTTCGGTTCTTTGGGTCTAGCGTCAGTAGTCACACTTATTGCCTTATCAAGCGCTACTACCTACCTATTGACCTCTAAAAAAGTTGCTACTCCCGAACCGACGGAGAATGCGATCGCATCCCAAAAGTTAGAAGTAATCGCACTAGGACGCTTGGAACCAGCTGGAGAAATTATATCTGTAGCTGGTCCTGTGGGGGAACGAATTGGACATTTAGAAGTTGCGGAAGGAGATAACGTTAAAAATGGACAAATTTTAGCTTATTTAGAGAGTTATAACGAAAGACTGCAAACCCGAAATTTAGCCGCAGCTAAAGTTCGCGAAATCCAAGAACAAATTAAAACTGATACATTACTGCGTCAAGTTGAAGCTGAAAAATCTCAGTCAGAAATTGAACAAGTTAATACACCCCAACTCCTACAAATTAAATCACAGCAAGCTTTGATTCGCAAAGCAGAAGTGGAATTAAGGGAGGTAGTTAAAACACGCGATCGCTTTCAATATTTGTCTCAAGAAGGTGCGATCGCCAAACAAGATTTTGATAATAAGCAATTAATTGTCCGTCAAGCTGAAGAAAATCTCAATCAAGCAAAAGCAACTTTAGAACAGTTAGCTCAAGCTCGTTCATCTAATATTCGCACTGCTCAAACAGCTTTTAAAGCTTCCCAAGTTAATTTAGCAAGAGTGGACAGTCATAGCGGACTAGAACCTGCCAAAAATAATCTTGCTTTAGGACAAGCTCAGTTAGAACGTTCAATTATTCGCGCTCC
Source organism: Desmonostoc muscorum FACHB-395 (assembly GCF_014698035.1). Taxonomy (GTDB): domain Bacteria; phylum Cyanobacteriota; class Cyanobacteriia; order Cyanobacteriales; family Nostocaceae; genus Nostoc; species Nostoc muscorum_A. The sequence goes on from NZ_JACJSF010000151.1 coordinate 6,007, forward strand.
TCAAGATGGTAAAGTTCTCAAAGTTTTTGCCCACACTGGTGAAGCAATTTCTCAAAAAAGTATTTTACAACTAGGAAATACACAGCAAATGTTTGCTGTTGCAGAAGTATATGAAACCGATGTGAGTAAAGTCAAATTTGGTCAGGAGGCAGTTATTACTAGTCCAGCTTTTACTAAACCGATTAAAGGAACTGTTGACAAAGTTGGCAATCTCGTATTTAAAAATAACACGATCGGCGATGACCCAACAGCAGAAAAAGATGCCCGAATTGTCGAAGTCAAAATTCGTTTACAACAAAGCGAGCAGGTTGCTAATTTTAGTAACCTTCAAGTCGATGTCCGAATCCAGTTAAATAATACAGGGAAAATAGGTGCGAAACCGTAAAAATGCTCAAACTTGGGATGGACCGGCATTAGCATGGCTGAATTTAATTCATGCTAAAACTCGATTTTTTGTCGCACTTTCTGCAATTGGTTTCGCGGTTACTCTGATTTTTATGCAGTTGGGATTTTTAGGCGCTGTACTCAAAACAGCTACTTTCATTTACGATAATCTTAACTTTGACATTGTTTTAATTTCTCCAAAATCGCTCGAAGCTAGCTATACATTACCATTTTCTCGGCAACGTTTATATCAAGCAGCAGCAATTCCTGGTGTTGCTTCGGTTGCACCTTTTTATATTTCATTTAAACAATGGCGCAATCCAGAAACTAAGTTCACACGTTCAATATTGACAATGGGCTTTAATCCCAAAGATAAAGTATTTAAAGACCCAGAGATTAATAAATATAGACTAGAACTGCAAAGTCAGGATAAGTTATTAATCAACCGCTATTCACGACCTGAATTTGGTTCGCGACAAGTTGGTTTAAAGACTGAACTGGGAGGTCGTGATATTGAAGTCATTGGATTTTTTTCGATGACAAATAGTTTGCGGACAGATGGGACTGTCGTCATGAACGACCAAAACTTTATTCGTCTTTATACTGGTCGTTCATTTGATGATATTAGTTTAGGATTAATTAATGTAAATCATCAGGGAAATATCAATAAAATTATCCAAGATTTACAGCAAGTATTACCAAAAGATGTCGAAGTTTTAAGCCGCGAACAAGCTGGAGAAAGAGATAAAAACTACTGGCTAACATCAACTTCTATTGGCATAATTTTCGGTACAGGGGCAATCATGGCTTTTATTGTTGGAACTGTAATAGTTTACCAAGTTCTTTATAGCGATATTACAGAGCATCTCAGCGAATATGCCACATTAAAAGCAATTGGGTACAGTAACTTGAGATTATCTAAAGTAGTTTTACAAGAAGCAGTGATTCTTGCTTTCCTTGGTTTTATACCAGGGTTTTTTATTAGTTCAAGTTTATATACTATAACTCGTTTAGCTACAGGCTTACCAATGGAAATGAGTTATGGACGCGCTAGTTTTGTTTTTATATTAGCTAATATTATGTGTTCTATATCTGCTTTATTGTCGTTACGCCAAGTTTTAACAACTGACCCCGCTGATATTTTCTAAATATGTTTTTATTTAAGTTTTCTTTAGCTTGGATTAACTTAGTTCATCATAGACAACGCTTTATCACAGCATTAGGTGCAGTCGTTTTTGCCGTTGTACTAATGTTTATCCAATTAGGATTTCGGAATGCAATGCTTCAAAGTAGCGTCGAGTTTATCAATCGCTTGGATGCAGATTTAATCCTAACTAGCCGTCATCGATACGTTAGTTTTTATGACTATACTTTTAAGAAAAATAGATTATATCAAGTTCAAGGATTTGATGGTGTGCAAGCAGTTTCACCATTGTATTTAGCTATTGGGATTTGGAAAAATCAAGGGGGAGTACGTCAACGTCCCATCAGAATTTTTGGATATAACTTAAAATCTCAAACTTTTTCAATTCCCGACATTCCTAATTATATTAATGCTTTACAGTTTCCAGATACTGTGATAGCAGATAAAAAATCTCGTCAAGATTTTGGCGATATTACACCAGGAGTAGAGGTAGAATTACTCGACAGAAAGGTGAAGATTATCGGAAACTTTCAGTTAGGGACTGATTTTGTTGCTGATGGAAACTTAATTACTAGCGACCAGAATTTTCTAAGAATATTTCACGGACATCCTTACGGGGATTTTGGTAACATTCGTACTTCCTTAGATGATGTTGATTTTGGATTAATTAAGATTAAATCGCACCATTTTAATGCCAAAAATTTGGTAAAAATCCTCAATAAGTCTTTGCCTCCAGATGTTGTAGTCATGACTAAAAAAGAATTTATGGAGCAAGATATCAAGTATTTTGATAAATCTACCCCCATTGGTTTTATGTTTGGTTTAGGGACAGTAATTGGCTTTTTTGTAGGCATAATTGTTGTTTATAACATTATTTATACAGATATTAATAATAACTTACCTCAATACGGCACTCTCAGAGCCATCGGATATTCTAATTCATACTTGTTTGCCATTATTGTATTGCAGTCAGCAATCTTAGCAATAATTGGTTTTTTTCCAGGCTTATTTGCAAGCATATTAATTTATCAGGTTATGGCAAAATCTACTGGCTTATTAGTGGAGATGAGTCTTGGTGTTGCCTCCTTGGTAGCAATTCTCACGATTTTTATGTGCATATTAGCAGGATTAATCGGTGCAAAAAAAATACAAGGACTAGACCCAGCAGAAGTATACGAGCAAAAAACATGAGAATTGAGCCGATAATTAAAGTTAGCAAAATTAATCATTATTACGGTACAGGACAACTGCGAAAACAAATTTTGTTTGATATCAGTACAGAAATTCAAGCCGGAGAAATTGTGATTGTAACTGGACCTTCGGGTTCGGGAAAAACTACCCTATTAACTTTAATTGGTGCGTTGCGTTCAGTTCAAGAAGGTAGCTTGACAGTTTTAGGACAAGAGTTAAATCGAGCTAATAATAAACTATTAGAAAATGTCCGAAAAAATATTGGTTTTATATTTCAAGCTCATAATTTACTAACTTCTTTAACAGCTAGCCAGAACGTACAAATGTCATTAGCTTTGCATGGGGGTATTTCTAAACGAGAAGCTGAACGAAAAGCGCAAGCAATACTAGAAATGGTAAGACTGGGCGAACGGGTTAATTATTATCCCAATCAAATGTCTGGAGGACAAAAACAAAGGGTAGCGATCGCACGCGCTCTTGTTACAAACCCTAGTGTAATTCTTGCAGACGAACCCACAGCTGCTTTGGATAAAAAAAGCGGAAGAGATGTTGTCGAAATGCTTCAATATCTAGCAAAACAGCAAGGTTGTGCAATTTTATTAGTGACTCACGATAACCGCATCCTTGATGTTGCAGATAGAATTATTAGTTTGGAAGATGGTTTTCTTACTTCATCAAAAAATACATCTTCAAATAATTCTCATCGGTTGGCAAGTTTAAAAGGTGAGTTGATTAATCATGTTGAAGATTTGTCATTAAAAGATTTTTTAAGTTTACTTCAACAAGTGACAGGAGAATTTCAAAGTTTTTTAAGCTTAATCGATAATGAAGGTACAGGAAAGTGTTTAGAAGAAGTTATCGAGGCAATAACTTTGAGAATTACGCATCTATTACAAGCCGAGCGAAGCACTATTTTTATAGTAGATGATACTCCTGAAAACTTGTGGTCAGAAATTATTCAGAGTAATCGCAAAAAAATTTTAAAAGTTGGCATAACTGCTCATTTTGGTGTTGCTGCTCATGTGGCAGCAACTAGAGAATGCTTGAATATTCCCATAGCTTTGCAAGATTACCGCTATAGCCCAGCAATTGACGAACAAACGGGATATCAAACTCGAAATATTTTATGCTTACCAATTTTAAATAGTCAAAGTAAAGTCTTGGCAATTTCACAAGTTTTAAATAAGATTGGTAATAACTGTTTCGATCGTAAAGACGAGCAGCTATTAGGTGAATTCTCTCAACAGATTTCAGCTATTTTTGATATGTGGTGTCATTTACAAAAATTACATAAAACTTCAATTACTGGTAAATATTAACATGATTATTTGCCCGGATTTGGCTTCAGAAAAATTTGCAACATTAATTGAACTGCTGCGCTTTAGAGCATTTTCGCAACCCGACGAAATAGCTTATACATTTTTACTAGAGGGTGAAAAAGATACAGTTAACTTAACTTATGCACAATTAGATAAACAAGCTCAAACTATTGCCGCTTATTTGCAATTCAAAGAGCGAGTTTTGCTGTTGTACCCACCGGGTTTAGAGTATATTGCAGCTTTCTTCGGATGTCTGTATGCTGGTGCGATCGCAGTTCCAGCTTATCCACCTCGTCCAAATCGCTCTTTACAGCGACTTCAGTCAATTGTTGCTGATGCAGAGGCTAGTATAGTACTGACGAATACGGCTGTTCTATCAAATTTAAAGCTACAGTTAGCGGAATTACCTGATTTAAGAGCATTAAATTGGCTAACTACTGATAGTACTGATAATAATTTAGCCAACAAATGGCAGCAGCCAGAAATAGATAGCGATTCCCTAGCATTTTTGCAATACACATCAGGTTCTACAGGTACACCCAAGGGAGTAATGGTTAGTCACGGAAATTTACTCCACAATCAAAAGATGATTCAGGAAGGTTTTCAGCATACAGAGAAAACCATTATTGTTGGCTGGTTGCCCATATATCACGATATGGGCTTAATTGGTAATGTACTGCAACCTTTGTACTTGGGTGTTCGCTGTATTCTCATGTCTCCAGTTGCTTTTCTACAACGTCCGATTCGCTGGCTAGAAGCAATTTCCCGCTACCGGGGTACTACCAGTGGTGGCCCTAATTTTGCTTATGACTTATGTATGCGAAAAGTGACTCCCGAACAACTATCTACCCTCGATTTAAGCAGTTGGGATGTAGCTTTTAACGGAGCCGAACCTGTACGTGTAGAAACAATTGAAAAATTTTCATCCACCTTTGCATCCTGTGGTTTCCGAAAAGAAGCTTTTTATCCTTGTTATGGAATGGCAGAAACAACTTTATTTGTTTCTGGTGGAATAAAAACAGATGCACCCGTTTACATCACAGTTCGAGAAGATGAATTAGCACAAAACCGCATTGTTTTAGCACAAGGAACCGAAGGAACTCGAACTTTGGTCGGTTGCGGGCAGACTTACATTAATCAAGAAATTGCGATCGCAAATCCTGAAACTTTGATTCGCTGTACTGCTGATGAAATTGGCGAAATTTGGGTTGCGGGTTCGAGTATTACTCAAGGTTACTGGAATCGTCTCGAACTAACCGAGCAAGTATTTCGGGCTAATCTTGCTGACTCGAAAAGACAGTTTTTCCGCACGGGAGACTTGGGGTTCCTGCATAATGGTGAATTATTTATTACTGGTCGTCTAAAGGATTTAATTATTATTCACGGTCGCAACCATTATCCTCAAGACATTGAGATGACTGTAGCCGATAGTCACGAGGCATTAATATCCGGAGCCGGGGCAGCTTTTACAATTGATAGCAAAGGGGAAGAAAGATTAGCGATTGTACAAGAAATAGACCGTCATTACAGAAACTTAGATAATGATGCTGTTACCGAAGTGATTAGGACTGCGATCGCACAGCAGCATGAATTACAAGTCCATGCGATCGCACTGATAAAAATGGGTAGTATTTGCAAAACGTCAAGTGGCAAAATTCAGCGTCATGCTTGCCGAAATGCTTTTATTAACGGAACCCTAGAGTTATGGGGTAAAAATAAATAAATTTGAGCGGTTTTATGTCATTAGGCAAAAAACAAATTAAATACATTCTTGCAGAACAATGAAAAACAAAAATTTAGAAGCAATTCAAGCTTGGTTCATTTCTTACCTTGCTGATTTATTAGAAATAGAACCCGCACAGATAGACATCCGCAAATCCTTTGATAGCTATGGCTTAGATTCAGTTAGCGCTATTACTGTTGTAGGGGATTTAGAAGATTGGTTGGGGTCTAGTATTCCTTCTGAAATAGTTTACAAATATCCCAGCATTGAGGCTTTGAGTCAATATTTAGCTCAAAATAACGGTTCTACCGATCCCTGACTCGCTCTCCGTGACGCGCTAAGGGGCTTGCAAGAAAATAAAATACCAGTCATTCTAGAAGAATAGGAGGCGCGGATCTGCCCGCGTTTGCTCTGAATTTCTAGAATTGGAATCACAGGGTTCATGCTT
>NZ_JACJSF010000152.1 GCF_014698035.1 Desmonostoc muscorum FACHB-395
GGAAAATTTCACTTAGTCTGCAAAAAAATTTCATTTAGTCTGCAACAAAAATTGCTCAAACCCTTATTCTTGCGTTGAAAAAATTTCACTTAGTCTGCAAACCCACAATGCGATCGCTCTGGGTGCATGTTGGCAACGGAATAGTTTCTATTACGCTGCCGATAAATTTTGCTTGTCTTGGTATCGCCTTTGATGCGTCATCCAAGCGATAACCATTTACAGGGTGCTAACTTCCAGTTATAGTTAGCCGTAACTTATTATAGGCACAATGCAACTATAACTTTGACTGAGTGCAAAGATAGTTTACAAAAGTTGATCAGGCGGTTGCCATAATATTGGTTCAGCGAAGAGACAGAGGCATTGCTGCCGAAGAATGCATTTGGGAAAACTTTTCTCCCTGAAGCGGTTCCTGTCTCTCAATTTCTAAGATTCGGATCATGGATAACTGCAACCGCCTTGATGCAGAACCGTCTGGGAATACAAATTGCCTGCTTTAATTACAAAAATCATCAACGCGGATATCCCGCCAGACATCAGACACTTGCCAGCCGGAATTACCCACAGATTGTACTGGAGGATTGTCAAGCAATGGAACATAGTCAGGAACTCTAGGCTCTGAAATCGCTACTGGTTTCTCCTCAACCTCAACCACAGGGGCTGGAGAATTGACAGTATTAGCTTCAAGAAGTTGGTCTTCTGCTTCTTCGATTAACTTCATCTGTTTCAGAGTAAGCTTGTCAGATTTTTTGATGATCTTCTTAATATCTGTATCATTAGAAGTTTTCATTGGCTGTTCCCTTGAAGGCATTGGCTTAAAATTTGGATGAGTAAATTTGGGAGAACTTAGGTATAAATAATTTGCACAGAATTAACAAGTTACACCAAATCGATGGGAAATACGAGTCCCTTGCTGAAGAATTTATTAATTGGACATAAATATCTTTTTCGGGTAGATGCCCCAGCATAATCTGTTGCACAGATGCAAGTATTAAGCGATTGCTTCTTAATCATGACTGTAACTCAAGACTGTTTTGCGGTTTTGACTCCTAATGAGCAGATAATAGATGGTTGAGAGTTCTCGCTGTGGAGGAACAGCGTTGAGAAACTTATCAGCTGATAAAGGCACAATCTTAGTAGTAGATGACGAAGCGAGCATCCGCCGAATTTTACAGACACGTCTTGAAATGATTGGCTACAGCGTAGTTACAGCTAGCGATGGCGAAGAAGCTTTGTCAGCCTTTCGTAAAGAAACTCCCGACTTAATCGTTCTGGATGTGATGATGCCAAAGCTGGATGGTTACGGTGTCTGTCAAGAAATACGGAAACAATCAGACGTACCAATTATCATGCTTACAGCCTTGGGAGATGTAGCAGATCGGATCACTGGACTGGAGCTAGGTGCTGATGACTATATGGCGAAACCTTTCTCTCCCAAGGAATTAGAGTCAAGAATTCGCTCGTTGCTGCGACGAAGAAACGATAGAGCAACTACTGCTGCTATTTTTAATTTGGGAGTAATGATTGTAGACAATCTCAAAATTGATACCAATAAACGACAAGCCTACAAAGCAGGTGAGCGGATTCCATTAACGGGTGTAGAGTACAGCTTACTAGAGTTATTGATGAGCTATCCTGGCAAATCTTTTACCCGTGGAGAAATATTGCAGCAAGTGTGGGGTTATAGTGCAGAACAACATGCAGATACTCGTGTGGTGGATGTGCATATCTCACGTTTGCGCTCGAAGTTAGAAGATGATCTGGAAAATCCAGAATATATACTCACTGCAAGAGGAAGTGGTTACTTTTTTCAACGAATTGCTCAACTAGACCATTAATCATGAAACCGCCAAATGTCAGTTGTTTGAGGTTGATGAAGTTCTTTGTCTTAATTGTAGTGTCTTGATAGATAGGTACAGGAAATTAGTACAATTTTTGGATACTGGAGTTTTCAGCAGGAAAAAGCATTTGAGGCAAAGTCTACCTATAGCATCAAGCCAAAAACTGAAGATTACGATCCTAACAGTAGGTTCAAGGGGAGACTTGCAACCTTTGGCTATTGGTTTAAGAGGTGCGGGGCATGAAGTAACCGTAGCAACCCATGAGAACTTTGAACCATTTGTGAGGAAGTTCGATTTAAAGTTTGCGGCGATCGCTGGCAATATGCAAGAGTTTTTGCAATCGAAACTCCTTCAGCGATTGATTGCGGGAGAAAAGTTGAAAAAAGAAGAAGGAGATAAGCTTTTACTTCAACAGTTGGAATCAGCTTGGAGTGCGTGTGTTGGAAGTGAGGTAATTATCTACACGCCGTTAGCTACCTTTGGATATCACATTGAGTTTTTCAGCAACGGTCTTTTGTTCCTCTGCCCTTATGCTTTTATATCTCTGTAAATTATAAGCATGGAGATTTGACACCAATTTAGAGCATTTAAGCAGAAGTAGATAGCAGATGCAGAAGACATCTCCGAAAACAGTTAAAGCCTTTGTGTAGCGAGGCTGTAGCCCGTAAATGCAATCATCTTAAATTAGTTACTCTGTACGATAAAATAAGACTTTGAGATATTTACTGTTGATAATTAGGCAAAAATATTTAGTTATATGTGGTAATTTCAACCTGATGATATAGCCGATATTTCTAATGGTAATATTAGCGCTCGAATTCGTAACCTTACTAGTCCACAAATCGTCAAAATTACTTGCTCATATTTGTGGGGATTTAACCTAAATCTTTCTTGAACAACTCGAAATATCTTGACTGATCGAATTCGATGTTCAATAAAGATCCGTTTAGATGAAAATATTTTATTTTGTTCTTTCTGTTCAGTTGTTAGTTCTCGATTTCTTGGTTTCTTAATTGGAGTTGTAATTAAATCTTCTCCAATATATGCCTTATCCCCTTTAAATCTTTGTTTGACATCAAACTCTGACCGATATTCTCGAAACAAAGTTATATCGCTTTTTGGCCCAGGTTCACCTGCCACAACATCAACGATATCGCTAGCATCAGGTAAAATAATCATTTGAGTTTTAAATGTATGATTACTCTTCTTGCCTGAAAAATATTTCTTTTGCTCATTATTGTCTCCAGGCCTTTCTCTGACTTGTTCATAGCTATCTACTATTAATTCATATTCTGTGAGTATTTCTTTTACTACTTCATAGTCAGAAGCGTTTTTTTTTATTTGTTCAAGCAAACTGGATGGCAGTAATTCTCGCAAATTAGGCAACCAATAGTTAAATGTATCATTGGCGGTAGACTCGCTTACTTCAAACTGAATACCTAGAAGTTGGAAGGTTGTTAGATGCCGGAGATACACCAAAGTTAAAATGATTTGTTCGGGAATAGGTAATTTTGGTTTGCGACCTCCTCCACCAGCAATAACTCTAACTTTCTTAGATTCTAGTGAAGCTTGTTTTTCATGATATAAACGTTCCGCATTTAGGATTAATTGTTGTAACTGTTCATATTCCAGTCCTATTAACCTTTGTGTTTGTTTAGGATTCTCTTCAATGTAATTCAGTATATTGCTCATGCTCCTGTGCCAAAATCACTCTTTAATGTTCTTTTATCACAGAATGATACTATTTTGGAGATGTCTAGAATCTCAGCCACGATTGCTTCTGGACTCTCAAACTTGACTAAGAACCGATCAAAGCCTGCATCCAAAGCCTTACGGCTTGAAACTTCCCTTGTATAAGAAGTGATGGCGATCGCTGGTAACTGCCGTAGTAATGAGCTTGAATGCACGCGAATTTGTTTAATCAACCAGTCTCCATCATGAGCGGGCAACTTTATATTCGATAGTAAAATATCAGGATGACACAATTCAAGCATGGACAGGGCTGCTTCTGCATCGATAAAAGCCATTACTTCTGCGCCTGCTGTTTTCAGAATGAAGATGAGCAACTCTGCAATATCTGGCTCATCCTCTACCAACAATATCCTGATTCCAACAAGGTTTTGAAGCGAATTTAACTAGAAAAATAGTTGGAGTTTACATAAGTGAGCGCAGCGAAGATAGAGTTAGAGGATTATGTAGTGGGGAGAGTGGAGGAGGCTTTGGGTAAATCAATTGAGAAGACACATCCTTGATGGGGAATATCCCGAACTGAGAGTATACCATTGTTTAACGATACGGCGCGTCGTGAGATTGTAAGCCCAATCCCCAATCCTGATTTATCTGTTCCCATCTGAGAAAAAGGTTTAAAAAGTTCTTCCGCCTCACCAGGCGGGAGTCCTCCACATTGATCCTCTATTTCAAGCAAAACACGCCCACCTACAGCCTTACCGCGTATCCATACAATCCCACCCTGCTTCGTAAACTTAATGGCATTTTGAACCAGATTCGATAAGGCAGATATTATTAGGTGACGATCTATCAAAACCTCCAATTCCGGCGCTACCTCAACACACACCTTAATTGATTTCGCACTTGCTTCAAACCATGCAGTAGCCTCAACTTCACTGACTAGGTGAATAACTCGACATCTCTGATATTGTCCGGTTGATTCGTTCCGTAGTCGCACCTCAACAAGTGAACGATCAATAATGTTTCTCATGCGCTTATGGGCATTTTTAAGAATACGAGATGTACTTCCATTGGTTCCGACTTTCCCTTTGATTATAAGATGGGAAGCTAGAATAGCGGAGGTCAAAGCATTTCGCAACTCATGTGCTAGAAATCCTAGACGCTGAACCTCATCCCGCTCTGCATTCTCGCGCTGAACTCGATTAAACTCTGTAACCGCTTCAGCGATAGCGATATCAAGGCAGAAATTTAATCGATTGAATTCACGAGGGGATGTTATTTCACTACTATTTTCCTGAATATACTGAGTGATAGCTTGACAAAGAGCGCCGTAGCCATGAACAACCTGAGAAATGCTGTAGCCAAGTTTTAACGACTCTTTCCCCCGGCGCTCTGCTGCGTCTCTGTGAAGACTTTCTATAGAATTGTTGTCTGGTTCCCTAGATTCATCTATATCAGCATCAGCACGTAATACCTCAATGAGTTCATCGTAGAACACAGGTAATCCTCTTTCCATTTCGTCGCTCGAACTCATGGAATCAGCAAGACGCGCGATCTTTTTTGAATATAAGGCGAGAATTTCGTCACGTTCTGCTAAGAGAAATTCATGTAACATAGTTAATTGGCCACATTCTACAGTCATGTCCCTAACCGCTATGTAGTCGAAGGGGTACAGGAATTATCCAGCATCCTCAAAAGCCGCTACTCTTTCCCTTTACAGGAGCAGATACAGATAGAAACAGTGGTTTACGGTAGTATTCTGCATATTCTAAGCGAAAACGCTGATTGGCTAAGTCGCCAAATCCGAAATCTGTCTCTTGTTGGGTCAGTTATGCTGCCTATTCTGATTTAATCACTTCATACTCTTGGGTAACAATACTGAAGCAGTAGTTAATGTAACGGCAGTAAGAAATACGTTTACAAATTTCATAATTTTTTGATCGCGAATCTACTAACCAGATTTACTGTGACATTCTGCTGTTGGAAATCAAGGTTGAATTGTGTCTGAGTTGTATAAGTTGTACTGAAAGCCTTCAAAACGTTACAAAAATTTCAAATTTAGTTGCTTTAAATATGATTTAGAAAGTACTATGGATATTTGAGGGTGGCAGCTATTATGCTCCCCAATTCACTAATTAGAATGAAAAGGTTAAAAGCATTATATCGCTACAATATCCATGCTACTCAATTCTTATTCTGTTAGCTACCCAAACTCAAATTACTGAAAAATCAGGGGAGTGCAAAACAGTATGGTAATCAAACATCAAGAAAAAATTATTATCCTTTGGATCGTTTTTTTGTTGGGACTTCTCTTTCACAGCCAATTGGGATTAATGCCTCTTTTTCACGGTCTTGGTGTAGCTGATTCCCACGCACAAAGCATAGCAGAAGTTGCGCCGATTATGTGGTTAATGTTGGGCTTTTTTGTGTTCCCGATGGCTGCGATCGTTGCTACTATGTTTACTGACTCGAGTCGCTACCGGAGTATTCACTTTGGTTTAACCATAGTATATACCGTACTAAATTTTTGTCATCTTGTTACAGATTCAGTGGTGCAACCGATTGCTTGGTATCAGGTTGTGCTTATGCTGATTTTGTTTATCATCGGTCTGTTACTCAACCTTGTTTCCTTCCAGTGGATGAAAATTCGTCTGGTTAAGAAACCTCCAAAGAATAATTTATCCCACAAACAACAAGAGACAGAATTTATTCAAGAATAATGATATATGAGTATAGGCATACAGATGTATACTTTTACTACAGCCAATTTATATGTTGTAAATATTTTTTAAAATGGAATTACACCATACGAGAGATAAACGCTCAAAAGTTATTAAATAAAGGTTAAAAATAAAATATCTTAGTAAAAATTGTACAACTTATACATTAATCAAAGGCTTGATTAAACATAATTTCTAATCTTCGAGTGTCATACTAACCTTTATCAAAAAATTGACAAAGGTTAGTGAAATATATGCTTAATAAAGCTTTATTAACAAGTCCTCGCAAATTGAGTATATCTACATAATCAGTCAATCGATGATGAGTAAACATTTTTGCCCTGATTGTTCAGACATTTTACTCCGTCATGTGCGTTTGGGAGAACTTTACTGGCGCTGTAGCTACTGCCATCAGGAAATGCCCTTTTAGAAAACGGGGGTGGTACGCTAACGCAAAATTGTTCGCGTAGCGTCTCGTCAAGAAAAGAATGGGAAAATGGTAATAAGAAATTTAATAAACCTCGACCGAGAATAATCCTTGCACGGTCGAGGCAATCAAAGCGCCCTCTATCAAGTGGGCGCTTTGAATTTATCCACTAGTCTACTGGATGGTAGCGCTTCTACTGGACTACTTACCAGTTCCGCTAATGGGAGAAATCATCCATTTTCCCCTAGGGCTAATATGGTCGTGCATTTTTATTGTCAGTTTTACACAGCAAAGATTTTGAAAGTTAAGTGGCGGCTTACGACAGCCTCGCTAATTTCACGCCTACTTATTAGTCTTTGGCGGAACATCATCAGCATAAGTGTATAATTATCACTGTGAGAATAACGCGCCTTGCGATAAGCGGGGACATCGAGGAGCAATCACACTTCGCTTAGTTTAAGGTATTCTCGCTTATCTGTAATTCTTGTTGAGTAGACGAGTTGGGGGTGACGGGCTTATTTATTTCTGGTGATAGTGTCCGGTGTATACATCTATTTGGGAGAGTCTACACCCCCTAAGAACCCCATTTTTTTGTCAACACATACGCCACAGCCAATTTATTACGAATATTTATCAATTGTTAAATACGTCCGGGTTGGATCAATGTCTAATTTGGGGTAATGGCCAATTAAAATGTTGATTAATAGGGTTTTCAGTAATTACGAAAATTTTGCAGGCTTAATTATTTTTTACTTCTTACAAGCAGTGCCCGCGTAGCTGCTTGTCTGCGAAGCGTGTCATATAGGCTGACTCCTTGGCGTAAAATAGTAGACTGACTTGACAACCGATGTTTTGGAGCGTGAGCGTCAATCCAATCGGATTGTGCTTTCGCTGCTTCTGACACAGCTTTTAGACAATGCTCGTCGCCAATATCTTGGGCATAGTGCAGGGCTGCACACAAAGCATGATAGGCAGTTTCGTAATGTGCGTTCTCAATAGACTTTTGACTAATTGCCATCAGTTGTGAGTAGATATCGCCATCTTCATTCACTTCTTGTACAAATCTCTGCATAAGCTAGCAATACCTAACGTTCTAACTCCGAAAAAATTTGCTATTCTGCCTGGGTTTGAGGTGTCGAGTTGAGAATGGCACATCTACAGTAATTCAGCCAGGCTGATTTCCTCGTGTTTCAACTCATCTTGATAGCGTTTTAGTACTTGAAGGGTTTTATTGACTTCTTCTAGCATTGAATCAGTCTCTGACATTTGCTGAGTATCTAATTCTAAGAACTCAATCACATTTTCAAGTGAATCCAAAAGTGTTTTTATCTTGGACATTGATATCCCTGCTGCAATTCCTTTTTCTAGGTAATAGTGTGATTGGTAAAATTTATCTTTTGCACCAAATTTTTTAATCCATCTAAAGGAGGTCTTTTCTCAAAACTCTCTAGTCGCTCATAAATCACTAATTAAGCTAAATCTCTAGGCTGACCTAACATAGAGGGATACTGTTGGCGAAAGTGTTTGTTACAAGGCTATTGTAATGTCACTGCGGATTTTGACTCTACGCCAAATCATGGGGGCTGATACCCAGGATAAAAATATGAAGCTGGTAAATGACAAGTTGCTCAGAATCGGACATTGGGTCATTTTACCGTATTCCCAGTCCTATCTCCCCCGAAAAAAACTAGAAGCGCAAAGTTTGCTAGAGAGGGTCAGATATTCAAGTAAACTAGGGAACACAGAGAATATGTGGTGCATGAATGGCAAGAAAAAGCCCTCAACCAAAAGCGACATCATCTGAAGTACTAGAATGCGTGCAACAGAATTGTCCCAGTTGCGGCAAACCCATGTGGAATGAGTACAACAATCTGCGACGGGTGAGGACTCTCAAAGGAGTAGTACAACTGCTGTTAAAAATTCGCCGTTGTCAGAATAAGTCTTGTGAGCGTTACAAAATTAAGTATCGACCAGAACAGGAAGGTTCTTGGGCATTACCACAACAAGAATTTGGGTTAGATGTGATTGCATTGGTGGGAGCGTTGCGCTATCAAGAACACAGAAGCATACCTCAAATTCATCAACAACTTCGTAATCGCGGTGTAGAAGTAAGCGAGCGAAGCGTTATTTACCTGTTAGAAAGATATGACGAATTGGTCGCACTGTGGTTAAGTGACCACTCAAGACTTAAAGCCATCGCCAAAAAACAAGGGGGATTGATATTAGCAATTGATGGGATGCAACCGGATGTTGGACATGAAGTACTATGGGTAATTCGAGATTGTTTATCAGGAGAAATAATACTTGTAAAAACCTTATTATCGTCAAGAAATGAGGATTTAGCCGCTTTACTATTAGAGGTGAAAAATACTCTTGATGTAAAGATTGATGGGGTAATAAGTGACGGACAACAATCCATTCGTAAAGCTGTGGAAGTAGCATTACCTGGAATAGCTCATGGTTTATGCCATTTTCACTATTTAAAGGAAGCAGCCAAGGTGATTTATGAAGCAGATAGGCACGCCAAGAAGGAACTAAAAAAGCAGGTTCGGGGCATACGCCAGATTGAACGTAGTATTAATGAGTGTGACCAAGCTCAGTCTGAAGCTATACGTGGATATTGTTTAGCTGTACGTGGTTCCTTAACGAATGATGGTCGTCCACCGCTAGATGCTTCGGGATTAAAACTACAAGAACGCCTCAGTTTGATTGAAGCCAGCCTAGAAAAAGTAGCTCAAAAAGGGGGTTGCCAAAACCTTTAATAAAACTCAAACAAATTCTGAACAAAGGGCTTGAACAAATAGCATCTTTATTCACTCCAATTACTTTTGCTTACCATTGGGTTCATCAAGCCGCAGAGATACTTGACAACGAAACAAGTCTTAATGCAATTGAAGTTCAACGAAGTTTCCAAGCTTTAATTCAATGTCACAGGTGAAAAATGAAGCAGGTACTTTAGAGCCTGGTATTTCTCATTTCTTAAAGATTACTCGTAGTTATTGGTCTGGATTTTTTCATTGTTACGATGTTGAAGGTTTACCTCGAACCAATAATGACCTTGAACAAACATTTGGTTTTTTACGACATCATCAACGTCGTTGTACTGGTCGTAAAGTCCCCCCTTCATCACTTGTAATTCGAGGAACAGTCCAGTTAGCTTCAGCCATTGCTACTGCACTTCATTCTTTTACAGCCCAAGATTTGGCACAAGTTTGTGTTCAGACTTGGCAACAATTACGCTCTGATTTACGCCAACATCAACTTAGTGGCATTGAACAACTACGATTCCGTCGAAATCCTCAAGCTTACTTGACAAATCTTGAAACACTACTTCTCTAGCAAACTTTGCGGTTCTAGAAAAAAAAGTTAGAGGATTACGAGATATTGAACGTAGTGTTACCAATGAAGATCAGGAAATGGTAACTATTATTGAAGATTATTGCTCGGCAGTGCGTAGTTCTATAACCAATGATGGTCATCCACCGTTAGAGGCATCTGGATTAAAGTTACAATCAAATTTGACTTTGATAGAACAAAGCTTAGAACGGATGGAAAAAAAAAGTGCTTTACCACCACCTTTAGTTAACCTAAAACACCTGATAGCTAAGGGATTATTTGGGACTGCATCTTTATTTTTACCTGTTAGGGTTGCATATCAGTGGGAAGATACAAGCTAGTAATATTCTCAATAATAAAATAGGTCTTGATGCTGCTGGGGTCAAACAAAGTTATCAGCAACTGTTGACAGAAATGTCCCAACAAAAGCAGAAAGCGGGTACCCTGAACACTGCAATCGATAACTTCATAAAAACTACCCACAGCTACTGGTCTGGACTTTTTCATTGTTATGAAATTGAAGATTTTCCCAGAACTAATAATGATTTAGAACACGCTTTTGGTATGCTACGTCATCGTCAACGTCGTTGTACTGGTCGTAAAGTTGCCCCCTCATCCCTCGTTATTCGTGGCTCTGTCAAACTTGCCTGTGCGCTCGCTACTAAACTTCATTCTTTTACCGCATCTGATTTAGCACAAGTTGATATTGTTACTTGGCTTCAATTACGCTCTCAATTGCAAAAACACTACGCATTGCCAGAATCGAACAATTTCGATTTCGCAGAGACCCCAAGGGTTACTTGGCTAATTTAGAGAGTCGTCTTCTCTAGTAAGTTTTACCACACTAGGGTTTAACTAATCGAGTTCCGCAGTTGTAGCAAAATTTAGACCGAGCTGGGTTTTGCTCACCACACTCGGTACAAAAAACATTTGCACCTGCCACAAAAGGAGGCTCAACAGGGGAAATATTTGATATACGAGGCTCCTCGATGAGATCAACTAGCGGCTTCTCAGGAGAAATTACAGGCTGAATAACTGGGGGTTTGCTTTTGTTATCTGGTTGCAGGTTCTCAGAAGTGATTAAATCTTTAATAATTGTGGCTTCGCGTTTGTAATCTGGGCTATCGCTACCCCCAATTTTTTCTAGTTCTGCTTCTCGCTGCTTCAAATAGTTCATAAACTGGTCGTACAAGCCTAGTTTGTCTTGGGCTTGGTCAGCATCGGCTAGTTTTGCCGACACTTGACGCTGAATTACTTCTTTGTCAGGGCGACACGCCAGCACCTCTAACACTTGCACGGCTTCTTCCCAACTAGAAGCAATTTCTACATTCTCTGAGCCGATTACAGTTTCGCGGGTGTAGCGAATCACCTTTTCTTTGGTGTTGCGATTTTCTTCTAGCCGCAAAACACCTAATGCTCTAGCTTGCACTACTAATTTAAAAACTTCGGGGTTTTCGGGAAACACATCCCAAAAAGGAGGTTCTTTTTGAATATGTACGGGAACAGGGAGGTCTTTGCTTTCACCTCTGAGTTGCGATCGCTTTGCTTCAATAGATTGTCCTTTCCAGTCTTGATAAGATTGCCGCAACTCTCTAATACCATCTATACAGCGCAGGGAAAAACCGCCTTTTTCTTGGACAAACACAATTCGATGCTGTTCTTGTTGTCCCAGAGGGGTGATAGAATCGGCATTTCCCACTCTTTCTTGTAAATAAGGGATTAGTTTAATCGCAGTGGGATCGCTGCTGTTGCGACCTCCCACGATCGCAACTTTAGTATTTAAGGTGGGAGTAAACCCGGCATCTGCACCTGAGAGAACTGCCTGGGATAGTAAGATTAGCGGTTGGGATTTCTGATAAGCAATGCGGATGTTGCTGCGAATTGCCTCTGGATCGTTTTGCAAGCTTTTGAAAAGGCGATCGCACGCTGCTAAATCTTGGTTTAATCGGCTCTCTTGAGGAGATTTTTTCACTACTAAGGGATTTGCAAGAAAATAAGATACCAATTAAACGGGGAAAATTGTGATATCCCATTTAGGTAGAGTTTCGGAAGGTTGCCAGAAGGTTTGGTAGTGTTCTAAC
>NZ_JACJSF010000153.1 GCF_014698035.1 Desmonostoc muscorum FACHB-395
GCATCCCTGTCTTGATGTGACGAGCCAGCAAGGGTTTTGCGATTCGATTGTAAACTATACCCTAACCAATTTAACAAGGTATGCACTGTCCGTGAACTAACTTTGTGTCCCATTCGTTGCAATTCACTTGCCAATTTCGCTCCACTTTTGCTCGTCCAACGTAAAGGCGACTCTGGATCTCCTAATGTTGTTGGTTCTACTAAAGATTGCAAGTCTTTTACTAGGGTTAAGTCAATCTCTTCTATTAGTTTTCTTCCCCCACCAGGGCAGCGTATTTGCTCTCGATTGGCTGATTGATTCTGATTGTCTAATTCCTTTAGCCCTACATAAATTGTCGTGCGCGATAGCCCAGTGGCAAGAGATACTTGGCTCACGCCACCTCTTCCCAGGATTTGAGCTTCTATTGCTGCCCAAATGCGACGGGTTTTCTCATTCAGATATGGAGAAAAATATTCATACTTTGTTTTGATTGCTTCAACTATTTCTGCTTTTGACATGGGTTGCTATGCCTGCCCGTTCCCATGCTTTGATCATAGGCCCATCTTCAAAAAACGTTCAAGTTATTTTTTCTTAAATCCTCGGAATCGACGCTCGTACTCAAGTTCAGCTTCAGCATTCTAGGCAGAGGCTTTCCACGACTTCAGCAGTTCAGGAGTTGGCGCGAATAGTGGAAGGTGTTTGCCTTTCCAGTTTTTGGGAGGATACAGGGAGATTGAGATCCCCTCACCTTTGATTTCGCCACGGTAATATGAGGTATAAATCATGACTGCACCCGCTCCAAGTCATGGTCAGTTACCCGCGCAATGGAATCTCTGGATGTGAAAACCTCGTCACCTTTTTCTGATATAGCAGGGGACATCCATTCGATGCTGTAGAACCAAGAATCATTAATCAGTTGAATGCCTTGCACAATACGAATCGTAGGCCCATCGCCATGAAACCGAAACTCGACCAACTCACCCAGGCGAAAAACGGGTTTTTCTTTAGTGTTCGGTTGTAAGTTACCTGTGCCAATAAGTTCACTTTCTAAAACAGTGATGTTGTTATGAAGAGCAAAGATTTCGTATTTCCAGCCATGTTCTGACCATTCAACTCCAGTGCAATAACCAAAAGCTTTGGCAGATTTAACATAGACTCGCTCTAACAGGCTGACCAGTAGAGGCGGGATTCGCTGACCCCAAGGTGGAGAGATGTACCAGCACTGTTCTAAGCTTTGGACAAGATTAGTCACACAGTCACTCCTAATAATTTGCTCTGTGCAGATATAAATAGTTGTGTTGCGAAACTGGGAGGCACAGAATAGCCGATAATTGACCCCGCCGTAGCAGTCTCGTTGGGAAACTCGTACCAACCGGGAAACCCTTGCAAGATTGCAGCCCCTTCAATAGACAAAGATTTAACTATTCCATCAGGCAACCAGATATCAGCGAACTTACTACGGTTGCAGCCTTTGTGGTCGGTGAAATGTGATCGCAGAATGGTGTTGCAAGGTAGATACCCAGGCTTGTACTTCATTCCGTTGCGCCCCCCAACTCTCTCTAATAGCAATGGCGTTGGCGCATTAGTTGCCAGAAATTGTTCTACCGCTTGCCGTTGTTTGGGGAGTAGTTGGGAATCGCTCATGCTGGGGATGAGATGCGCGATCACCTCGTACCAAGCACAAGGTGTAGCTCCCGTAGGTAGGGCAACCCGAAACCCCCTACTTGCAATCAGGACTAACCGTCGCCGCGCCTGGGGCAACCCAAAGTCAGCCATGTTGACCACACTATAATTAATTAAGTATCTATAACTTTCGAGAGTTTCCAAAATAGCAGCGAAACTCTCACTTTTTTGATAGCGCGGGACATTCTCTAGAGTAAACACCCGTGGCTGCAACTGTCGGATGGCTTCTGCTACTGCGATAGCGAAGCGCCGACCTGTCGGTTCGCAGCCGTCAGATCATCAGCCGTTTCAATCCCTTTACCCGCCTTAGCTATGTGGGCTTGACTGAAGTTGGCACACACCGGAGAGGCATGGAGATAGTCGGGGTATCGCGGAAAACCTATGAATCCTAAGCGTGCTAATTCTGGCACTGTTAGTTGGACGACTCTACAGCCGTACTCGCTAAAGTTGCGGTGATGGTTGAGAGCGATCGCCCGACTTAGTTCTGGTTTAGTGGGGTCGAACTCCACCGCAATGACTGGACGAATCCCGGCTTGCACCATCCCCGCTTCAATCCCGCCGCCACCCGCGAAAAGTACTACAGCGATCGGAGCATCATCTGGAAGAACTGGTTTTAATTTTGTGTTATCAAAATTTTTGCAGACATCTAAAATTTTTGGTGATGTCTTTTTGGATTTCGCTTTTTTGATAAAGGAGGTAATATCTTCCCTGGTTGCCCCAAGGTGTTGTAGTGTGCGAATCATGGGAACTGTTTTAGTCATGCAGCCACCTCCATGACCAAATCATCCGGTACTTCAAAAATCCCCAGTTGCCCAATGTAAGGAATCGGCGTAATTTCTCGCGGATTCTCCAGCTTCCAGTGGTATTGCTCAGGCATTCCCCAGCCAGATGCAACTTGTGAAAACTTGCAATCAACTATTGTGACAATGCCAATAACTTGGCCGCGACGTAGAGAAATTAACTCTGGGATTACTACCCCCATCCCTTGGCAAAATTCTCTCGCTAGCTGATACTCTTTCTTGGTACAGGTTTTTGCAGCGTGAATCAGAATGTCGCCGCGATAATGAATGGGCCAGCCTCGGTTTTCAATATCCTTTAGAGCAAAAATAATTGCCCATGCCCAAGGCTGACGAACAGATAGCGCTTTCATGGGTTTTAAAACTCCAGCAATTGAACGTAAGCATCTAAAGCCGCGATCGCTGGATGTGGATGTATTTGCGACTTCAGCCCATTGCAGATTGTGGCGATAGTCCCAAGTTCTGTAAAGCTGAAGCTGATACTGGACTGTCGAGCCGCACAGTGCTGAATAATCGTCAGTAACACAAAATTCAACAATTGAATTGTAAGATCACGTCGATTGGCTAAATGTGTTTCTAAGTTGTCAGTAATAATTAGGCGACTAGCACTAAGAGAATTGCACTTTTCAACATCTGGTAAAATTCGGAGCTTAAACTTGTAATCACGCTCAGTAGATAAACATTCATTAGGAGCGAGAGTTGCCCATTTATGGAAGAGTTGTTGGATAGTTGTACCCATAAAGTCTGTAATTGTGAGTTTCTGCGAGAATAGAAAGAGAAAGGAGGGATTATGACAAACGCTTTTCCACCAGAAGATACCAGTGTAAGGTTTGATAATATTGATACTCGTCTAGAAGAGATCGGTGACGAACTGGAAATGCTATAGGACAGTACAAAATGCTAACAGGCGGGAAACAAGGGGTAACTCCCAAACCATTGCAAGGTTGGAGCGTACCATTAGGGAACTGGCTGACATTGCACGCCTCCATCAGGAAGGATTACGCGCTGCTCAAAGAGATGCTGAACGTGACCGTCAAACCATAAGGGAAACTGAAATTCAAGCTGACCGCGATCGAGAAGTATTGTTGGCTTCTCTACTTCAGGCAGAGCGCGATCGCCTTGCTTTTCAAGAAGAAATCCGCAGAATTTGGGAGTATCTGCGTGACCGGAATGGCGGCAGTAGCACACCAAATTAATTAACTCCATCCGGTTTACCTCGCCAAGTTCAAAAATTTCGATGTAGATAAATCGCACAGCATGGTCGCAGTGCCGAGCTTACCGTAAAGGCGGTTTTTCTCAACAATCAACTCAATAGTGCGATCGCTGCTGTCATTGCTGTACACGGAGTTGCGATAGAGCATGATTAACTGGTCACAAACCTCAAAGATTTCACCAGAGTTACGTAACAGATGACGATTGGGGCGTTTATCAGCCGTAGTTTGATTGCCCCGATTGATTTGACAGCCCAAGAAAACAGGGATTTTGTGAGACTTGGCAATGTCCCGAATCTGGCGGGTAATCTTGCCGACTTCAAAAGCCATATTCCCCCCAGATTCCAGAGGGATCTGCTGCAAGTAATCAATGAACACAGCACCAATAGAACCACCAAATTCGGCAATAGCACGGCGCACAGCAGAAGCAATCATTGTGGTTGTAGGGGAGGAATGCTCATAGACTTTCCAAGGCAACTCCACCATCTGTCCTATACCTTGTGCTATTTGCTCCCAGTAGCATTGAGTATTGGTTTGAATCATAGAAGCGTCTACGCCAGTGATTCGGGCCAGCATTCGGGCATTGAGTTGATTCTTATCCATTTCTGGAGTTACATACAGAACTGGTTTTCCAAGTTTGGTCATGATTTCGTAAGCGTAAGAAATCATAAAGTGAGTTTTCCCCATGTGAGATTCAGCAGCCACTACTACCAAGCTGCTGGGATAAATGCCACCGGTGATATTTTCTAAGTCGTACCAACCAATTCTGTCACCTGCCATATTCCCCATCTCCAGCTTTTGAAAAAGTTCAATGCCCATGTCTTGTGCTGAGAAAACCTTGCAACGTTCATCGCTTTGATTTTGGGTTACAGTGAAAACTTTCGCCTCAGCTTGTCCAAGAACAAGTGGTAGTTCAGTTTCTGTTTCGTAACCGAGATGGACAATTTCATTGCCCACTTTGATTAGCTGTCGCCGTCGGTATTTCTCCATCACCAGATCAGCCAAAGCATCGATGTTAACGGCGGACACAGTGCGGTCTACCAAAGTCGCTAACTTATTCCTGCCACCAATGCGATTGAGCAGATTGTGGTCAGCCAACCAAGCGGTGACGCTTAGTAAATCTGTGGGTTGAAACAAAGCGTGAAGCGTTGTTGCAGCTTGATAAATGTACGAGTGGGCGCTGATGTAAAAGGCTTCAACGCTTAGGCGATCGCTGACTCTGGTTATTGCTTCTGGGTCGAGCATAATCCCGCCCAAAATCGCTTCTTCAGCCTCGATATTTTGTGGGGGCAAGTTGTCAAGTGACCTGTCAGGGTGAAAAGAAACTACGTTGTCTTGATTAGAGTACATAATCATGCTCTTAGTGCTAATTTTAACTGCGCTTCAACTTCTCGCAAATTAGTGGAAGGGAATCTGGTGTTGCTCGGAACTTTTGGAGCATTCGCTGCGGCTTGAAGTTTTGCTTTTAGCTCCAGCATTTGTGGGCTGTTTTGATACTCATTGGATGGAGCCTGCTTTGATTGCTCTTGCTGACGGCGTATTCGGTCTTGTCGTAAGGCATCTTCGAGCGAACTGCTAGTGATATTTTTTACTTTGTGAGCCAAAGGAGTGCGCTGTTGAGGTAGGGGCTGTTTTTCTGTTTGCAATGCTTGGTTATAGCGCTGCATCAGGTTCGTCCACCCACCCTTGGTTTTCTCCCAGGTGTTCATTACTGCGATCGCATGATCTATTTCCTGTCGTGCGGAGCGTTTCGATTTAGTGGCTAATTCTTGTGCTAGGAAATCCACGACTACAGGGTTGAAGTTCTGGTAGAGGTTATTGAGTTTTCGCTCTCCATTGCGCCAAGGTAAAACCCAGCGATTCCACTTGATTGAGTCTCTAACAAGCAGGGGCACACAATCATCACTCATCGCAGTCGGGTCTGTTAGCCAGGCATCAATCAGTTCTTTCACGTTCTGCGCTGTCTTGTAGGGACAGGTTATTTGCAGCTTATTCGATTGTTCGGATTTGTCGAACGACCCCCCCGCAATAGTTGATCCTCTTGAGGGATTATCGGTTTGTTGCGAAGACTCGGAATTTTTTAACAACGAAGTGGGTAATTGTGGGGTTGGTTCTTCAAGTTCAATTTCTTCCGTTGTCAAATCAAGTTCTTCTTTTTCACACACACACTCTTGGGTGGGGGGCGCGGGTGGCGAAGCCAGGGGCGCGTCCTTGAGTGGATGGACTTCAATTGGATAATCTTTAATTGGATAATCTTTGGGTGTCCCCCCAACACTACCGGGGTGTTCCCCCAACACTACCGGGGGTGTTCCCCCAGCACTACTGGGGTGTCCCCCCAGCACTCCCCCTAGTGTCCCCCCAACACTACCTAAATCTTTCTTTCCTCTGATTAAGGAAGACGGTTTTAATGGATTAGGGAACCAGTCTTCCATGTCCGTAAGACTGTAATGATTTGATGTTTGTAGCCCGTTATTCTCTCTGCTGGTTTTTGTGATCAAATTCCAATAGATAAGTTCATTTACTGCTGCGATCGCTTTTCGCCGTAAAGTGTCGGTTGGTGAATTTGGAAAAGACCCTCGAAAGCAGGACTCACCAATGGATTTGTAGGAAGGGAAAGCATTGTTATCACAACCGGCTCGACGGCACAAATGACAGTAAACACGATATGCCTCCATTGTTAATGGCAAATCGTCAAGCTTACTATCCATATAAATATGGCGTTTTCTTCTGTTATCGCTAAAGCTGTCGGTAGTCATCTTTTAAACCCTCCAGCAATGTTTATTTTTTTTGTTAAACTCATCGTTAGAACCCTACAAAAAACTTTTCCTTCCCCCGCCTCTGAAAAGCAGTGTGGGGGATTTGCTTTTACTCTCGTACCGGAACAGGAAATTCCCTAACCTGTAATTCTTGTGGAAACTCTTCAATGTCTCCCCCTTTCTTGTTGCGGGTTTTTAATCGCTGTCCCCCAAATATTGCATTCGCCCCCAACTGTTTCACAAACACAGGTGTTTTAGCTGCCTGAAATTGTTGGACAATTGAACTAATCCATTCGATGTGGCATGGTCTGGAATTTGGGCCAGACTCACCACCAATAATGACTAACTGAACATCATTCAAGTATTGAGTGATATCGCCCAAATCTTCTAGTAATGGTTCAACTGACCAGAAGCGAATTAAAGCCGGAATCTGAGCAAGAAATTGACTACGTTCTTGAAGAGTGCGACTATTTTCAATAGAAGTGCCAACCCAAATATTTAAAGGCAATTTGTCTAATCTGTGACAAGAAAGCCATTCATCCATAGATGACAGCATAATTTCTGGGCGTTTGGTGAGAATCTGAAATATTTGGTTGGATGCAACGAACATTCCGTCCAGCATTTCATGTTGCCAAAAACGCGGAACCCACTCACCGAAAACATCAGTCATTGAAGAAACGAAATGCTTCTTAGGTTTCCTTTGGAATCCCCATTTCCGAATAGCTTCTGTATCTAACACTAGTTCGGGTGGTTGTCCAGAGTAGGGTTGTTTATTCCCACCAAAGAAAGAATTTTGATTCAGCTTTTCGCTATAGCAATTTTTACACCCCTCTGAGATTTTTTGACACCACCAACCGCCGACTTTAGCACGGATGATATTTTCTGTTTGGTCAGTCCACTCTATGTTTGTTGACATAACTACCCTTTATATAATGCTATTTTCATGCACTCAAAGAAACATTCATTTGACTATCAAACTTTTGAACTTCATCCCCCCAAGAATCCCAACCATCACGAGAAGAACGAGCGAACATTTCTAACTTCGTCATGTCTGGGCAGAGTTTATCTACTAGTTCAAAAAATTCATCTGGTTTACGGGAATGTTCACGTCGTCGTGCATGGATTAGTGATGATTCATTAGTGAGCGAACGTCCAGCAAACGCCCTGACATTACCTCGTACAGCTAAAGCACAATGTTCAGTTGCGTTACGTAGCCAGTGACCAGTACCCAGATGGGTTGTACCGCTCTTAGTAACTTTTTCCCAGGTAAGAATAGTTTTCAAGCTAAAACCCCATGTTTCTAGGCAGTGTGCGGCTTCAATCATGTGATTGTTGGTGAACCAAAGCCAGAGAACTGACCCCGTGGGATTGCTTAAGTCTGGAACAGGCAATGACAGTATTTCTTCTATGTGCATTGGCTTGTAGTTAATGCGGTTTCGGTGAGTTTTATCCTGATTTCTCAGCCGATAGAACCAGGGAGGGTCAATCACGATGCACCGGTATTGACCTTCTAATGTTGTTAATCTCATGTTTAACCCCTGTTAATTTCAAACTTGTTCTGGAAATTCAATGTGGCTTAAAGTCTGAAGTTCAACAGCTAATCCACTTAAGAAATTTTGGAGTTCGACTGTTGCCAAATCAATGGATATCTCTTTTTCTGACGTATAAATAAGTTGCTTGTGATGCCCAAAGTAAACTTCTGTACGAGTTAAGTTTTGCTCTGTGTCAGTTAACAGAGTCAAAGTAAATCTTCCAAGTTTGCAAAAGTAATAAGGACATTTTGGACTCCAAGGCTTTCCGGGCTGCCAAGTGATTTGGAGTTTTTTACCAATGTGAACGCTGATAGATTCAAAATCAACGTGGAAAATATTCAGTAAAGGAAGCATTTCGCCACTGTTGTAATGATCTACAACGTGCTGTCTAATGCCTAATTCTGCTAAACCTTCAGGAATATCAATGTGAGCTTCAGATGAGATTTTTTCAACGACTGTGACTATGGCTTTCATATCCGTTTAACCATCTTGTAATTTGTAAGAAAATATTTAGGAAGGTGTATTACTCGCGCTTCAATTAAACCCCTGGCAACGAACGTTATTCAGGGAATAAACAATCAGTTTCATATTCGTCATCATCCTCATCTGAACCTTCATCTTTGATGGATTCAAATTCTTCGATTGCGAAAATAGCCATAGCCACACACGCTCTTTCTGCTGGATGTGTAGCTGATTGCATCCGATATGATTCGGGGACTACATAGCCTTGGATCGCGTAGAATTTCTTAGCTAGTTTTTCAATGAGTACATCTTTCTGGAAGTAGCCGAATTCCATATCTTTTCCCCTCAAGGTAAAATTTACCTTTGTTGTAAAAGTCTTAATTCTTGATTACTTGGCGATCGCTCTGCTTGAGCAATGACCAATGGCCAATGACCGATGACCAATGACTATTAAGCAGTAACTACAGCTTTCTTACTAGCGAAAGCCCCCGCCTGCCTTAGCGCTGCACCAGGACTCGGATGAGCAAAGAACTCTTCTACAGCTTTGGTCAACCCAGCCGCAACAGCCGGATCGTGACAAGCGTAGACATAGATGGGCTGCTGCACACCGTTAACCAATCGCGTTTCTTGGCGATCGCCTAGATGTGGGTAGAATGTTCTCACCCATGTACCCAAGTGTCCCCGGTAGTGAGCGCCGCTTAGGGGGACTTTCTTTCCAAGTTCGCTCTCTGCAAAGTTGACTACACCAAGCCAGCGTTCTTCTGAAGGGGTTAGCAATTTTCTGTTGTGTTCAGCCAAAAGGTTCCCGGCATAGTCTTTAAATTGCTGTTCCATGTACGGGTTGAGTCTGCCACCAGTTAACTCAGCTAAAGTCTTCATTGCCAGGACAAGAGTATGCAATCGTTGTTCAACTGGGGGGAGAGCAGGAACAGGTGCAGGAGTTTGAGGAGTAATGCTGGGAACTGCTGCAACCAAGTCTAAAATGATGGTTCTAACTTGTGCTGCTACTTGAGATTGCTGCAAGATCATTGCGATTCTTAATGCACCCAAAGCCGAAAAAACTCTAATTTGGGAAGTTCTAGATGGTAGACAGAGTGTCTGTCGAGCATCACGTAACTCTTTGCCAGTAAGGGTTTTAGTTTCTTGGGCTTGGAATTCAGATTGATTTACTCTTGTTAGCTCTTTGACTGCGGACTCTGTAACTGAAAAATATTCCGCTATTTGTGCAGTAGTTGCCCAGCCGCTACCGTTCCATACAGCGAACACTATTGCCTTTGCTTTGCTAAGAACTTCTTGGGCACGTGAATTATCTAGGTTAGAAAGTGCAGAAGTTCTCAATGATGGAGACTCGACTAAAACATTTTGATTTAAAGGTAAACTCATCCTGTTCGGCTCCTAAGTAAATTTCAAGATTTTAAAGATTTACCCGCACCAAACTTTTCTCACCAACCAGGGAGAAACGATTCGATATAGTTGGTGTCTTAATTAACGTTGGTGACATTAATTCAACAAGGTAAAACCAAGAATCATGCACCAGCGCAATCCCCAAAATCAGCCGTTGCTTTGTTCCCTGATCATGAGAACAGAGGATCACTCTTTCGCCCAAAACAAAAGTAGGTTTTTGCACGGTGAGAGTTTCTAATTCTCCAGTCCCGATGATTTGGTTTTGTGTGGCGTGCAGTATTTCATTACGGCAGTCAATTGAATAAATCCAGCACTCATGCTTCCATTGCATACCGCAGCAATAGCCAAATGTTCTCGTGGTTCTTAGGTAAACTCTCTCCAGTAAATTCACCTCAACGGGTGGAATTGTTCCACGCCAAGGTGGGGAAAGATACCAACTTGTTTGAAGTGCGTTAATATGGTCAATCATGCTTTTCTCTCCTGGAATTAATAACCTAAAAATCCTCGGCAATCTCCAACAAAAAGCCGCGTCCTGTATTTTGTACTTGCACTAGTTCTCTATCCAGCAGAGTTTGAATGACTGAATCGGAGAATTGGAATTGCAGCCGATGTAATGGAACACAACCACCACAAAGTTGAAGTAAACGCAGCAAGTGCTTGGCTCTCCCCTCAAAGTTGTCTGTAGAGTTAGCCATTGTTTGCACCCTGAGTTAATACAGTTAACTGTCGGTTGAGAATGCTTATCTGTTGTTGATAAAAGTCAATCTCTGCGGTAATTTGCTGAAATAATTCTTCTGGTGTGAGCGGTTTAATTTGATCCTCTTTCAAGTACGATATTTCATCAGAATTCTTGTTAGGCATCAGAGCATAACGCCAACCATCATCAAATTGTTCAGCCAACTCTGTACCAGATGGGTAGTAGTAAAGTCCGAGAATCGTGCCTTGTTCTGTACGCTGCTCCAAAGTAAAGCGAGGGTATGCCCAGTGTTGGGGAATGGATATTGTGGCTTTCATAGATTTAATTGGGGATTGGTGAATAAATAATTAGGGAAAAGGGGAAAGGGGAAAGGGCAAAGGGGAAGGGAATGAAGAAATTTACCTTTCCCCCTTACCCTTTAACCTTTTCCCCGGCGAAGCCCAAGACTTACGCTGTGACTAACTCCGTTCTCTCCAGTAGCCGTTGCAATTTATCGCCAATTAGCTGTTCTAAGGGTTGCTCTAAAAAGTATTCATCAAAAACGGATTTACTATCAGTAGACACGTCCACCATCGACAACGATTGCACTACATCCATTGCAGAATCACAGACTATGCGCTGGGTTTCGTCTGTGGCGCGTGTAAACCACCAGTTACTGTCAGTCTGCCCTACTCCGCCTAGTTTGATATTGTTGTTGTAAATGCCGTCGTTGAGGATTTCGTAACCGTAATTCTGGCATTGGTTGAAAATCTGCGCCATTACTTCGTTACCAGTAGTGCAGGGTGTTGCAAGTTGTTCCTGCACAGGTAATGAACCGTCTTTGTAGTGAGTGCAGATGAAGCGATCGCAACGCATTAGAGTGTTGGCACGGAATACTTCTTTACCGTTGACCATGACTACCCAGGGTTGCGTTAAATGGTTGTCGTCATGGCTGATGCTGGCTACCAGTTTGTCATCAGCGTAATATTCGTGATGGTCAAACGAGATTTCGACTATTGTGAGGGGTTCGGGAGCTACGGCTTGGGCTTGGTGTGCAATGTAGTTGTCGAGTTCGGCTTGAGCTAGGGCTTGTTCGTCGGGGGTCGCAGTGGTAACTTTCTGAATCTTGCTTGCCTGATATTCAGCGATCGCGCTAATCCAAGAATCCTTACAGCGTTTGTCGCTTACTTCGACTTTGCAGGCAATTTCGCTGTAGATTGGTTGAGTCGATGGGTGGTATTATCCACCGCACCTCTCATTTAGATCCGGACGTGCCCATTTCTGTGCATCCGGCTCCCGATGTTCTTGGCTATTCGCTTTTGCCC
>NZ_JACJSF010000154.1 GCF_014698035.1 Desmonostoc muscorum FACHB-395
TTTTTGTGTGGAAACTTGAGCATCCCATGTCTTCCCCCTCTCTGTCACCCTTGTCTTAGTAAAATTCCCCATATATCAAGCCTTCAGGACTTTTCTGCACCACTAAGCTCCAAAACCTTCAACAATTTCTCTTCCAAAGCTGTCAAATAAACGCGATTTACCTTCCCCAACGACTCCAAAAACTTCTCGATATATTACTGCAACCTATATTAATATACTGAACAGTCAACTGATGATCGCAGACGAGCGATCGCCAAGGAAACAATGCCAGCTATCTACATCTTTTAAGAGGTTGTTTGAAAAGTTTTGAGAAGTCAAATGTTATGCCAGTCGCCTCACCATAATACGGATGATGGCAAGGTAGATAAATGTCTCCGATGTTTCGGGCAATAATTCATAGTCTCTAACCAATCGTCGGCATCCCATTAACCAACCGAAAGTACGCTCCACGACCCAACGTTTTTTGAGCAGGACAAAACCCTTGGTTTGTTCTGGTCGCAGAACGACCTGCACAATCCAACGGCAAAAGTTCATCACCCACTGCATGAACGGAGCACCATCAAAGCCACCATCCACCCAAATGGTTGTCAAACGAGAAACCTGGTTGCTAGATTGTTTGACCCGTTTAAGAACTTTTTTGCCCCCTTCACGCTCACCCACACTGGCAGCCGTAACCAAGACCCGCAAAACTAAGCCCAAGGTATCGACTGTCATAAATCGCTTGCGCCCTTTTATTTTCTTGCCCGCATCGTAGCCCACGGCTTCATGTACCATTGCAGCAGTTTTCACACTTTGACTATCAATGATTGCCTCTGATGGACTTGGATGGCGCTCCTGCAAGGGTCCGCGTCCACTGCCGGAGTGTATCGTGAATTTCTAGCCAAGTTCCATCTTTGCGCCAATTACGAAAATAGGTGTATACCGTCTGCCACACGGGAAAGTCGCCGGGTAATGCTCGCCATCGGACTCCCTCAATTAGAACATAAAAGATGGCGTTGAGGACTTCCCACATATCGACTTCGCGTTTGCGACCACCGGGTTTCGGTTCTGGAATCATGTCACTTAGAAATTCATATTGGGCGAGGGTCAAATTGCTGGGGTATGCTTTACTCATGTTGCTCTCTCGGTGCTGTCTACTTTCTATTCACAGCCTATACTGAGAGAGCTTTTTTACAACCTGTTAGACTTTTCAAACAACCTCTAAGGTTCTATTTGGTTTTGTTCATTTCTAGCCAGTTGTAGAGCCTTAATTTAACTCTGTTGAGCGCTGTATCATTATGTAGAGCCATTCTACAGCACTCATTTGGCAACTGGCATAGCACTACCCGCGCAAACTGAAGTACTTTGCACCACTGGTAACGAAGTCATAGTGCAGCGATCGCCACTATGAAATTCGTCAATAACACTTATTGGCGTAAATTTGAGGTCAATAAATCTTTTTTATCAAAGTCCAATATATACTGTAGCTTGAGCTTGTTGGTGAGATTTGATAATCTGTTACACATTTAATTTGCATAGAGTCGGCTGTGAGAGTGCAGTCCAATGCTGAATGCGTGAATGCGTGAATTTTCAATTGCTTATTGTCGTCTAAATGCCTAGCCTCAAACTTTCGCTGAATGGACTGCAAATTGTCAAACAAGCCCGTCAGGAAAAAGGTTGGACAATTGATAATCCACGCTGGTTAGAGCAAGCAAGTCAAATTCTCGAATCTGGGCGTGACTGGGAAAATGCAGAAGTGTTTGCTGCGGGTATATCTTTACCGACATGGAAACGCTTTCTCAAAGGTAATGCCATTGATGCTTCTGTATTCAAAGCGTTTTGTCAAGTTTTAAGCTTGAATTGGCAAGACTTGCTCGAACGTCCCCTTAACTCGTCTCTATCTGCTACAACCCAAATCCCAAATATTCCTTTGTTCTTTGGGCGACGTTACGAGTTGGCGACACTCACCCAGTTAATTGAGCAAGGAACGCGACTGATTGCAATTACAGGGATGGGGGGTATGGGCAAAACGGCTCTAGCAGCAAAATTGGCCACAGCTTCTAAATCGAGTTTTCAGCAAACTCTGTGGTTTGGGTTTCCTCTGACTCCACCAACAATAGATTTGGTTCCACTTCTAGCACCAAAAACCCTGTTAGTCTTTGATGGTTGGGATCGAATTTTGGGTGGCGGGCTACGTCAACGTGCGGGGCAATATCGTTTAGAATACGAATCCTACGCTGGTTTTCTGCGATCGCTAGTGCAAACGAATCATTCAAGTTGTGTGATTTTGACTAGTCGAGAACAACCAGAGGGATTAAATCTTTTGAGTGAGAATGGTGCAGTTATTTTCCCACTCGGTGGTTTGATGGAAGGTGCTATTGAGCTTTTGCAGCATCATCAACTCACCTTTGATGCCCAGCAGTGGATTACCCTGGTAAATCAGTATGGTGGCAATCCTTTATTTTTGAATATGGCAGCAAATTTTATTCACGAATTATTTGCTGGGGATGTCGGAGATTTTTTAGCCTCTGGAACCTTAGTTACTGGTGAATTTGAGCCACTAGTAGCGCAATGGTTGAGACATATTTCAATGCTGGAACAAACCCTAATCAAATGTTTGGCTACACAAGTGCAGGGATTAACTCGTGAAGAGATACTATTGTACCTTGGGAATCATCCTTCAAATGGAGATATCTTGGCTGCACTTTTATCTTTAAAGCGCAGAGCATTGGTAGAAACCATGAAAGATGGTAACAAGGAACGCTTTTTTTTACAACCTGTGATTCTCAAATGCGTACAGCGTTTGTTTAAATCCTCAGAGTAGTAGCCAAACTCATTTAACTAGTTCAAAATAAGTATTACTACTCATGTCAAGCAACCAGATCACACTTTTGCACCTATCCTGGGCTCTATCTTAGTTCGCGGTATAGTACTGCTTTAACTGATTGCCACAATGGAATAGTAAGCGTATGGAGCAAGGTGGCAAAAATAATCGATAAGCCCAACCCTTGGAGGAGGTGAATCAAAGGGTTAAGTGCCAAAAGAGACATTTCTGAGTGTTGCCATTCTGCTAGCCATACCGCGATCGCAGGGGAGAACCCTAACAAATAGAGTGGCATTGTTAACAACCAAGTAGTGACCAAAATAAAACCGATCTGGATAATGTAGGGCGCTGATTGCTGTTTGCTAATGCGTAGGGATTGCCTGACATTGCACTGCTCCACGGCAATTACTAAATTTGACAGAAACCATCTTGCTTCAAGCCAGACTCGAAGCAAAACACTCAGCAAAATTAGCCAACCTCCCCACTTTGAAGTAACAATCGAAAGACTATAAAGAATACAATTTATGTAAATATCAGCCAACCAAAATTGCCAAAATTGATGTCGAATTCGTTGATTATTAACCACTAGCATTTCAGACACCCCGATTAACGTTTGATAAGCCAGTAAACCAATCAAAGCTTGTTGTGAGAGTCCTTTCGCTGAAGCAAAGATACCCAGATCTAACATGACGATAAGTAGAATTGCCGCAATCGGTAGAGAAATTGAAGTTGCGAAGTTTTGGGATTGCGGAACCAGGGTAATCAAAGCAAAAGAGTACACAAAGAGAACTGCTGCAATCACTAAAATGAACCACAGCAAATTAGAGACTAGAAACCAGATGGTAGAAGTCAGAGCAATCCGGAAATACTGGATAAAATTTACCCGGTAAAGCGTCATGGCTTGGTGAATGATGCTCCAAGGTGCAAGGCTCGCTCGTTGGCTGCGGTAGTTCATAACTTCCCCTAATTATTGAAAGCGGCTCATTAGTAATTTCGCTGCTTTAGATTGTGTAATCTAGTTAAGTTTTGGCTCACCACGTAACTGATCTAAAAGTGAGCTTGAAAAAGCCGGAATCAGGTGGGAAGAATGGAATTATCATTACCCTCAACACAGAATTGAAGCCGGATGGAACTGCTGCACCAAAAAGAAGACATCATTGCCCATAAGTATCGGATTCTAGATATTTTGGGACAAGGTGGAAGTGGGACGACATACCTTGCTCAAGACTTAAAAAGCACTCAACAAGTGGCTCTCAAAGCCTTATCACTGCACCGAATGACCGATTGGAAAATGATGGAGTTGTTTGAGCGAGAAGCAAAAATTCTCTCGCAACTCAATCATCCGGGTATTCCTGAATATTTAGGATATTTTCAGATAGAAACCCTCGAAGACCGTTATTTTTACATTGCCCAGCAAGTGGCAGAAGGTAAGACACTAGCAGCGTTGGTGGAGAGTGGATGGCGCACAAATGAAGATGAAGTGCGGCGCATTGCTATACAAATATTAGAAATTCTAGTTTATTTGCACTCCCTCAAGCCTCCTGTAGTCCATCGAGATATCAAGCCACAAAATATTATTCGCCGTGACGATGGGCAAGTATTTTTAGTAGATTTTGGGGCTGTACAACATACCTATTACACAACTTTTATGCGTGGAAGTACAGTAGTAGGAACTTATGGTTACATGGCTCCCGAACAGTTTCGCGGACAAGCCGTACCTGCTACTGATTTGTATGCTTTAGGAGCAACTTTATTATTTCTTTTGACACACTGTTCTCCCGCAGATTTGCAGAGTGATGGGTTAAAAATTAATTTTCGTCCCCGCGTGCAGATTAGTGAAGAATTTGCCGACTGGCTAGAAAAAATATTAGAGCCAGATACAGAAGATCGTTTCAGTTCAGCACAGAAAGCCTTGGAAGTATTGCAGGGTAAGCGAAAGCTAACTGAAAAATCGAATGTCTCTGTTAGATGGGAAAAAATAGTTCGAGTTACTGTTAGTGCTGTTGCTGCTGTTAGTGCCGTGACTGTTATTACCCTATTAAATTTCTACAAGCAGGATATCTTAAGCAGTATTGGATTTAAGAATATTGCTGGCAGGATTACCGCGCAACCAATACCAGCACAAAGGCTAGAAGAGCGTGAGATACAAGAGCGTGTGAGAAGATCAAATCAAATTCCCTATAGTCGAACTCACATTTAATTACACAAAATCTAGGCTGAAATTGTTGCCTAGTGAAAAACCAGTATGTAATTAATTCTTCTGTATGAAGATGCATAGAAAGAACCCTACCTCTCCTTACTAAGGGCTGGTTGGGAGAGGTCAAAATAATGTGCAGCTTCACAGAGAATTAGTATTAGGTAGTGATAAATATAACAAAATAGCACCAGAAAACATGGAAGTATTGCACCAAGCTGAAGAAATTATCAATCAACGGTATCGCATTCTACGTAAATTGGGACAGGGCGGAGTCGGTATTACCTACGCAGCCGTTGACTTAGAAAGCGGTGAACAAGTAGCGCTGAAAGTTTTATCATTGCGGCGCATGAGTGACTGGAAAAAGATGGAGTTATTTGAAAGGGAAGCACAAATTCTTTCTCAACTCAACCATCCAGCAATTCCTCGCTACTTGGATTATTTTCAAGTAGATACTAACTCTGACCGTTCCTTTTACATAGCTCAACAATTAGCGCCAGGAACTTCTCTGGCAACACTAGTAGAAGATGGTTGGTTTCCTGATGAAAAAGAAGTTAGGCAAATAGCTACTCAAATTCTGAAAATTTTGATTTATTTACACTCTCTAACACCGCCAATTATTCATCGTGATATTAAGCCGGAAAATATTATTTTCACTTCTGATACCAAGAGGTTATTCCTAGTAGATTTTGGAGCAGTAGCAGACACATATCATAATACTGTGACTGGCGGCAGTACAGTAGTAGGAACTTTCGGCTACATGGCACCAGAACAGTTTCGTGGACAAGCTTTGCCATCTACTGATTTATATGCTTTGGGAACAACTCTACTATTTTTGTTGACAGGAAAATCACCTAGTGATTTACCACAACGTAAACTTAAAATTGATTTCCGTTCTGACGTTAATATTTCCAAAGATTTTGCAAACTGGTTAGAACAAATATTAGAACCCGTGAGTGCCGATCGTTTTCCTTCCGCAGAAGTAGCCTTAGCAACACTATTAGGTCAAACAGGACTTATACCCAGGCTACCAAAGAAAAGTAATCTAATTGTGAAAGTAACTGAGAATAATTTAATTATAAAGATTCTCCCAGCTTTTTTATACAACAATTACAATTTTATATTTTTATTTGATTCTCTAGTTTTTATTGGTGTTTTGGGGCTGATTTATTGGATAATATTTGTTGATTATTTTTGTGATTCGGTATTAACTCTCATCATTTCATCATTATGTAACTTATTATTGTTTGTGCTAGAAAACCCAGTAACAATATTATTGATTTTATTGTTTTCTTTTCCAATATTAATATTCAGTATCATTTTCATGGCATTGTTATATATAATATGCAAACAATTATTTTACAACCCTTTGTTGCTTGCTACTACTTTCTTCCTGAATTCTGCATCAAGTACCCTGGTGCAAATTGACCAAGACTATATTAGACTAGAGCGATGGTTACTTGGTTGGTGTATTCAGAAAATAGAAATTTCCAAATCAGATATTATTAGTGTGGGGTTGAAGTGTATGATAAATTATGAATTTTCTAATATCCTAATTCTTTATTATTTGAAAAAATTTCAGAAGGAAGAGAAAGAAAATATTGAAAAAAATAAACGTTTTCGGTTTGGTGCATTTTTGACGCAGCAAGAGAAAGAGTGGCTGATGTGGGAGATAAGAAACCGATGATAGACACTATTGTTAACCTCAAGGCTTAGTGTCTTTGTTCTCTGCTAGCCTATGGTAAGCTAGAGGTTTTTGTCTGCTGTCTTGAGCCTGTCTGCAACTCTATTCTATCGTCTCTGTACATTCCATCTGTCTAATTTTTAGTAATTTCAATGCTGTTTGCATCCAGCCAATCCTGAGTTTATGACGTACTGCATCAATCCAGATTGTTCGCAACGAGAAAATCCTGATAATTGTGCAGTATGTGAAAACTGTAAAACATCACTTATACTGCAAAATCGTTACCGAATTAAGCATCCTCTGCAAATTGATAGGTATCGCTATACAGAAGTATTTGAAATTGAAGATTTACTTAATCAGGATCAGCCCAAGGTTCTCAAGTCACTCAAGGAAGTTACACCGAATTTACTACGATTATTTGAGCAAGAAGCATCAATCTTAACAAGTTTACAGCATCCTGGTTTACCTGCTGGTGAAATGCTATTTCCTCTAGTTTTAAATACAGGTCGACAATTACGCTGTTTTGTAATGGAGAAAGTTCCAGGTGAAGATTTACAGAATTGGCTTGATTATCATCAATGCTTAACATCCCATAAAACAGCATTAGATTGGCTAAATCAATTGATGCAGATTTTGCAATTTGTGCATGAAAATGGCTATTTTCATCGAGATATCAAGCCGTCTAATATTATGCTCCGTCCCGATGGAAAATTAATTTTAATTGATTTTGGGACGGCGCGTAATTTGTCGCAAACTATTGTTAATGGGAAATCGGTGACGGTGATTCATTCTGTTGGATATACTGCTCCGGAACAACTTGAGGGACAGGCTGTTGTCCAATCGGATTTCTACGCTCTTGGTCGGACTTTTATCTATTTAATCACAGGTATTGATCCATCTGGCGATCGCCAGATGGATTTAACCCATTGGTATAAATACGTTAAGGATCGACAAACCCCTCAAAAATTTATTGATCTGATTCAGGCGATGACGAATTCTCATCCACACAAACGTCCGCCGACAACTCAAGCCATTCTCCAAAAGATTGAGAATATTCATAAGTATTCTTTGGTGCAATGGCAAAAATTATTACTGAGTGTGACTTGTGCAGTTTTGCTGTTGGTCGGTGCAAAATGGCTGTATGAGGCAATAACTCTGGCTCATACTTGCGACTATATTTTAGACGATCATCTCAGTTGTGGTGAAGAAAGCCTAATTCCTGCAAGCTATTGGGGAAACAATCAGCCCCCACTAGCAAAGCAATTAGCTATTGAACAGTATCGCATCAGAAATTTTTCGGCAGCTGAAAGTCTATTTAAAACTGCTTTCAATCAGGAGCCAGATCCAGAAACTTTAATTTACCTCAACAACAGCAAAATTCAAATCCAATTTCCAGCAGCCCAGATTCGGACTATCGCTGTTGCAGCTCCTCTGGAACGTCGTACTACCACAGGTCTAGAAATACTCACGGGTGCTGCTCAAGCTCAGACTCAGGCGCTGAAAAACGGTCAACCTTTACGGATGATTATCGCTGATGATAATAATCGTGACGATAGCAAAGCTGGAAATAATGCCCGCAAAGTTGCTCAAAAGTTGGTGAATTATCCAGATTTACTGGCTGTTTTGGGACATTACAGCAGCGAAGCCACCAAACAGTCTCTACCAATTTATACCCAAGCAGGGGTAGTTTTAGTTTCTGCAACTAGCACCTCAGATAATCTCAAAAGTCCTTTTTTCTTCCGCACTGTCCCTAGCGATCGCATTACCGCCCAAAAAATTGCAACCTACGTGTTCTCCCAATTACAACAGAGCAAAGTTGCTATTTTTTATAGTCAGGGTAGTGAGTATGCGGAATCTCTATCTAAGGCGTTTCGAGAAGCGGCTAAATCTTTTTCGGGTCATGTTATTGACCACCAACCAGCCTTCAATCTCGCTAGCGATCGCTTTAATGCCAAAGCCTCATTAAATCAAGCCAAAACCCAAGGTGCAAAGGTGATTGTTCTGATCCCAGATGCCGGAGTCGGTTTGTATAATGCGATTCCCAATGCCATACGAGTAATTCGGTCGAATGTCAATCAATCTTGGATTATTGCGAGTGATAGTCTCTACAGTGCTGACTTACTCAAACCAGATAAAGGTCTGTCGTTACAGCAAATCCAACGCCTTGTATTTGCGATCACATGGCATCCCATAAGCAATGTTAACTCTCGGTTTGTACAACAAGCTCGAACTCTGTGGAAAATTGATTTAACTGATATTACCTGGCGAACCGCCACCAGCTACGACGCAGTGTTGGTATTAAGCAAAGCCTTGACGACAAATCCCACCC
This sequence comes from Desmonostoc muscorum FACHB-395, assembly GCF_014698035.1. Taxonomy (GTDB): domain Bacteria; phylum Cyanobacteriota; class Cyanobacteriia; order Cyanobacteriales; family Nostocaceae; genus Nostoc; species Nostoc muscorum_A. The sequence goes on from NZ_JACJSF010000154.1 coordinate 9,011, forward strand.
GCATCGGTATTCAAAAAACACTTGCAATGCCTCAATTCTCGGTTCTAGGCGCGACGGGAGTCATTCAATTTCAGGGGAACGATCGCTACAATGGCAAAATTACAATGGTTACAGTGCGCCGCAATTGTAATTCTAGCGGTTTTGTCCTTACAGAGAGCGATCGCCCTCTGGTATGTTATTAAGCGCCTAAAATTATTCAATTTTAGTAATTGTTATAGGTTCAATTAACCCTCTTATATCAGACGGGGAGAAGCCAATCCCTGAAAGCCTTTCGGAGCTTTACTTTTCAGATTTTGGCTAGAAATTTTAGTTTCTATTAGAAAAGAAAGGCTCAAAGTTTGATTAGATATAGATTCCAAGGTTTCGCTACGATTATTGTTTTCCGAAAGTGACAGAACAGGGTTAAATTATCTTGATATTAGGCAAGTAATGTACCCGATACAATTAGCGCAAATTTCCCAAGAGTAATTATTCTAACTATTAACTTTATGCGGCTAACTTACTCTCGGTCAATATTCAGTCTGTTTGTGAGTTACTAATTCCATATTCAAGCTCTATAAAACTCAAAATTTCTTCCTCAAACGCTGTCAAATACGGTCGCTTCACTTCTCCTAAACACTTCAAAACTGCCTCTGCTGGTGCTTCTAACTTGCCACTGTCCCGTAACCTACTGATGCGATCGCAAAGGAGCTGCATCTGCTGACATTCCGATTCCAGGTAGTTCAGTGGCTTCAGGTGGTCGATTCTGACGGTGTACTCTCCATCCCACATTGTGACTGTACAACTGAAATCACCAACATAGTTGACTATACCCCAGCATCCACCTTTACCTCTGAGTTCCGGGTTGTCCTTTGCAAGAATTTGGCAGACTTCGCCAATCTGGTAGGTATTGGGTACTTGGGTTCGCTCCATAATCCTTTGCACCACATCTTTGACGATTCTCCCAGTTGGCACTTTCCCACCAGCAAGTTCTACTGCCTGTTGCCATACCTCCCACTGTTCTTGAGGTTCTAGCTTTGTAATGGGACGGACTTGCCCTTCACTAGTGGGTAAAATTTGTGATCCATTTGTTGTCAAATCCTCAATCCCCAAATTTTGACAACAAATTGTTGTCAAATTCTCGTAGACATCAGATGCTGCAATCAGATAATTTGACTTCTGGCGACTATGACCAAAGCGATCGCGGCAATAATCTTCAAATGTGCGGTGGCTTGAACGGTAAAGTCGGCGATCGCGTAATTCTGCCAATGCCTTACCTGCCTCAAAAAACGCTCTTTCCACACGGCGCTCTAGGTGCAGGCGATCGCGCTGTTCTTCCTCCGTCAACTCTGGAATTTCGACAGAGGTAACAGTTATGTCTGCTGAAACCGGATCTTCCTCGTTTGACATATTGATTAACGCCGTTTCCACTCTATGAAGTAAATCGACATTAAGTTGCAACTCAGTTGAGCTAATCTTGCTTAATACATATTCCGCAACTATCAGCAGTTATGGCTAATCCATACGGGGAAACGGATTTACCGAGCGCCAAATTCAAGGAATGGTAGCTTGAAGTTCATTGCAACGTAATAAATACTTAAGATGACAGAAGCGATCATCCCTTCAAGAAAAGCAAAAAAGTAACACTTAAAAGGTTTATTTCATTCGAGAGCATTACCTGATTCCTTTACTGCCGTCATCAGTTCATCAAAACTGCATTCGTACAGTTTCATGAGTTCGCTGAACTGATCAATTCGTAGTTTTGGAATAGTTTTTCCATACTCCCAATTACGAACAGTAGATTCTGCTATACCTACACGGCTAGCAACATCTACTGTTCTTAGTCCTTTTCTTTCTCTTAGCTGCTTCATATTCATTACCTAAGTTTACCAAGAGTGTATTATATCTCATTAAATTATCTAGTTAGTAATTTCAGTTAAAATACTTCGTTATGCTATTGACAAGCGCTAACGGGTTAGCAGATAATAACAATATAGAGAAGCGCCCTGGACTCGCAATCTCAAGCGCTTCTCTTGCCCTAAATTTAAAGGCTCATCAATCATGACATACCAAATCTACAGTCATCAACAGCTGCAACTGAAATCTATTGCCCGACTCAAGCAGTGCGATTCGTTACTCAGTAAAACGTCGGTAGCCAGTCCGTAAATAGCTGAGTCAGTAATCACCCGACAATGGGGAAAAGCTGAACTCTCGGTCAGATGTAGGTGA
>NZ_JACJSF010000155.1 GCF_014698035.1 Desmonostoc muscorum FACHB-395
TAGAGAGCGTCTGAATAGCCGGGTTTAAGACCCCCACTAAATCTACGATTTGGTGGTCTTTAATCAGTCGCGGGTCTGAATCCCCGACTGATTTATTCTGACTCCTGTTAGCGGTAGCGGGGCGTTTAGCCCATTCTGACTTCTGAATTCTTCTTCAACCAGATGCGATTATTTCCCTAGATTCCGCTTCATTTGTTCTAATTCATCTTGGGTTTCCCAGCTACGGAACTTCTCTTCTAAATCATCAAACCCACTAGAATAATTGCTAGTTTTATTTGACCAGCCACTGGTTTCAAAACGCTGTTGAGTTTGTGCTTTATCACGGGCTGTTTGTGCTTCGGCTGCTTTAGCTTGAACCTCTTGTCGCCGTTGCTGGATTTTTCGTAATAGTTCTTGAGATTGGTTAATCCGTTCTTTCAGCCCTTGCATGTGTCCCCAGCGCTGATTTCCTTCGCGCAACAGGGCTGCTTCTCGCTCACCCGCCGCAGTCGCTAAATCTTCTCTGCCGGCGTTTTTGGCTTTTTGAACACGGATATGCCAACGCTGAATTTCTTGAGCGGTGGAGAGAATTTCTTCTTGCGATCGCTTCTCTTGCAATTGTAAATCTGCGATCAGCTTTAATGTGTCTTCTTCTTGCTCACGCAGCTGTTCTAGCAGCGCCTCTAACTCCAAATGTGGATTGTTACGCAAGAATTCTTCTAAACGGTTTTCTAAAAACCGACTCAAATCATCAAATAAGCCCACTGCTAGAACTCCAGAGATCGGGTGCGTGACTATTTTATTGTAGTAGTCAGGTGGACTTCTGGGTGTTAGTTAGATTTCAAAGTTGGGAAGAATGTATGTGGTGAAACTACGTAAACAACGCTGACTTACAAAATAAGGCTTTAATCAGTATGAGTTCTGATTTTCAACCGCCACCCAAGAACTTGTCCATACTAGCTTCTGTAGGAGGGGTAGTTACGGCTGTAATAGCGATCGCAATTTTAAATGGTTGGTCTAAGCAACTTTCCCAGGCTTCCATAGAAAAACCGGAAATCTCAACATCCGAAACTGCTTCACGCCAGTTGGTACAACCAAAGAAACCCCAAAACCCTACATCTGGTGCTGAAGCAGCTGAAATCATTGCCAGCCTTGATGCTAAATCTGTAGTTTTACCAGGTCAAGCTATTCCTAAGAACCAACTCACAGTAGCGATAATTCCCTACATTGCTCCGGGAGTTGGAAAACTAACTCCAGAGGAAATGACAACGGCACGTATTGCTTGGTCATATTTCCAGCGCAACTGGAATGATGAAACTGGTTTGGTAAATTCCGTTGATGGCTTTGCCTCCGTCAGTATGTGGGATCAGACAGCAGCGATCGCAGCCTTAGTTAGTGCTAAAGAACTCAATATCGTGCCTGCGGCTGAATTTGAAGCCAAAATGAGCAAAATGTTGAAAACACTGGCATCAATGCCTTTATATAAAGGGGAACTACCCAACAAGGTTTACAATGCCAAAACCCTCATACCCGTCAATTATGGTCAACTAGAAAAACGCGAAGAAATTGGTTGGTCAGCTATTGATTTGGGAAGGATGGCAATCTGGTTGAAGATTGTCGAGGCAAAGTATCCAGAAATGCGATCGCTTTCTACAGACGTTTGGAAACATTGGCAAGTCAAGCGTATTACCAAAAATGGAAAAATGTACGGGACTGCCGTTATTAAAGGTAAAGAACAATACAATCAAGAAGGCCGTTTGGGCTATGAGAATTATGCTGCCTACGGGTTAAAGCTTTGGGGTTTGAATGTTACACAAGCATTGGATTATCAGTCCAATGTTGCCTTTGTCGATCTTTACGGACAGGGAATTCCTTATGATCGCCGCGACTATAAAAACTCTGGAGCCAATAACTACGTTCTTAGCGAACCCTATATTTTAGATGGTATCGAAACTGGGTTTCAAGCTTTGCCTAAAGCTTATGCCGATCGGATTTTAGCTGCTCAAGTAGGGCGTTATGAAGCTACAAAACAATTAACCGCCGTTACCGAAGACAACTTAGATCGTCCTCCATACTTTGTTTACAGCAGCTTGTTTGTCAACGGAGAACCTTGGGCAACCATCACAGATACCCAACAAAAACACAACGATTTGCGGTTCCTCAGTGCCAAAGCTGCGATCGGCTGGCACGTGCTTTATAATACTGATTACACGCAGCAGTTATTTAATTTCGTCCAAGCTAACCTTAACTCTAAAGATGGTTGGTACAACGGCTTTTATGAGTCTATGCGTCAGCCAAATAAAACTCTCACCGCCAACAATAATGGCGTAATTTTAGAAAGCTTACTGTATAAACAAGTTGGACAACCACTCACCGTTTGGGCAGGAGTCAAAAGCCAGAAGTCAACCAAAAGGGCTATCAGAACACCATAAGTTAAAGCTAAGATTATCAAATCATGAAAAAATTGGCGTTGCATAATAGAAGTTATCTACTGTGCAATGTCCATACCGTGTAACTACGGTAATTTGCAATATCCATTCAGTAACGCCACTTTATGGCAAAAGTCTCTGAACGGACACTGAAATATCTGCGAATGCTAATGGTGTAACCGTTCCTTGTGTAAGAGTATATTCTTCAACATACTTACCATTTTGAGGGTTTCTGAACACAATCATCTGTTTAGCAGATAAATTTAAAACCCAATATTCTTGAATCTCAGCCGTAGCATAAATCGCAGCCTTGATCTCCAAGTCCTTGTTTAAGCTGGTTTTAGCAACTTCTACAATCCAAAATATATCTTGAGGAGCGGGATGGCGATCGCTGTAGGATGATTCTGGAAGTCGAACAATCGCAATATCAGGTTCGGGTTCCGAGTCGGATAGTGTAATGGGCCCATTGAAACGAACATCAGCTTTACCTGATAGCAATTCTTCTAAATATTTAGCACCTCGTTTTGCTGTGGTGTAGTGAATTGGGGTTTCTGGACTCATCTCAACAATTTCGCCTGCTAGCAATTCCAGATGACGACCACGCAGAATGCCCGCCTCAACCATGCGGTGATAGTCGTCTACAGACCATTTAGCCAGGGTTTTCATAGCAGAATTGCTTACATTCTTGTGATAGACCTAGTTTAATTTTATAGTTGTTGAATTGCGTTTGTGACAATCTGAAAATACGATCGCCATCTTGTGCGCCCTCTACCGAATCGATAAAGCCATTACGCAAAAAATACACCTAATAAATCTTGATTTAGGAATATAACTGTACAGACGCGCTATGCGCTTCTAACTCCTAACTCTTTCTTCGCCTTATGATATACAAACCTCCTCAACAAAAGCTGTTGAGATGGATTGCATTGTTCCTAGTTGGAACATTTCTGCAATTTTTGTTTTACATCCCGACACCAGTCTTATCTCAAAATTCCAATAGCTGTAGCAATATTACAGCCCCTCTGACACCTGAAGAACAAACTTACGCTCGTGGTGCTTGGCAGTATTTTGTCAAAAATTATCAGCCAGCAACAGGATTTACAAATTCTACTGGGGGTTATCCTTCTGGTACACTTTGGGATATGGGTAACTACCTGATGGCGTTGAATGCTGCACGGTGGTTGAATCTCACTGACCAAGCAGACTTTGATGCTCGTCTCAACAAATTTTTAACGACTCTCAGCAGCTTAAAGTTATTTGAGGATGCTTTGCCCAATAAAGTCTATAACGCAGCCAATGCACAAATGGTTGATTATGGCAACAATCCCCTTGAGCGGGGTATTGGTTGGTCTGCTTTGGATGTTGGGCGAATACTTGCAGCGTTTGATGTCATCCGTACCTGTCACCCGCAATATAATAATTGGCTTAAAGGAATTGTAGCAAAGTGGCAAGTGGCGCGATCGCTTAAAGATGGACAACTTTTTGGCGCTACTGTTCTCCCAGACAACAAAACGTTGTTGGTGCAAGAAGGACGACTCGGCTACGAAGAATACGGCGCTAGAGGTTATGGACTTTGGGGTTTCCCCGCACCCAAGGCTATTGCTTTAGAACCGTTTAAGTTAGTCGAAATTAATGGTGTGCAAATTCCCGTTGATACCCGTGACTTTAAAAGCACTAATGCTAATAATTACGTTGTTAGTGAGTCTTATATCCTTGAAGGGATTGAGTTTGGTTTGCAAGGTGAATTAGCTGATTTTGCTGCTAGGGTTTTAGATGTACAAAAACGGCGTTACGATACCACAGGGCAGTTGACTGCGGTTACAGAAGATAATATTGACCAAGCGCCTTATTTTCTCTACAACACCGTCTACGCCAACGGTGCAAACTGGGCAACAATCACGGATGCTAATCAACTTTATCCACAGTTTCGCAGCATTAGTACCAAAGCTGCTTTTGGTTGGCGCTATCTTTTTCCAGAGAATGCTTATGCTCAAAAAGTTTTTGATGCTGTCAAGGATCTTCGCAGTCCTGATGATAGTGGTTACTATGCTGGTATCTATGAAGAATCCAAACAGCCTAATAAAGCTTTGACAGGTAATACTAATGGGCTGATTTTAGAGATTTTATACTACAAAGCTAAGGGAAATCACCCTTTAATTGCTTCTGGTTCTGCGAGTGTGTCTACTGGCAAACCCAGTGAGAATGCTTCTCCTGCAACACCCTCAAATCAAACGAATTCTACTATTACAACTCCGGCTGTAACACCCTCAAATCAACCAAATTCTACAGTTACGGCCCCTACTGCAACACCTGTGGATACTCCTAAACCAACAGAAGTGGCCGTTGCACCTATTCCACCGGTAGATAGTCCCCAATCATCATCTAACCTCAAACTAGATCGATCGCTGTCGGTGATTGAACGGCGTTATGCAGAAGCGGCTTGGCGATACTTTCAAGCGAATTATCACTCCAAAAATGGGCTGATTGACGATCGCAGTGATTTCAAAGGCGCAACCCTCTGGGGACTAGGAGATTATCTCGCAGCCCTCCATGTAGCGCGATCGCTCGATATAATTACTCCCAAGGAATTTGACCAGCGCACCCGACATCTTTTAGGAGCCCTGACAAAGTTACCATTGTTTGCTGGAGAGTTACCCGGTCGGGGTTATGATACGCGATCGCTCCAACCAGTAGATTACGGTGGAAATCCAGCTCCAGAAGGAAACGGCTGGTCAGCTTTGGATTTAGGTAGAATGCTGGCAGCGCTTTACAACTTAAAAACCTGTCATCCAGAATATACGGGTGCGGTAGATAAAATTGTGCTGGATTGGTCATACTTGCGTGTGGTGCGCGAGGGTATTCTCTCCAGTGCTACCGTTATCAAAGAGCAAGAGGGGCGATCGCTGATCCGCGTCAACCCAGAAACCCGCTTGGGATATGAAGAATATGCAGCTAGAGCTTTTCAATTATGGGGATTTAATGTTAATGGTTCTGCTGTTGGGGGAGAATATCAAACTGCCTCAGTAGAGGGAGTGAAAGTGCCAATTCAACGCCAACGCATAGATACCAACTCAAAAGTTAACCAATATACAGTTAGTAATCCTTTCTTACTCTATGCACTGGAGTTTGGACTAGATCCAAAAATGCGATCGCTCTTTGAACCAATTTTTCAAGCACAAGCTGAACGTTATCGTCGCACCGGCAACCTCACAGCCTCAGCTACCACCTTGATTGATCGTAAGCCTTACACTGTCCACAGCACAATTACTGGAAAAGGTGAGTCTTGGGTAGCTTTAGGAGATGATGGTCAACCTGTACCAAAGGGGCGATTGGTGAGTACAGCAGTCGCTTTTGCCTATCATGCCCTGCTTCCAGAAAACAAGTATAGTCAAGAGTTACTGCAAGGAACGACTGACTTATATAACCCATTAGCTGGATTTTATGAGGGTTTCTATGAAGCCACAGGTAAAACGGCAGTTGGTTTCACCAGCAGCACCAACAGTATGATTTTGCAATCCTTGCTGTACAAGGTAATGAATCAACAACCTCTAATTCGTCCGACAAATGACATAAAATCTCCTTGGTGGCAAGAAGTTAGTAAGGGAAATTCTGGGCGAGGTCTACCCAACACTGCCACACAACAAACCAAGTTAATTTCTGATAGTTCTAGCAGTTACTGGGTTTCAGCTAGCGATCGACATTAAGATAAGCAGACGCAGAAATGCAAAGATGCGTGCCTGCGTCCTCTAGCAGTAATGTTGGGTTGGTAATAGGTTGTTAGTAATGAATTCAACTAGGGAATACTTATTCTGAAGGAATGCAGATAAAGTGGGAAGCTCCGTCTAGTCTATACGGCAGGGCTTCCCATTTCATCGGGAATAGCCTCCAGGACTCCCTAGTTCTATTGGTCTAACTTTTCCTCCCTTGTCAGAATCCCAAGACCCAAATCTTTTTCTTGCAACATATACCTATCAGCTTGGTTCTCACTTATGGCATTAGACTTCTTGCAGAAGTGGGGTAAAGGGTAAGGGGTAAAAGGGAAAGGGATAGAATTTCCCCAAACCCAGTAACCTTTACCATGCACCCCAACATCTTGGCATTTGTTACTTTTGCAAGATGTCTATTGATGGTTACTGAGCGTAGTCGAATCTAAAATCCAAAATCGTTCGACTGAACGCTCACGACAAGTCCAAAATCTAAAATAGTACTAAGATGAGTTCAGTTTCTATTAGTGATAATTCCTCAAAGTTTTCTGGTAATAGTCGCTCATTACTTAAAAAAAGAACGCTATTATTTCGCTATCTTGCAGAAATAAATTTAATTTTTGGTATCTGGTATTTGCAATGGCGCGTCACCCATTCCATCAATTTTGATGCACTGTGGATCTCTATTCCTTTGTTGATAGCAGAAATTTATAGCTATTTCGGCGGTGTGATGTTTGTGATTGGGTTATGGCGACCTTTAGTGCGACAGGTTAAGTCTCTCGACCAGATGACCCCACCTTTACCCAGATCGGACTGGCCAACAGTAGATGTCTTTGTAACCTGCTACAACGAACCGCCGAAAATTGTAGAGGAAACTGCCAAAGCTGCTCTGGCAATGGATTATCCGCCAACAAAGTTACGAGTTTATGTTCTAGATGATGGTAACTCGGCTGATATGCGGGCTATGACAGAAAGATTGTGTATTGAAGATTTGCAGTCACCACAACTACAACAAGAAGCAAATCGGATTGATGCAGAACACTCTTATTTGTTGCAGCGTCTAAAGCAACTAGAAAATCTGACATCTAATACTCAGGCCGCAGAACAATGGTTGCAAACATCATCAGAACCCGTGGTTAATCAGTTGGCTACGGAATTTGTGCAAAGCCTGCGACAATTTATTCTTTGGTTATCTCCGGCTCATGAAAGTATTAGTAATTCTTCTGGAGAGACGCTACGCGATCGCCTCACTACCGAACGGAAAGCCCTAGAGGAAACTATTCGTAAGAAAGAACTTGAACTTTTGGAACTCTCTCGGTTTCGGTATATCGCTCGTCCCAAGACACCTGGTGTAGCACATCATGCTAAAGCAGGCAACATTAATTACGCAATTTTTTCTGGACAAACGGCAGGAAATTTTATTGTTACTCTAGATGCCGACCACATTCCAAAGCAAAGTTTTCTGAGGCGAGTTGTACCTTATTTCTATACATATAATCTTTCAACAGGAAGATACGACCAGAATCAAATTGCTTTTGTACAGACTCGCCAGGATTTTTACAATATTCCTCCAGGCGATCCTTTTGGACATCGATCAAATTTATTTTATGGGCCACTTCAACAAGGTAAAGATGGCATGAATGCTGCCTTCTATACAGGCACAAATGCGATATTGAGGCGTGAAGCACTTGTTAGTGTAGGACTGCAAAATTTTGCTGATGAATTTGCCAAAGATGAAAAACGTTTAGATGAATTTGATTTAGTTGGTGGGGTATCGAGTAATAGTATTACAGAAGATATGAATACAGCTATGCGTCTGCATAGTGCTGGCTGGAAATCTATTTATCACAATGAACTTTTGGCAGAGGGTTTAGCACCAGATGACCTGAGTTCTACTCTTAAGCAGCGACTACGCTGGGCACAAGGAACGATCCAAGTGCTAGTTAGGGAAAATCCACTCACAAAATCAGGGCTAACATTTTGGCAAAGATTGCAATATTTTAAGACGATGTATAGTTATTTCTCTGGTTTTGCAACTCTGGTGTTTATTTCTTGTCCTATTATTTATTTTTTTACGGACATTGTTCCAGTTAAAACCTACGGATCTGACTTTGCTATACACTTTTTCCCAGCTTTTATTATCAACCGTCTCACCTTCTTAGCAGCTACCTGGGGCATTCCAGCTACAGAAATTTGGCGTTCTGAACAATATGCGATCGCTTTATTCCCCCTGCTAATCCAAGCTGTATGGAGTGTATTCACAGGACAAAAACTCAATTTTCAAGTCACACCTAAGCAGAGGCAGTCTGGTATTTATCTCAGGCTGGTTTGGCCACAGTTAGTTATCTTTATCCTCACTATTCTGGGAATATTATGGAGTCTTTATCGCTTTGCAATTGGTCATCTAAATAATCCTTTGGTTCACCTACTCAATGGTGCATGGGCTATCTATAATTTGTTACTTTTGTCTGCTATCATCCGCGCATCCGTTTGGCAACCTCCAAAAGAAACGTAAGAGAGACATAGGGAGAAGGAAAATAACTCTTAACTCCTTTATAAATTCAATGTAAAAAGAAAACACTAATGAACATTAATTCAGACTCAAAAAACTTTGGTCAACGAACTGTCTTAACAATTTATGCTCATGCTGATGATGAAGTTCTACCTGCTGCTGGTACTCTCAGTCTGATGTCCAAAGCAGGATGGAATATTCGTTGCTTAATTTTGACTGATGGCAGTCTTTCCAGTTCGCCTATTAAGGGTACACGTCATCAAGAAGCGGATGCAGCAGGTAAAATCATCGGTGCAACTTACGAGTTTTATGCACTTGAGGAGTATAATTTTTCAACTCAAGCAGTGATTAAAGTTACTGAAGAAGCTATTGGGCGTTGGCAACCGGATCTAATTATTACTCATGCACCACAACCTGAAAAATATGGACATAGAGATCATGAAGTATGTGCAATAGCAGTTTCTAATGTTGCTACGCGCAAAAACATAACTTTGTGGTATTCAGCCCCGCCTGTTTTTTTGCGTGGTTTTGAACCCAACTTTTTTGTGGATATTACTTCTGTAATTGAGGAAAAAGTTGCAGCTATTAATTGTTATGAATCAGAGGTAAACAAAGCATTTATGCAACTTGATGCCATACTGGTTCTATCTCGTTTTTGGGCACGAGAGTTAGGTCAAAAAGATGGTTACTTTGAAGCTTTTGAAATTTCCCGACAATGTGTAGATGCTAGCTTTTTTTATGCAATAGCTAATAATCACCAAGTAATTAAACACAGCTAATCGTCATTTGATTAAATAAACGTTGCGGTTTTTATCTCAACTACTCATTTTCGATCAAAACTGTAACAGCTGCGATCGCAATCAACATTTCATCATTTTTATCGTTGAGTTCAGGAATTGCCCGCCCTTGAACTATCATCCCCCCAGATTCTACGGTAAGAGTTTTCCGACCAAATGGTAGGACAGCTAGTACCTCTTCTTCTCTAACTTGTTCTGGATATGGTACTGCTACCTGAACTTCTATAATCATTTCATTGGGATGGCTTAAACCTGCCACTTCCCAAACACCAGGTAAGGCATTGTGAGCGATCGCATTCCTTACTGCCCTAGATGCTGCTACTGTTGGTTCTTGTCCATGCTGATCTATTCCCATTCCCATCTCAATAATCAACCGTTTACGCACCATTACTACCTCCGGTAAATTCTCCACTTTTCACCACCAAAGGCAGCTATAGTAAGGACAGAAGGCTCAGTTGGAATACTGCATTTCTTCCTTACAAGACCCTTCACGCAGAGTCCTACGATGAGAGCCAAACTTCTGCCTTCTGCCCCCTGCCTTCTTTAGACCAGACGTTGTAAGCGACTAAGACGCTCTGAGTAACTTTTCATCACCTGTATGGCAAACATAGGTGTTTCCTGAACGGCAAAGAGAAACCCTTCTTCATCAAGAAAACCTAGTTTAGTATCCACCTTGGCAATAGCTGTGTAATTTCTATTTTTTATTCCTACAAGTATTCCAGCACCAAAAACTTCGCCCTTCTCAATGGTTTCTACAACCTTGTCGTTGACTACTATATCTACCTCTCCTTCCACAATGCCGTACATACTATCACCAGGCTGTCCTTCTTCAAAGATTACTTTACCTGCTGAAAATGCTTTAGGATCGGGTTGTTTTTGAAAGATACTGACTGTGATTACAGGACTTAGCATTAGAGCGACCCCAAAATTTTTGGTTTTTAGACGAAATTTGTTGATAGCTTTAGACGAACCCAGAAAAGTATACTACTTTATGTCGATTAACTCTCAATCTCCGCAAAATTCCTGATTAGTCTCCTAATCGCCTAAAAACCTTTCCCTGGTTTTACTAGGCAGGCAAAACCGTCCCTCTCTGAGTCGGAGCTACGGTGTAAGTAGAGCGGCGTTAATAATTCAAGGTTTGTAGTGAGGACTTTAGTCCTCTTATGAGGGCTGTTCGCGGAGCGTTCCCATAGGGTAGCCCTCACTACGAACTGATATCAATATACTTAATCTAGTTTGATTTATTCCCACCGACTTACTTATACACAAGTTATCGAATCACCTCACCCTAACCCTCCCCTTATCAAGGCTACGGTGTACACACCAGTCTTCTAGAGTTGCGCCACAGGCTTTTGATTCCCCCAACCCACTTTAAAAAAGCAGGCAAAAAGCTCTTAAAGTCCCCCAATTTATCGGGGGATTACAGATCAAGTTTTGTAACTGTTATGTGGTCATGTCTTTTATTTGCATCGTTTCTCCGAAAAATTTACTTTATTTACGTTTGGTAATTAGCCAACCTAAAGCGATAAATAAGCTGTTACGCAGCTAAATTTAATAAATAGCATTACCTTTATTTTTAATTTTGCGTTCCCATTTAATAATAAGACCTCCTTCATTTAACAATTTATTTAACAACT
>NZ_JACJSF010000156.1 GCF_014698035.1 Desmonostoc muscorum FACHB-395
CTGCTCCCCTGCCCTTCTACCCCCCTGCGTCACACGCTGCCGTAATTTCATTCGTTCTAAGCGATTGACGATCCTAGTTACAAGTTCTGGCCCGACAATGGGCTTGCTTACAAAGTCATCAGCACCAACGCTAAACACCTGATTTACCATCTCGGCATCGCTATGAACAGTGAGGAATAAGATGGGTAACTCACTCCAGTGTGAATCGTTGCGTACCAATCGACAAAGCTCTATCCCATTGATATAAGGCAATTCCACATCTAAAATCAGCATATCTGGGGCAACTACTTCTAAAGTTTCCCAAAACTGAAGCGGATTTTCAAGAGCGATCGCTCTGAGTCCCCAAGGGCTAAGTAAGGTTTGCAACAATGCCTGAATTTGCGGATCATCGTCCACAACCAATATTTTAGTTTCTGCATCGGGATGATTTTGCAGTGGTTGCGTCACTGTTTCTAATTGCGGGATTGGTGATACAGATATTGCCCCTGCATCGTTTCCCTCTATTTCTCGACGCAATAAATTTACCCAACTTTGGAGGTTGCCAATCTCAGATTTACTCAAGGTTTGACCAGAACTCAGCAGCAGTTCGATATTGCGGGCCAATTTTGAGCCAAGAGGCAAGCCAAAAGTCCCTAAAGACCCTGCCAAGGTATGGGCTTCTTTGGTTGCAAGGGAGAGTAATTCGGGATTTAAACTATTATTTTGATTTAAAGTTGCGATCGCTTGCTCTAGTACCCTCACCTGCTGCTCCACCCGCCCTTGAAATCGTTGCCAAATTTCTGCAACTGCCATTAGCGCTTGCTGCTGTGATTTGAGATTGGGTACTGGCGATTTTACCCTATCTACTTCCCCTCTGCTCCCCTGCTCCTCTGCTCCCCTGCTCCCCTGCCCCTCTGCTCCCCTACTCCCCTGCTCCTCTGCCCCTGTATCCCTGTGCTTATCCTCTTCCAGTGGTTTCAGACGATAGCCAATACCATAAACTGTTTCAACCAAATCACCGGGCGCTCCTACAGCTTTAAGTTTGTGTCGTAACCCTTTGATATGAGTGCGAACAGCTTCTTCTTGGGGAGTATCTTCATAAGACCAAAGATGTTCTAAAATCATGCCACAGCTAAACACCCGACGACTATTTCGCAAGAATAGTTCTAACAGAGCAAACTCTTTTGGGGTAAGCGGGAGCAGATTTCCAGCATAAATCGCTTCACAGCTACTAGGGTCTAGCCGCAACTTTCCAGACACCAGAACAGGTTGCGAGGTTACGGCTGGGCGACGCAACAGCGCCCTCACACGAGCAACTAACTCTTCTATATCAAAAGGTTTAACTAAATAATCGTCTGCACCTGCATCTAAGCCGATCGCTTTCTCATGACTACTATCGCGCCCTGTCATCAACAATATCGGCATTTGCAGACCATTAGACCGAATTTTACGACAAAGACTAATGCCATCCAGCTTGGGCAAAACTACATCCAGGAGAATTAAATCATAATCGTAAGCTTGAATAAAATCCCAAGCGGCATCGCCATCAGTAGCAACTTCAACCGCATAGTTCTGGTTAGTTAAAAGGTTGGTCAGTGTATGTGCATTTAACTCATCATCTTCTACAACTAATATTTTCATGTTAAAAGCTTTCCAAGTTAAAATGGATACAACAAATAACAACTCATAAACTTAAATTGGGAAAAAATTATCGAAGAAGAATTCAGAATTCAGGAGCCAGAATCCAGAATGGATTCTGTACGACTGGATGGAGAATCGAGGTTTAAAACCCCCGATTTTAAGACGCTCGTTCGCGGAGCGTGCCGTAGGCAAGACTCGCTTTCCGCGTCGCTATCGTGGAGAAGAAAAAATTCTTTCCTTACTGAAACCCCTGACTTGACTGCTGGGATATTCTGAATTCTGTTAGCGTAGCGGGGCGAAGCCCATTCTGTCTTCTGACTCCTTCTTATGGTGCTTTTTAAATAATTAAACCACATCATTCCCTACTACCTACATCGTCTAAATCTTTCGAGTCATAAAACTTCCAATACGCTACAACAGAAAAAACCCTCTGCTAAACCTGTGAAAAAACGAGTAACACTAACCTTCCCGAAACGCGCCGTGCAAATGCCAGTCACTTATGTACTGGCAAAAGAATTCAACGTCGCTGCTAATATTATCCGTGCCCAAGTTGCCCCAAATCAAATTGGCAAACTAGTAGTGGAACTGGCGGGGGATATCGATCAACTAGATGCTGCCATCGAGTGGATGCGATCGCGCCATGTTAACGTTTCTTATACTTTAGGCGAAATTGCGATCGATGAGGATGTCTGTGTCCATTGTGGCTTGTGTACCGGGGTTTGTCCTACCGAAGCCCTCACTCTCCACCCAGAGACATACAAACTGACATTCACGCGATCGCGTTGCATCGTCTGCGAACAATGTATCCCCACTTGTCCCGTACAAGCTATCTCCACTAACCTTTAACAATCTAAAAACCAAAATTCATCTTTATCGAACAGAATTCAGGAGTCATGAGTCAGAATGGGCTAAACCTTAGCTATCCGCTAACAGAATGAATTCTGTTCGATAAAGCGGATAGCGCAGCGTCTCGTAGAGAGGAACGAGCGTCTTGATTCTGACTCCTGAATTCTGACTTCTGACTTCTGAATTCATCTTCATTCCATCTTAAACACATCCGCTATTACACTACCATCACCCACCAGCCTACTTTTTGCTGGAGAGTCATAAACTACCAATAGCGAAGGTATACCAGCCACATCCTGAAACAGCGTCATTCCCTCAGCATGATCTTCCCGATTTCCAAATGGAATATCCTGGACAAAATCTGGATTGCTAAAGACATTTTCTCGCAGATTCACGCCATTAACCCAACGATAAATTTGCACAGGCCCATCTAAATCCATCGTTGGGCCAGCTAAAATCAACAAATCTTTGCCATCTACACACAAATCCCGAATTCCCAAACCATTCAACCAGACAAAATGCTTTTTATATAATTCTTTTGCTTCCCCAATTTGCCGCAGTTTTAGAATTCCAGCGCTAGAATCTTCTAACTCAATTTCTAGCACCATAGCCCAACCCCGCAATACAGGGCCACGCAAACCCAAAAAAATCCGGTTTTGATAAACGCCTATTCCTTCAATATCAAAGCCATTATCTTTTCCTGGAATTGATGCCTTGATAAACAAGCCTAAATGAGGGTCGTCTGCCAAAGCTGTCATCAGCAAATTACCCTGTTCCGTTACCTCTAGTTTAGCGGCATTCAACTGCATATCTGGATTTTGGGGATGTGGACAAGATGAGAATAAACTACCGTTTATTAAAGGAATCCGCCCTAATACGTAACGGTTAGGCTCTGATTCAATTTTTGCCAGCCGTTTCAAATTTTGTGCATCAGTCTTATCAGGTTTCGGCTTTTTACGTTTGTAACTATGAGAACCAACAAACCATAGATAATCATCAGTGTAAGCAAGTCCCTCTATATCTATTTCTTCATTTTCTGGTGCAGGTAGATTGATAAATTCTGCTACCCGAAATTGTTGATGGTCTGTAAATTTATCAGTATCAACTAAAGACAGACGCTCAATAGTTGAAGTTTCATCTGACCCTAACCATAAATACTTCTGATGTGTTAGCAACAATGCTGATAAATCTTCTCTATGTTCTTTAAAATTATCTATAAAAGTCAAGATAACTTTATTCAGTAAATGTGAGTTTGACATTTTAAATCATCCTGATGATTGCAAAAAGATTAATTATGCTATCATAATAAATTATTTATGTAAAAAAATATGATCAGCTATTGTACATATTAAATCGCAAAAGTGAATCGGCTATTTAGACCTTTGGTATATAGCGTATATTACTATTAATATTATGCAACTATCAATAGTAATAAAAAGCGTAACAACTTCATTGAATAAAAAATATATTAAAACTAGATATAAATTTTTAACTAATGTTATTATGCAATAACCTCATGAGGTAGTAATTAAGCTCAATTATGAAATTAGCCACACAAACCACGGTAAAAACTCTAGGGGACTACGCCTACCAAGCGATTCAAAAACACTTTAAGAAAACCTTGAAGTGGGAAAAATCAGTAAAGAAAGATGAAGATCCAGAAGCGCTTCATCAAATGCGAGTAGGAATGCGTCGTTTACGCACGGCTGTAACTAGATTTGGACTAGCAATAGATGTACCAAAACCAATCAGCGATAAAAATATTGGTAAAATAGCCCGTCGTCTTGGTAATCTGCGAGATTTAGACGTACTTAAAGAAAGTTTAGAAACCAATTACAAACCAAACTTACCCCACAAAGAACAAGAATCTTTACAAACAGCTTTCAACGCTTTAGCTAAACAACGTGAAGATGTACTATCAAGTGTACAGAAAACGTTAAAAGATGAATCTTACAAGTCTTTAAAAGAGGCATTAGATAAGTGGTTAGATAAACCAAGTTATCAACCATTGGCATCTATTACTATCCAACAAGTACTACCAGATTTACTTCTACCAGAAGTGAGTAACTTTTTACTACATCCAGGTTGGCTAGTTGGTACTCAACTTGTGGAAGCAGAGGTAAAAATTCAGAAGAATTGGGAACCAGAAAAGATAGAAGAACAATTAACAACACAAGGCGAAATTCTGCATAGTTTGCGAAAAGAAGCTAAACGTATACGCTACCAGATGGAGTTATTTACAGACTTATATGGGGAGTCTTACGGAGCTTATATGACAGAAGTGAAAAATATCCAAGAAATTTTGGGTACGATGCAAGATAGTGCGGTCTTAACTGACTGGCTTGGCAAGGTATTTAAATCAGAAATTAAGACTGAGTTGCCTACCCTTGCTAGTTTGTTAACTGAAAATCGTTATCAGTCATGGCAGCAGTGGCAACCTTTGCAAGAACGGTATTTGAAAGCTGAAACTAGGCATAGCTTTCATTTAACAATATTGCACCCACTTTCAGGGGTAATAAATTAAAAGTTGCTCTTTTCGGACTTACGCAAAACTACACGCGGTAGGGGCAATACCCTGCGGGTTCGCTGAAAGCATTCTCGTAAGAGTAGCCGCTTTGTGTCTACATGAATTGCCCCTACAGTACTGCTGTATTTCTCATCAAAGAATGATTTCTTCTGCTGCTTTAAGCTTTACTGTGGAAGTTAATTTTCTCTAAGATTTGGTAATTTGGTTCACCGGAATTTCAATCCAAAATTCTGTACCTAACCCCGGCTGAGAATCACATTTCAACACACCACCGTGTTTATCCACGACAATTTGATAACTTATTGATAACCCCAAACCAGTGCCTTTTCCCACTGGTTTAGTAGTGAAAAATGGGTCACAGATTCTTGCTTTCAAAGCTTCGGGTATTCCTGAGCCATTATCTGCAATGCGAATTATTACGCTTTTGATATTGCCTTCAAGCTCTCCGATAGCAGTACGAATAGTAATTTGACCGCTATGAAGTTTTGATGGAGATTCCCTGCAATCTTCAAGAGCATCGATCGCATTGCTTAAAACATTCATAAATACTTGATTCAGTGGCCCAGCATAGCATTCTACTAAGGGAAGCTCACTGTATTCTTTGACTAATGTAATAGCCGGGCTTTCTGGTTTTGCTTTCAAACGATGTTGCAAAATTAGCAAAGTGCTATCAATGCCCTCGTGAATATCAACCGGTTTCATTTCTGCCTCATCAAGGCGAGAGAAATTCCGTAAACCCAAGACAATCTGACGGATGCGATCAACCCCAATTTTCATGGAAGATAGAGTTTTCGGCAAATCTTCGATGAGAAATTCTAAGTCTATCTCGAAGGTGCGATCGCGAATCTCAGGGCTGGGGTTCGGGGTATTTTGTAAATAGAGTTCTAGTATACTCAGCAAATCTTGGGCGTAATCGTTGACATGATTGATGTTGCCATAAATGAAGTTGACGGGGTTATTAATTTCGTGAGCAACACCAGCTACCAGTTGACCTAATGAGGACATTTTCTCAGTTTGGATCAGTTGGGTTTGAGTTTGCTTTAAATCATGCAGAGCTTGAGTCAGCTTTTCTGTCTGCTCTTTGGTTTGATTATGTAATTGGGCTTGTTGGAGTGCAACCCCAAGCTGATTGGCAATTTGAGCAATAAACTTAATTTCTGAGGCTTCCCAATGGCGGGGTGCAGAGTTTTGATAAGCCGCTAACAAGCCCCATAGTTGCTGACCAATAAATATAGGTGCGATCGCATAAGCCCTTGCTTGAATTTGCTCTAGAACTGAAATATGGCATTGAGAATGTCCAACTTGATAAATATCATCCACTGCAAAGGTTTCATTGTGACGATATCGGCCACCTTGGGTTTCCTGCAAATAGCTATCTTGCCAAACTGTCTTAGTATCATAACCTACTAGTTTTACCCAGCGATCGCTCACAAACTCGGCAATATATTCACCACTCCAATCAGGCTGAAATTGAAAGACTGCAACTCGATCCGCTTGTAGTGATTTACAGATTTCTTGGGTGGTTGTCTGAAAAATCGCATCTAGATCGAGAGATTCCCTAACTTTGGCGACAACTTCAAACAATACCCGTTGTTGTTCTGCTGCTTGTTGTAAATTTAACGTCTGTTGTCGTGTCTGAGTGAGTAATTCAGCTTGCTGGAGTGCTACACCCATTTGGGCCGCAATCTGACTGAGAAAGTTAACTTCAGAGGCTTTCCATTGTCGGGGACCAGTATGTTGATAAGTTGCCAGCAAACCCCAAAGTTTTTGCCCAACAAAGATCGGAGCAAGCACAAAAGCGTGAATTTGAAACTGCTCTAGATTGTCGATATGACACTTAGCGAATCCCATCTTGTAGATGTCATCAACTGCAAAAGTTTCATTCTTGCGGTAGCGTCCTCCCTCTGTATCTTGTAAGTAGGTGTCATTCCATACTGTATTAATACCTATCTCTGACTCATTCGACCAATATGGACTAGCAGCCTCGAAATCCCCGACAAATTCACCACCCCAATTAGAATCGAAACGATAAACAGAAACGCGATCGGCTTTGATTAATTGACAAACCTCTTTAGTAGTGGTTTGAAAAATAGTATCTGTGTCCAGAGATTCTCGAATCTCGGCAATAACCTTAAACACAGCTTGTTCTTGTTCTGATGATCGTTTTAACTCAACTGTGCGTCTTTTAACTTGTTTTTCTAAATTTTCATTGAAGACTTGTACTTGTTGCTGTAATTCATATTGCTGAATTGCTGAAGCAAAGTGTTTACCTAGATTTCTAGCCAGTTCAATCTCTTCATTCGTCCATTTTTGAGCTTGTGCTTTTTTAGATTCGCGCCAAACCTCAAACGATCGCCGGGGGTACAGTTGCCTTTGATCGCTGTCATACTGTCCTGCCCATAAAGTCTCTGTATCTATTTCATTGCGGAAAATACTTAAGTAGCCCAGCAATTGCTGACGATAGTGGAGTGGGATTGTCAATATGCCGCGAATTTTAGTTGGTTGAAAAGCAATTTGTAAACTTCGCAACTCAGGACTATTATATATATCTGAAATTGCCCAAACATCGTAGTTACCAGACTTATAGTGTTCTTGCCAGATACCATACTGCTCTATTAGAGGATATATAGTTTGTTCTGGCATCACAGGTTGCTGTCCACAGATAAAAAGCTTGATACAAGTGTTTCCTGGTATTAAGCATTCTGTTAAGCTGGTCATGTTGCCATTGTTAAAATCAAAAGCTTCATTTCTAATGCAAAGCCTGCCACCAACACCATTAAAGGCAGTAACAGCCGCTTCTAAAGCTGGTTGTAATACAATGGTCGGTAGTGAATGCAGCAGGGTGGCAATGCGGTTAATAATAGTTTCTTGTTCGGCTGTTTTGCGGACTTGAGTAAGCAGACTACTTTGAGCGATCGCTACAGAGAGTTGCTCTACCACCATCTGCACTGCTTCTAGTTCATATTTTGAAATCAAACGCGCTTCCGAATTATGAGAAACCAGTAGCCCCCAGAGTTGATCTTGATAGAGAATAGGCGCTACCACAGAGGATTTTACCCCCATTGCCGTCAAATATTCAATATGGCAAGAGTCTACAGAGCGGTAACGGATCTGCTCTGAGACAGTTTCTCCATTATCCAAGTCACGTAAGTGAATTTGACCAATTTCTTGAGTATCAACATTCACAACAGAACGCACCCGTAATTTGAGAAATAGCTCACGGGCGCTAAGTGGAATATCGTCTGCTGGGAAATTCAGCCCCAGTAATGACGGTAAACGATTATTGTAAATTGACTCAGCAATGACCTGACCACTACCATCGGCATGAAATTTGTAAATCATCACTCGGTCAGTTTTTAATAGCGATCGCACCTCTGCCGTTGTGACTGTGATAATTTCTTCTAACTCTAAGCTTCGGCGGATACGGTTTGTAATCCGGCGTAGTAAACTTTCTTCCTGGCTATATAAAAAATTTTGTTCAGGATTGGAGGTCATTGCTTATAGAAAAATAAATTAGTAGTTTGCAAAATGAAATTAGTAATTCTAACAATATTGTGAAATTTATTTCATCAATTTGTCTTCAGTAAAACTACGGTCTAATTACTAGGGAAAATATTTTTATCTTATGTAAAAATTCATCAAAAAATCATAAAAAAAGACGCTAAAAAATTGCGTCTGTACTAGCTATTAAGATAGAGTTTTTGCTTGTTAGTTCTAACTTTTTGTTGACAGATAAACATTCAACAAAATTAAACTCTGGTGTTGTCAGCAAAGCGGATTTTTAGATAGTCATCTTCCATCTTTGCTCCTCCTGGTTGTAGTGCTGCTAAGGCTTGTGGCAAAACTAAGTTACGACGATGGTTGCCAATAGTAATGTTTAATTCGTCTCCGGTTTTACTTAGTTGAACTTGGTCTTTAGGAATACCGGGTAAATAAATTTCTAAGCTGTATTGATTTTCCTCTTGCACGACTCTAAGAGTAGTTTCTTTGTAATAAACCTGAGTCGGATCTTCATCTTTATAAAGAGTTTCCTTGAGGCGTTCCAATGCAGCTAATCCACACATTTCTTCAGAAAATAGGGGAACTTCTTTCACAGGTAGAGGGTGGAAATTATCATGAATTTCCTGGCGATATTGTTCCTGACTTTCCTTCCAACGTTGGAAAAAGGGATCTTGCACAACGCTTGGAATAATCCGATTAGCCACTACTAAATCTGTTGCAACATTATACAAACTCAGATAAGCATGGGCACGCAGAGACTCTTTAATCACCATCTTTTCAGGATTTGTGACTAGACGTACTGAGGTTTGGGTATTGTCTGTTAATACTTTTTCTAGAGCTTCAATTTGTTCATAAAACTCATAAGGTGCATCCATTACCTCTTTATCGGGTAGCGAAAAACCAGCAATTGGTCTAAAAAATGGTTCAACCAGAGGGCGAAGTGCTACTGAGATGTTTTGAAATGGTTTGTAAAAACGGCGCATATACCAACCACCAACTTCAGGTAGACTCAGTAAGCGCAGTGCAGTGCCAGTGGGGGCTGAGTCGATAATTAATACATCAAACTCACCTTCATCGTAATGGCGTTTCATCCTTACCAAGCCAAAAATCTCATCCATCCCTGGCAAAATCGCCAATTCTTCCGCCTGTACGCCGTCTAAACCCCTGGCTTGTAAAACTTGGGTAATGTAGCGTTTTACAGCACCCCAGTTTCCCTCTAGTTCTTGCAGCGCATCTAGTTCTGCACCCCACAGATTTGGGCGAATTTTTTGGGGTGCGTGTCCTAGTTCTATGTCAAAACTATCAGCTAGGGAATGAGCCGGATCTGTACTTAAAACCAATGTCTGATAGCCTAGTTCTGCACAACGGAGTCCAGTTGCAGCAGCGACGGAAGTTTTGCCCACGCCGCCTTTACCAGTCATTAAAATTACACGCATAGATGCTTCTATCCTGCCTGAGAATTTTTTACATTTATTTACATTATCGACTGTTTAAGGAAAATAAATGTTGTCTCCAGGCATTAACAGCGTCTAAATCTAGGGCGCGATCGCGGCAAAAGCCTTGCGCCCCCTAGCGTATGGTCTATTTACCTGAAAATCCCTGTAATTATCAGCCAGTTTCGTTTTTAGAACTGCGATCGCAAATATCCACATCTACTTGAGAGGATGTTTGAAAAGTCATCTTGTCCGTATCAAAAGTTCGGCGTTGCTGATTTCATGTATGAAAATGATTGTGATTTGAACGATAATTTAGCCAAACGGTCACGAAATACTTCAGAAGCACTTAGGACAAGATATACTTCATACTTGAGACATGAGTTGTAAGAATGATAATCGTATAGTTAGGGGGAGACAAGGGTGAGCAAGGCTCACCCTTGTCTCATTAATAAAGAGAATGGGAAGAAGCTGCCGACGGCAGCTTCTTCCCCCACCCAATGATTATCATTCTTATGTCGTTGACTGCGATTCATGCCCAACAGTGTCTCGCTTGGGTTTGCGTCGTCTTGCCCACACCACTTGGCCCATACACCAACACATGAGCAAATCCAGCAGGTTCTCGAATCGCACGCATGAGCAGCATATCTACCCGTGCTAACTGTGGAT
>NZ_JACJSF010000157.1 GCF_014698035.1 Desmonostoc muscorum FACHB-395
GGAGCGGGGGAGCGGGGGAGCAGGGGAGCAGGGGAGCGGGGGAGCGGGGGAGCAGGGGAGAAGAAATTACAATTGAGCGTCCTTTGCATATACTCTGCCTTTCTGCTAAACATCCCAATTCTCTGCGGCAATTAGCTGAACAATATATCGAGTATTTGGGTAAGCATGGCGATATTTCTTTGGCTAATATTACCCACACTGCCCTAGTTGGACGTTCTCATTTTTCTCATCGTTTGGCTGTTGTTGCCTCATCTCATGCCGAGATGCAAGCAAAGCTTAAGGAAGCAGATTATGACTATCAAGTAGATAGTGGTAATTTCACTAGATGCGCCTTTTTATTTACTGGGCAAGGGTCGCAGTATGTAGGGATGGGAAGACAACTGTATGAAACCCAACCTGGTTTTCGTCACATATTGGATGAATGCGATCGCATTCTCCAACCTTTCCTAAACAAATCCATCCTATCAGTCATCTTTGCTGACACCACAGAAAATCCACTCCTCGACCAAACCGCCTACACTCAACCAGCCTTATTTGTCCTAGAATACGCCTTGGCGCAACTGTGGATTTCTTGGGGTATCCGTCCGTCTGCGGTGCTTGGTCACAGTGTCGGAGAATATGTGGCTGCTTGTGTGGCTGGTATTTTCTCCCTTGAGGATGGATTAAAATTAATTGCCCACCGCGCCCGTTTGATGCAAGCATTACCGCAAACAGGAGGTATGGCTGCGGTTTTGACTGGTGTAGAAGTTGTAAAACCCTTGATTGCCCCCTATCCTCAACAACTGAGCATTGCTGCCTATAACGGACAGCAGAGTTTAGTTATTTCAGGCGAGATACAGGCATTAACAGCAGTTTTGCAAAAACTAGAAAGTCAAGGCATCGAGACGCGAACTTTGCAAGTATCTCATGCCTTTCACTCGCCGTTAATGGCATCAATGTTGGCAGAGTTTGAGCAAGTTGCTCAGGAAATTACCTATCATTCCCCACAACTGGAAATCGTTTCTAATGTTAGTGGAAAGTTGATAACTAATGCAGAGATGTCTAGTGCCAGTTATTGGGTTGAGCATATCCAAGCCAGTGTCCATTTTGCTCAAGGGATGTCAGCACTTTATACCGCAGGCTACAAAGTATTTTTAGAAGTTGGTTCCCATCCCACTTTAATCGGCATGGCACGCCGGGATTGTCCAGAAGAGTTGGAAGGTGAGGGTTTATGGCTAGCTTCGCTACGCAAAGGCAAGGAAGATTGGCAACAAATTTTAGAAAGTCTGAGCCAGTTATATCTCCAGGGAGTAGAAATTGATTGGCTCGGATTCGAGAACGGCTATACACGAAATAAAGTAATATTACCCAACTATCCTTGGCAGCACCAACGCTATTGGTTTGAAACCACTACCAAAAAACTAGTAGTACACTCACAATTGCATCCCCTGTTAGGTCAACGCCTACATTCTCCACTCTTCAAGAGTCTAGTATTTGAGAGCGAATTCCACACAGATAACTTACCCTTTCTAGCCGATCATCGCATCTACGGCTCGATAGTTGCACCAGGAGCATCTTATATTGCTATGTTGACCCTAGCAGGTAAGCATATTTTCGGAACTAATGCAGTGTCTCTTCAACAGATTACGTTTCGAGAACCCCTAATTGTACCTGAAAATAGCAACGTCAAAGTGCAATTGATTTTGCAGCCAACTACAAATCAAGACTACACCTTTGAACTGTTCAGCCTAGAAAGCGATGAACAATGGTGTCTCCATGCAACTGGTGAGTTATCTACTTTGTCTGCTACGAGAGAAACTTGGTCTTGGGCAGAAATACAAGCACGTTGTCCTGAAAAATCCACTGGTTCGCAGGTATTTTATCAGGATGTCGGAGATGCTGGGCTAGATTTGGGTGTAACTTTTCAGTGGATTGGTGATTTCTGGCGACGAGATGGGGAAGCCATCTGTCAGATGCAACTACCACCGGGTTGTGAAACAGAGACTAAGTTATATCCATTACATCCGGGGCTGATAGATTCTTGTTTGCGACTGTTGGGAGGTACTTTACCAGCAGAGATTCGAGACGCTGATGTTTATGTACCAATTAGTTTAGGTGGCTTTCATCTCTGGCAAAATCTGGACTTGAGTCAGCCGTTATGGTGTCACGCCCGCCTGCAAAGCAAGAATGCGGAGGTGATAGTAGGAGATATACAATTATTAGATGAATCTGGACAAGCGATCGCTCAATTCTCCGAACTCTGTTTAAAGCGATCGCCACAGCAAGCATTACTCAAGCAACCAAATCTCCAAGACTGGCTTTATCAAATCACTTGGCAACTTCAAGAACGAACAATTACGCAGTCATCTTTAGTAAAACAACAGCAATATTGGATACTTCTAATTGATGAAGATGGTGTAAGTGCAGAATTGGTGAAATTGTTGCATTTAAATGGTGAATCCTGTGTGGCTGTCATCCCTGGTTCTACTTACCAATCTTTGAAAGAAGGTAAAATTTACATTAATCCAGCCGAACCCCAGCATTTCGACCGACTGCTTCAAGAAGTCTCAATTAAACCAGGAATAGCTCTCCATATTGTACATTTGTGGAGTTTGCCTACTGGAGATTTGCTAGATTCTACACAAATTCGTGTCTGTGGTAGTGTTTTACATTTAACTCAAGCCTTAGCTCGGATAAATTCTCCACTAGCTAGGCTATGGTTGATTTCTAGGGGTAGCCAGTCAATTAATCTACAATCTGAAATCGCCCTGTCTCAAACACCTCTCTGGGGATTGGGACGAGTTATAGCAACAGAATATAGCGAAGTTTTCGCAGGGCTAATTGATTTAGATCCCCAATGTTCAACTGTAGAAGCTGCAACTCAGTTGTGGGCAGAACTTTCTTATCCAGAATTGGGCGAACAAGTCGCCTTAGGGGGAAATCAGCGCTACGTCTCCCGTTTGCAACGCGTTCCCAACACCATAGATTTCTCTGCTTCCTTTAACCCTTCCTTTGGAACTTACCTGATTACAGGCGGACTAGGAGGACTGGGGTTAACAGTGGCGAATTGGTTGGTTGAGCGAGGTGTGCAACATTTAGTATTAGTGGGTAGGCGATCGCCATCGGATAGAGCTAAAAGTGTGATCGCTTCTTGGGAAAACGCTGGCGTGCAAGTTACAGTCGCCCAAGCAGATATTACTCAACTTGAACAAGTACAAAAAATACTTGAGGACATTGAACCTCAGTTTCCCTTACGAGGTGTTATCCATGCAGCCGGAATTCTAGACGATGGGATTTTACTCCAACAAAACTGGGAGCGATTTACTAGAGTGATGGCTCCGAAAGTACAGGGTGCTTGGAATCTACATATCCTGACTCAAGATAAACCTTTGGAATTATTTGTCTTGTTTTCCTCCGTCGCTTCAGTGTTGGGAACCACAGGACAAGCAAACTACGCAGCAGCAAACGCCTTTCTTGATGGGTTAGTCGATTATCGTCGCTCCCAAGGGCTGGCGGGATTGAGTATCAACTGGGGAGCGTGGGCTGAAGTAGGGATGGCTGCAACCTCTACAGGTTCTCCAGTGGGAGTAGAGAAAATTTTACCCCAACAAGGATTACAAATCTTGGCAGCATTGACACATCAAGCCAATGCTAGACAAGTTGCGGTTTTACCAGTGCGCTGGTCAAAATTTATCCCCCACTACTACACCCAGAAAGTACCGCCTTTGCTGAGTGAGTTTGTTGATTCAAGGCAAACCCAAGAGACTGCACAGCCAGTTTTAGCAGCGAAACCAGATATTTTACGACAACTCCAGGAGGCTCACCCCGCAGATATTCAGCAAATTTTATTTAATTACATTCGTGACGAAGTAGCGAAAATCTTACGGCTCAATTCATCTGAGGAACTGCAACCGCGTCAGCGTTTATTTGAAGTGGGATTAGATTCACTCATGGCAATTGAGTTGAGAAATCGCTTGCAATCAAGTCTGGAGTCTTCTCTGCCAACCACCTTGTTATTTGATTATCCCACCTTAGAAACCTTAACTAAATATCTTACTAACGATGTCTTGGATGTGAAAACTGTATCTCCACCGCCAAAGAGCGATCGCCCCGACACTGAAATCAGCGATATTCAACAGCTTTCTCAAACAGAACTAGAGCGATCGCTAGCGGCAGAATTAGCCAGCATTGATGAATTAATGAAAAAAATCTAATCCCAATCAACAGGATATCTAGCGACAGGGTTCAAAGCATGAATAAAATCGACACAGAACAAAACAACATCAATCAACTACAACGCGCATTGCTGGCATTAAAAGAAATGCGTGGTAAGTTGGAGGCGATCGAGCGTGCTAAAACAGAACCCATCGCTGTGATTGGGATGGCGTGTCGCTTTCCTGGGGGAGCCGATAACCCGGATGCTTTTTGGCAAATTCTCCAGCATGGTGTAGATACCATTCAGAAAATTCCCCAAGAACGTTGGGATACGGAAGCTTATTACAGCCCAAATCCCGATGCTGAAGGAAAATCCTACATTCGCTATGGTGGTTTTTTAAAAGATATCGATCTGTTTGATGCCAACTTCTTTGAAATCTCTCCTAGAGAAGCCGTTAGTACAGATCCACAACAACGCTTACTACTAGAGGTAAGTTGGGAAGCTCTAGAAAATGCTGGACAGTGTATCGAACGGCTGTCGCAAACTCAAACAGGCGTATTTATTGGCGTGATGAACAACGATTACTCACGCCTCTATTCTGGTAACTCTAATAGTATTGACACTTACTTTGGTACAGGCAACAGTTTTAGTTTTATTTCCGGTCGCCTTTCCTATATTCTGGGTTTACAAGGGCCGAGCTTAGTTGTAGATACCGCTTGTTCATCATCTCTAGTATCGTTACATTTAGCCTGCCAAAGTCTACGTTCTGGGGAATGCAACCAAGCCCTAGCAGGCGGAGTTAACCTGATATTGTCACCAGACACGAATATTTTTCTCTCCAAAATGCGAGCAGTTGCACCCGATGGACGCTGCAAATCCTTTGATGCCTTAGCTGATGGCTATACCAGGGGCGAAGGCTGCGGAGTGTTGGTACTTAAACGTTTGTCGGATGCTGTAGCGGCTGGTGACTCTATCCTCGCATTGATTAAAGGTTCAGCAGTTAATCACGACGGCCCTAGTGGTGGACTAACGGTACCCAGCGGCCCCGCACAACAAAAACTACTGCGTCAGGCTCTAGCGAACAGTAGGGTTGCACCACAGCAAGTAAGCTACATCGAGGCACATGGTACGGGGACTTCCTTGGGCGATCCCATTGAAATTAACGCTTTAGCTTCTGTTTTGTGCGAACAACGCTCTTTTGAGCAGCCTTTGTTTGTTGGTTCTGTCAAAACCAATATTGGTCATTTGGAAGCAGCAGCCGGAGTTGCAGGTGTAATCAAGGTAATATTATCGCTACAGCATCAGAAAATTCCACCTCATCTCCACCTCAAGCAACCTAACCCCCATATTCCTTGGCAAGAACTACCACTAGCTATTCCTACCACAGCTAAACCGTGGCATTCTGAAAACAATACTCGAATTGCTGGAGTGAGTTCTTTTGGCTTGAGTGGTACAAATGCCCATGTGGTGATAGAAGCAGCACCTTTGGGGGAAGCAGGGGGAGCAGGGGAGCGGGGGAGCAGGGGAGTAGGGGAGCAGGGGAGCAGGGGAGCAAGGGAGCAGGGGAGCAGGGGAGAAGAAATTACAGAGCGTCCTTTACATCTATTAACTCTGTCAGCGAAACATCCTCAAGCCTTACAGCAACTCGCTCAAAATTACATCAAGTACCTCTCATCCCATCCAGATATAGCCCTTGGTAACATCACCTTTACATCTCAAGTTGGCAGAACTCATTTCTCACATCGCCTCGCCATCATCGCCGCCGACCATCAACAAATGCAACAACAGTTGCAAGCCTATTTGAGTGATACCGATGATTTCAGTATCCATCACGGACACACCAGCCAGCAAACTAAAAAAATTGCTTTCCTCTTCACTGGACAAGGTTCACAATACCGCAATATGGGTCGGCAACTGTATGAAACTCAACCAAGTTTCCGCCAAACCCTCGACCAATGCGACACCCTACTGCAACCTCTATTAGGTGAGTCAATTTTATCGGTAATCTTCTGTGACAACTCAGAAGGCGATCGCCTCAACCAAACCGCATACACCCAAGTTGCGTTATTCGTCATAGAATACGCCCTAGCTCAACTGTGGCTATCTTGGGGTATCCGTCCCACAGCAGTTTTAGGTCACAGTGTCGGGGAATATGTCGCCGCTTGCATTGCTGGTATTTTTTGTTTAGAAGACGCACTGAAATTAATTGTCCAACGTGCTGCCTTAATGCAAGCTTTGCCTTCAGGTGGAGGAATGGCAGCAGTATTCACCACGTTTGAAAAAATTACACTGTTAATTGCTGATTATTCCGAACAATTGAGTATTGCAGCGATTAATGGCGAACAAAGTATTGTCTTATCTGGTGAATTGCAGGTATTAAACTTAGTACTGCAAAAACTAGAAAGCCAAGGTATTGAAACTAGAAGATTGCAAGTATCCCATGCTTTCCACTCACCTTTGATGCAGCCGATGTTGGCGAAGTTTGAGCAAGTGGCAGCAACAGTCAAATATCAACAGCCGAAATTAGATATTGTCTCCAATGTCACAGGTAAGACTATTCGCGGGCGAGAAATGTCAAATGCGGCTTACTGGGTAGAACATATCCGAGCAAGTGTGCAATTTGCCGCTAGTATGCAGGCATTGTATCAAGCAGGATATGAGGTGTTTGTGGAAATTGGCTCTCATCCGACATTGTTGGGGATGGCACGGCGTGAGTGTCCAGAAATATTGGATGAGCAGGGGTTATGGCTGGCTTCACTGCGAAAAGGAAAAGAAGATTGGCAGCAGTTATTAGATTCGGTGGCGCAGTTGTATGTAGCTGGGGTGGAGATTGATTGGCAGGAATTTGAGAGTGATTATGCTCGTCATAAGGTAATTTTGCCCAATTATCCTTGGCAGCGTCAACGTTATTGGCTACCTACTGCGACGACAATGCGATCGCCCTTTTCCCAATCCTCTCTCTCAGCAGAACTACAAGATTGGCTCTATGAGGTGCAATGGCAACCCCAAACCTCATCAGATAAAACACTTGCGATCGCACCTGCTCACTGGTTGATTTTAAGCGATCGCACAGGCGTTGCTGATAACTTAGCGCAACTGTTAGCCAAACAGGGTCATACTTATACTTTAGTTTTCTCAGGCGATTGCACTCACTTTGAGCAACTGCTAGACGGTATCCCAACTCAGTCACCATTGCAGATTTTACATCTGTGGAGTTTGGATGATACTAAAGAGGCAGAAATATTGATAAATATCCAAAATTATGTATCGGCTGTATTGCATCTCATCCAAGCACTAGCCAGTCGCCAGCAGTCGATATCGGCGCGTTTGTGGTTGGTAACACAAGGGACGCAGGTAATTGGAGAACATTCTGGGGAAATTGCGATCGCTGCTGCACCATTATGGGGTTTGGGTGGAGTGATTGCAATGGAATACCCCGAAATCTGGGGAGGTTTGGTGGATCTCGATCCCAGCAGTTCACCAGCTGATGCTGCGGCTTTATTACTGGCAAAACTGCCAACAATGATTTTAGGCGATCGCATTGCTTGGCGACATCAACAGTGGCATACTGCGCGTTTGGTACGTAGTCAAATTTCACCAGTAGCCGCCAAATCCCTCAAATTCACTCCAGAGGGAACATACTTAATTGCTGGCGGACTTGGTGCTTTGGGTCTGCAAATTGCCCGTTGGTGTGTGGAACAGGGTGCAAGATATTTAGTGTTACTCGGTCGAAGTTCTCCAAGCGAAAGCGCCCAAGCAACAATTCGAGAGTTAGAACAAACAGGTACGCAAATAACAGTAGTACAGGCAGATATTGCCCAAGCCGAACAGTTGCAGCCAGCACTGACAGCACTACAAACACCACCATTGCGGGGTATTATCCATGCAGCAGGTGTTCTAGATGATGGGATGCTGCTACAACAAAACTGGGAACGGTTCGCTAGGGTGATGGCTCCTAAAATCCAAGGTGCGTGGAATCTGCACACCCTGACACTGGATCAACCCCTAGATTTCTTTGTACTATTTTCATCAACAGCTTGCATACTCGGTGCGCCCGGTCAAAGCAACTATGCTGCTGCCAATGCCTTTTTAGATGCTTTAGCACATTACCGCCAAAAACAAGGATTAGTCGCTACCAGTATCAACTGGGGGCCGTGGGCAGAGGTCGGGATGGCATCATCATTCGGTCAAAGGTTAGCGGCAGAGGGCATTGATTTGATTCCACCAAACCAAGCCTTGCAGTTACTCAAACATTTCCTGCAACAGAGAGTTTGTCAGGTAACTGTACTCCCCATTAACTGGACGCAGTTTTTAAAACGTTTTCCTACAGGGCAACAACCTGCTTACTTCCGAGAATTGTTTCAGGATAAACAACAGCAAGAAAACCAGCCATCCGAACTACAACAACGCCTACAAGCAACACCTGTTAACGAATGGAAATCTCTGTTAGTTGATCACATTAGCGATGAACTTACCAACATCTTAGGCTTGATCCCATCCCAAACCCTCGACCCCCTACAAGGATTTGCGACGATGGGCATGGATTCACTCACGTCAGTGGAATTTCGGAATCGCCTCCAAAAAAGTTTAGGTAAATCGTTGCCTTCAACACTGACATTCAATTATCCCAACATCGATTCATTAGCAAGTTATTTTGTCAATACCCTAGATAACCAAAATATGCCGCCTGAAACCAAACCAACATTACTTAATCCCAGCCAATCTATGACGGTGACACAAATCAAACAACTCTCAGAGGAACAGGTCGAATCCATGATTGATGAAGAATTAGCTTCCCTCATGGAATTTAGTCATTAGTCATTGGTCATTTGTCCTTGCACCGAATGGCACTAAGTTAATCGCAAAGCCCTGATATAACTTGCTTTTTGAGTGTGGGGAGAGAGGGAAGTGTGGGGAGAAATGATTCTTCCCCGTCCTCCCACACCTCCCACACCTCCCACACCTCCCACACCTCCCACACCCTGCCAGCAAGGAGGTTTCAGCTTTTCTTAGTGCCATTCGTCCTTAGTTCTTCTCTCCTCTGTTCTGTAAACCAAAATGAGCCAAATGGAAAGTATCGACCAGCTATCACCATCCCAACGCGCCCTTTTAGCCTTGAAAGAACTACGTGCCAAGATTGATGCAATGGAACGGGCAAAAACAGAACCGATCGCAATTGTTGGTATGGCGTGTCGGTTTCCGGGTGGTGCTGACGATCCAGAAACATTTTGGCAGATATTACGGGACGGTACTGATGCCATTGTAGAAGTGCCGAGCGATCGCTGGGATATCGATACCTATTACGACCCCAACCCAGATAGCCCTGGTAAAATGTCTAGCCGCTACGGTGGCTTTTTAAAGCAGGTAGATCGATTCGATGCCGAGTTTTTTGGGATCTCGCCACGGGAAGCAATTAGCATCGACCCTCAACAGCGTTTGCTATTAGAAGTTAGTTGGGAAGCTTTAGAAAATGCTTGTCAACCTCCTTCTGAACTTATGGGTAGTTCAACAGGGGTGTTTGTCGGTGTTACTACTAATGATTACACCCGCTTTTATGCCCAGGCGGGGGAACAGGGAATTGATGCCTATCAGGGAACGGGTAGCGCTTTTAGTGCGATGGTTGGTCGTCTTTCCTTTGTTTTGGGTTTGCAAGGGCCTTGTGTAGCACTGGATACTGCTTGTTCTTCTTCTTTGGTTTCCATTCACCTGGCTTGTCAAAGCCTTCGCAACGGCGAGTGTGAGTTAGCTTTAGCCGGGGGAGTCAACTTGATTCTTACACCAGAAGCCAACATTATGTTCTCGAAGGCGAGAATGATGGCAGCAGATGGACGTTGTAAAACCTTTGATGCCGCAGCTAACGGTTACGTGCGAGGAGAAGGTTGTGGCATGGTCGTACTCAAACGCCTTTCTCAAGCACAAGCCCAAGGAGATAAAATCCTGGCGGTAATTCGCGGTTCAGCGGTCAATCAAGATGGTCGCAGCAGTGGGTTAACAGTACCCAACGGCATCGCCCAAGAAAACTTGATTCGGCAAGCAATCGCTAATGCTAAAGTACAACCACAGCAAGTAAGCTACGTTGAAGCCCACGGTACAGGGACATCTTTAGGAGATCCGATAGAAGTAGAAGCGATCGCTGCTACTTTAGCAAAAGAGCATACTATAGATCGACCTTTGGCGATCGGTTCTGTCAAAACCAACATCGGTCATTTGGAATCGGCTGCTGGCGTTGCAGGTTTGATGAAGGTGGTGTTGGCACTACAACATCAACAAATTCCACCCCATCTACATCTAAACCAACCTAACCCGTTGATTCCTTGGTCAGAACTGCCTTTAACAATTCCCAAAACTCTGACACCTTGGCAAACCAACGGTGAAACGCGAATTGCTGCGGTAAGTTCCTTTGGATTTAGCGGTACAAATGCCCATGCCATATTAGAAGAAGCACCTGTGTTTGAGCAGGGGGCAGGGGAGCAGGGGAGCAGGGGAG
>NZ_JACJSF010000158.1 GCF_014698035.1 Desmonostoc muscorum FACHB-395
AAGTTTGGTGATGGAATTATGAGTGCTATTGATTTTACTTTGAATGTAGACAAGGAAGAAAACCCAAAAGGCGAACGGGTGAAAATTGTTATGTCAGGTAAATTCCTCCCTTACAAAAAATGGTAATTTTCTTGGGCGTAGATACTTTCAATTGAATTGCAAAGCACCTGCAAGTGTTTGTTAATATACAGGTAAAATCGTTAGGGTCTTAGCAGTCTGCTCCTCTCCATTCCATCTCCCGTAAACACCTATCGAGCCAAAATGACTATTACCTGCAAACTTCTTTTAGAAAATCACGCTCAAGATTACTTATTGCAGAAGTAGGGTAAAGGGATGGAATTCCCCCAAACCCAGTAACCTTTACTATGCACCCCAATATTTTGGCATTTGTTACTTTTGCAAGATGTTTACTAAGTAATAGGAAACGACCTCGCAACGCTGAGTAGAAAATAAACGCTTAGTAAAAAAGAGACTTGTCCCGATTAATAGCGAATGCAAATATAGACCGCCCATTGATTTTTATGCAAGCAAATCGCAGTTGTGTTATTATCCAGATGAATCTCGGTTCTAGTGGGGAACAGCCGCTAGAGGAAACGGGGAAAGTCCGGTGTAAATCCGGCGCTGTCCCGCAGCTGTAAACAAGGCTTGCCTTGTGAGTCAGAATGCCCGCCGAAGTTGACTTGTAATTTTTTTACATCTGCGAGGCACAGATAAGTATTTTTATGAAGATTTATACAACTACTCAGCTTTACGTTCTCATAGTCCCACATATCAAGACGCTACAGATTACGACTTTCTATGAGAGGGCAAGCGGTTAATTCCCATTACAAATTGTGTCTTGAGATGCAGCGATCGCGATCGTTACTCCAGATGAGAGTATCGTTCGCAAATAGTCACAGGAACAACGAAATACTGTACTAACTAACAGGTGAAAGTTTTTAAAAAAGAGGTAGTAAATGGCGTGTATGACGTACATAGTCATGTTCCACTACTGAACAAATGCTTTCCCCATTAAGCATAGAAATTACTAATTTATTAGAGTTTTATTAGGTTAATCATCATGTCGAGATTCTATCTTCAGCGAGATGGAAAGATTCCCACTTCGGTTCATCCCTTTGTAAAACAAACGGCTTTCCCCCAAGATAAACCCAAGCCCAGTCTACTTCAAGGGAAAATTATTCAAGATGTTCAAAACATTGCAATGTTGATGTATCGGATAACTTATATTGCAATTGCCTCCCTCGGTCAGTTACGGCATCGCTGGTCAGATTGGGGACGAGCAGCAATAAGTAAACCGTTAGATCGGCTCAAATAGGTGTAAAGGAGCGTTCAAAAAAATGTCAACTTTATTATATTCTGTAATTGTTTTTTTTCTGCTATTAGTAATTGGAATTGCGGCTTATTTCCTAACTGCCCGCAAGTATCAATCCTCATCCACAGTTGCCAATTCCTACGATCAATGGACTCTTGACGGGATTGTTGAGTTTTATTGGGGAGAACACATTCACCTTGGTCACTACGGTTCGCCACCACGAAGTAAGGATTTTTTGGCTGCTAAATCTGACTTTGTACATGAAATGGTTAAATGGGGTGGAATAGAAAAATTACCTCCTGGTACTACCGTCTTAGATGTTGGCTGTGGTATTGGCGGCAGCAGTCGGATTTTAGCGCGAGATTATGGGTTTGCTGTCACAGGGATTACCATCAGTCCTATTCAGGTGAAACGCGCCCAGGAATTAACACCCTTTGGGCTAAATGCCCAGTTTGCGGTTGATGATGCAATGGCATTGTCGTTTCCAGATGCCAGTTTTGATGTGGTCTGGTCAATCGAAGCAGGCCCCCACATGCCAGATAAAACTGTTTTTGCTAGAGAATTAATGCGGGTGCTAAAGCCTGGTGGAGTGCTGGTTGTAGCGGACTGGAATCAGAGGGATGATCGCCAAAAGCCGCTAAATTTTTGGGAGAAACGAGTAATGCAGCAACTCCTCGATCAGTGGTCTCATCCAGCTTTTTCCAGCATTGAAGGCTTTTCTGAGCTTTTGGCAGGGACAGAATTAGTTGAAGGGGAGGTAATTACGGCAGACTGGACGCAAGAAACCCTTCCTTCTTGGTTCGATTCGATTTGGCAAGGAGTGGCTCGACCAGAGGGATTAGTGCGTTTTGGGCTGTCTGGTTTCATCAAGTCTGTGCGCGAGGTACCGACGCTTTTACTGATGCGTTTAGCCTTTGGTGCAGGGTTATGTCGATTTGGAATGTTCCGAACTGTGCGGGCAGAGGGAAGCACAGAATTCATGGACAGAAACTTTGCTAACCAAAATCCCTCAAGCTTGGTTAGGTAGCGATTGCGCGGAGCGCACGCCTTACGGCGATCGCAGCTATTTATGAATATTTGGATTTTAAATAAGTTTGGGGGGTTAAATCCCCTAGTTCTAGAGGCAGAACACAATTGAAGCCTAGCTAAATCCCCGTCACAAAATGTAATTATGAATTATGAATTATCGAATTAAGGGATTTGTAGCAGTTCTAAACAAAGCTATCCGTCCGGTATTACAGGGGGTTGGTAATCGATTTAACTACTTTTATGACCATCTTTGGCAACCCCAGGAACCCCGTCAAACGCGATTAGTATTGATTGGACGAGAGCTTGAGCAGGTTCGCATTGAATCATTGGTGTTGGGGGAGGAAGTCAATGCGACCATCCAATAGTGTTTGGCAAGGAAATTTTGGCTACTGGCAAAATAGTTTTATTCATAATAATCTGCTGGTCATTGGTTACACAGCATGGAAAGGATTTCAGTCCTTTGGACGGGGAGTTGTCTTATGTGATGTAGATACTCAAGTTACTCAGTCAACAATTACAAACTTTGATACAGTTCCCTTCACCCTCCAGTTTCTCCCCTGCGATCTAATTGGGCTTTACTTGCGATCACAATCACTTAACTCATCTATAATCTCATCAATTTTTCCAGCAGTCGCAACATACAATCCCCATCAAGATATTCTTCTGGTGCTAAAGGTTGAACCTCAGATTGAGGTTAATTTTTTACACCAACTAAAAATTACTCCACCCGATTGCTACGAACAAGTTTGCAAGCGTTGGTCAGAATTTCAACCAAGCTTAATGCCCTAATAGTTACTTTATTCCTCAATGCTCAAACCACAATCAAGCAAGATTCCGAAACCTACTCGCTACCAAAATGCGGCGATAGATTATTACATGGGACTCACAAATTCCGACTATCTCCATTATGGGTATTGGGAGCCACTACCTACTCATGGTGAAGAATTAACTCTAACTCGCCTGCGTGTGGCGCAAGAAAGCTATGCAGCCAAACTTTTCAGTTTTATCCCAGAGGGGACAAAAACTGTGCTTGACGTAGGCTGTGGCATTGGTGGTAATGCGGCATATTTGTGTGATCGCGGTTTTAGTGTTGAGGGATTAGCACCCGATGCACTTCAGCAAGAGAGATTTATTCAAAATACCAACGGTAAAGTACCTTTTTACTTAACTAGATTTGAAGATTTTCACTCATCAAACTCCTACGATTTAGTTCTGTTGAGTGAAAGCAGTCAATATATTGCTGTTGACGATTTGGCTCAGGGTGCGGCTTGTTTATTAAGTAATGGTGGCTACCTGCTGGTTGCCGATATGATGCGTTCTAATGCAGAATACAGAGAAGGTATTTTTTCTAATTGTCATATCGCCACTGAACTCGAAGCGACTTTAGTGCAGGCTGGATTCAAGTTAATCAAAACTGAAGACATTTCAACCCATATTGCCCCAACGATTGACTTGTGTGTTGATAACTTTCGTACTTTTGGGCTAACAACGGTCAAATATATTGCTGATGTTGTGGCGATCGCTGTTCCTCCATTACATACACTCGGTCGTTGGGCATTTAAGCGCTGGCTGGAAAAGTTGGTTGTCGAGGGGTTAGCAGCACGCGCAATTTTTGAAAGCCATTTATGTTATTCCATCCAACTCTGGCAGCTATCAAGATGACCCCAGAAATAAACATCCAAGATTTCTAACAAGTTTTTATCGCCACCAAATATATTAATAATTGGTTACGAGACTTGGATTGGTTATTGAAGAGGAGTATGTTGACAAACAGAGGGATGGTCTCGAAGATTATTATCGCCGCAGGCGATCGCTCTTTGTGTATACAAGACTGCCGACGCACCAGAAGACATCGCTTGGCAACTAGAATTAAACTGGTAAATGGTATTACGAATTGAGCTAACGTTTGTAAACCAAAAACCCGGCTATTGCATCTAAAAGTGCTTCTGGCTCATCTGCGCGGATCAAATGACTGCTATTCTCAAAAATTCTCAAATCGGCATTAGGAATTGCCTGAGCAATTTCTTCAGAAAACTCTGGAGCGCAAATCCAGTCATACCGGCCTGCAATAACTAGAGTGGGTGCAGTAATTTTATGTAACTGGTCAAGAATATTGTAGGTACGGAGGAAACCGCCAAAAGCAACATTAATCGCATCAACTGAGAGAATATTCCGGCTCCATGCAATGCCTGACTTAATGGGATCATATTTTAGCGAATACATTGGTCCCAACACTTGAAAATACTGTCTTAACTGTTCCTCATTTTCAAAGTTCCCATCCCAAAGTCGCTGAACGCTTACTTTTTGTTCCTCAGTTCCTTTTGATGCTAAGATTTCCTTGGCTCTTTCTAAAAAGCCACTATGGGCTGCCGTAGCAATCACAATCAGGTGAGAGACATTCTGAGGATAGCGAACTGCATAAGTTAGAGCCACCATACCACCGTAAGAACTACCAATTACAACAATTTTCTCCAGACCAAGGTGTTGGCGCAATGCTTCCATATCTTCAACATTATTGTCTAGAGTATAGGTTTCTTTAGACCCACGGGCAGACCTTCCTTGACCGCGATGGTCAAAATAAACTAGTTGTAGTTTTCGGCTTAAAGTCGAGAAAGTTGGTTTGAAGGAAGTATGATCCGCACCAGGCCCCCCGTGAATTAGAAAGGCGACAGGTTTAGAGCAGATGCTTGCGCCATCCACCACTAGTGCAGAACCTTCCACATCAAAGAAAATTTCTGTATCTCGTATTTTCGCTCGCATTTTCGGGATATATAAAATTAAATGACTCCAAATATATATCAGACTTTTACCCCTATCTTGGAAACTAACGTGTCTCTTCAATTTCCTGAATTGCTCCGACCAATTCTTTGCCCATCGGAGCTATTTCAGGACATAAAGCTTGTACAGCTCGAAAAATGGTGATGGTTTGGAGTTCTGCATTAAGCCTTGTGCCAGACAGAATCTTTTGCCCAGAGTTTT
The DNA here is from genome assembly GCF_014698035.1 of Desmonostoc muscorum FACHB-395. Classification (GTDB taxonomy): domain Bacteria; phylum Cyanobacteriota; class Cyanobacteriia; order Cyanobacteriales; family Nostocaceae; genus Nostoc; species Nostoc muscorum_A. Next base: position 5,321 of record NZ_JACJSF010000158.1, read on the forward strand.
TGGCTGTTTAAATTAGGAAAATTAATTCAGCGATTTGATTTATACTTTTAGGTTCGTCTAAATATCAAAAAAAGTTTTGTTGTATGTCCAGCCTGAGTCCAGACATGGTTCGTATCTATTTGCAAGAGATTGGTCGTTATCCAATGCTAACCGCAGACCAAGAAATTGCTTATGGGAGGCAGGTACAGCAAATCATGGCAATTGAGCAAAGAAAAAATGAACTCACCCAACAACTAGATCGTGAGCCAACAATGGTCGAATTAGCTGTTGATGTTGATAAAAGTGAATTGGAAATAGCTCAAATACAAAATCTTGGGCAACGAGCCAAACAAAAAATGGTGACAGCAAACTTGCGTCTGGTGGTTTCGATTGCCAAAAAATATACCAAGCGCAATCTGGAATTCTTAGATTTGCTGCAAGAAGGGGCAATAGGTTTACAAAGGGGTGTGGAAAAATTTGACCCCAATCGCGGCTATAAGCTTTCCACCTACGTATACTGGTGGATTACGCAATCAATCACACGGGCGATCGCAGAGAAATCTCGTACTGTACGCTTGCCAATTCATATCACCGAACAACTGAACAAAATTAAGAAAGTACAGCGAGAATTATTTCAGACACTGGGTCGTCCAGCTAGTGTTGTAGAAATTGCTGAAACTTTAGACTTACAACCAAGCCAGATTAGGGATTTTCTCAGCAGTTCAAAGCAGCCAATTTCTCTAGATGTAAAGATTGGAGATAACCAAGACACAGAACTTAGCCAACTTTTACCAGATGAAGGCATATCTCCAGACGAACATATCACCAAAGAACTTTTGCGCCAAGACATTAATAGTTTATTAGAATCACTCAAACCGACGCAGCGTGAAGTATTAATTTTGCGTTTTGGGTTAGAGAACGATCAAGAACTAACTTTAGCTCAAATTGGAGAGAAATTGAATGTCAGTAGAGAACGAGTTCGCCAAATTCAGCAGCAAGCAATCACTGCTCTACGTCGTCAAAAAACTGAAATTCAACAGTATTTAGTTTCGTGAGAAGCACTAATTGATGATATTTTCGGGGTTAATTAGCGAAAAAGAAAGGCTGAAATAGGGTTACAGGTTTAGGTGTAGGGAAAGACAGAAGTCTTACTACACCCCACACCTTTTGATTTTTTCAGATCCTGTGAAAAGTCAGATTAAACAAGAGGCTCAATATTTTTGAAAGGTTCAATTAAATATCTACGTCCACCGCCTCTATAAGGTACAGGGGTACTGGGAGTATTAGATTTAGTAATCTTTGAAAATAAATGTTGTGTTTTATAAGTAGTCAGCAGTGTCTGTGATAATTTATTTGTATGTATTTGGTCATTAAGACTTAGTAAGCAAAATACAAAAGTCCAGACTAAAGATAGGGTGTAAAAGGCATAGTTAATAGCTCTATTTTATCTCTATTAACTAATACTTAGTATTTTTAAATTATCCGGTAAATATGTCTAGATATAATGGGAGAAATATTTTGTTTTTGAGTTTAAAATAGCAATAAAACTTCGTTTGAATATAACTATTATATAAACCTTTGACAAAAGGACTAATGAAAAAAGTCATGAATTAGACCATGACTTTTAGCACAAATAAATGACCGATTTAGCCAGTTACTAGGGATTGATGAACTCTGGACAATTCTCACCATCCGATCCAACATGGATATATGCCACAGACTAACAAATTGCCACCGTACTCAACCCTTTGATAGTTAGAGCAAGCGACGATGCAGGCTGCTGGTCTAAAAAGTTGTTCGTCAAACTCGAAATCGAAACCGAAATCCTCCGAGTAGTCTGTATGAATCGTGCTAAATGTCACCTCAGTAGGAGATAGAATCGTTAGGATCTTAGCAGTCTACTCTTCTCCATTCCATCTCCCCGAAATACCTATTGAGCCAAAATGACTATTACCTGCAAACTTTTTTTAGAAAATCACGCTCAAGATTGGCAAGAAGCAACTGTGCATCCCTTTCTAGAACAGTGTCAATTAGGTATAATTCAACCCCAGCAATTCAATACATGGTTGATCCAAGATTATCTGTTTGTTGTGGAATTTACGCGGATGGTAGGGCGAGTATTAGCCAGCGCACCTCCAGAACATTTTGATGTGATACTTGGAGGACTGGCAGCTCTTAAAGACGAACTCAATTGGTTTCAAGAAAAAGCTAGCCAACGACAACTGAATCTTAATATAAAAAAACAACCAACCTGTAGAGAATACTGTGAATATATGTATAGTCTTGCAGACAAGCCTTATCCTGTGCAAGCAACTGCATTTTGGGCTATTGAATTAGCCTATAATCAAGGTTGGCAACTACCAGGTAAGATGCCTGCACCTTACGATGAATTTGCACAAAGATGGGGAAACACTGATTTTACAAAATATGTAAAACTTTTGTCACAGCAAGCTGATGAGGTTTTAGAAACGGCACAGGAAGATATTCAAAAACAAGCTGAAGAATCTTTTTTAAGAGTAGCAAAATTTGAACATAATTTTTGGCAGATGGCTTTTCACACAGCACAGCATGAATCAAAATAGTTTTCAACGGACGAGTGTGAAACACCAGCAAATTCTTCTTAATTTCTTACAGCCGAACCTGCAACCTCAGACCCAAAAACCAGTAATATCAAGGGTTAGCGCTTTTCAAGCGTGCCATTCAATTATGACCCAACATTGGGAATTAACTTAACCGGAACATGATCTTGGCAAGTTTCCCAAACCCTTGAGTAAAGGCATATTCAATCTCTGCGGGATCACAAATCTCTGTGAGTTTGGATTTCAGCCCAGGAAGTTCTCTAACCTCAATACAGATATTTACATATACATCTTTGATTTCCACATGGAACAGACCAGCATTTATGTTTAAAAAATCACCTGTTAGCATTGAACAGTAAGTTAAAGATTCTTTCCATTGTGATTTGTACTTCATTTTAAAATAACTATCGCCTAAATTCTTTTTGAACTTAGATGACTTTTCCTGTGGTTTTGGTTCCCAGAATATACTATTCTCCAACTGCCCAAGAGCTTCTATTGTCGCCACATTGGTACTGCCTTGTTGTTTTAGCTTTTTCTGTTCGACAAAAGACATAGCCAAGATGCGGTTCTTATGTCGCTCAAAAGCTTCCTTGTACAGTTCCCATGCTTTTTTGGTAATTGCTGATTGGGATGGCTCAACAATTTTAACGATTTCGCGCCAATCACCAAGAGTAAATTTAGTAATATTTTCAATAAAAGCGATGAAAATGGCGCTATAAATTTTAGTGGGACTTGCACCCAGTAAACCTTGCTTTTTTAGGGTATCAGTAACTAAGTCTAATCTGTAAGTAGAAACAGAAAGGTCAATTTCTGTAAGCTCGAGGCTAAAACCCTGTCTAAGTCTGATTCTGCTAAAAATTGGCTTTGCAGGACTTTCAATAGTTGTAAAATCAATCGTTTCACCACAGCTTGGACAAATAGCTTGGTGATGTTGAATCACCACTCCATCCTCGTCAACTTCGGCATTAAAATTAGCTAATTCTTCAGTTAGCGGTTTAAAAATATGGGTGCAATGCTCACATTGGATTAAGCCTTTGTTTTGTATTTCTGATATAGTTTTAGGCAAGAAACTCCATTTACGGGCTTCATCAGGAAGCCCATGTTTTTTCCAATTATCGGTAATATCAATAATCACCGCAGTTGGTTTTAAAGTGTAAGTTCTTAGAACCCGCCCCAGCATTTGCAGCCAAAGAGTAGAGCTTTCAGTCGGACGGACACAGTAAACGCACTCAATATTAGGGCAATCAAAGCCCTCGGTTAAGATTTCGTAATTAGTAATTACTTGGGTAGTACCATTGCGAAAACGCTGCAATATTTCTAATCTCTCTTGTGGGGGAGTCTTGCCATCCAAATGTTCGGCACTAATATAATTACGAGAAAATTCCGCAGCCAGGGCACGAGAATGTTCTAAGCTACAGGCGAAAATAACTGTACGAAGATTTCGTGCATATTTAAAGTAATTCTCAAGGATTTCACTAACACCAATTTGGCTAGTGACGGCAACCGCTAAATCTTTAGCTCTGAAATCCCCACGAGATTTTGCAACTCCAAGAGTCGAAATAGTTTGATTCGTTGCAAATAATCGAAAGTTACTTAAATACCCAGCCTGAATTAATTGAGCAGTGTCAATGCCAATAACCAAATCATCAAATAAATCAACAAAACCTTGACCGTCAATCCTCTGGGGAGTGGCAGTTACACCTAATATTTGGGCGCTTTCATAATGTTCAATTAATCGCCGATAAGATAAAGCAGTTGCATGATGCGCCTCGTCTAATATCAAAAGTCCAATGTTCATTGGCAAATCCAATACCTCTCGTCTGCTCAACGTTTGAACGCTAGCAACTTGGATTCTCCGTTCTGGATTAGCCAGAACACCTGCTTTGATAATCCCAACTGGTTCACCGATAATTTGCTCTAGCTTTTCGGCAGCTTGAGATATCAACTCAATCCGATGGGCAATGACTAAAACTTGCTTTCCTTGCTCAAAGAATTTATGAGAAATATGTGCAAAGCACACCGTTTTCCCTGCGGCTGTCGGGAGTTGTGCAAGCACCCGCCTATTACCATTCTCCTAAGAATTCCAAATATCTTTTATCCACTGATGTTGATAATCTCTGAGTTCGTAGGTAACAGGTATTCAATCTACCTCAACAATGATTTTTCTCCCGTAGGAATATTGCTCATTATGCCACAAGCTCTTCAAGTTAAGATATCGATAATCCCAATTCTAAAAGTAGTAAAGATGTTTTGGGTTGATTTGATGCGATTTTACTTCATCAAGAGCAAATTATAAAGATAATAACCTGGAAGTGATGCACTCCATATCAAATCTCGCCACTGTTCTAATGACTATACTTGCTTTATTATATTGGCGAGTTTTATACTGTGCGATAATGCTGGACGCGATCGCTCACGGGAGACACGGCAACACCGTTGTCGTCTTTTGCAAGTGGTATTAGATTTAAGATGGGGAAATATACTTCTTGGAAAATCAGAAAATTTGGCATCGAACTAACAAATTAAATTCGCAATCTCAAATCCCGGCGATATTTCTAGATAAAGATGGCACTCTAATTGAAAATGTACCAAACAATGTTGATCCGCAATTAATCGAAATGAAAATCGGTGCTATTGAAGGATTACAAATACTTAGCAAAGCTGGATATAAATTAATTGTGATTACTAAC
>NZ_JACJSF010000159.1 GCF_014698035.1 Desmonostoc muscorum FACHB-395
AGAGTTAGAACACTACCAAACCTTCTGGCAACCTTCCGAAACTCTACCTAAATGGGATATCACAATTTTCCCCGTTTAATTGGTATCTTATTTTCTTGCAAATCCCTAAAAGGTTTTTGGAAACCCAGGTTCTTGAGTTTCTTTGAACCCTCTTCTAATCAACCATGAAATAAATTCTTCTTTTTTAGTTGGGAAAATCTGAATATGGCTGCGTTTTATACTCCACATCTCCTGACTTATATATTTGATAAGACAAGAACCATACCCGTTGCCTTCTTCATCTTTATAAATTAAAAATCTATCTATTTGCCAACAAGTATAACTATTATTATAGCGATAACTGGCGTTACCCACCTTTTTACCTTCAAAATAAATATTGTAGTAAGTGTAATCATCAGGATTTGAATCGTCGCCTAGTGATTCTTCGTAGTCATGTTTAGAGCCTTTTTTTATATCAATGCCTTGTGGTAATTCATTGCTATTCATAAGTGGCTAAGTTGGGTAAATTACTAGATATTTTTTACTTTAGATAATACCAAATTCTATACAAGAGAAATCACACGGGTTTATTTACTGAAAAATATACCAAGCTGAATGCTCGACTTTGATTGAATTTTGATTGGGAGGATTTGTGATAATGAAACAGATTTTGGGAATACTATGCGTAGTGTCCTTTTAAAATATTAAAATGAGTTCTCCCCACAGAAAAATTGCATTAAAAGTATTTTTAGATTCTTTGCCAAGCAATTATCCAAAAGATTCTTTGTTTTTAGTCATATATTCTTTTCTTTGTATTTCAATGGATAAAGCTAACTTTTATTATTGGTATTATTGGTTTCCTATTTATAAAGCCTCTTGGCTTTATGGGAATAAAAGATTTGATGTATGTATGTAATACAGTGGAAAATTTTAATCAAATATCAACAACTTGTACAACCAGAGAATGGGTTGGAATTTTTTCTTTCTTATTAACAGTTTTAATGTTCCTTACACCAGTAAGACCAGAGAATTGATAGATTTTATTGATGAATACCCGTTTTTTAACCTCATTGGCATTCAGCACATCCTCTAGAATAACTGCTGCTAGTACATATTCCTCTCCCTGTAACGTTGATATAGTTTTGTAAGTAATAGGTATTACACAGGGGACTTTCCCATTGCATTTTTTGATAACTATTATTTTTTATAGATAAAAATAAAAAAGATGGTACAGCCAGAAAATCTATATTTCGATAGCTATAAAGAGCTTGTGAGTTATTGCTATAGATTGATAAAAATTGACGAAACATCGATTCTATCAAGAGTTGATAGTGATTTTGAAAGCTATTTTGAAAAAAATGATTTACGTAAAAGTATACAACATTGCTTTAGGGATGTTAGTATTTTTTATCAAGATATTGATATTTTTGATATTTCATTAAAACGAAGGTGGTTAAGTAATTTTCGTCACCAATATACTAATTATGATGAAGTATTAAACTACCTCACTACTCAAAAAGTAAAAAGCCTCACATCTCTTAGGTATATTCAGATGTACGACATTGATGACTTAGATGAGCTATCTAAGTTTGACTCTATTCCTGTTAGACAGGCTATTTATATAGATATAAAATCTGCTGTTAGCGGCAGTATAAACACAACTTGTACGTTACGGATTTATGAAAAATACAAAATTTTAGAAAATGAGCGATTGAGAAAACAGGAGATAGCGCGACAAGGATACATAGAGAAAGAAAAACTTTTAGAAGAATCCATTAAAATTCAGGAAGATATAACCAATATTGAGAACATGTTACATGAAAAATTTAACAGCTTTTGTCTCAATACCACTTATCCAATTGAGTTTAAGAGAGATGCAAGCAAAAGCTTAAATAATGCCATTATTTGGGGTATATTTTTACCTACATCTTGGTTATCGTTGATGTTTTTATTTGCTGTTACTATTTCAAATCCATCATCATCAGCAACATCTCAGGATATACCAAGAATGTTTGGTACTTTTATTTTTTCCATTATTCTTGGCTTACCCTATTTAATACCTCTTACAAAATGCTTGATTTTTTATTTTCAGTATCTAGAGCAAAAACCAATTTATCTGAAAAATTTACAAAAATATAGAAATTTTTGCTACTACTTAATAAGTCAATATGATGAAAAAAATGATAGATTTTATCGTAATACGGGTAAGCGTCCTCAACATAAATATTACTTATATACTCTAAAGGAAATAGATATAAAAATAGAAGAATTGCAGAAATAATACCTTGAATTTATAACAAATTTGGCGAACAGGGAAAATTTGAGTCCGCAGTTTGGGGGGAGTAGGGGAGTGCGTAGGTTGCGATCGCCTTCCCAGAGAGTGACAGAAGAGAGTTATAACGGACTATCTAACTTAATTTCCATTCCAGCAATTTTATTAGTATAATAATGGATCGTGTCGAATTAAAGCTATACCATGCCTAAACTCAAGACTCGTAAAGCCGCAGCCAAGCGATTCCGTGCCACCGGCACCGGTAAAATCGTGCGTCGGAAAGTTGGCAAAAGCCACCTTTTAGAACACAAATCTTCCGACAAAAAACGTAGCATGTCCAAGACCACACTTGTACATGAACGTGATGAACTCAACGTGCGCTTAATGCTCCCATATTTGTAAGTCCTTCAGGAAATAAGTTATGACACGGGTAAAACGCGGTAATGTAGCTCGGAAGCGCCGCAATAAAATTCTCAAACTAGCTAAAGGTTTTCGCGGTTCTCACTCAACTCTGTTTAGAACTGCCAACCAACAAGTAATGAAGGCACTACGTAGTGCCTACCGCGATCGCAAAAAGAAAAAGCGCGATTTTCGTCGCCTCTGGATCACCCGCATCAACGCTGCTTCAAGACAACACGGCTTGAGCTACAGCCAATTGATCGGTAACTTGAAAAAAGCTGATATCCAACTAAATCGCAAGATGTTGGCACAATTAGCAGTCCTCGATCCAGCTAGCTTTGGCAAAGTTGCAGAACTAGCAGTTCAAGCTAAAGGATAAAGGTGGCAAGGGATGTATAACAGATGTAACAGATGGCAAGTAATTACTCGGTTACATCTGGTATTATCCGCCACGATATTTTGGATATCTTGCTTTTCCATAGTGGGGACAGGATTCACTGCATCTGCCGCCGAAATGCCAGAAATTCAGCAGCGCGGCTATCTAACTGTTGCTGTTAAAGACAACTTGCGCCCCTTGGGATTTAGAGATGCCAATGGTAATTTGCAAGGCTTAGAAATTGACTTGGCACAGCGATTAGCACTTGACTTGATTGGGAAAAGAGATGCTGTCAAATTGCAACCTGTAGCGAATCGCGATCGCCTGTCTGTAGTCTTAGACAAGAAAGTTGATTTTGCGATCGCTAGGGTGACAGCAACCGAGTCACGCAGCCGGATAGTTAGTTTCAGTGTTCCCTACTATTTGGATGGCACTGTATTAGTTACAAAAGATGTCTCTGTGAATAAGTTGAGTGATTTGGCAAAACAAAAAATTGCCGTACTTAACAACTCCAGCACTATTGCTCAAGTGCGCTTCTATCTGCCAAACGCCGAGTTGGTAGGAGTAAATTCATATCACGAAGCGCGAGAGAAAATAGAAAGTAATACCGCAGTAGCCTTTGCCGCCGATGCTAGCGTTCTGAGCGGTTGGGTGCAACAATATCCTCAATATCGGCTACTGCCAACTAAGTTATCAACTGAACCCTTGTCTGTAGTTATGCCCAAGGGATTGCAGTACGATGAATTAAGACGAAATGTGAATCAAGCGATCGCTCGTTACTTAGAACAAGGTTGGCTCCAGCAACGCTCTCAACATTGGGGTTTACCGTAAATTAGTCATTAGTGAATAACAAAGGACAAATGACAAATGACAAATAGACTGATAATAGATTACGAATCAACTTTATAATATTTGTATTTGCAGCAATGGATAACAGTCTAGCCGTTGTTTATCTCTCAATTTTGGTGGTTATACTCACAATTGCAGCCGTGAGTGTTTTTCGCCAGATTTTCAAAACTCGCAAGATTGAAGGCTCCTTTGCAAAATTGCGAAAGAAGTTAGAGAAAGAAAAGGGTACGACTCAAGAATATTATGAGTTAGCCAGTATTTATTCAGAAAAAAAACTGTATTCTCAAGCGATCGCGCTGTTTCAAAAAGCTCTGAAAGCTGCTGAAGAAGAGGAAGAAGAAAATATTGCCCCTATTTACAACGGGCTGGGCTATATTTATTTTATCCAAGAGCAATATGACCTCGCAATTCGTCAGTATAAAGAAGCTCTGAAATCGAAACCAGACTACGTAACAGGGTTGAATAATATTGGACACGCTTATGAGAAGAAAAAATTAACTACTCAGGCGTTACAAAGCTACGAAGAAGCACTAAAGCTCGATCCAAATAACTCGATTGCGAAACGCCGTGCTGAATCTTTACGCCGTTTGGTTTCTGCGTAATTAAAATTATGGGGAATGGGGTATGGGGAAAAACTCTTCACTAGTCCCCAGTTCCCTAAGAGGATGTTTGAAAAGTCGTAAAGTATACTAGAAATCCCTCTCCAAACCTCTCCCCGAAGCGGAGAGAGGCTTTGAAACCCTAATTACCTCGTAGGGAAGGGGGGCTAGGGGGTTAGGTTTCCAAGGCTTTGGTGTTACGAAAAATACTTTCCAAACAACCTCTAACTGTTAAAAAATTAATTTGGCTTGAACTTCTAAATTAGGACTCATACAAAACTGCACGCAGTAGGCACAATACCCTGCGGGTACTCCGTTGGAGAACTCGTAGGGTAGACGTTTTGCATCTATATGAATTGCCTCAGAAAATCAAGATTTTGGCTATTTGTTGCCTAAGCCCTGCTAATTTATCGGGTTTCAAGCTTCGGCTTAGAAATAGATAACTATACGTCTTTTGTAAGAATGTGAAAGATGATTAAGCGGCTAAGGCATTTTTTGTGGCTAGCTATTGCCATAATTGTTTTTATTTCTCTCTCACTTGGATTAATGGGAATATTGATGGCTCAACAGCCTGCGATTTCCCATCCTCTCACTTCGCTAACAGAGGCAGAAATTAGTACAGCTGTTTCGGTCATTCAAAAAGAAAAAACTTTGAGCGAAATGGCAGCTTTTCCACTGATTGCTTTACAAGAACCAGATAAAGAAGAAGTTCTGAAATTTACACCGGGTAAAGCTTTTGGGCGAAAAGCTTTTTTGGTAATCTATGAGCGATCGCAAAACAAAACTTATGAGGGTATCGTTGACCTAAAAAGTAAAACCTTAACATCTTGGAAAGAAATACCATCAGTTCAACCTGCGATCGTCGCTTCAGAATATGAACTGGCAACTCAAGCTTTTAAATCAGACCCCCGATGGCAAACAGCGATGCGAAAGCGGGGAATTACAGACTTCAACCAAGTCAAAATAAGTTGTTGGTCGCCAGGAATCCTGAGTAAACAGGAAGAAGTAGCAGGAAACCGTCTTTGTCGGGGTTTATTTTACTACAAGGGCGAAAGCGATCGCTGGAATTATTACGGCAGTCCAATTGAAGGAATATTGGGAACCGTCAATTTGAACACAGGTAAAATTTCTAGTTTCGTGGATAGGGGGATAGTTCCTTTTTCTAAGGAAAACTGGAACTACGATATAAAGTCCTTGGGTAAATTACTTTCACCACTTAAAGCATTAAAGATTCTCCAACCAAATGGTGCAAGTTTCCGGCTCAATGGCAATGAAATTAGCTGGCAAGGTTGGAAGTTTCGCTATGTAATGCATCCTCGTAGTGGATTGGTGCTGTACCAAGTGACACACAATGACGGCAAAAATATCCGACCAGTTTTATACCGCGCTAGCTTATCAGAAACGGTAGTGCCTTACGGCGATCCAAATCCCACTTGGTCATTCAGAAATGCCTTTGATGTTGGGGAATACAATTTTGGTTCCCTAGCAACCACGATGGAATTAGGTAAGGAAATTCCTGAAAACGGTCTTTTGGTCGATGCCGTGTTCGCTAATGGCGACGGAGAACCTTATGTCATGCCAGGAGTTATCGGCATATACGAGCGAAATAACGGTATGCTCTGGAAGCATTATGAGTATGGCACTCAGCGTAATGATGTTCGTCGTAGTCGAGAATTAGTCATGACGATGACTGCGGCCATTGACAACTATGATTACAGCATTAATTGGATTTTTCACCAAGATGGGACTTTGGAAGTCCAAAATGAATTAACGGGTATCGTACTGGCGCAGGGGACGGCTGCTCAAAAGCAATCTGAGGATGATTCTTTTGGTCGCCTAATCGCTAAGAATATCTTCGGAGTAAATCACCAGCACTTTTTCAACTACCGCCTAGATTTCGATGTCGATGGTCAAGCTAATTCTGTGATGGAAATGAACGTGAAAGCTTTGCCGATGGATGAGAAAAATCCATTGGGAAATGCGATCGCAATTACAGAAACCCCACTCACTAAAGAAACGGCTGCTGTGCGCGATTTAGATATGAAAAGCAGTCGGGAATGGATGATTGTTAGTGCCGATAAGAAAAATTCACTAGGGGCTGCACCTGGATATATGCTGATGCCTGGTGGAAACTCCATGTTTTTCCCTGTGGAAGGCTCGAAAATCCGTCAACGGGCAGAATTTGCAACTCATCACGTGTGGGCAACAAAATATAAACCTGCTGAACTCTATGCTGGCGGTGATTATCCTAACCAGACTCAACCAGGACAAGGTTTACCAAAATATATTGCAGACGATGAACCCTTGATTGGTGAAGATATCGTGCTGTGGTACACAATGGGCGTAACTCATATTCCGCGATCGGAAGATTGGCCTGTGATGCCTGTTCACCGAGTTGGCTTTAAGCTAGTCCCTAGAGGATTCTTTAGCCGGAATCCAGCGATAAATTTACCTGATTAAAATATTTGTTGGCTCAAGTTTCCTTCCTTCAGGTTTTTTGTCATGTCTAAAGGCGGTAACTTGAATGCTGATAAACTTATATAGGTCAAATACTGGCACTTGTTAAATAGGATATCTAATGAACTTTCCAGAAATTAATATTCCCGGTAATGGCAAGCTGCACGCTCGTTTAATTACTTCCTTGGGTGAAATTGTAGTTCGTTTGGAAGAAGAGCGAACCCCCAACACCGTCAAAAATTTTGTCGGTCTAGCAACCGGAACAATCGACTGGAAAGACCCTAAAACTGGTGAATCTGGTAAGGGAACTCCAGCTTACGATGGGGTTCGCTTTCACCGGGTCATCCCTGATTTTATGATTCAGTGCGGCGATCCTCTGAGCCGTTATCTTGATACAGCCAGCCGATGGGGTACTGGTGGTCCAGGATATCAATTTGAGGATGAGTTTCATCCTGAATTGAGACACACTGGTGCAGGTATCCTGTCAATGGCTAATGCCGGACGCGGTACAAATGGTTCGCAATGGTTCATTACAGAAGCACCAACGCCTCACCTTGACAACAAACACAGCGTTTTTGGTGAAGTTGTCCAAGGTCTAGATGTAGTCAGTAAGATTGCTAATGTGCCTACGACTAGAGATCGTCCGAATCAAGAAGTAGTGCTACAAAAAGTAGAAATTTTTCGGCAGTAAATAACACTTCTCTAGTCAGAATTCAGGAGAAGGCAGTGCGGTCTAAACCTGGATTTCTCATAAGTGAGAAATGAGCGTGAGTGTGGGGAGTGTGGGGAGAAAGAGGAGGAATTGAATAACTGCACATCAATGAACGCTGCATTGCCTCCCACACTCCCCACCCGAACCACACAATACGTGATAAATTCGGGCTAAAGGGGTTTCCCCATGAGCAACTGCCGTTCAGAATTCAGAATAGTTGGAAAATCAATGGCTGTATACCTGCTTGATTCTGAATTCTGACTTCTGACTTCTGTATTCTGCATTCTTTTCCAGCACCCCACCCCAAATTGAAAACAAACTTACCGAAAAATTAAGATTTATTTAAATAAAACAACAGCCATGTTGTTAAAATCAGCAGCTACATCCCAATCAGTAAGCAGGTTTGAGGTATGCCTAAGCCTATCAACTCCAGATAAACCCTTACAACTCTTCACTTCATTAGGGATACAAGTTTTGAGACAATCAGAAACGATTTAATAATAATCAAGCACTTATAGTCCATTCTTATCGGACTCCGTGTTATTTCTGTTGAAAAGGGAGAACACAAACATGAAATTGGCTTACTGGATGTATGCAGGCCCAGCCCACATCGGCACTCTGCGAATCGCTAGTTCTTTTAAAAATGTCCATGCGATCATGCACGCCCCCATTGGCGATGACTACTTTAACGTCATGCGCTCAATGCTATCGCGGGAGAGGGATTTCACTCCAGTGACAACCAGTGTTGTTGACCGCAACGTTTTGGCACGTGGTTCCCAAGAGAAGGTGGTAGATAACATCGTCCGCAAAGATGCCGAGGAACACCCCGATCTGATTGTGTTAACTCCCACTTGCACCTCCAGCATTTTGCAAGAAGACCTGCACAACTTTGTGGAACGGGCGCAACTGGAAGCGAAAGGAGACGTAATGCTGGCGGATGTGAACCACTACCGCTATAACGAACTGCAAGCCGCCGATCGCACTCTGGATCAAATCGTCCAATACTACATTGAAAAAGCGCGGAAGCGGGGCGAATTGGCTGAGGGTAAAACTGCAAAGCCCTCGGTGAACATTATCGGTACTACTACCCTCGGTTTCCACAACAATCACGATTGCACCGAACTCAAACGGCTGATGGCTGATTTGGGAATTGAGGTAAATACCTTGATTCCTGAAGGCGCTTCGGTGAATGACTTGAAAAAGATGTCCCAAGCTTGGTTTAACCTAGTTCCTTACCGCGAACTTGGTTTAACCACCGCTCGTTACCTGGAAGAACAATTCGGCACACCTTATATAGACATTACTCCAATGGGCGTAGTGGAAACTGCCCGTTGTATCCGCAAAATTCAGCAGGTAATTAACGCTCAAGGTGCAGAAGTTGACTACGAAAACTTCATCAATGAGCAAACTTTGCACGTATCTCAGGCTGCTTGGTTCTCCCGTTCCATTGACTGTCAAAACTTGACTGGCAAAAAAGCTGTGGTCTTTGGTGACAACACCCACGCCGCCGCTATTACCAAGATTCTGGCGCGAGAAATGGGGATTCATGTTGTTTGGGCTGGAACCTATTGCAAATATGATGCAGACTGGTTCCGCGAACAGGTTAGCGAGTATTGCGATGAAGTGCTAATCTCCGAAGATCATGGTGAAATTGGGGATGCGATCGCTCGTGTCGAACCTTCTGCCATTTTCGGCACCCAAATGGAACGCCACGTTGGTAAGCGTTTGGATATCCCTTGTGGCGTAATTGCTGCACCAATTCACGTCCAAAACTTCCCCATTGGTTACAAACCATTTATGGGTTACGAAGGCACGAATCAGATTACAGATTTGATCTACAATTCCTTCACTTTAGGAATGGAAGATCACCTATTGGAAATCTTCGGTGGTCACGATACCAAAGAAGTTATTACTAGGGGAATTTCTGCTGATTCTGATTTGAATTGGACAAAAGATGGTCAAGCAGAATTGAATAAGATTCCGGGATTTGTGCGCGGCAAAGTGAAGCGTAATACCGAGAAATTTGCCCGCGATCGCGGTTTCAAAGAAATCAACGCTGAGGTGTTGTATGCTGCGAAGGAAGCTGTCGGGGCGTAGGTTAACGGGTTAGCAATTTTTAATAATAAAGGGCATATCTTAATGAATGCCTTTTATTATTACTTATTCTGATTTCAGCAGACGAATAAAGCCAACTTGTTCATGGTAGGACTCAGTTGCAATCAATTAGCCCATCCCGATGTATCTATAAAGACTTTATTCGCCAATTTTTAACTCCTGCTGCAAAGTTTGCTGGAGATATTGATCGTGTTTTTCTCCTACATCAAAATTCTCAAATTTCAACGTACCTAGTAAAGGTAAAATTGGATCGAATTCGGAGATATTTTCCTCTTTAGCTGATTGAGATAATGATTGCAGAATTAAATCTTTCAAAGATAGATTAAGCTTTTGCGCCTGAGCAGTTAATTTACTTTCTAATTCATCTGACAACTGTATTGTTAATGTTTTAGCCATTTTATTCACCAGTTACGAATGATAAAAAGAACATTAGAAATGAGTATTTAACCTATATCAATAATTGTAAAGATAATCCTCTGGATTGCTGAGGTCATCCACATAACCGTAATCCATAGATTTATCATAAAGCCACAATTTTTACTCAACAGTGTAACTTATAGCTCCTATTTTTCAGAATAGACTTTTTTATCAGCTTTGAATTAGGTAAGCTGTTACGCAGCTTGATTGTATAATAAAGCTAAGTAATTAACCTAGCATTAGCCACCTATGCCAGCAAAAAACCATCTTTCTAAAGAGCAAAAGGAACGGTTACTAAAAACTCTAAAAGAGCATGAAAATCCATACGTAA